>NZ_JAYJLM010000004.1:0-589955 GCF_051948915.1 Stutzerimonas sp. Brlt_14
GCCGATTTCGGCCGGTCTGCAAGACAACTGTGCTTTTCGACCTTTTGGCTGCACATCCGTAACCGTTAAGGCAAAATGCCAGCTTTTCTCGCTGCGCCGGTATTCTCGTGTCGCGCCCCTATTCGCCTCGCTTCAGCCACTTCCTTGCACCGCTGGCATTGCTGCTTGGCGGCGAGGCGATCGCACGCCAGGTCGTGCTGAACGAGTTCTTCACTTCGCTGTACAAGGTGCTACCGACGGTACTGTTGCTGCTCGGTGGGGCGCTGTGCGCGATGTACGGCCGCATTCGCGAGCTATTCCTGCTGCTGTGCGTCTATATCGCCTATTTCCTGCTCGACACTCACGCCGACTATTACCGGGCCCATGGCAGATTGCTGGACGACGCGGCGCTGACGTTCCATCTGTGCAGTCTGTTGCTACCGCTTTTATATGGCTTGTATGGCCTGTGGCGAGAGCGCAGCCACCTGGCACAGGATGGTCTGGCCCGGGCGGCGGTGCTGTTTGCCCTGGGCGTCGTTGCGGTCGCGTTGGCGAAGCGATTTCCGGAGGCGCTGCACGCCTGGCTGGTGGTGATCCGCTGGCCATCGCTGCAGGCCAATTGGCTGCCGCTCATCCAGCTGGCCTATCCCGTTTTCATCGTTGCGCTGGCGTTGCTGGTGGTGCAGTACCTGCGGCAGCCCAGGCCTTCACATGCGGCGCAGATCGTCGCGCTGATCGCCTTGCTGCTGATGCTGCCTCAGACTTTCAGTCGCATCGCTGCGCTGAACATCCTCAGCAGCCACGTGTTGCTCATGCTGGTCGTGGCCATCGCTCACGAAGCCTATCTCATGGCCTTTCGCGACGAGCTGACCGGTCTGCCGGGGCGGCGTGCGCTGAACGAGCGACTGCAGCGCCTCGGCCGGCAGTACGTGCTGGCCATGGCGGACGTGGATCATTTCAAGAGTTTCAACGATACCCATGGCCATGATGTCGGCGACCAGGTGCTGAAAATGGTGGCCAGCCGCCTACGCAAGGTCGGTGGTGGCGGGCGCGCCTATCGCTACGGTGGCGAGGAGTTCACTCTGGTGTTTCCGGGGCGTAGCGTCGAGCAGTGTCTGCCGCACCTGGAGGCTGTCCGCCAAGCGATTGAGGGGTACGCCCTGCAACTGCGTGACGCCAGCAAGCGACCCAAGGATGACCGCCAGGGACGTATGGCGCGTGGTCATTCATCGACAGCGCAGGTGTCGGTGACCATCAGTATCGGGGTGGCCGAGCGGCAGGGCGACCAACGCAGCCCGGAGGAAGTCATCAAGGCGGCCGATCAGGCGCTGTATGGCGCCAAGAAGGCCGGACGCAATTGCGTTCGGGTGCATGGCAGCGGGCGCGGCGCAGTGCGTATGGCCGGCCATTCGCGTTAGGGCTGTAGCGGTTCGCTTATGACCGCTCAAAACTATCTGGTCATAAAAAGACGCTTAATCCTGTCCTGGTTGTTCGGTTAGACTCGCTGGAAACGGCCCACAGTGGCTGCAACCCAGTGTCTTGCGAGGAACCTTGCCATGGCTGACTACCAAGCGCCGCTGCGCGACATGCGTTTTGTCCTGAATGAAGTCTTCGATGCGCCGAAGCTCTGGCAGGCGCTGCCAGCCCTGGCCGAGGTGGTCGACGCGGAAACCGCCGACGCGATCCTCGAAGAGGCCGGCAAGATCACCGCCAACAGCATCGCCCCGCTCAATCGCAGTGGTGACGAAGAGGGTTGCCGCTGGGACGGCGGTGCGGTGTCGACACCGGCCGGCTATCGCGAGGCCTATCAGCTGTACGCCGAAGGTGGCTGGGTGGGTGTCGGTGGTGACCCGGCATTCGGTGGCATGGGCATGCCCAAGGTCATCTCGGCGCAGGTGGAGGAGATGATGAACTCCGCCAGCCTGGCGTTCGGTCTGTATCCGATGCTGACGTCCGGCGCCTGCTTGTCGATCTACGCCCATGCCAGCGAAGAGCTTAAGCAGAAGTACCTGCCGAACATGTACGCCGGCGTCTGGTCCGGTTCCATGTGCCTGACCGAACCGCATGCCGGTACCGACCTTGGCATCATCCGCACCAAGGCCGAGCCGCAGGCCGATGGCTCCTACAAGGTCAGCGGCACCAAGATCTTCATCACGGGCGGCGAGCACGACCTGACCGACAACATCATCCATCTGGTACTGGCCAAGCTGCCGGATGCGCCGGCCGGTTCGCGCGGTATCTCCCTGTTCCTGGTGCCCAAGATTCTGGTCAACGACGACGGCTCGCTGGGCGAGCGCAACTCGCTGTCCTGTGGATCGATCGAACACAAGATGGGTATCCAGGCGTCCGCGACTTGCGTGATGAACTTCGATGGCGCTACCGGCTGGATGGTCGGCGAACCCAACAAGGGTCTGGCGGCGATGTTCACCATGATGAACTACGAGCGTCTGGGCGTCGGTATCCAAGGCTTGGCCACTGGCGAGCGTTCCTACCAGAGCGCCATTGAGTACGCTCGCGAGCGCATCCAGAGCCGTGCCCCGACTGGCCCGGTGGCGCAGGACAAGGCCGCCGATCCTATCATCGTGCATCCCGATGTGCGGCGCATGCTGCTGACCATGAAGGCCTTGAACGAAGGTGGGCGTGCGTTTTCCAGCTACGTCGCGCTGCAGCTCGATATCGCCAAGTTCAGCGACGACGAAGCGGCACGGCAGCTGGCCGAGGCGCAGGTTGCGCTGCTGACGCCGGTGGCCAAGGCCTTCCTCACCGACATGGGATTGGAAACCACTGTGCACGGTCAGCAGGTGTTCGGCGGCCACGGCTTCATTCGCGAATGGGGCCAGGAGCAGCTGGTGCGCGATTGCCGTATTACCCAGATCTACGAAGGCACCAACGGCATCCAGGCGCTGGACCTGGTCGGACGCAAGATTGTCGGCAGCGGCGGCACCATGTATCAGGCGTTCGTCGATGAGATCCGCGCATTCGTCGCCAGTGCCGGTGCGGATCTGCGCGAGTTCACCGAGCCCCTCAAGGCTGCGCTGGACAATCTGGACGAGCTGACCGCCTGGGTGATCGATCAGGCCAAGGCCAATCCGAACGAGATCGGCGCCGCTTCGGTCGAGTACCTGCACGTGTTCGGCTACACCGCGTACGCCTACATGTGGGCGCGCATGGCAGCGGTGGCACTGGCGAAGCAGGGCGAGGGCGAGTTCTATCAGAGCAAGCTGGGCACGGCGCGTTTCTACTTTGCCCGGCTGTTGCCGCGTATCCACTCGCTGACGGCGTCAGTCAAGGCCGGCAGCGAGTCGCTCTACCTGCTGGATGCCGCGCAGTTTTGAGGTCGAGCCGGCTTAATCTAAAGGCAATATGAAATTATTTGGCCATGACGCGGAACGATTAAGCCGGGCCTCAGGTCATAAAACTCGCGCAATGTAAGCCTGGACTTACAGTCCTGCATCATGGATGACGCGGTGTAGGAAAAGGCTTACAAAGCGTGATGTAAAATGGCTACTACTGGCTCACAAGGCCTGGCAGTAATCTTCCGCATCAGGAATGTGGCGCAGGAAGCGCGATCAAACAACACGGACCACACAGGGAGCGGTGCCAGGACGGCGCGCGATCAAGGATGTCAGGATTCAGTCTGCAGAGCCCCGCTTCGGCGGGGTTTTTCTTTTCTGCCCAGTCCGCCGTTTGCCAAGCAGCAGGGGCGCCTGGCGAAGGGCAGCATTAGCTCGACTGCACCGCATCAATCCGGCATGCAGACGCCGGTCCCGCCGAGTCCGCAATAACCTCCTGGATTCTTCGCCAGATACTGCTGGTGGTACGCCTCCGCATAGTACAAAGGCGGGGCGTCGGCAATTTCGGTAGTGATCTGCGCAAAGCCCGCCTGGCTCAGGCGCTGCTGAAAGCGCTCCCGACTGGCTTCGGCCGCGCTGCGCTGCTGCGCGTCCATGCAGTAGATCGCCGACCGGTACTGACTGCCCACATCGTTGCCCTGACGCATGCCCTGGGTCGGGTTGTGTGCCTCCCAGAAGATGCGCAGCAAGGTTTCGTAATCGATCACCTTGGGGTCGAACACCACCAGCACCGCTTCGGTGTGACCGGTGAGTCCGGAGCACACTTCGTCGTAGGTCGGGTTCGGCGTAATCCCTCCGGCGTAGCCCACCGCAGTCGTCCATACTCCGGGTTGTTCCCAGAAGCGACGTTCCGCGCCCCAGAAACAGCCCATGCCGAAGACCGCCTGTTGCAGGCCGGCCGGGAATGGTGGCTGCAGCGGATTGCCGTTCACGTGGTGCGCCGGCGGGACCGGCATCGCCGTCGAGCGGCCGGGCAGCGCCTGTTCTGCCGTGGGCAGTGCTTGTTTGTTGACCAGTATCTGCGAGCGTAGCGACATGCGGGCCTCGATCGGGGGACGGTAGCTGAGCCCTAGGCTACAAAAAGGCAGGCCGGCAGCGAAAGCGCACCAGCGACCGTGCGTCGCCACGCTTTCCGCTTATCAGCACCAGTGAGGGTAGCGGCGCAGGGCATCGGTCAGTCCGGTGCCCGGGATCGGCTTGTCGAACAGATAGCCCTGGCCGATATCGCAACGATGTCGGCGGAGAAACTTCAGCTGCTCCGGCGTTTCGATGCCTTCGGCGACGACCTTGAGGTGCAGCTTGCGCGCCATGGCGATCACCGCCGAGGTGATTTCCACGTCGTCCTGGTTGTCAGGGATGTCCTTGATGAAGCTGCGATCGATCTTGATCACATCGATGGGGAATTTCTTCAGGTAGCTGAGCGAGGAGTAACCGGTGCCAAAATCGTCCATGGCCAGGGTCAGGCCCAGCGCCTTAAGGCCGATCAGCTGTTGACGGGTTTCCTCGGTGGCATCGAGCAGCAGGCTCTCGGTCAGCTCCAGTTCCAGTTGCCCGGCGGGGAGCTTTTCCTCCAGCAAAATTGCCGCGATGGAGCTCAGCAGGTCCGGGTCGGAGAACTGCTTGGGTGACAGGTTGATGGCGATCTGGGGTTTGCCCAGACCCAGTTCCGACAGCGTAACGCCCATGCGGCAGGCTTCGCGAACGACCCATTTGCCGATCGGAATGATCAACCCGGTCTCTTCCGCGACGCTGATGAACTGGTCCGGCCGGATCATGCCTTTTTCCGGGTGGTTCCAGCGCAGCAGCGCCTCCAGCCCCTGCAGCCGACCGGTGTGCAGGCACAGCTTGGGCTGATAGAACACCTCCAACTCGTTCTGCAGCAGCGCGCGGCGAAGATTGTTCTCGACGAAGAGCTTGTAGTTGGCCTCGGCATGCAGGGCTTCGGTGAATATCTGCACCTGGTTCTTGCCGTTCGCCTTGGCCTTGTGCAGCGCCTGCCCGGCATGCTTCATCAGGGTTTCCGGGTCGCGCCCGTGTTGCGGTGAGCAGGCCAGTCCCAGCGAGCCGCTGACGCTGATCAGCTGCTTGTCGACGAACAGTGGCTTGTCGAGGATGCGCAGCACCTGATCCGCCAGCCTTATGCCTTCCTCCAGGCCCTTGTCATCGAACAGCAGGGCGAACTCGTTGCTGGCGAAACGTGCCAGCACGCTCTGCTGGCTGAGGCCGTTGCGCAGCCGGCGTGCGAGGCTGGTAAGCAGCTTGTCGCCGGTCTGGTGGCCAAGGCTGTCATTGATTCGCTTGAAGTTGTCGATGTCCACCAGCAGCAGGCAGAGCCTCGGCTCGGCGCCTGCGGCGAAGCGCTCCTCGATACTGCGGATGAAGAAAGGACGATTGCCCAGGTTGGTCAGGTTGTCGGTGTAGGCCAGGCGCTCGATGTGCTGATGGGCCAGCTTGCTGCGGGTGATGTCCTCGTAGATGCCGATGTAGTGGGTGAGCATGCCGTCGTCGTTGAAGACCTTCGAGATCGACAGCTGCCCCCAGTAGGGCTCCAGATTCTTGCGCCTTGAGCGAAACTCGCCCTGCCAGCTGTTGCTGTGGGCGAGTACCGACGAGGTGTCGAACAGCAGCTCTCCGAGGTTTTCCAGAGCCTTGAGATCGGCCAGGCGCTGACCGCGCACTTCGGACTCGGAGAATTGGCTGATGGCGGTGAAGGCAGGGTTCACGTACTCCACGCGACCGTCCCGGTCCACCAGGATGAAGGCGCTGGCGCTCTGCTCCACTGCGCGCTGGAACAGGCCGAGCATGTGGGTGGCACTCAGGCGCTGCTGGTTGGCCAGTACCTGCGCGTACTGATCGGCCAGTTCACCGGCGAAGGCGATTTCGTCGGCATGCCAGGCCCGTGGCTTGCCGCTGTGCTGCAGGCTGAGCACGCCGATCACTTCACCACCGACCCGTATGCTGGCATCCAGAATCGAGCGAATGGCTTGCGGGCGATAGACGCATTCGTCCAGTTCACAGGTGCGGTGATCCTGGCCAACATCCTGGGCATCTATGGCGCGGCCGCTCTGCAGCGCCTGCAGATAGCGCGGATAGGGCGAGAGCTCCAGCGCGGGTGGCGTTTCGTAATGGTCTCCGTCGAGTCGGTAGCACGCCACCGGCTCCAGGCACGTGCCGTTCAGATGCCAGATCGTGGCACGGCCCAGCTCGTAGACCTCGCAGGCCGCCTGGGTGATCAGCTGCGCGGCCTCCTGCTGTGGGTTGGCGGAGCCGTAGCGATGCCGAGCCAGCCGGACGATCAGGTTCTGCTGGGTGCGTGAGCGCAGCATGTGCTCGATATGCTCGTCCTGGGCTTGCTCATGCTGTTGCAGCGCGGCGCGGAGCCTGGCGTTCTGTACCCGCAGATCCTGCTCCGATTCGGGCTGGCCGCCGGACATCAGATAGCCTCTGAGCAGCTCGCGGCCGTACTGCTGGAAGGCTTCGCCGAGTTCGGTGATCTCCAGCACGCCTTCTGGGCCGTGCAGGCGATAGCTCACCGAGTAGTGGCCGCGTTCGGCCAACTGTTGCTGGATGTCCTCATGCAGCTGGTGGCGGGCGCTGGGCTCCATGAGGCTGGCGTAGGGGGAGTCGACCAGAGAGCACAGGTCGGCGGCACAGACGCCGATGGTTCGTTCGCAAGCAGGATCGAGGAACAACAATGTCCAACTGGATTCGTTCAGGCGCTCGAAACGCAGCATGCCGAGCCGTGATGGCACTGGCAACTGCGTCACAACCTCGGTCGCCAGACGACTGGCGGCATCGGTATGTATTTTCATCGAGCGGCTGGCTTCCAGTATGCTCCACGGAGTTGGGCGGGCCTGAGCTCCAGGTGCCGTTCCAGCGAAGGACGATGGCTAAATAATATTAATTCAGGCAAGGGTGCATCATGCGACAGGGACTGACAAGTCGGCTTGCGAAGTTAGTGCTGGTCTCGGTTTTCTGCGTGCTCGGAACACCGCTGATGGCGAGTGAAACCGTCGAATTCGGCTCCGACGAGTCGGCGCGCTATCTCACTGAATTAAAGAAACTTTACCTGACCAACAGCGATCGTGAAGCGCTGCTGGCGCATAGTAACGGAATGCTCGATACCTATGCATTACGCGCCGGTTATCAGGTCGGGCAGAGCAACCCGCAGGACTTCCTCTACGAGCTGAGCGTATCCGCCCCCGGCGAGCTGCGCATTCGCGAGGAAGTGCGTGGCAGCGGCGGCGGCGTTGCCGTGCGCAATCGCAGCCTGTCGGTCTTTGGGCTCGATCCCTACTTGCAATATCAGTGTCCTCCCCAAGGTCCGAGCTGTTCGATCAACAGCCCCGTCGACGGTCTCCCGCTGGTGGTCATCGTGCGCGACCCCAAAGGAGCAGAAGAGCTGGCCAAGGCATTGTCCTTCCTGATCCGCAATCTGCAGAAAGGCTGAAGCAACGCCTGACGGCGGACACTAGGGTTCGTCTGCCGCGACCAAGCCTTCACCTTCTTCCCGCTCAATAAAAAACGCCGCGGTCTCTCTGTGAGAACGCGGCGTTTTTTCGCGCGCCGTTACAGCAGCATGGTGCGGATATCGGCCAGCAGCTCCGACAGGCGCTTGGTGAAGCGCGCCGCCGCGGCACCGTTGATCACCCGGTGGTCGTAGGAGAGCGACAGCGGCAGCATCAGGCGGGGCTGGAAGGCCTTGCCATCCCACACCGGCTGCATGGCCGCCTTGGAGACGCCTAGGATCGCCACTTCCGGCGCATTGACGATCGGCGTGAAGCCGGTGCCGCCGATGTGGCCGAGGCTGGAGATCGTGAAGCAGGCGCCCTGCATCGCATCCGGAGAAAGCTTCTTGGTGCGGGCCTTCTCAGCCAGCTCCGCAGCCTCGCCGGCCAGTTGCAGCAGACTCTTCTGGTCGACGTTGCGAATCACCGGGACCATCAGGCCATCCGGCGTGTCGACGGCGAACCCTACGTGCACATACTTCTTACGGATCAGCGCCTTGCCGCTCGGGGCCAGCGAACTGTTGAAGTCCGGCAGTTCCTTTAGCAGGTGTGCGCACGCCTTGAGCAATAGCGGCAGCACGGTGAGCTTGACCCCAGCCTTCTCGGCGATCGCCTTCTGCGCAACGCGGAAAGCTTCCAGCTCGGTAATGTCGGCCGACTCGAACTGGGTCACGTGCGGTACGTTGAGCCAGCTGCGATGCAGGTTGGCGGCACCGACCTGCATCAGGCGGGTCATCGGCACTTCTTCGACTTCACCGAACTTGCTGAAGTCGATCGTCGGGATCGGCGGAATGCCCGCCCCGCCGGTAGTACCTTCGGCAGGAGCCTGCTTCACCTTGTGCAGCATGTTCTTGACGTAGGCCTGGACGTCTTCTTTGAGGATGCGTCCCTTCGGGCCAGTGGCCGGAACATCAGTCAGTTCTACGCCAAACTCGCGTGCAAGCATGCGTACCGCCGGCCCCGCATGCACCTTGGTGCCAGCCTTGCTCGGGCCGCTGACCGCCGGAGCCGGCGTCGCGGCAGCCTTCGCCTCGGGAACGCCTTGCTTGTTTGGTGCGACGGCCTGCTGCTGCGGCGCAGCCTCATCCGCCTTGGGAGCGGGTTTCTTCGCCGGTGCGGTGCCTTGGACCTTTAGGGTCAGGATCAGATCGCCGGTCTTGGCCTCGTCACCGACCTTGATCGACAGCGATTCCACCACGCCCGCCTTGGGCGCAGGAATTTCCATGCTGGCCTTGTCGGACTCAAGGGTAATCAGCGACTGATCCGCCTCGACGCTGTCCCCGGCCTTGACCATCACTTCGATGACATTGGCGCTGCCGCTGGAGCCGATGTCCGGGATACGCACTTCTTCCACGGATTCGCCGGCGGCTTCGGCAGGCTCCTCAGCTGCCGGCTCGCTCAGCGTTTGCTTCGGAGCGCTTGCGGCCTGGCTCGCTGGCGCCTTGCCTGCTGCTGGCTTGCTGGACGCTGCGCCTTTGAGAATCAGGATCAGATCGCCGGTGCCGACTTCGTCGCCCACCTTGACCGAAATGCTCTCGATCACGCCGGCGGCAGGAGACGGAATCTCCATGCTGGCCTTGTCCGACTCGAGCGTGATCAACGCTTGTTCGGCGGCAATGGTATCGCCGGCTTTGACCGCGATTTCGATTACGCTGGCTTTGCCCGAGGAGCCGATATCAGGAACCCTGATCTCCTGTGTCTCGCCTTCGCCGGCCGAGGCCGAAGCGTCGTCGTCGCCCGGAGGCGTCGGCGCTTCGGCTTCATCTGTCGGGCCGCCGGTCGCTGCGCCAGCGGGTTCGGCTGCAGCCTGTGCCGGAGCCGCACTGTCCTGGCCTTCTTCGCTTTCCAGCTCCAGCAGCTCGTCGCCTTCTTTCAGACGATCGCCGAGCTTGACCTTCAGGCTCTTCACCACGCCCGCCTTGGGCGCTGGTATTTCCATGCTGGCCTTGTCGGACTCGAGCGTCAGGATGCTCTGGTCGGCTTCGATACGGTCGCCGACCTTGACGAACAATTCGATTACTTCACCCTCACCACTGCCGATGTCGGGTACGCGTATGGTTTCACTCACAATAGGTTCTCCTGTGCGCACGCATCAGCAATCCAGCGGATTGCGCTTCTCGGGGTCGATACCGAACTCGGTGATGGCGTTGGCCACCACGGTGCGTTCGATGGCGCCGCGATCGGCGAGTGCTTGCAGTGCGGCCACAGTCACCCAACGACGGTCGACCTCGAAGAAATCACGCAGCTTGGCGCGCGAGTCGCTGCGGCCGAAGCCGTCAGTGCCGAGCACCTGGTATTCGCGCGACGGCACCCACTGACGGATCTGGTCGGCGAACAGCTTCATGTAGTCGGTCGAGGCGATGACCGGGCCTTCGCGACCTTCCAGGCACTGCTGGACGTAGCTCTTGCGCGGCTCCTCGGTCGGGTGCAAACGATTCCAGCGATCCACCGCCAGGCCGTCACGGCGCAGCTCGTTGAAGCTGGTCACGCTCCAGACATCGGCGCCGACGCCCATCTTGGCGAGGATGTCCACCGCGGCGCGGACTTCCCGCAGGATGGTACCCGAACCCAGCAGCTGCACACGGTGCTTGAAGTCGCCCTTAGCTTCTTCGAGCAGGTACATGCCCTTGATGATGCCGTCCTCGACACCCTGCGGCATGGCCGGCTGCTGGTAGTTCTCGTTCATCACGGTGATGTAGTAGTAGACGCTCTTCTGCTGCTCCATCATCTCGTGCATGCCGTGGTGCATGATGACCGCCAGCTCGTAGCCGTAGGTGGGGTCATAGCTGCGGCAGTTGGGGATGGTGCTGGCGAGGATGTGGCTGTGGCCGTCCTCGTGCTGCAGGCCTTCACCGTTGAGCGTGGTGCGCCCGGAAGTGCCGCCCAGCAGGAAGCCGCGGGTCTGGGCATCGCCGGCCGCCCAGGCCAGGTCGCCGATCCGCTGGAAGCCGAACATCGAGTAGAAGATGTAGACCGGCAGCATCGGCTGGTTGTAGTTGCTGTAGGCGGTACCTGCGGCGATGAACGAGGAGAACGCACCGGCTTCGTTCAGACCTTCCTGGAGGATCTGGCCGTCTTTCTCTTCGCGGTAGTACATCACCTGGTCGCGGTCGACCGGCTCGTACAGCTGCCCCACCGGTGAGTAGATACCCAGCTGGCGGAACATGCCTTCCATGCCGAAAGTGCGCGCCTCGTCGGCGAGAATCGGCACGATACGCTTGCCGAGATCCTTGTCCTTGACCAGCTGCGAGAGGATGCGGCCGAAGGCCATGGTGGTGGAAATCTCGCGGTCACCGGAGCCGTCGAGGACTGCCTTGAGGGTCTCCAGCGGCGGTGTCGGGATGCTGAAGCTCTTCGGCCGGCGCTGCGGCAGATGCCCGCCCAGCTTGTCGCGGCACTTGCGCAGGTACTTCATTTCCGCGCTGTCTTCGGCCGGGCGATAGAACGGCAGCTCCTCGAGTTGCGAGTCGTTGACCGGGATGTCGAAGCGATCGCGGAATTTCTTCAGGCTGTCGATATCGACTTTCTTGGTGTTGTGGGCGATGTTCTTCGCCTCACCGGCACCGGTGCCGTAGCCCTTGATGGTCTTGGCGAGAATGACCGTTGGCTGGCCTTTGTGGTTGACCGCCTGGTGATAGGCCGCATAGACCTTGTACGGATCGTGGCCGCCGCGGTTGAGCTTCCAGACTTCCTCGTCGGACATGCTCTCGACACGCTTGAGCAGCTCGGGGTCAGCACCAAAGAAGTGTTTGCGCACATAGGCGCCGTCTTTGGCCTTGTAGTTCTGGTATTCCCCGTCGATCGCCTCGTCCATGCGCCGCTGCATGCGGCCGTCTTCGTCGGCGGCGAACAGCGGATCCCACAGGCGACCCCAGACCACCTTGTTGACGTTCCAGTTGGCGCCTTTGAACACGCCTTCCAGTTCCTGAATGATCTTACTGTTGCCGCGCACCGGGCCGTCCAGACGCTGCAGGTTGCAGTTGATGACGAACACCAGGTTGTCGAGATTCTCACGGCCGGCCAGGGAAATGGCGCCGAGGGTTTCCGGCTCGTCGCATTCGCCGTCACCGATGAAGCACCAGACGCGCTGCTTGCCTTTCGGAATGAAGCCGCGGTTTTCCAGGTACTTCATGAAGCGTGCCTGGTAGATCGCAGTGATCGGGCCGAGGCCCATGGACACGGTCGGGAACTGCCAGAAGTCTGGCATCAGGTGCGGGTGCGGGTAGCTCGACAGACCCTTGCCATCGACTTCCTGGCGGAAGTTGAGCATCTGCTCTTCGGTCAGGCGGCCTTCCAGGAAGGCGCGGGCGTAAATGCCGGGGGAGGCGTGGCCCTGGTAGTAGATCAGGTCGCCGCCATGCTCTTCGGTCGGCGCCTGGAAGAAGTAGTTGAAGCCGATGTCGTAGAGCGTCGCGCTGGAGGCAAAGGTGGAGATGTGGCCGCCCAGGTCCGGATCCTTCAGATTCGCACGCATCACCATGGCCAGAGCATTCCAGCGGACCAGGGAGCGGATTCGACGCTCCATGAACAGGTCGCCGGGCATCTTGGCTTCACGGGTGACGGGGATGGTGTTGCGGTACGGCGTGGTGATGCCGTAGGGCAGCGGAGTACCGCTACGTGTGGCCAGTTCGCCCATCCGGGTCATCAGGTAGTGAGCGCGGTCTTCACCCTCGCGGTCGAGGACGGACTCGAGGGCGTCCAGCCATTCCTGGGTTTCGACGGGATCGAGATCTTGCATGGCTTGCTCCATGGCGGAAAGGCTTCCAGAATCGGTCGCCTGTTCGCTACCGGCTTTGTGGGCCGGTGCGTGTAATGTTCTTGGACGAGTGCCGGGGGTAGGGCCGGGGTCTGTAGTTTTACTACAAAACGGCGCCGGGATCAGCCCCCTGAAATACTCTTTAGTAGTAAAACTACAGATCAGCGGCACTGGCATTTCCCTGTAAAAGGTACTTGCGAGGCTCTGAATCGCGCGGTCCATCGTATTCGCTGTTGTGAAGGAAACCTCAATGAGTCTGCCGTCGCTGGTTGCATTGCCGCCCTCACTCCTGCCTTTTGTCAGTCGTGCCGAGGAGTCGTTCCTCGCGGCTGCCGGCAACCTGTCGGAAGCGCTTGCGGCACGATGCCGCGCCTGGCTGGCCGAGCATGGCGAGGCGTTCGCCCGGGTCTGCGCGGCGAGTGACTTCGTCAGCGAACAGGTTAGCCGAGATCCACAGATGCTGCTGCAGCTGGCCGAGCTGGGCTGGCTGGATCGGTCGCTGGAAGCCGGCGAACTGCGCGATGCGCTGAGCGAGCTGGTTGCCGCCTGTGACAATGAGGACACCCTGGCGCTGACGCTACGGCGCTTCCGTAGCCGCCAGCAGGTGCGCATCATCTGGCGCGATCTGACCCGCCAGGCGGCCCTGGCCGAGACCTGTCGCGACCTCTCCGATCTGGCCGATGCCAGCGTCGATCTGGCCTATCACTGGCTCTACACCCGTCATTGCGAGCAATTCGGCGTGCCCACCGGCCGGCGCAGCGGCAACCCGCAGCACATGGTGATTCTCGGCATGGGCAAGCTGGGTGCACATGAACTGAACCTGTCCTCCGACATCGACCTGATCTTCGGCTATCCGGAGGGCGGCGAGACCGTCGGCGCCAAGCGCTCGCTGGACAATCAGGAATTCTTCGTCCGCCTTGGCCAGCGGCTGATCAAGGCATTGGACGCCATCACCGTCGACGGCTTCGCCTTCCGCGTCGACATGCGCTTGCGCCCGTACGGCTCGTCCGGGCCGTTGGTCTACAGCTTCAATGCGCTGGAGCAGTACTACCAGGATCAGGGACGCGACTGGGAGCGCTACGCCATGATCAAGGCGCGGGTCATCGGCGGCGACCAGCAGGCCGGAAAAGAGCTGCTGGAAATGCTGCGACCCTTCGTCTACCGGCGTTACCTGGACTTCTCCGCCATCGAGGCGCTGCGCACCATGAAGCAGCTGATCCAGCAGGAAGTGCGGCGCAAGGGCATGGCTTCGAATATCAAGCTGGGTGCCGGTGGCATCCGCGAGGTCGAGTTTATCGCCCAGGCCTTTCAGCTGATCCACGGAGGGCGCGATCTCAGCCTGCAGCAGCGTCCGCTGCTCGGTGTGCTGGCCACCCTGGAGGGGCAGGGTTATCTGCCGGCCGCGGCAGTGGCCGAACTGCGCGAAGGCTATGAATTCCTGCGCTATACCGAGCATGCGCTGCAGGCGATCGCGGACCGTCAGACGCAGATGCTGCCGGACAACGAGGTGGACTGTGCGCGGGTGGCGTTCATGCTCGGCTTCGACGGTTGGGCGGCCTTCCATGAGCAACTGCTGTACTGGCGCGGGCGCATCGACTGGCATTTCCGCCAGGTCATCGCCGACCCGGATGAGGACGAGAATGCCGAGGGCGAGGCGCTGGTCGGCGGCGAATGGCTGCCGCTGTGGGAGCAGGACTGGGACGAGGAATTCGCCTGCCGCCAGCTGTCCGAGGCCGGTTTCCGTGATGGCCAGGGCGCCTGTCAGCGGCTCGCCGCGCTGCGCAACGCCAGCCAGGTACGCACCATGCAGCGTCTCGGCCGCGAGCGTCTGGATGCCTTCATTCCACGGCTGCTGGCGCAGGCCGTCGAGCAGGACGATCCGGATCTGGTGCTCGAACGCGTACTGCCGCTGGTGGAAGCGGTCGCCCGGCGTTCGGCCTACCTGGTCCTGCTGACTGAAAATCCCGGGGCGCTGCAGCGCTTGCTCGAGCTCTGCGCAGCCAGCCCGTGGATCGCCGAGCAGATTGCGCGCTTCCCGCTGTTGCTTGACGAGCTGCTCAACGCCGGTCGTCTGTACAGCCCGCCGCTGGCGCCGGAACTGGCGGCTGAACTGCGCGAACGGCTGATGCGCATTCCCGAAGATGACCTCGAGCAGCAGATGGAGGCGCTGCGGCATTTCAAGCTGGCGCACCGGCTGCGGGTTGCCGCTTCGGAAATCGCCGGGACGCTGCCCTTGATGAAGGTCAGCGACTACCTGACCTGGCTGGCGGAGGCGATCCTGCAGGAAGTGTTGACCCTCGCCTGGCGCCACACCGTCGCGCGTCATGGCCAGCCACAGCGCAGCGATGGCACGCTCTGCGATCCGGCGTTCGTCATCGTCGGTTACGGCAAGGTCGGTGGCATCGAACTCGGGCATGGTTCGGATCTGGATCTGGTGTTCATCCACGACGGCGACCCCGCCGCCGAGACCAATGGCGCCAAGCCCATCGATACCGCGCAGTTCTTCACTCGCCTGGGCCAGCGCATCATCCATCTGCTCACCACCCAGACCACCTCCGGCCAGCTCTATGAAGTGGACATGCGGCTGCGCCCGTCCGGTGCTTCCGGGCTGCTGGTCAGCTCGCTGGGCGCCTTCGAGCGCTACCAGAGCCAGGAGGCCTGGACCTGGGAGCACCAGGCGTTGGTGCGCGCGCGGGTGCTGGTCGGCTGCCCGCAGCTGACGGCCGACTTCGAACGGGTGCGCGCCGGTGTGCTGGGTCGCGAGCGCGATCTCGAGGCGCTGCGCCGCGAGGTCAGCGAGATGCGCGCGAAGATGCGCGACAACCTCGGCACCCGCGCGACGCATGCGGGAACCGCCGAGCAGGCCTTCGACGCCGCTGCCGAGTTCAATCTCAAGCAGGACGCCGGTGGTATCGTGGATATCGAATTTATGGTGCAATACGCGGCTTTGGCGTGGTCGCACCAGCATCCCGAACTGCTGCGCTATACCGATAACATCCGCATTCTCGATGGGTTGGAGCAGGCCGGGTTGATGACCGGCGATGAGGTGCGGCTGCTGCAGGACGCCTACAAGGCGTACCGTGCCGCGGCCCACCGGCAATCACTGCAGAAGCAGCCCGGAGTGGTGAGTGGGGATCAATTCCACGACGAGCGTCGCGCAGTCATGCGGATCTGGCGCGAGCTGGGGCTCAGCTGAGCCCGCGTCGGGCTACCGAGCAATATCGAATTCTGAGGAGCTGGCAAGATGTCGATGGCCGATCGTGATGGCGTCATCTGGTATGACGGCGAACTGGTGCAGTGGCGCGATGCGACCACCCATGTGCTGACCCATACCCTGCACTACGGCATGGGCGTGTTCGAAGGTGTTCGCGCCTACAACACCCCGGACGGCACGGCGATCTTCCGCCTGCAGGCGCACACCGACCGCCTGTTCGATTCGGCGCACATCATGAACATGCCGATGCCGTACTCGAAGGAAGAGATCAACGAGGCGACCCGCGCCGCAGTGCGCGAGAACAATCTGGAAAGCGCCTACATCCGCCCGATGGTGTTCTACGGAAGCGAAGGCATGGGCCTGCGCGCCAGCGGTCTGAAGGTGCACGTGATCGTCGCGGCCTGGCATTGGGGCGCCTACATGGGCGACGAGGCGCTTGAGCTGGGCATCAAGGTGCGCACCAGTTCCTTCACCCGTCACCACGTCAACATCACCATGACCCGCGCCAAGTCCAACGGTGCCTACATCAACTCGATGCTGGCCCTGCAGGAAGCCATTTCCGGCGGCGCCGACGAAGCGCTGATGCTGGACCCCGAAGGCTATGTGGCCGAGGGCTCGGGCGAAAACATCTTCATCATCAAGGATGGCGTGATCTACACCCCGGAAGTCACGGCCTGCCTGAACGGCATCACCCGCGGCACCGTGCTGACCCTGGCTGCCGAGCACGGCCTGAAGGTGGTCGAGAAGCGCATCACCCGCGACGAGGTGTACATCGCCGACGAAGCCTTCTTCACCGGTACCGCAGCCGAAGTCACGCCGATCCGCGAAGTGGACGGCCGCGCCATCGGTATCGGCCGTCGCGGCCCGATCACCGAGAAGCTGCAGAAAGCCTACTTCGATCTGGTCACCGGCAAGACTGATGCCCACGCCGAATGGCGGACCCTGGTCAAGTAAGCCTGGCGCTGGAAGCCGGCAACGCATGACTCGCTTGCCGGCCACGCTTCCAGCCCCTCAGCTTATGGCTTAGAGCTTATGAACATACTGATCGTAGGACCCAGCTGGGTTGGCGACATGGTGATGGCGCAGACGCTGTTCGTCTGCCTGAAACAGCGCCATCCCGACTGCCAGATCGACGTGCTGGCGCCCGAGTGGAGCCGGCCGATTCTCGAGCGCATGCCCGAGGTGCGCCAGGCCCTGAGCTTTCCGGTCGGGCACGGCGTGCTCGACATGGCGACCCGGCGCAAGGTCGCGCAGAGCCTGCGCGGTCAGTACCAGCAGGCGATCCTGCTGCCCAACTCCCTGAAGTCGGCGCTGGTGCCATTCTTCGCCGGTATCCCCAAGCGCACGGGCTGGCGCGGCGAGATGCGTTTCGGCCTGCTCAACGACATGCGCAAGCTCGACAAGCAGCGCTACCCGCTGATGATCGAGCGCTTCATGGCGTTGGCCTTCGAGCCGGGCGCCGAGCTGCCCAAGCCGTATCCGAACCCCTCGCTGCGCATCGACACCGCGACTCGCGACGGCGCCCTGGCACGTTTCGGCCTGAGTCTGGACCGGCCGGTGTTGGCGCTGTGCCCCGGTGCCGAGTTCGGCGAATCCAAGCGCTGGCCGGCGGAACACTTCGCCAAGGTAGCCGAGCTGAAGATCCGGGACGGCTGGCAGGTCTGGCTGTTCGGCTCGAAGAACGATCACCCGGTCGGCGAGCAGATCCTCGAGCGGTTGATTCCGGGGTTGCGCGAAGAGGCGGTGAACCTGGCCGGGGAGACCAGCCTGGCCGAGGCGATCGATCTGCTGTCCTGTGCCGATGCCGTGGTGTCCAACGACTCCGGTCTGATGCATGTCTCCGCAGCGCTCGGCCGGCCGTTGGCGGCGATCTATGGTTCCACCTCGCCAGCCTTCACCCCGCCGCTTTCCGAGCAGGTCGAAGTGGTGCGCCTGGGGCTCGACTGCAGTCCCTGTTTCGAGCGCACCTGCCGCTTCGGCCACAACAATTGCATGCGCGAGCTGAAGCCGCGCGCGGTGATCGAGGCGCTGGATCGCCTGGTCCCGCAGTCGGTCGAGGTACGCTGATTGAAGGTCCTGCTGGTCAAGACCTCGTCGCTGGGCGATGTCGTGCATACCCTGCCGGCGCTGACCGATGCGCAGCGGGCGCTGCCCGGCATCCAGTTCGACTGGGTGGTGGAGGAGGGCTTCGCCGAGATCCCGGCCTGGCATCCGGCGGTGGCACAGGTGATCCCGGTAGCGATCCGTCGCTGGCGCAAGCACCCGCTGCAGACCCTGCGCAAGGGTGAATGGCAGCGCTTCAAGGCACGCCTGCGAGAAGGCCGTTACGACCTGGTGATCGACGCCCAGGGCTTGCTGAAGAGCGCCTGGCTGACCCGCTACGTCAAGGCTCCGGTCGCCGGATTGGACCGGGAGTCTGCGCGTGAGCCCATCGCCGTACGCTTCTATGACCGATGCTACGCAGTGCCGCGTGACCAGCACGCGCTGGAACGGGTGCGTCAGCTGTTCGCCCAGGCGCTCGCGTATCCGCTGCCGCAGGATTTCGCCGACTACGGGCTCGATCGCGAGCAGATGGCGGCGCCTAGCGACCAGCCCTACCTGCTGTTTCTGCACGGCACCACCTGGCCGAGCAAGCACTGGCCGGAAGCCTACTGGCGCGAGCTGACCGAGCGCATGAGCGATTTCGGCTGGGCGATCCGCCTGCCGTGGGGCAATGCCGAGGAGAAGGCGCGTGCCGAACGCATCGTCAGCGGCATAGCCAACGCCGCGGTGCTGCCGAAGCTCAATCTTGCCGGTGTCGCCCGGGTTATCGCCGGTGCGCGCGCCTGCGTCGCGGTGGATACCGGCCTCGGCCACCTGGCCGCGGCGCTGGATGTGCCGAGTATTTCGCTCTATGGTCCGACCTTGCCCGGGCGGGTCGGTGCCTATGGCCGCTCCCAGGTGCACCTGTGTGCCAGCGGACCGAACGCTGGTCGCGGTGACCGGCACAAGCCCTGTTTTGACGACCTGCGCCCCGAGCGCGTCGTCACCGAACTGAAAGCCCTGCTGCGGGCCCCGGAGTCCGTCTGATGCAACTGGCCTTCATTCTCTACAAGTACTTTCCATTCGGTGGTCTGCAGCGCGATTTCATGCGTATCGCCCTGGAATGCCAGCGTCGCGGGCACAGCATTCGCGTCTACGCGATGATCTGGGAAGGCGAGGTGCCGGACGGCTTCGAAGTGCTGATCGCGCCGGTCAAGGCGTTGTTCAACCACACCCGCAACGAGCGCTTCACCGCCTGGGTCGAGGCCGATCTGGCCAAGCGGCCGGTGGACCGGGTGATCGGCTTCAACAAGATGCCGGGGCTGGACGTGTACTACGCCGCCGACCCTTGCTTCGAGGACAAGGCGCAGACGCTGCGCAACCCGATCTATCGGCGCTGGGGCCGCTACAAGCACTTCGCCGAGTACGAGCGCGCAGTGTTCGCGCCGGAGGCGAAGACCGAAATCCTGATGATCTCCGAGGTGCAGCAGCCGCTGTTCGTCAAGCACTACGGCACGCCCGCCGAACGCTTTCACCTGTTGCCGCCGGGCATTGCCCAGGATCGCCGCGCGCCGGCCAATGCCACGCAGATCCGCGCCGAGTTCCGCGAGGAGTTCGAAGTGCGGCCCGACGAGCTGCTGCTGGTGCAGATCGGTTCCGGCTTCAAGACCAAGGGGGTCGACCGCAGCCTCAAGGCCCTGTCTGCGCTGCCGCGCGAACTGAGCCAGCGCACCCGGCTGCTGGTGATCGGCCAGGACGATCCCAAGCCGTTCAAGCTGCAGGCCAAGGCGCTGGGTGTTTCCGGCATGGTCGAGTTTCTCAAGGGGCGCAGCGACATCCCGCGCTTTCTGCTCGGTGCCGATCTGCTGATCCATCCGGCCTATAACGAAAATACCGGCACCGTGTTGCTCGAGGCGCTGGTCGCCGGGCTGCCGGTGCTGGTCAGCGATGTGTGCGGCTATGCCCACTACATTGCCGACGCCGATTGCGGTCGCGTGGTACCCAGCCCCTTCGAGCAGCGGGTGCTCGACCAGATGCTGGCGCAGATGCTCGCCGATGCCGCGCAGCGCTCGGCCTGGAGTCGCAACGCGCTGGCCTTTGCCGAGACGGCCGATCTCTACTCGATGCCGCAGAAGGCCGCCGACGTGATTCTCGGGGAAAGCGCATGAACGTCGTTTGTCTCCGGCGGGCGTCGTCATTGGGGGCTCCATGCGCCTGATGCTGACCGAGCCATTCGAAAGCCTGTGGCAGGGCAAGGACCCCTTCGAAGAGGTCGAGCGTCTGCAGGGCCAGGTCTACCGGGAACTGGAAGGTCGCCGCACGCTGCGTACCGAGGTTGCCGGGCGCGGTTACTTCGTCAAGATTCATCGCGGCATCGGCTGGGGAGAGATTGCCAAGAACCTGCTCACGGCCAAGGCGCCGGTGCTTGGCGCCGGCCAGGAATGGCGAGCCATACAGCGCCTCAAGGAAGTCGGCGTGCCGACCATGACCGCGGTGGCCTATGGCGAGCGAGGGGGCAATCCGGCAAGCCAGCACTCGTTCATCATCACGGAAGAACTGGCGCCGACTGTCAGCCTCGAGGATTTCTCGGCGAACTGGCGCGACCAGCCGCCACAGCCGGCACTCAAGCGTGCCCTGATCGCCGAAGTCGCCCGCATGGCCGGCACCATGCACCGCGCCGGGGTCAATCACCGCGACTTCTACATCTGCCACTTCCTGCTGCACACCGACCGGCCGGTGACGGTCAGTGATCTGCGCCTGTCCTTGATCGACCTGCACCGCGCCCAGACTCGCAGTCACACACCTGTTCGCTGGCGCAACAAGGATCTGGCCGGGCTGTACTTCTCGGCCCTCGAGATCGGCCTGACCGGCCGCGACAAGCTGCGCTTTCTGCGCGATTACTTCCAGCGGCCGCTGCGTGAAATCCTGCGCGACGACGCTGCCTTGCTGGCGTGGTTGCAGCGCAGGGCGGAAAAGCTACTGGATCGTAAGCGGCGCTACGGGGATGCGCTTTGATGGCCGGCTGGACGCTGGACCCTGCGTACGCCGACCTGCATGATGATTTCGGCAGTCTCGCAAGCGTGTTCGTGCTGGAAGGTGAACGGCTTACCAAGGACCCACTTTCAGAAGTCATTCGTGTCGAGCGCAACGGGGTGCGCTATTACGTGAAACGCTACTCCGGTGCGGGCAAAGGCCTGCGGCGTTACCTCGGGCGACCGCGGGTCAAGGCGGAGTGGCAGAACCTGATGCTTTTTCGCCGTTGGGGCATCCCCACGGCGCCGATCGTGGCTTATGGCATGGAGCGGCGCGGCGGTGCTTTTCTCCGCGGCGCCCTGATTACGCGTGAGTTGGAGCAAACCGATGATCTGGCTTTGCTGGCGACTACTCATGATGCCCGTCTTCGCGATCCGCGTTGGGTGCAGGAAGTCAGCCTGCAACTGGCGCGCTCGACGCGAGCGATGCACGACCGGAGCTTCGCCCACAATGACCTCAAGTGGCGCAACCTGCTCGTCGATCCGCAGCGCCGTCTGTACCTGATCGACTGCCCTACCGGCGCCTTCTGGCATGGTCCGTTTCTGCAGCGGCGTATCGTCAAGGACCTGGCATGTCTGGACAAGGTGGCCAAGTACCAGCTCAGCCGAACCCAGCGCCTGCGGTTCTATCTGCAGTATTGCCAGCGAAAGCGACTGGTTGACAAGGACAAGCCGCGCATCCGGCAGATTCTGAATTATTTCCAGGGGCGGGAATGAACGATTTCATTGCGCAGGCCGATCGTCCAACGCTCGAGCGCCATGGCTTGGCGAGCTTCGATGCGCTCTGGTCGGTCCAGTTGACGGCGGTGGATGAGCCCAATGTCGAACGCGGCGGCTGGAGCAGTGTTTTCAGGCTGGAGCTCGATGATTCGGCGTTCTACCTCAAGCGGCAGAGCAATCATCTGACCCGCACCCTGGCACACCCGTTCGGTGAGCCGACCTTTGCCCGGGAGTTTCGCAATATCCGTCGTTATGCGCAGCTTGGCGTGCCGGCGCTTCAGGCCAGCTTCTTCGGGCAGCGCAAGGTTGATGGCGAAAGGCGTGCAATTCTCCTGACCCGCGCATTGGATGGTTGGATGGATTTGGACGGATGGCTGAAACGATGGCCCGAGCTGAACGAACCTCGACGCCAGGCCATTATCGGTGCGGTCGGTGCGCTGGCGCACACGCTGCATCAGGCCGGCCAGATGCATGGCTGCTTCTATCCCAAGCACATCTTTCTCCGTGAGCAGGACGGGCATTGGCAGGCTTGCCTGATCGACCTGGAAAAAACCCGACCTCTGTTGTTAGGGCGGCGCGACCGGATCAAGGATCTGGAGCCGCTCGTGCGGCGTGCAAGCTGCATCGGTGACCAAGGCGTGCGGCACTTGCTGAATGCCTATCTGGACGATCCTCGCCTGGTCGAGCCATGGCTGTTGCAGTTGCAGCGGCGACACAAAGCCAAGGGGGCGCGCTGATGAGATTGGCCGATCTGACGGTCGCCGGGCGCGAGCCAGCCTGCCCTGCGCTCGTCGAGCTATCGGGTGAGGCAAGTCTGCATGTCGATTCGTGGCTGCGCATCCTGCCGGGGCAGCGCTATGTCGGTCGCGCGCGCTGGAACGGGCGCCAGGTCCTGGCCAAGCTGATGGTGGGTGGCAAGGCGCAGCGTCATTATCGACGTGAGCTGGCTGGTGCGAAGCTGCTGACCGACCAGCATTTGCCAACACCTGCGCTGGTGGGGCAGGGCTGGCAGGAGGGTGAGGGTGGCTGGCTGCTGTTCGACTGGCTCGATTCCGCCAAAAGCCTGTGGGAGAGCTGGCGCTCCGTCGAGGCGGAGCCTGTCCTGACAGACGGGCAGCGTGGCGTGCTCTGCGAGGCGCTTGAGCTGATCGCCAGGATGCATGCCCAAGGCCTTTGGCAGGCGGATCTGCATCTTGACAACTTCCTCAAGGCCGACGGTCAGCTCTACGTGGTCGACGGCGGCGGTGTAAAGGCGGAGACGCCCGGGCGCCCTCTGTCGCGCGAGCGGGTGTTGGAGAATCTTGGCGTCTTCTTCGCTCAGCTACCGGCAGAGATCGAGCCGTTCATCGAAGAGCTGCTGGTGCCTTATCTGCTGACCAACAGCGAGCACGCCCTGCCGCTGGAGGCGTTGCTCAAGCAGATTCACAAGATCCGTGACTGGCGTCTAAGTGACTATTTGAAGAAGGTCGTGCGGGACTGCAGCCTGTTCAGTGCGAGCATCGGGGCGTTCAGGGCGCAAGTGGTTCGGCGTGACGAGCAGGCAGCGCTGCAGGCGGTGATCGATGACCCCAATGAATTCATCGCTCGAGGCAAGTTGTTAAAGGGCGGTGGTAGCGCGACGGTTGCCAGTATCGAACTGGACGGCCGGGCCCTGCTTATCAAGCGCTACAACATCAAGAATCCGCTGCATTGGTTGAAGCGCTTCTGGCGGCCGAGCCGCGCCTGGCACAGCTGGGTCGAGGGTAATCGGCTCGATTTTCTCGGGATCGCCACTCCTCGTTTGCTGGCCGTGATCGAGCGCCGCTGGCTGTGGATGCGCGGGCCGGCGTGGCTGATTACCGAATTGCTGCGCGGAGAAGATATAATTGCGCGTTTTCAGCCGTATCTGGATGGCTGTCCTCCAGAGCAGGAGTTGGTTGCCCTGGACCGGCTGTTCGAGGCACTGATCCGCGAGCGAATCAGTCATGGTGATCTCAAGGGGCACAACCTGTTCTGGGAGCATGATCGCTGGTCGTTAATCGACCTGGATGCCGTGCAGCAGCATGGCAGCGATGCCAGCTTCGCTCGGGCGTATGCCAAGGACCGTGCGCGATTCCTGCGCAACTGGCCGACCGACAGCGCCCTGTACCGGCTGCTTGACCAACGTTTACCCGCGGTGCCCGGCACCAGCATCGAAGATTAAGAGGCAATACCCGTGGCATTGACGATTCTCGGCCTTTCCGGCGCCCTCAGTCATGATCCTTCCGCCGCCCTGTATATCGACGGCAAGCTGATCGCCGCCGTCGAAGAAGAGCGCTTCGTGCGCGACAAGCATGCCAAGAACCGCATGCCCTACGAGTCAGCCAAGTTCTGCCTGGAGCAGGCCGGCATCAAACCGTCCGACGTCGATGTGGTGGCGATCCCGTTCGCCCCCATCAGCATCTTCGAAAAGGCGCGCTGGCACTATGCCAAGCGTTACTGGTACGCACCGGATCGCGCGCTGGATGCCATTCTCATGGGCAACCGCCGCTATTACCGCTACAAGAAACGCATCGAATGGTGTCTCCAGCAGCTGGGCTTCGACTTGAAGAAGGTCAAGATCCAAGCGGTTGAGCATCACCTGGCTCATGCCTCCAGCGCCTATCACTGCTCCGGCTTCACCGAGAAAACCGCGATTCTCGGCATCGATGGCAAGGGTGAGTACGCCACCACCTTCTTCGGCTGGGGTGAGAACGGCAAGATCCACAAGATCAAGGAATTCTACGACCCGGACTCCTTGGGCGGACTGTATGGCGCGATCACCGAATACCTCGGCTTCGAGATGCTCGATGGCGAATTCAAGGTCATGGGCATGGCGCCGTACGGTGACGCGGCCAAGTACGATTTCTCGCGCCTGGCGACCTTCGAGAACGGCGAGCTGACCATCAATACCGAATACGCCAACGTCATCGGCTTCCGTCGCTACAAGGAGAAGGGCAAGGGCTACTACTTCTCGCCCAAGCTGATCGAGTGGCTGGGGCCCAAGCGCGAAGGCGATATCGCCGACGACCCGTACATTCATTACGCGGCCAGCATGCAGGCGCTGTTCGAGAAACTTGCGCTGGAGATGATGGACTACTACCTCGGTGACATCATCCGCGAGACCGGCAAAATCGCCTTTGCCGGCGGTTGTGCGCTCAACGTCAAACTCAACCAGAAGATCATCGCCCGTGAGGAGGTCAAGGAGCTGTTCGTCCAGCCGGCCTCCGGTGATGCTGGTACCGCTGTCGGTGCGGCGGCCTATGTGTCGTTGCAGCGCGGCGTTCCGGTAGAGAAGATGGAGCACGTCTACCTCGGCCCGTCTTATTCAAACGAAGATGTCATCGCTGCCTGTGCCCGGCATCCGAACAAGCCAGTGTTCAAGCAGATCGCCAACACCCCCGAGCGCATCGCCAGGATCATGGTCGACGGCAACCCGGTGGCCTGGTTCCAGGGGCGCATGGAATTCGGCCCGCGTGCGCTGGGCGGTCGCTCGATCATTGGCTGCCCGAGCGTGCCGGGCGTCGCCGACCGCATCAACGAGCAGATCAAGTTCCGCGAGCGTTGGAGACCCTTCTGCCCGTCGATGCTCGATACCGTGGCGCCGCAGATGCTCAAGGTCGACCATCCGAGCCCGTTCATGACATTCACCTTCGAGGTCAACGAAGGCTGGAAGGAGCGTGTCGGCGAGGTGGTCCATGAAGACGGTACCTCTCGCGCCCAGGTTCTCGAGCGCCGGCACAACCCGCGCTGGTACGACCTGATGGTCGAGCTGGAAAAATTGACCGGCAATGGCGTATCGCTGAACACCTCGCTCAACCGCCGCGGCGAACCGATGATCTGCTCGCCGACGGATGCGTTGAACATGTTCTATGGGTCGGATCTGCAGTATCTGATCATGGAGGATGTGTTGGTGGTGAAGGAAGGCAAGGATTGATATGGCCTGCAATAGACGAATGGGGGCGTTTGGCACCTGTCGGCTTCCGCTATTTTGAGATGCACCAGGGACAGGTGAGATGAGCCGTATCGTTTATTTCTCAAAGATGTTCCAGGCCGTTCCTCACCTGGCGCAGGTAGCTGCATTGCTGCCTGGCACCTTTGTTTCCAGTCGCCGCTCTACGTTGATGGCTGCACGCAAGCTTTACCCTCAGCTTGAGCAGGCTCGCTATTCGAGGTGGCTGGGGCGGCTGGCAGTGGGTAACCGGATATTGAACGACGCCGATGTGATCGTTACTGGCTCGCCTTATCGCAGTTTCCTGGAGCCCTACGCGGCAAAGAAGTGTACGGTTTTTCATGGCACCTACATGCTGCTGAGCAAGGATGCGTTGCTCAGCAATGCACATTTCGATCTGCTCTGTGTGATTGGGCCGCGCATGCAGCAGATGATCGACCGGTTTGCCGACCAGGTTCAGGTCAATACCGCTGCGACAGGTTTTCTCCCTTTTTGCGAGTTTCCCGAACAGTCTCCGGCGCAGCGCGAATCAGTGCTGGTTGGTCTGGGTTTGGCAGCGGACCGGCAAACCATACTTTTTACACCGAGTCGGCGTGGCGTTGGTTCGTGGGATCTGCTCGCAGAAAGCCTGGTGCAGAAAATCCCTTCGCATTTCAATCTCATCTTGCGCCCCCATCCCAGCCAGGCGCTGACCTCGCGCGCCAAGGATCGCGATAGCTTTCGGCGAGTGGCTGCCTTGGTTCAGCGGCGCCCGCATACGCTGCTGGATCTGACGTCCTATCCTCTCTCAGCGCTGCTATCCGTGGCCGATTTGGTGGTGTCAGATGCCAACTCTCCGGCCGAGGAGTCTCTGTTCTACGATGTGCCGCAACTGCTAATCGAGACCCCTCAACTTTCGCGGGACGTAATGGCCCAAATGGGGCGTGATGAGGGTATGCACCCTGACGATATGGCCCAGCTGTTGACGCTTTACGAGTGTGGGCCCTCGGTATTTGTAAAAGAAGAAGGGGTGGATCTTTCCGTCCCTATCGAAAGAGCTTTGCTGGAGCGAGACGATCGAGCGCAGCGGCGGCAGGATTATTTTTCCTGGGTTTTTGGCAAGCGGGATCGTTTGGCCAACCAACGGGTCGCCGAAGCTATATCCACCAGTTTTCTTGTTAGGTGAACAGTATGTTGAGAGATAAGGTCATCCTTGTTACCGGTGGCACCGGCTCGTTTGGCAACACCTTCGTGCCGATGACTCTGGCCAAGTACAACCCAAAGAAAATCATCATCTTTTCCCGTGACGAGATGAAACAGTGGGACATGGCCAAGAAGTTCGAGGGCGATAAGCGCGTGCGCTTCTTCATTGGCGATGTGCGTGACAAGGATCGCCTCTACCGAGCCTTGGATGGGGTCGATTATGTGGTGCATGCCGCCGCCACCAAAATCGTGCCGACCGCCGAATACAACCCCTTCGAGTGCGTCAAGACCAACGTTGACGGTGCCATGAACCTGATCGATGCCTGTATCGACAAGGGCGTCAAGGGCGTGGTTGCGCTGTCCACCGACAAGGCCAGCAGTCCGATCAACCTGTATGGCGCCACCAAACTGGCTTCTGACAAGCTGTTCGTCGCTGGCAACTCATATTCCGGCGAGCATGGTACCCGCTTTTCCGTGGTGCGCTATGGCAACGTCATGGGGTCGCGCGGTTCGGTGATTCCGTTCTTCATGTCCATCAAGGCCAAGGGCGTACTGCCGATCACTGACGAGCGTATGACTCGCTTCATGATTTCCTTGGAGGAGGGTGTGGAACTGGTCTGGCACGCCTTCGAAGACATGGAAGGTGGCGAGATCTATGTGAAGAAGATTCCGTCGATGAAGGTCACCGACCTGGCCCGCGTCGTTGCCCCCGAGGCTCGCCAGGAGATCATCGGTATCCGTCCCGGTGAGAAGCTGCACGAGCAGATGATCAGTGCCGAGGATGCTTACTACACCTACGAGTATCCCGAGCATTTCAAGATCCTGCCGACCATTCACAGCTGGGCCACCTGTCCGAAGCGCATCAAGGACGGCAAGAAGGTCCCGGAAGGCTTCGTCTATGCCAGCGACAACAACAGCGAGTGGATGAGCGACAGCGAATTGCAGGCCTGGATCGACGCCAATCGCGAAAAGATCGGGAGCATCTAAACCGATGATTCCCTACGGCCGTCAGGACATTACCCAGACCGATATCGACGCGGTGGTGGGCGTGCTGCAATCGGATTCTCTCACCCAGGGACCAATGGTGCCGCGCTTCGAGAATGCCGTGGCGCAGCATGTCGGCGCCCGTCATGCGCTGGCAGTGAACAGTGCCACCTCGGCATTGCATATCGCCTGCCTGGCACTGGATTTGGGGCCGGGGGATTGGCTATGGACAACACCGATCACTTTCGTTGCCTCGGCCAACTGCGGCCTTTACTGTGGCGCTCAGGTTGGCTTCGTCGATATCGATCCGCGCACCTACAACCTCTGCCCCCAAGCCCTGGCGCATAAGTTGGAGAAGGCCGAGCGCGACGGCAAGCTGCCCAAGGTAGTGGTCGCCGTGCATCTATGTGGGCAGCCCTGCGATATGCAGGCAATCCACGAATTGGCCCAGCGCTACGGCTTCAAGATCATCGAGGATGCTTCGCATGCTATCGGAGGCAAATACCGCGGCGAATTCATCGGCAACTGTCGTTATAGCGACATCACGGTGTTCAGCTTCCATCCGGTAAAAATCATCACCACTGCCGAAGGCGGGATGGCGCTGACCAATGATGCGGGACTGGCCGGCAAGATGGCGCTGCTACGCAGCCATGGGATTACTCGCGATCCGGCCCAGATGACTCATGAGGCCGATGGGCCCTGGTATTACCAGCAGATCGATCTCGGCTTCAACTACCGCATGACGGAGCTGCAGGCCGCTCTGGGCGTTACCCAGGTGGAGCGTCTGGACCACTATGTTGCGCGCCGCCATCAGTTGGCCCAGCGTTATGACGAGCTGCTGGCCGGTTTGCCGGTCACCACGCCCTGGCAGCACCCGGACAGCTACTCCGGCCTGCATCTCTACGTCATTCGGCTGCAGCTAGAAAAGATCGACAAGACTCATCGCCAGGTATTCGAGTCGCTGCGGGAGCAGGGCGTTGGCGTCAACCTGCACTACATCCCGGTGCATACACAGCCGTACTACCAGCATATGGGGTTTCGGGCCGGGGATTTTCCACAGGCTGAGCAGTACTACCGTGAAGCTATCAGCCTGCCGATGTTCCCGGCCATGAGCGAGGAGCAGCAGGACCAGGTCACCGCAGCATTGTGTAAGGTGGTTGCATCGTGAGAATGGCGGTGATTCCCGCCCGCGGCGGCAGCAAGCGCATCCCGCGCAAGAACATCAAGTCGTTCTGTGGAAAGCCGATGATCGCTTGGTCCATTGAAGCAGCCTTGGGAAGTGGCTGCTTCGATCGTGTCATCGTTTCCACCGATGATGCGGAAATAGCCGAAATAGCCCATCAGTACGGGGCAACTGTACCTTTCATGCGCCCGGCCGAATTGTCCGATGACCATACTGGCACCATCCCGGTCGTCCGGCATGCGATCGAATGGTTTATCGCCAATGGAGAATGCCCGCAGCAGGTGTGCTGCATCTACGCTACCGCGCCCTTTGTGAGTGGGGAAGATATCCGTCGAGGGCTGGAAGTGCTGCTCCGGAGCGACTGCGATTACGCTTTCTCGGTTACCAGCTATGCCTTTCCGATCCAGCGTGCGATTCGCATCACACGTGAAGGGCGTGTGGAGATGCTCCAGCCCGAGCACTTCAACACCCGCTCACAAGATCTCGAAGAGACCTATCACGATGCGGGACAGTTCTACTGGGGAGGAGCCAGTGCCTGGCTGGAGGGCAAGCCTCTGTTCGGGCTGCATTCAGCTCCGGTCCCGCTGCCGCGCCACCGGGTCCAGGATATCGACACGAGAGAAGACTGGGAGCGCGCCGAATGGCTGTTCAAGGCGATGCAGGCGCAGGCGAAGCGGTGATGATAAAAGCCGCCTTTCGTGCCGATGCCTCGCTGCAGATGGGCACCGGTCATGTCATGCGTTGCTTGACCTTGGCTGACGCGCTTGCTGCCCATGGTGCCGACTGCCAGTTTCTCTGCCGCGAGCACCATGGCAACCTGATCGAATTCATCCGCAACAAGGGGTATATCGTCCATGCCTTGCCAGCTTGCGCAGAGCCTGGGACCGCGGATTTGCCTACGATCAGAGCGGCAAGCGGCGAGAAAGCTACAGCCCACGGCCACTGGCTTGGCACCACTCAGGCAGAAGATGTTGAGGCCTGCGCACCCATCCTCGCTGAGCTGCAACCCGACTGGCTGATTGTCGATCACTACGCCTTGGACGCACACTGGGAGCTTGCTCTGAGACCTTGCTGCCACAAGCTGATGGTCATCGATGATCTGGCCGATCGGCCGCATTATTGTGACCTGCTGCTCGACCAGACCTTTGGCCGCACTGTGAAGGATTATCGAGCATGGCTGCCCAACGATTGCCAAGTGCTCTGCGGCTCGCAATACGCGTTACTGCGCCCCGAATTCGCAGCGCTGCGCTCCTACAGTCTGCAGCGCCGTGCCGAGCCACGGGTGCGTCAGCTGTTGATCAGTATGGGCGGGGTCGACAAGGACAACGCCACCGGGAAGGTGCTGGAGGCATTGCGCATCTCTTCGCTTCCGACAGGCTGCCAGATCACCGTAGTCATGGGGGCTGGCGCGCCTTGGCTGTCCGAAGTCACCAGCCAGGCGCAGAGCATGCCTTGGAAGACCCGGGTTCTCGTCGGTGTGAGCGATATGGCCCGGCTGATGGCCGATAGCGATTTGGCGGTTGGTGCGGCAGGTGCTACTTCTTGGGAACGCTGTTGCATGGGGCTGCCGACGATCATGTTGGTGCTAGCCGACAATCAACGGCAGGTCGCTCAAGGCCTAGAAAAAGCAGGAGCCGCATTGGTCGTCCAGCAAGCGCAGCACATTGCCGAATTTCTGCCTAGCCTTCTCTCGGCTCTGGTTGCGCGCCCCGCATCCCTCTTAGCCATGAGCCTGTCCGCTAGCAGCATTATCGATGGGCAGGGTGTGGCTATCATCAGTCAGCTAATGGAGTCTTGACGTGGCCCTATCTCCTCAACAGTGGGTGCGTCCAATGACCGCTGCCGATCTCGAAAGAGTACTGGTCTGGCGTAATAATCTGGAAATTCGCCGCTACATGTATACCCAGCATATGATTTCGCTGGAAGAGCACGTTCGCTGGTTCGAAAAAGCCTCGCAGGATCCCAAGCGTCATCTACTGATGTTCGAAAGTAATGCCATACCGCTCGGTTTCATTAATATCCACCAGATTGCCCCCGGAGGAATAGCCGACTGGGGTTTCTATGCCGCCCCTGATGCGCCTAAGGGTACCGGGCGTCAACTGGGGATAGCCACACTGCGCTATGCCTTCACGGAGGCTGCAGTGCACAAACTTTGTGGCCAGGCGCTGATCTACAACGAACGTTCCATCCGTCTCCATCAGAGCCTGGGTTTTCAGCAGGAAGGCATCCTGCGCCAGCAGCATTTCGATGGGCTTAACTACCACGACGTAATGTGTTTTGGCCTGATTGTCAGCGAATGGCAGGCGAATCTCTAAGAGAAAAGACCATGACGAGCATTCCCAGTATCAACATTGCCGGTCGCCGTATTGCAAACGATGCACCGCCCTACATTATCGCCGAACTTTCAGCTAATCATAATGGCAGGCTGGAAACTGCATTGAAGATCCTTGAGGCGGCGAAGAAGGCTGGTGCCGATGCGATCAAACTTCAGACCTATACTGCCGATACCATCACCCTGAACTGCGACTCCGAGGAGTTCCAGATTCACGGTGGTCTGTGGGATGGAAAGACCCTCTATCAGCTTTATCAAGAAGCCTACATGCCATGGGAGTGGCATGAGCCGCTGTTCGACCGTGCTCGCCAGTTGGGCATCACCATCTTCAGTTCGCCCTTCGACAATACTGCCGTTGACCTACTGGAAGATCTCGACGCTCCGGCCTACAAGATCGCTTCCTTCGAAGCTGTCGACCTGCCGCTGATCCGCTATGTGGCTGGTACCGGCAAGCCGATGATCATCTCCACCGGCATGGCTGACGCCGAGGAAATCCAGGAAGCTGTAGAGGCGGCCCGCGACGGCGGCTGCAAGGAGTTGGCTATTCTCCACTGCGTCAGTGGCTATCCAGCGCCGGCCGAAGACTACAACCTGCGTACCATCCCCGACATGATGCAACGTTTTGGCCTGGTCACCGGTCTATCAGACCATACGTTGGACAATACTACCGCTCTCGCCAGCGTGGCGCTTGGCGCTTCTGTCATCGAGAAACACTTCACTCTCGACCGCAACGGCGGCGGTCCCGATGACAGCTTTTCGCTGGAGCCAGCAGAACTCGCTGCGCTGTGCCGTGACAGCAAGACTGCGTGGGCTGCGCTAGGTAAGGTGGATTATGGGCGTAAGTCGAGCGAACAGGGAAACTTGAAATTTCGACGGTCATTGTATTTTGTGAAGAACTTGCATGCCGGCGATAGGCTCGAGCACGATGCTGTAAGGAGTGTTCGTCCCGGCTACGGCGTGCCTCCCAAGCTGCTTGACCAGTTGTTGGGTAAAATTTTACAGCAGGATGTCAAGGCCAATACGCCGGTCAGGCTGGATTTATTGAAGTGATGGTTTATGTATCTAGATTTATGAGCAATATGAAGTGTCAGTGATATCTGAAGTATAGAGGTTGAGCGATGTTTCTCGAGGCTCGTACGTTATTATGTAACTTGGTACAAGAGCGTTTTGCGCATTAGGTTTTCTGGAGATGGAAAGTTTGTGAAAGTTTTGATGCTTGTGATGGATGAACAGCGCATCAATCTCGATCACCTGTATGACTCAATTCGCCTGGCTCTTGGTGATTGCGACCTCATACGCTTGAGTAAGTCGCAGCAAAAGAAAATAGGATGGGTGCTTCGCCAGCACAACAGTTCGACCTATGACCGTGTAGTGGTTTTCTCCCGCTTGAAGCGCCTGCGACGTCAGGTAGATGTGCTGCGGTGCGTTCCTGGACTAGTATTTCTGGAACATGACGCCTGCCAGAACTACATGCCAGGAAGCAAATACTATCGCCTTTATTCTCTCTTTTATCGAAAGTTGCCTTGGGCAAGGGTCCTTAGCTCTGGTGCGGGGGTTGCTAGACGCCTGCGAAGCGAAGGTGTGGATGCACGTTTCGTTTCTAAAGGCTACGACGAGCAATTGGTGCTGGACAAAGGCGCTGAGCGCGATATTGCGGCGGCTTTCCTCGGTAGCGTGAATGGCCACTCCTATGAGGGGCGCAGGAAGATGCTGGAGTCTATCGCCGCAAGGAGCGAACTGTTGATAACGCGTACCGACTCAGGCCAGCGGTATGTGGAGTTGCTCAATCGTATCCGTATCTTCGTCAGTGCCGATGTCGGTATGGGCGAGTATATGGTTAAGAATTTCGAGGCCATGGCTTGCGGTTGTGCGTTGCTTGCCTGGAGTCAGGGTGAGGAAGAGGATGCCGCTATGGGCTTTAAGGATGGCGAAAATGTCATGCTCTATCGCTCTGTCGAGGAGGGAATAGCGAAGCTTGAACGCCTCAAGGAGGACTCCGCTCTTGTGGAGCGCATCGCCAGAGCGGGACAGGCGTTTGCCCGCCAGCGCTATACCTTCGCTCGGGTCGGACGAGATCTGGCACGAGAAATTGTCGAGCCCATGCGGCCTTGGCCAGGATTGACCTTCTGGCAGCGAGCCTGGGTGCGCATTCGATATGGATTGAGAATCTAGAATGACAATTAAACTTTATTGGTGTCGTGGCAAGGGGCGTAGCGATCCTAACCAGCAAAATTTTGGTGATTATCTGTCTCCGCTGCTGGTTGAAATGCTGGCGGGCAAGCCGGTGGTTTATGCTCCGATAAATCGGGCAGAAATGATGGCTATCGGCTCAATCCTGCCGAGAGAACGTAAGGCCAAGCGCTTTTTCTTACCGCATCGCTTGCATATCTGGGGGGCGGGCACGGATGCGCCAGGGCTGAGTTTCTCCGCGCGACACCATTATCATGCGCTACGGGGTGTCAAAAGCTGCGAGCAGGTAGTTGGTTTGCGTGGCAGCCCAGCCCTGGGCGATCCGGGGTTGCTGGCCAGTCACTGGTGGGGCGGCAAGGCCAAGCCGGCCAAGACGCACAAGGTAGGCATCATTCCGCATTATGTCGATCGCCAGCATCCCGCCATAATTGCTGCATCGAAGCAGCCTGGAGTGTTGCTAATTGATGTTTTCTGGCCGGTGGAGGAAGTGCTACGTTCGATACAGGCTTGTGATTTCGTGCTCTCTTCAAGCATGCACGGACTGATCGTGGCGGATGCATTTGAGGTGCCCAATCGGCGTCTGCGTCTGTCGAGCGGGCTGATTTCTGATTTCAAATTCGTTGACTACTACTCGGCCTTCTCGCTGAACGAGCCCGAGCCTTTGTGCTCCTCTGCACTTGAGCGTCTTGTACGAGAGGATGTGGCTGAGTTGATTGGCGAGTATGAGCGTCCGGGATTATCTGACTTGCAGGCTGGCCTGTTGCGTTCTTTTCCTTGTTTTTGAGGTTTTCCAATGACGTGGTTTGGCAAGGAGTGGCTGCGCTACGGTCCTTGGTTGTTCGCCGTACTGTTTGGATTGTTCTGCCTGGCGTTCTATCTGCCGCTGTCTTCCAAGACAATCAATAATATCTTCTATGCAGGCTTGGCCTTACCTTGCCTTGGGTGGTTGCTATTGCGGCCGGCCGCCTTGACCGTGCTGGTTCGCCCTTTTGGCTGGCTGGTGATTCTGCTGGTGGCATTAGTTGCGTTGGATGCGGGGGATGCGGCCGGGCTGAAGAAAGCGCTGTACCTGCTGCTTTTTTGCGCCAGCTGCCTGCTGTTGCAGGACCGTCGTTGGGATGTGAAGGCGGTGTACGATCTATGCGCCTGGATCAGTTTGGGCATTCTCGTGTTCATTGCCCTCGACTGGCTATGGATCTGGTTACAGACCGGAAAATTGGTGCGCTATGGCCGCTTTCTTGGCGAGCCTATTAACCCGGTGCATTTCTCATTGCTGATCAGCAATGCACTGATTTTTCTCTGGCTTTTTCGGGTGGCGGATGGGCTTGAACGGCGCTCACCGCTGACCCTGGCGGCAGGGTTGTTGTTGCTGGGTGGTGCCATTCTGTTGTGCGCCACGATATTTCAATCCCGCTCGACAGTGGCAGGCTTCGTCTTGTTCTTTTTGGGTTATTTGCTGTATCGGCGCATGTTTTTACTAGGGCTGGCGGTGCTGCTGTTGCTGGGGGGGCTGTTGTATGGTCTGGGCGGTGATGAGCTGCTGCTGCGTCGTGGCTTCAGTTATCGCTTGGACATTTGGCAGGATGCTGGGTCGCGCCTGGTCAATCAATGTGGCATCTGGCTCGGCTGTGGTGCCGATGAGTATCGATTCTTGGGTCGGTTCGAACATCCACATAGTGGCTACTTCGCCATGCTCTACCGCAATGGGCTATTAGGTGGCGTGTTGTTCAGCCTGTTTGCATTGCTGTGGCTAAATTACGCATGGCGTGCCCGCTCGCGTTGGCTATTGCTGGCACTGCTTGGCTGGGGCAGTTTGCTGACAACCAGTAATGGCGTGTTGACTTCGCCGCAACCGTTATGGATTTATTTCTGGCTGCCTGTGTTTATGGCTGTGCTGGATGGTCAGCGCAGCGCGGTACAGGAATATCTTCAGTCACGCCGTACTCGGCGCCCGGCGCAGAGTTGATAGTGCGCGATCAGGCTGTCGATGGGGAAATCCGTCAACTTGCGCCGGCTCAGATAATGTTTCAGATGCCGGAAGTTGCGCTGCACCAGCCAGGGGCTGAGTGGCCGGCGTTTACATTGCAAATCCAGGATATCGATCAAGCCGTGGCCGCCATCGGGTAACAGCAAGATATTGCCCAAGTGGAGGGAGCGAAAATAGATGCCGCTACGATGAAGTTGATAAATAAAACTGGCAAGCGAGGGCAGTAGCTGTTCTGCATGTTGTGGGGCTTGAAGATACAGCTGTTCGATGGATTGCCCGGGAAGCGGCCGATAGAGGCAGGCACTGAGTCCTGTTTGGCGATTCAACCAGAGCTGCTCCAGTACCTCGGGGACTGGTACGCCGGCTAAGCGTAGACGCTCGGCATTGCAGGCGAAACGTGTAGCTGCGGGACGCAAACGTGCTAACCAAGGTTGCCGCCGGGTATGAAAAATCTTCAAAAACAGCCCATTCTCCAGTGCGACTACCTTTGGCCCCCGGGCATCTTTCTCCAGCACCTTGCCGCTGGCCAGCCAGCTTTCCAATTCCCGCGCTGTTACAATCCGCATCTTGTTCCTCTAGCCATTTCATGGGGCCGCCGCATGGCCAATTCTACCCAGCAATCCAGTGTGAAAGTGTATTTACGGTTGCTGCGTTACGTCATTCCCTACTGGGGCCTGTTCGCCATCAGCCTGCTTGGCTTCCTGATCTTCGCCTCTACTCAACCGATGCTCGGTTACATCCTCAAGTTTTTCGTCGATGGGCTGAACAACCCGGACGCCAGTTTTTTCGCGCAGGTTCCTTATCTTCAAGACCAGGCCTGGTTGGCGGAGCTGAAGCTGCTGCAGGCGGTGCCGCTGCTGATCGTGCTCATCGCCCTGATGCAGGGCATCGGCTCGTTTCTCGGCAACTATTTTCTGGCCAGGGTCTCACTAGGTTTGGTGCATGACCTGCGTGTCGCGCTGTTCAACAACATGCTGACACTGCCCAATCGCTACTTCGACAGCCACAACTCCGGCCACCTGATTTCGCGCATCACCTACAACGTGACGATGGTGACGGGGGCGGCCACCGATGCGATCAAGGTGGTGGTGCGCGAAGGGATGACAGTGATCTTCCTGTTCGCCACGTTGCTTTGGATGAATTGGAAGCTGACCATGGTGATGGTGGCAATCCTGCCGGTCATCGGGGTGATGGTGACCAGCGCCAGCAAGAAGTTCCGCAAGCAGAGCAAGAAGATCCAGGTCGCGATGGGCGATGTCACTCATGTCGCCTCCGAGACCATTCAGGGTTATCGGGTGGTGCGCAGCTTCGGCGGCGAGGCTTACGAGCAGGCTCGCTTTCTCGACGCCAGCCTGGACAATACCGGTAAGCAGCTGCGTATGGTCAAGACCAACGCGGTCTATACGCCGACGCTGCAACTGGTGATCTACAGCGCCATGGCCGTGCTGATGTTCCTGGTGCTGTTCATGCGTGGTGATGCGTCAGCCGGCGATCTGGTGGCGTACATCACATTGGCGGGGCTGCTACCCAAGCCGATCAGGCAGCTTTCGGAGGTGAGTTCCACGATCCAGAAAGGCGTTTCTGGGGCCGAGAGCATCTTCGAACAACTGGATGAGACGCCCGAGATCGACAGCGGGACGCTTGAGCGTGAGCGCGTTGCCGGGCGCCTGGAAATCAATGGCTTGAGTTTCGTTTACCCCGGTACCGACAAGCAGGTGCTGCACGATATCAGCTTCACCGCCGAGCCAGGCCAAATGGTCGCGTTGGTCGGGCGCTCGGGCTCGGGCAAGTCGACCCTGGCCAACCTCATTCCGCGTTTCTACCACCATGATCGGGGGCAGATATTGCTGGATGGCGCGGAGATCGAAGACTACAGGCTGCGTAATCTGCGCCGGCATATTGCCCTGGTTACTCAGCAGGTCACGTTGTTCAACGATACGGTCGCCAACAATATTGCCTATGGCGATCTCGCAGGCGCGCCGATCGAGGATATCCGCCGGGCAGCCCAGGCAGCCTATGCCGATGAGTTCATCGAGCAAATGCCACAGGGTTACCAGACCCAGGTCGGTGAGAATGGTGTGCTGCTTTCCGGCGGCCAGCGTCAGCGTCTGGCGATCGCCCGCGCGCTGTTGAAGGATGCGCCGGTGCTGATTCTGGATGAGGCGACTTCGGCGCTGGATACCGAGTCCGAACGGCATATCCAGGGCGCGCTGGATCATGTGATGACGGGGCGCACCACGCTGGTCATCGCTCATCGTCTGAGCACCATCGAGAAGGCTGATCTCATCCTGGTCATGGAGCAGGGGCGCATCGTCGAACGCGGTACGCACGCCGAATTGCTCGCAGCCAATGGTGCCTACGCCAAATTGCACGAAACGCAGTTCAAGGATGAGCCCTGAGCTCACGAAATGGAGAGTACCGTCATGAGCCGGGAGAAAGAACTCGAACGCTGGCTTGCCGTTCCGGGCGAATGGGTCGAGCCGCCGAATGAGCGGCGGGGTGGGCTCAGCGGTGTTCAACGCATATACGGCCACGATGGCCAGCTACTCTATCGCAAACAGCAGACCGGCCATGTCTACCGTAGTCTGAGTAGACCCTTGGGCTATCCCACCGTGATGCGTGAGCAGGATGCGCTGATGCACTGTCGACGGCTGGGGGTGCCGGTGCCTGCTCTGGTCTTTGCCGGCTGCCGTAAGTGGGAGGGCGTCTGGCAGGCGGTCTTGCTCACGGAGGGGCTTGAAGGCTTTGAGAGTCTGGAGGATTGCTATCGGCGAAAGGCCGAACAGTGTTGGGGGGAGGTGCTGCATCTGCAGATTATTCGCGAAGTTGGCCGGGTGATCGGGCTCTTGAACGCAGCATGCCGCCAGCATGGCTGCCTTTATCTGAAGCACGTTTTCGTCAACGTCAGTGAGGGAGCCTTCCAGGTTGCGCTGATAGATCTGGAAAAGAGCCGTATCCGCCTGAGCCGGTTCCAGGCTGCACGTCATGATCTGAGTCAGATCGCTCGCCGCTCCGGCTGGAAGAGTGAACGCTGGGCGGCCTTTATCGAGGGATATCGTCAAAGTTTCGCACGACCCTTACCTCGTTTCAGGGGGCGCGAATGACATTGCATCCATGGCGTGCCTGGCGCGAACGCGGTTGGCAGGTTATCGATGCGACCACCTATCGGCAGGTGTGGCAACGTTTCGGCGGCAGCGTGGCGACCCATCCTGATGTGATCGAGCGGCTGGCCGGGCTGGCGCAAATTCCGGTGCGATACCTGGGGTGGGAGCAAAATGGCGGGCTGGTTGCAGCGGTGCCGTGCTGGGGGCGGCATCTGGCCCTGTCCAAGGAAGTGCTGAAGAAGCGTGGCAAGCGCGGATTGTTCGACCTGGGCAATGCCGAGATCATCCTGCCGCTGGCCGAGGAGGCCCGCGTGCCGGTACGCCAGCGTCTGCGCTATGTTTCCGAGCTCAATGCCGAGCGCATCGCCATTCTGCGCAAGCAGCCCGAGGGCCTGGCGCTGGCGCGCCAGCCTGAGGATTATTCGAAGAAATTCCGCTACAACCTGCGTCGCGAGCAGCGTCTGTTCGAAGAGGCGGGCGGCGAGGTGCGTCCGCTGGCGGAGTTCACCCCCGTCGAGCTGGCCGCCATCTATACCGACCTGTTCGAGCGCCGCTGGGGCTTCGAGGTGCCAGGCAAGTCCCACCTGATCGAGGTATTCAGCCTGTTGCAGGATTTCCTGCGTGGCTCGTTGCTGATGCTGGACGGTTTTCCCGTGGCCGTTCAGGTGCTGTACAGGGTCGAGTCGTTAGGCTGGATCAGCTACGAGTACATCAATGGTGGTGTCGACCCCCGCACCCATCATTTCAGCCCCGGCAGCGTTCTCAGCTTCATCAATACCCAGGCCGCCTGGGCGGATGCGCGGAGCCTGGGCAAACCCCTGCGTTATTCCTTCGGCCGAGCCGATTGCGAATACAAGGACCGCTGGTGCCATCGTGTGCCGGTATACCAGTCATGATCAGGCTCCTATGTCCAATCGCAAGCAAGAGTTGTTGAAGCGTCACCGTCGTAACAAGCGTCTAGTGCTTTCTCTTGCTGTCCTTGTCATGGCGGCGTTCTTGGACAACAGCGTCGTCAATATCGGCCCCTGGTGGGTGGCGCCCTTGCTGGCGCTGGCATTCTGGCTGATCCACGAGGCCTGGTTCGCCGATCACTTGTTCTATTCACCCACGGAATCCTATGAGTACGCCTTCCCGCCGGGGACTCCCAGCCTGCCGATCGAAATCGTGGCGGGCGTGCCGAGGTCAGCGACCGGGACTGCTCTGCCTGCCGGCAGTGAAACCCTGATCCTGAAGGTGAGGGTGCGCAGCACCTGGCTTGGTTGTTTGTTCGATCCGCGCATCCACATAGACCGGCCGGGTCTGGCTGACCGGCAGGATTTCGAACGGCGCTGCAGTGGCTGGCGTTACCTGAACCTTTCTGGCTGCGAAGCTGCACTGAACGCCGGGACGATCCGGCTGCGGGGACGTTTCCTGCGTATGGCGCCAGAGGCAGAACTCTATTGCTTCAGCAATCCGGACTATGCACAGCGTCGAGCGATGATCATCGCCCCCCATGCCGACGATGCGGAGCTCGCGGCGTTCGGTTTCTACAGTCGCTGCCGTGAAGTTTCCATCGTGACGCTCACCCAAGGAGAGATCGAGGCCAGGTACTACCGCAGATTGGGGCTCGATAAGGAGGGTGCCGCCCGTTTGAAAGGTCGCCTGCGCGCCTGGAACAGCCTGGCCGTACCCTTGTGGGGTGGCGTGCATGGACACGACTGCCTGCAGCTCGGTTACTACTGCCTGCGCCTGGCGCAAATGCGGGCCAGCCCGGATCAGGCTTTCGGCTCGCTGGAGTCGGGGGAGCGGGATATCCGCAATGTACGCCGGCTCAATGAGCGCCCCTTGCCGGGCGATCGCGACGGTGCTTCCAGCTGGAAGAACCTGATTGCCGATCTGGTCTGCCTGCTGGAACACTACCGCCCGGAGGTATTACTGGTCCCCCATCCCGAGCTCGATCCCCACGCGGACCATGTGCATGCGACGATCGCCGTCGATGAAGCCATCGGGTGCTCCAATTGGAAACCGGCCGTCCAGCTCCTCTACGCTAACCATCTGTATGACAACGATCGCTGGCCCATGGGGCCGGCCGATCATGGCGTGGCACTCCCGCCTGTGTTCGGTACGTTGCCGTCGCATGCTCTCTGGAGCCCGCAGCTTTCGCCGGAAACCTGCCTGGACAAAGCCATGGCGCTGGCCATGCAGCATGATCTGCAGGTTCCCTTGCCTTTGAAGAAGCGCATCCGCCGGCATATCCAGCGCATTCTGATTGGCCGCCGCTGGCCTACCACGGGCAACGATGAGTTCTTCCGCAAGGCCGTGCGTCGGCACGAGCTGTTCTGGGTGCGCAAGCTGTAGCCGTAGTTGGCCGCGTGTCCCTGCTGCCTGGCGCTCGGCTCTCGCATGTTATGATCGCTGCCGTTTCTCTTCCTCTCCGGAGCCCCCATGAAGCTGACCATGCCCCGTTTCGACCAAGCCCCCGTTCTGGTGGTGGGCGATGTCATGCTCGATCGTTACTGGCATGGCGGTACGTCGCGGATTTCACCGGAGGCGCCGGTGCCGGTGGTCAAGGTCGAGCAGATCGAGGATCGTCCGGGTGGCGCGGCCAACGTGGCGCTGAATATCGCCGCGCTGGGTGCTCCGGCTGCGTTGGTCGGGGTGACCGGCGAGGACGAGGCGCGCCAGAGCCTGGTCGATAGTCTTGCCGCGGCGGGTGTACGGGCGCATTTTCAGTGCCTCGAACACCAGCCGACCATCGTCAAGTTGCGAGTGATGAGCCGTCATCAGCAGTTGCTGCGCATGGATTTCGAGGAGCCGTTCGATACCGATCCGGCCGCGCTGCTAACGGACGTGGAAAGCCTGCTGGCCGGGGTCAAGGTGCTGGTGCTGTCGGACTATGGCAAGGGTGCGCTGAAGAATCACCAGGCGCTGATCCAGGCCGCCCGCCGCCATGGCATTCCCGTGCTGGCCGATCCCAAGGGCAAGGATTTCGAGATCTATCGGGGCGCGTCGCTGATCACGCCGAATCTCGGCGAATTCGAGGCGATCGTTGGCCACTGCGCCGACGAGGCCGAACTGGTGGCCAAGGGGGCCGAGCTGATGCGCCAGCTGGAACTGGGCGCCTTGCTGGTGACCCGTGGCGAGCACGGCATGACCCTGCTGCGGCCCGAGCATGCGCCGCTGCACCTGCCGGCGCGCGCGCGCGAAGTCTTCGACGTGACCGGTGCCGGCGACACGGTGATTTCCACGCTCGCGGCCTCCCTGGCTGCCGGCGAGGAGCTGCCGCAGGCGGTGGCGCTGGCCAATCTGGCCGCCGGCATCGTGGTCGGCAAGCTCGGCACCGCTGCCATCAGCGCGCCGGAACTGCGCCGTGCGGTGCAGCGCGAGGAGGGCTCCGAACGCGGCGTGATGACCGTCGAGCAATTGCTGACCGTCGTCGAGGACGCTCGCGCACAGGGCGAGAAGATCGTCTTCACCAACGGTTGCTTCGACATCCTGCATGCCGGACACGTGACGTATCTGGAGCAGGCTCGCGCGCAGGGCGACCGCCTTGTCGTGGCAGTAAATGACGATGGCTCGGTCAGCCGCCTCAAGGGGCCGGGCCGACCGATCAATTCGGTGGATCGTCGCATGGCGGTGCTGGCCGGCCTGGAGGCGGTGGATTGGGTGGTGTGCTTCGCCGAGGACACGCCGGAAAACCTGCTGGCTCAGGTTCGCCCCGACGTACTGGTCAAGGGCGGCGACTACGGTGTCGATCAGGTGGTCGGCGCCGACCTGGTCAAGGCCTATGGCGGCGTGGTGAAGGTGCTGGGGCTGGTGGAGAACAGCTCGACCACGGCCATCGTCGAGAAGATCCGCAAGGCGTAGGGCGGGTTATAACCCGCCGATCGAGCTGCTTTTGTGGGAGGCCGCCCGTTCCCGACGGGCTTGCGGCATTCACCACATCCCTGTGGATGCCCGACGTCGGGGCGATGCTCTTCAAGCTTCAAGCTTCAAGCTTCAAGCTTCAAGCTTCAAGCTTCTGGCAGGCCTGCGGCCTGCGGCCTGCAATCGCCGCGAGGGCGCGCCTCCCACGGGTTCAGGTGTGCCTGATGCTTCGCATGTAGGTATCAGCGCTGCGGTTTCGGCACGATGCCGACCTGCATGCCAAAGGGCCCGAATACGCTGTTCAGAGTGTGCACGGTCGGATTGGCTTCATCGTGCTCCAGCTGACGCAGAGCGCGCAGGGAGAGTTTGCACATCTGGGCGAACCTGGCCTGCTGCAGGCCGGTGATTTCCTTGCGGAGCCTGCGGACGGCTTGTCCGATGGTGATATCGCCGGACGCCAGTTGAGTCCGTATCTCCGACAGGATGCGGTCGCGCTCCGTGATATCCATTCAGGTAAGTTCCCATCTGGCGAGCCGTTGAGGAAGGCTGCGTAGCGCGATACGTGGATGATTCATGGTCGCCGGAGGCAGGCCTTCGTCGGTCAGCAGGTCGGGCAAGGCCATGAAGTCACGTGCGGCGGTTCTGAGCCGCTCGAACACCTCTTCGGCATCGGCCCATATACCTACCTCTTCACAGGCTTTGCGCCAGTTCACCTCGCCAGCCAGCTCGATGGGCTGCGGCCACTTGGTTGTGCGTGTTACGCCTTCATCATCCATGACCATGGGGGCAAGGTCATAGATAGGGGCCAGCTTCACACCTTTGTCCATGCGTAGAATTGATGTATTACGACCGTGGTTGTCCGAGTTGCCCAGGATCAGGTTCAGCAGATCGCGTCGCAGGTATTCGAATACCAGATCGCCGACCTGCTGACCTTGACCCACGCTTTGCCATAGCTCGACGAGATGTTGCAGTACATTGGTGTGCGACATATAGCTACCGGCCTCGGTCACGCCCGCCAGTGAATACATGGACTCGACAGCAGTCCGGACGACCCCATCGACGGTGACGTCGCGATCGAAACGCTTCATCCACAGGCTGGGCTTGCGCCCCTCTTCCAGAGACAGCCCATCAGCATCGACGGTATCCAGCCCCAGTTTCTGAAGGCCTCGGTAGAAGCAGAATTCGCTGCGCAGGATTTCCTGGTCAGTCTTGCTGGCTTGGTTGCGTGCGAATTTTACGACCCAATGCCGAGCGGCTTCCGCGTCAGGAAGAGCCGCATCGGGGTGCAGCGCTCCCTGTCGGTCTTCGGTCAGTAGCAGCTTGGGCGCTTCGCCGCCCGCGCCAGTGGCGCCACCGATGGCTGCTCCCTGTTCGTAGGCGTATTCCAGGAAACGCGAGTCGCGGCTGATGACTTCCTCCCGCGAGAAGCCCAGCATCGGACTATTGGCGATGGCATCCGCCGCCTCCTTGATGCGCAGATTGCCGACAGGTGCGGGAGTGCAGCGGCTCAGTAGGAAAAGATCAAGATCCAGATCCCCGGGTCGCTCGCCCCCCAGACGCTTGAGCAGGGAACGACGAGCCGCTCCGGCGGGCAGGATGTCGAAGAGAAAGGAGGGGGCATGGGGGAGGCGCCAGAGATCCCAGCCCAGGGGTAGCGTGGCGCTGACCGCATTGCTCAATGTGCTACCCATGACGTCCAAGGCATCAACCAGATATGCCTGCTTGTATCCATACGAGCAGGTGCCCTCCAGCCCCAACGCGGATTGCTCGAAGGTCAGTTGCATGGCGTCGTGCCATACGTGGTCTGTATGAATCTGTAGGGTGAGCGGATACATGTCTGCTACCGGCATTTTACTGCCTTAAAAGTAGCCTTCATCTCGCTAAAAGGCAATAAATTACCTTTTTTGCGCTGCTGAGTGATTAAATAGGTATTTTAGTGCTTATTTCCAGCGTATGGAGTCTGTTTGTAGGAGGCGCCATGCCCGCGATAGCTCTGCAGGTCCGGGTTTCGCGAGCATGGCCCCGTCCGTTCGCTGGCGGGGGGGCCAAGCGGTTCAGCGCGCCACGGCGACCGGCTTGGCGGCCCACCAGTCCCTCCAGCGAACGCGCTCGTCGCGCACTACCCAGCCTTCCTGCGGCGCAAAGCTTTCCGATAGCCACAGGCCGCGAGTGTTCACCGGGCTGAATTGGCCATTGCGCAACTGCAGCAGCTGATCCTGCGGCTGGCCCTGCTGCAGCGGTATCAGGTAGATGTCGGGCCGGCTGCGCTCCAGGCGCGCAACCAGTTGTCCATCTTCCAGGCGCTCGTCTACGTGGAACAGGCTCAGCTGACGCGCCTCTTTCGGTAGTTCCATGCGCATGTCATAGACCAGCTGCAGCGATGCGGTCGGCAGGTGTACATAGGCGCGAGGACGCTCCATCAGCACCATGTTGCCGCACTGTACCGGGCGCGTGGCGCCGGATTGCGAGGCGAGCTTGAAGTGCACCGCCTCGCGGTAGTGCAGGCTGGCCTGGTACGGAGTGGGCAGCCAGGTATCGCCGAAACGACCGGCGAGCCAGCCTTCAGGAGTTTCCAGCAGGCATTCTTCGGCAATTTCCTGGATGGCGGTGAGCAACGGCAGGTTCAGCTCATGGGCCGGGATGTAGCCGGAGATCAGTTTGAGCACAACGTCACCACGGTCCGGCCGCTGCTGACGGACCAGTACCCAGTATTCGCGGCCCTGCCAGCTCATGGTCAGACGCACCGAAACGCCGAGATTGGCCAGTTCGATGGCAAAACGGCCCGGATCGGAGACCTCAACCGGGCGGCGGCGCTCGATCACTTCGCTGAAGTTCAACGGCCGGCCCAGACTCTGGTAGCTCAGGTTGTCCTGGCTGGCCTCGACGTAGAGAGGCAGGGTCTTGAATGCGGCAGGGCTCTTGCGCACCAGAACTCTTGGCATTCGGTTTCTCCTTGCGGCGAAGAAAGTAACCGCGCGGCATCAGCGTAATGCGCTTCCGCGTAGCGGATGAACGTTGCCGCCAGGACCGTTTCAGTTGCCGGTCAGAACAGCAGCAGCAGTCCGTACGTTAGCCGTCAAATGCTGCGGATTGATAGTGCCGATGATCGCGCCGCTGACACCTGGGTGACCGAACAGCAGCTCGAAACTGCGGCGGACCGGGTCGTCGCCTGGCTTGAGGCAGGCATGACCGCTGGCCAGGGCTTTCTTGATCAGGATGCCCTTGCCGTGTGCAGCAGCGTAGTCGAGGACTGGCCGTTCGGCCTGCTCGTTGAGGTTGTAGGTCACCATCGCGCAGTCGCCCTGCTGCAGCGCAAGCAGCCCACCATCGACCGTCTTGCCGGACAGGCCGTAGGCAAGGATCTTGCCCTCGCGCTTGAGCTCGGCCAGGGTCTGGTAGACCTCGGTGTGCTGCAGGATATCGAGGTCGTTGCCGTCCGAATGCACCAGCACCAGCTCGATGCGGTCGGTACGCAGACGCTTGAGGCTGCGCTCCACCGAGAAGCGCGTGTGGGCGGCAGAAAAGTCGAAGCGCGAATGGCCGTTCTCGAACTCCTCGCCAACCTTGCTGACGATCACCCAATCCTCGCGCTGGCCGGCCAGCAACGGGCCGAGCCGTTCCTCGCTGACGCCGTAGGCCGGCGCGGTGTCGATCAGGTTGATACCCAGTTCGCGGGCGAGGGTCAGCAGCTGGCGGGCCTGGGCGTCGTCTGGGATGGAAAAACCATTGGGATATTTCACCCCTTGATCGCGACCCAGCTTCACCGTGCCCAACCCCAGTGGCGAAATGCTTAGGCCGGTGCTGCCCAGCGGGCGGTGCAGGTCATGCAGCGTCGCGTTCATGGCAGCAGCCCTTCCCAGAACGGCCCGGTCAGCGGCGGACGTGGCAGTTCGGGCAGCGCCGGATGCTGGCCTGGACGGATGCCGTCACGGGCGAGGGCGGCTTCGACGCGGTCGGAGAAGTCGGGGGACAGCGCCAGCTTGGTCGGCCAACCGACCAGAAGTCGGCCCTGCTCGGCAAGGAAGGCGTTGTCCGGACGGGCGAGTGCCGATTGTGCAGGCTCGGCGCGGTCGATACGCAGCGTGGCCCATTGCGCGGAGGACAGGTCGATCCAGGGCACCAGTTCGGCCAGTTCTTTTTTCGCGGCGGCGATCTGAGTGGCTTCGTCGCGCGCCACGCCATCGGCTTCGGCCAGGTCGCCGCCGAGATACCAGAGCCACTCGCCATCCGCTGTCGGATGGCTGGTGACCGTGATCCGCGGTTTGGTGCCGCCGCCCAGGCAATGGGCATAGAGTGGTTTGAGCGTGGGCGCCTTGACGATGACCATGTGCAGCGGACGGCGCTGCATGGCCGGTTGTTGCAGGCCGAGCGACGCGAGCAGCTCGGCAGTCCCGCCACCGGCGCTGAACACGATGCGCTGGGCGCGGATCTCGCGACCATCGACGCGCAACCCGACCAGCTCGTTGTCGTCGAGCAGCGGTTCGATCCGCTCGCAGGCCAGCAGGCTGTCGCCAGCCAGTTCGGCCAGCCGGCCGATCAGGCTGGGCACGTCCAGCACCAGCTCGCTGAGCCGATAGACCTTGCCCTTGAACCGTGGATGCTGCAGCGCAGGCGGCAGCTCATCGCCCTTGACCTGGCCGACCCGCGAGCGCACCGCCTTGCTGGCGAAGAAGCTGGTGAGGTTACCGGCCAGGGTGCCTGGCGACCACAGGTAGTGTGCGTCGGACAACAGACGCACGCCGCTGAGATCCAGCTCGCCCTTGCCTTCGAGCGCTTCGCGCCAGCGCCGCGGCATGTCCGCAATCGCCTCGGAGGCACCGGTGAGCGCACCGCTCAGCGCGTACTTGGTGCCGCCATGGATGATGCCCTGGGACTTCACGCTCTGCCCGCTGCCCAGTGCTCCCTTGTCGACCAGCAGGGTGGCAAAACCCAGTCGGCGCAGGCGCGCGTTCAGCCAAAGACCGGCGACGCCGCCGCCAACGATCAGGACGTCGGTGCTGAGGGATTCGGGCATGTGCAGACCTCATTGGGTAAACGGTCGCGCAGTATAACTGCAGTCCGCCGGCAGCTTAGTGGCCTGCACTGCGGGAGAACAACTGGATGACCACAACACCGGCGATGATCAGCCCCATGCCCAGTACCGCCGGCAGGTCCAGGTACTGACGATAGAGCACCGCCGCGGCGACGCTGACCAGCACGATGCCGAGCCCGGCCCAGATGGCATAGGCGATGCCTACCGGGATGGTCCGTACCACCAGCGCGAGCATCCAGAACGACAGGCTGTAGCCCGTCACCACCAGCAGCAGTGGCAGCGGACGATTGAAGCCGGCCAGTGCCTTCATCGAGGTGGTGGCGACCACCTCGGCGCAGATGGCGATGGCCAGGTAAACATAGCCGGACATGGCGAGATCCTGATTATGGGCGGGCAACTTCGTTCGGTTCCGACCTCGCCAACAAGTTCGCCGGCAGGGCGGTTATGGCTCGCGAGCAGGCAGCTTGCTAAGCTCCGCGCCCATGAATCGCACCCTCTATACCCTGTTGTTTCACCTCGGCCTGCCGCTGGTGTTCCTGCGCCTGCTGTGGCGCGCCTGGCGCGCCCCGGCCTACTCCCGTCGTATCGGCGAGCGTTTCGCCTTCGGTTTGCCGCCGCTGCGTCCGGGTGGCATCTGGGTGCATGCGGTCTCGGTGGGCGAAAGCATCGCCGCGGCGCCGATGGTCCGCGAGCTGATGGCACGCTACCCGCACCTGCCGATCACCGTCACCTGCATGACCCCGACCGGCTCCGAGCGCATCCAGGCGCTGTTCGGAGACAGCGTTCAGCATTGCTACCTGCCCTATGACCTGCCCTGGACCGCGGCGCGTTTTCTGAATTGCCTGCAGCCGAAGCTGGCGGTGGTGATGGAGACCGAGCTCTGGCCCAACCATATCCATCAGTGCGCCCGGCGCGGCATACCCGTGGCGCTGGCCAACGCGCGGCTGTCCGAACGTTCGGCCCGCGGCTACGCGCGTTTCGCCCGGCTGACCGCGCCAATGCTGGCCGAGCTGAGCCTGATTGCTGTGCAGACAGAGACTGAAGCCGAGCGTTTTCGCCAGCTCGGCGCACGCCACGAATGCGTCAAAGTGACTGGCTCGATCAAGTTCGACCTGGCCATCGACCCGGCACTGCTGGCGCGGGCGACCGATTTGCGCGATCAATGGGCGGCGCAGGATCGGCCGCTGTGGATCGCCGCCAGCACCCATGCCGGCGAGGACGAAATCATCCTGGCCGCGCACCGACGCTTGCTGGAGCGGTTTCCGCAGGCCCTGCTGCTCCTGGTACCACGGCATCCGGAACGCTTCATCTCGGTGTTTGAACTGGCGTGCAAGGAAGGCTTTGCCGCGGTGCGCCGCTCGACGGGCGAGACGGTTGGCGCCGGCACGCAGGTGCTGGTCGGCGACACCATGGGCGAGCTGCTGTTTCTCTATGCCCTGGCCGACGTGGCCTTCGTCGGTGGCAGCCTGGTGCCCAATGGCGGACACAACCTGCTGGAGCCTGCGGCGTTGGGTAAGCCGGTCCTCAGTGGCCCGCATCTGTTCAACTTTCTCGAAATCTCCGCGCAGCTGCGCGATGCCGGCGCCCTGCGCGAAGTGCAGGATGCCGATCAGCTGGCTGATGCTGTCGGTGAGCTCTGGCGCGATTCGGCTGCCGCGCAACGGATGCGTGACGCCGGGCTGGGCGTGCTCAAGGCCAATCAGGGCGCCTTGCAGCGTCTGCTGACAGGACTGGCGAGGCTGCTCGGCTAGTCGGTGTGTCTGGACCGCGAGGAAGCCGGATCAACTGTCGGCGTCATTGCGCCGTCTGGGGGGCGAGCGCCTGGTGGGCTTTAGCCCACCCAACCGCGGTTCAAGCGAGCCCCCTGGCTCAATAATCCACCCGCACCGGCTGACCGATGGTCTGCGGCAGATCCGGCGGCAGGAAGTCGGTGTCCGGGTTGTAATCGGGTTTCAGGTAGGCCGCCAGCTGCTGCAGGTCGTCCGGGTTCAGCGTGCCGGCCGCCTGCTTCAGGCGCAGGTTGTCGAGAATGTAGTCGTAGCGGGCGTTGTTGTAGTCGCGTACCGCGGCATACAGGCGCCGCTGGGTGTCGAGCACATCGACGATGTTGCGGGTGCCGACCTGATAGCCGATCTCCGTGGCTTCCAGCGCACTCTGGTTGGAGATGATCGACTGCCGGCGGGCCTGGACCTGTTCGATATCGGTGTTCACCGCGCGGTGCAGGTTGCGTGTGGCCTCCACCACCTGGCGGCGCAGGCTTTCGCGCTGCTGCTCGCTCTGGCTGAGCTGGTAATAGGCCTCGCGGCTCTGCGAGGTGGTCAGCCCGCCGCTGTAGAGCGGGATGTTCAGCTGCAGGCCGATGCTGCGCTGCTCGACGTCGCCGGTATAGCGCGGCATGTCGAAGCCCGGGATGCTCTGGGTGTTGCTGAAGCCGAGCGCGTCGTTGTCGCCCTTGCGGTACGAGGCCACGGCGTCGAGTGTTGGCGCATGGCCGGAGCGGCGCTGGCGCAGGGTTTCCTCGGCGGCGGTCACGGCGTAATTGACCGCCAGCAGGTTGAGGTTCTGCCGCGTCGCCGTATCCACCCACGCCTTAGCCTCGTTTGGCACCGGCGCCAGCACCGGCAGGGTATGGCGGATGCCTTCCAGCGCCACGTACTCGCGGTTGGTCAGGGTGAACAACGCCTGGAAGGCGTCCTCGACCTGGCGTTGGGCGATGGAGCGATTGGCGCGCGCGGTGTCGAAGCCGGCCTGGGCTTCGAGCACATCGGTCTTGTCGGAAAGGCCCACCTCGAAGCGTTCGTTGGCCTGGTCGAGCTGGCGCTTGAACGCGGCTTCCTCGGCCTTCACCGCCGCCAGGTTGTCCTGCGCGCGCAACACGGCGAAGTAGGCCTGGGCGCTCTGCAGGATCAGGTCCTGCTCGGCGATGGAGTATTCGATTGCGGCCTGCTCGCTCACGGCTTCCGCGGCCTTGAGCTGGAACCAGCGGTCGGCACGGAAGATCGGCTGGCTCAGCGTCGCCTGATAGGCGGTGCCACTGCGTGATAGCGACGTGGAGCCCATGCTGGTGTCGACGTCCGTTTCGGTGTCGCTCAGCTCGGCGCCGGCGCTGAGGTTGGGCAGCAGGCCGGCGCGTGCCTGTGGCACCACTTCCTGGCGTGCGCGGAACTGCGCCCGGGCCGCCGCCAGGTCGGCGTTGTTGTTGACGGCTTGCTGGTAGACGCTGACCAGATCGGTCTTGCTGGCGAGGGGGACGGTCTCTTGCGCCCAGGCCCCTCCGGCAGTGAGGGTGGCCACGGCGAGAGCCAGGGGGAGTCTGCGCAGCATGTTGGGTCCATCCTGAATAGAGCTGATGGGCAAGGCTAAGCGGCAGCTGTCAGGGGGTCAAGGCGCGCGTGCGCCGTGGTGTGAGGCAGCGATGGCGGTCCGGGCAAATGACCGAACGGTCGACTAGTTTCGCCATTGCCATGGTGTTCGCCCAAGGTCTTGATTAGACTCGACGGCGTTCTTGTCGGGGTGCCTTGAAGCGAAGGCTGAGATCGGAAAGTTCCGGATCCCGTTGAACCTGATCAGGTTAAGGCCTGCGTAGGGAACAAGATGTCCTCGTCTCGAACGTGACGAGTCTCTCCACCGCAGTTGCGGTGCCCGACGCCCTTGATCCGCCGTGTTGCTCAGGTTCGCTCCGACACATCCCAGGAGAAGCCGATGAGCGTGCAAAGCAACAAGAACCTGAGTGAATCCGCCCAGGTCGACCAGCAGTCCATTCAACCCTTCCCGCGTTCGCAGAAAATCTATGTCCAGGGTTCGCGCCCGGACATCCGCGTACCGATGCGCGAGATCAGCCTGGACGTGACACCCACCGACTTCGGCGGCGAGATCAACGCGCCGGTCACCGTCTACGACACCTCCGGCCCCTACACCGACCCGAACGTCACCATCGACGTGCGCAAGGGCCTGGCCGACGTGCGCAGTGCCTGGATCGAGGACCGCGGCGACACCGAGAAGCTGCCGGGGCTGACCTCCGAATTCGGCCAGCGTCGCCTCAACGATGCCGAACTTTCCGCCATGCGCTTCGCTCATGTGCGTAACCCGCGCCGGGCCAAGGCCGGGCACAACGTCAGCCAGATGCACTATGCAAAGAAGGGCATCATCACGCCGGAGATGGAGTACGTCGCCATCCGCGAGAACATGAAGCTCGCCGAGGCGCGTGAAGCCGGCCTGCTGGTCGAGCAGCATGCCGGGCAGAGCTTCGGCGCGGCCATTCCCAAGGAAATCACCCCCGAATTCGTCCGCTCGGAAGTCGCGCGCGGCCGCGCCATCATCCCGGCGAATATCAACCACACCGAGCTGGAGCCGATGATCATCGGCCGCAACTTCCTGGTGAAGATCAACGGCAACATCGGTAACTCGGCGCTGGGCTCCTCCATCGAGGAAGAAGTGGCCAAGCTGACCTGGGGCATCCGCTGGGGTTCGGACACCGTGATGGACCTGTCCACCGGCAAGCACATCCACGAGACACGCGAGTGGATCATCCGCAACTCGCCGGTACCGATCGGCACCGTGCCGATCTACCAGGCGCTGGAAAAGGTCAACGGCGTGGCCGAAGACCTGACCTGGGAGCTGTTCCGCGACACGCTGATCGAACAGGCCGAGCAGGGCGTCGACTACTTCACCATCCACGCCGGCGTGCTGCTGCGCTACGTGCCGCTGACCGCCAAGCGGGTTACCGGCATCGTCTCGCGCGGCGGCTCGATCATGGCCAAGTGGTGCCTGGCGCATCACAAGGAGAACTTCCTCTACACCCACTTCGAGGAAATCTGCGAAATCATGAAGGCCTACGACGTCAGCTTCTCGCTGGGTGATGGCCTACGCCCGGGGTCGATCGCCGACGCCAACGACGCCGCCCAGTTCGGCGAGCTAGAAACCCTCGGTGAGCTGACCAAGATCGCCTGGAAACATGACGTGCAGTGCATGATCGAGGGCCCCGGCCACGTGCCGATGCAGATGATCAAGGAGAACATGGACAAGCAGCTGGAATGCTGCGACGAGGCGCCGTTCTACACCCTCGGCCCGCTGACTACCGACATCGCGCCGGGCTACGACCACATCACCAGCGGCATCGGTGCGGCGATGATCGGCTGGTTCGGCTGCGCGATGCTCTGCTACGTCACGCCGAAGGAGCACCTCGGTCTGCCGAACAAGGATGACGTGAAGACCGGCATCATCACCTACAAGATCGCCGCGCACGCTGCTGATCTTGCCAAGGGTCATCCGGGCGCGCAGATCCGCGACAACGCGCTGTCCAAGGCGCGCTTCGAGTTCCGCTGGGAGGATCAGTTCAACCTCGGCCTCGACCCGGACACCGCGCGTGCCTTCCATGACGAGACGCTGCCGAAGGAGTCGGCGAAGGTGGCGCACTTCTGCTCTATGTGCGGGCCGAAGTTCTGCTCGATGAAGATTACCCAGGAAGTGCGCGAGTATGCTGCCGAGCACGGCCTGACCGACGAGCAAAAGGCCATCGAGGCGGGTTTCGCCGAGCAGTCCTCCCGCTTCAAGGACGAGGGTTCGGTGATCTACAAGCAGGTGTGACCGGCGAGGTGTGATCGACCGCCTGAGCCAAAGCGGGCCGGCAGATGCCGGCCCGCTTCGTCTCCTCAGAGATATTCCGGCTTCAGAATGCCCTTGAGCTGTTCGTGGGGAATGAACAGCTCCGGGTGGCCGCTGGAGTAGGGCGCGATGCTGTAGACGTCGTACTTGAGCAACACGCTGTCTTTCAGCAGCGCAATATTCGGCGTCTGCTGGAAGGGCCAGAAGTCGACGAACTCGGCGTCCTGATCGTGTTCGTTCTCCACCAGCCAACGCTGGTGCGCCTGGCGTGCGACGCGCCAGAAGTTACCTTCCTGCCCCGGAACCAACAGGTCCTCCAGGCGCAGCTCGCGGTTCAGCTCGCGATCGTAGTTGATGAAGCCACGCCCGGGCATGCCATGGGCGCCGCCGACATACAGGTAGCTGGAAAACTCGACCACCAGGATGTCGCCGTGCTGCTCGCGCAGCTTGGCTTGCAGGTAGCTGCTCCAGCCCGGCTCGGCGGTGCTCAGAAAGCGCTGCTGGTAATCCTGTAGCGACGCGGGCAGGCGGTCATCCGGGCCGTTGATGGTCATCCGCCGCAGCCGTGCGTCGATCAGTCGATCGAGTTCCGGTTCGTCGGCAAAGGTCAGGGTGTCGATGTTCACCAGCGGGCAGCTGTCGTCCTCGCAGCCTTGCGGACGATGCTCGGTGACGATTTGACGGACTTCGACGGGGCGTTCGGCGACCAGGTGCTGGCAGCCGCCGAGCAGTAGGAGAAGGCTGCCCAGCAGGATGCGATTGCGAAAGGGTGCGGTTGAATACATGGTTGGTCCAGGCATGACAGTGCGCTTTCGATCGCCGGCGTTGCGCGAAGTTCGTGCGCTGGCGGCAGTGGAGCGTTCTTCGATTACGGTGGTCTGCAAAGGGCTGCGCCAGAGACAATGCCGCGTTAGGATGACCACAAAGCCGCTCACGACGTGACGGTTGCAGTCATTCGCCGCCGGCAAGGCGCGAATCAAACCGATATGAGTGGTACCCATGAGCGAGACCTTCAAACCCGGTCCGGATGATGTCCAGATCCTCCGTCGAGAGCAATGCTTCAGCGGTTTCTATCGGCTGGAGCGCGTCCACCTGCGCCACCGTCAGTTCAGTGGTGCCATGGGCGCCGAGCTGAGCCGCGAACTGTTCGTGCGGCATGACGCCGTATGCGTGCTGCCCTACGATCCGCTGCGTGACCGAGTGGTACTGATCGAGCAGTTTCGTGTCGGGGCGCTGGGCAAGGTCGACAATCCCTGGCTGATCGAACTGGTCGCCGGGCTGATCGACAAGGACGAGGCGCCGGATCAAGTCGCCCGTCGCGAGGCGGTGGAAGAGGCCGGGCTGGAGCTGGGCGAGTTGTGGCCGATCACGCGTTATTTTCCATCGCCGGGCGGCAGCGACGAGCGCGTACACCTCTATATAGGTCGCTGCGACAGCGAAGGGGCCGACGGTGTGTTCGGGCTAGCCGAAGAGGGCGAGGACATCCGTGTGCATGTCTGGTCGTTGCAAGAGGCACTGCGCGCCATTTCCGACGGTCGAATCGACAACGCGGCCAGCATCATTGCACTGCAGTGGCTGGCCTTGAATCGCGAGCAGGTGCGGGGGGAGTGGGCATGAGGAAGACGCGCGAGCGATACCGAGTCGATCTGCTCGAACTGCAGGCGGCCTGCGAAGCCAACTATCTGCGTCTGATGCGTCTGATGCGTCTGTTGCCGGGCATGCGCAGCGGCTGCGAAGCGCGGCGCATCGCCATCAGCCAGGGTGACCTGCTGCTCGGCGTACTGGTACTCGAGGTGCTGGAGAGCTGCCCTTACACCACCACCGTGCGGGTGAGTCAGGAGCACTGTCTGACCTGGTTGCCGGTGCCGAAGATGGAAGTGCGCGTCTATCACGATGCACGCATGGCCGAAGTGGTTCGTGCCGAGAACGCCCGGCGCTTCCGCGGCATCTATCACTACCCCAACGCGCAGATGCACCAGCCTGATGAGAAGAACCAGCTCAATCTCTTTCTCGGCGAGTGGCTGGGGCACTGCCTGGCCTGTGGCCACGAACTCGAACCGGTGCTCTAACGCCGTTCCCTCTGCGCTTTTCTGGGCTGGGCTTGCGTGACCTGCTTCAGGTGCGCGATGTGGTTCTGTGACCCATGCCCACTTCCCAAGGTTTACCCCCCGTCGGGCTCCTACCATAATTCCGTTGCGATTTAGCTCAAGGAGAAGGGCCTTGCCTGGTGCGCCCGTGACTGCTGTTGAAGATTCGGTTCTGCTGGTGCAGCTCACCGACAGCCATCTGTTTGCCGAAGCGGACGGCAAGCTGCTGGGCCTGAGCACCGGCGATAGCCTGGCGCGCGTCGTCGAGCTGGCCTTTGCCGAGCAGCCGCGCATCGACCTGATCCTGGCCACCGGTGACCTTTCGCAGGACGGCTCGGTGGCGTCCTATCAGCGTTTCCGTCAGCTGACGGAGCGTATCGAGGCCCCCGCGCGCTGGTGCCCCGGCAATCATGACGAACTCGGTGCCATGCGTGAGGCTGCCCGTGGTAGTGCGCTGATGGAGCCGGTGCTGGAAATCGGCGGCTGGCGTGTGGTGATGCTCGATACCCTGGTTGCCGGTTCGGTATTCGGCATGCTGCGCGGCGACCAGCTCGACTTGCTTGAGCGGGCGCTGAGCGAGGCGCCGGATCATCACCATCTGGTCTGTCTGCACCACCATCCGGTGTCCATCGGCAGCCGCTGGATGGATCGCATCGGTCTGCGCAACCCCGAGGCGCTGTTCGAGGTGCTGGACCGCCACGACAACGTGCGTGCGCTGCTCTGGGGCCACATCCATCAGGCGTTCGATCAGTCGCGCAAAGGGGTTCGGCTGTTGGCCACGCCGTCGACGGGCGTGCAGTTCACGCCGCGGAGCGAAGACTTCCAGGTCGATAGCGCGGCACCGGGGTATCGCTGGTTGCGCCTGTACGCCGATGGGCGGCTGGAGACCGATGTGTCGCGCGTCAGCGGTATCGACTTCGAGATCGACTACAGCGTGAAAGGCTACTGATCGCGGTTGGCGACTGCCGACACCTGTGGCGCGAGCGAGGCGTGACGCCTGGGCGGGTCGCTTGCAGAGCGCAGCATGGGCCTAGTAGCCTTGCGGTTTTTTCAAGAACTGTATCCATGTCCAGTTATCCGCCTTCGATCCTCTATATCCACGGGCTCAACAGCTCCCCGCTCTCGCAGAAGGCGAGCCATCTGTCGTCGGCGCTGGAGCGACTCGGCCAGGCCGAGCGTCTGCGGGTTCCCGCCCTGCATCACCACCCGCGTCAGGCCATTGGGCAGCTCGAGACCTGTCTGGCCGAGCTTGGGCGACCGTTGCTGGTCGGCAGCTCGCTTGGCGGCTACTATGCGACGCACCTTGCCGAGCGCCATGGCCTGAAGGCCCTGCTGATCAATCCGGCGGTGATGCCACACCGCCGTTTCGACGGCTATCTCGGACCACAAACCAACCTGTACAGCGGCGAGGTCTGGGAGCTTACCGAGGATCACGTGACCGCGCTGGCGGAGCTGGAAACGGCGCCACCCGAAGATGCCGAACGCTATCAGGTGTGGCTGCAGACCGGCGACGAAACGCTCGACTACCGTGACGCGGCGCAGTTCTACCGGGGCTGCGCACTGCGCATCCAGGCCGGCGGCGACCACGGCTTCCAGGGCTTCGCCGAGCGCCTGCCGGCGCTGCTGGCGTTCGCCGGCTTCGAGCCGCAGGCCTGGCTGGGAAAACTCTGAGCTGGGATGGAGGTGCGGGCCCAGGCGACCCGAACGGGTTCGCCAGGAGAACTGCAGCGATGGAGCCCGGCCGGTGCGCTGGTTTTTTGCAGCCCGTAGCGGGCTGATTGTTCAGAACATAAGGACCGTACCCGACAGATGTCTTATACCGCAGAAGCCATCGAGGTTCTTTCCGGCCTCGATCCGGTGCGCAAGCGCCCGGGCATGTACACCGACACCTCGCGGCCCAATCACCTGGCCCAGGAAGTCATCGACAACAGTGTCGACGAAGCCCTCGCCGGGCATGCCCGCTCGGTCCAGGTGATCCTGCACCAAGACAACTCGCTGGAAGTGATCGACGACGGCCGCGGCATGCCGGTGGACATTCACCCCGAGGAAGGGGTGCCGGGCGTCGAGCTGATCCTCACCAAGCTGCACGCGGGCGGCAAGTTTTCCAACAAGAACTACCAGTTTTCCGGTGGTCTGCACGGGGTCGGCATCTCCGTGGTCAACGCGCTGTCGACCCGTGTCGAGGTGACCGTCAAGCGCGATGGCAGCGAGTACCGCATGAGCTTCGCCGACGGCTTCAAGGCCAGTGATCTGGAGGTGATCGGCAGCGTCGGCAAGCGCAACACCGGCACCAGCGTGCGCTTCTGGGCCGATCCCAAGTATTTCGACTCGCCGAAGTTTTCCATCAGCCGGCTCAAGCACGTGCTCAAGGCCAAGGCCGTGCTCTGCCCGGGGCTGAGCGTCAGCTTCGAGGACAAGAGCACCGGCGAGAAGGTCGAGTGGCACTACGAGGACGGCCTGCGCTCCTACCTGGTGGACTCGGTCAGTGAGTATCAGCGCCTGCCCGACGAGCCTTTCGTCGGCGCCCTGGCGGGCAATACCGAGGCGGTGGACTGGGCATTGCTCTGGTTGCCGGAGGGCGGCGAGAGCGTTCAGGAAAGCTACGTCAACCTGATTCCCACGGCTCAGGGCGGCACCCATGTCAATGGCTTGCGCCAGGGCCTGCTGGACGCCATGCGCGAGTTCTGCGAGTTCCGCAACCTCCTGCCGCGCGGGCTCAAGCTGGCCCCGGAAGACATCTGGGAGCGCATCGCCTTTGTCCTCTCGATGAAGATGCAGGAGCCGCAGTTCTCGGGGCAGACCAAGGAGCGCCTGTCGTCACGCGAGGCGGCGGCGTTCGTCTCGGGTGTGGTCAAGGATGCCTTCAGCCTCTGGCTCAATGCCCACCCGGAGCTGGGCATGCAACTGGCAGAGCTGGCAATCAGCAATGCCGGGCGTCGACTGAAGGCCGGCAAGAAGGTCGAGCGCAAGAAGATCACTCAAGGGCCGGCGCTGCCGGGCAAGCTGGCCGACTGCGCCGGGCAGGACCCGATGCGCGCCGAGCTGTTCCTGGTGGAAGGCGACTCGGCCGGCGGCTCCGCCAAGCAGGCGCGGGACAAGGAGTTTCAGGCGATCATGCCGCTGCGTGGCAAGATCCTGAACACCTGGGAGGTCGACGGCGGCGAGGTGCTCGCCAGCCAGGAAGTACATGACATCGCCGTGGCCATCGGCGTCGATCCGGGCGCCACCGATCTGGCCCAGCTGCGCTACGGCAAGATCTGCATCCTCGCCGACGCCGACTCCGACGGCCTGCATATCGCCACCCTGCTGTGCGCCCTGTTCGTCCAGCATTTCCGCCCGCTGGTGGAGGCCGGTCATGTCTACGTGGCCATGCCGCCGCTGTACCGCATCGACCTGGGCAAGGACATCTTCTATGCGCTGGATGAGGCCGAGCGTGACGGCATCCTCGAGCGGCTGGTGGCCGAGAAGCGCCGCGGCAAGCCGCAGGTGACGCGCTTCAAGGGTCTCGGCGAAATGAACCCGCCACAGCTGCGCGAGACCACCATGGACCCCAACACCCGCCGGCTGGTGCAGCTGACCCTGGATGATTTCGAGGGCACCCGCGAAGTCATGGATATGCTGCTGGCCAAGAAGCGCGCTGGCGACCGCAAGAGCTGGCTCGAGTCCAAGGGCAACCTGGCGGAGGTGCTGGTTTGATCCGCCGTGGGCTGGCGCTGCTGAGTCTGGTATCGGCACCGCTCTGGGCCAACGAGCCGGCGCCCGAGCTGAAGCTGTTGAGCGAGCATCCCGTGCAGGGCATGAGCGGCGGCAATCTGTCCGGAATGGCCTGGTGCGGAGATGCGTTGTGGGCGGTATCCGACCGCGAAGACGACGTGCTGTACCGGCTCGATACCAGCGTCTCGCCCTGGCAGGCCGAACCGGAGCGCTTCGAAGCCGGCCCGCCGCCCGATAGTGGTTTGCCCTGGGGCATGCGCATGCGCGCCTGGCTCAGTGGCCATGTGCGCGGCGGCCACCTCGATTTCGAAGGGCTGAGCTGCGATGCGCTGGGCAATCGCTACGTCGTCAGCGAGGCGCATGCCGCCGTGCTGCGGGTGAGCCCGGCCGGCACGGCGGAATGGCTGCGCCTGCCCGAGTCCCTGGTTCGTCAGGCCCGGGCCAGCGGCATGCTCTGGCATTTCAACGCGCTGTTCGAGGGCATTGCAGTCGACCCGAAGGCCGAACGCATGTGGCTGGCCGCCGAGCGCGAACGCCGCGGGCTGCTGGTGATGCACCGCAAGCAGAGCAGCTGGCAGTGCACCGGCGGTTGTGTGCTGATGGCGCAGGGCGGGCATCAGCAGCCCCCCGCGGCGCTCGGCGATACGCCGCTGCCGCGCAGCTTCTCGGCCCTGGCCTATTTCAACGACAAGCTGTTCGTGCTGGAGCCCTCTGCATATCGGGTCTGCCGGCGCAGCCCGGCGAACGGGACGGTCGAACGCTGCTGGTCGTTCGCCGCCGAGGCGCTGACCGAGGAGCGCCGCTACCGCGAGCCGTTCGGTAATGCCGAGGCGCTGTGGATCGACGCCGAAGGGGCCTGGATCGGCGTCGACAACAACGGCAAGGCGCGCGGCGACGGCGAGAAGAGACCCATCGTCTGGCGTTTCGCCGCACCGAGCGGCGGCTGGATGGCGCGGCCGTGAGCCAGACGGCCGGGCGTCGTGCCGGGCGGGTGATGCTGGTGCTCGCCTGGGGCGTCGGGCTGTACCTGGCGACGCGCTTCTTCGCCGCCTGGGAGGAGGATCGCCTCAACCCGAACCGCCAGCCGGTATCCCAGCTGCAGGGCGAGCAGATCGAGGTGCAGCTGGCTGGCAACGTCCAGGGGCATTTCGTCGCCAGCGGCAAGATCAATGGCGAAACGGTCACCTTTCTGCTCGACACCGGCGCCACGGACGTCGCCGTGCCGGCCGAGCTGGCCGAGCGGCTGGGACTGTCCCGCGGTGCGCCGGTGATGCTGCACACCGCCAACGGCCAGACCACCGGCTATCGCACCGTGTTGAACAGCCTCAGCCTGGGCGACATCGTGCTGCGCGACGTGCGCGCCATCGTCGCCCCCGGCTTTCGCAGCGAACAGGTTCTGCTCGGCATGAGCGCCCTGAAACAACTTGAATTCACCCAGCGCGCCGGCACCCTGGTGCTGCGCCAGCATGTAACGGATCGACCATGAGCGAATCCCTCGACCTGAGCCTGGACGGCGTGGAGCGGCGCTCCCTCGCCGACTTCACCGAGCAGGCCTACCTCAACTATTCCATGTACGTGATCATGGATCGCGCGCTGCCGCATATCGGCGACGGCCTCAAGCCTGTGCAGCGGCGCATCGTCTATGCCATGAGCGAACTCGGCCTGAACGCCGACGCCAAGCACAAGAAGTCCGCGCGTACCGTCGGTGACGTGCTCGGCAAGTTCCACCCGCACGGCGACAGCGCCTGCTACGAGGCGATGGTGCTGATGGCACAGCCGTTCAGCTACCGCTACACGCTGGTCGACGGTCAGGGCAACTGGGGTGCTCCGGACGATCCCAAGTCCTTCGCCGCCATGCGCTACACCGAGGCGCGCCTGTCACGCTATTCCGAGGTGCTGCTGTCCGAACTGGGGCAGGGCACGGTGGACTGGGTGCCGAACTTCGACGGCACCCTGGACGAACCGGCGACCCTGCCGGCGCGGCTGCCCAACCTGCTGCTCAACGGCACCACCGGCATCGCCGTGGGCATGGCCACCGACGTGCCGCCGCACAACCTGCGTGAAGTCGCCGCCGCCTGCGTGCGTCTGCTCGACGAGCCGAGTGCCAGCGTCGAGCAGCTCTGCGAGCATGTGCAGGGGCCGGATTTCCCGACCGAGGCCGAGATCGTCACGCCGCGTGCGGACCTGCTGAAGATCTACGAAACCGGCCGTGGTTCGGTGCGCATGCGTGCCGTCTACCGGGTCGAGGACGGCGATATCGTGGTCACCGCGTTGCCGCACCAGGTGTCAGGTTCCAAGGTGCTCGAGCAGATCGCCGGGCAGATGCAGGCCAAGAAGCTGCCGATGGTGGCCGACCTGCGTGACGAGTCGGACCATGAGAACCCCTGCCGCATCGTCATCATCCCGCGCTCCAACCGGGTCGATGTCGAGGCGCTGATGCAGCACCTGTTCGCCACCACCGACCTGGAATCCAGCTACCGGGTCAACACCAATGTCATCGGCATCGACGGCCGGCCGCAGGTGAAGAACCTGCGCACCCTGCTCAGCGAGTGGCTGACCTACCGCATCGGTACCGTGCGCCGTCGTCTGCAGTTCCGCCTGGACAAGGTGGAAAAGCGCCTGCACCTGTTGGAAGGCCTTTTGGTGGCGTTCCTCAACCTCGACGAGGTGATCCACATCATCCGAACCGAGGATCAGCCCAAGCCGGTGCTGATGGCGCGTTTCGAATTGTCCGAGCTTCAGGCTGACTACATCCTCGACACCCGTCTGCGCCAGCTGGCGCGTCTGGAAGAGATGAAGATCCGCGGCGAGCAGGACGAGCTGGCCAAGGAGCGCGAGCGGCTGCTGGCACTGCTCGGCAGCGAAGCCAAGCTGAAGAAGCTGGTGCGCAAGGAACTGCTGGAAGACGCCGAAACCTATGGCGATGACCGCCGCTCGCCGATTGTCGAGCGCGCCGAGGCCCGAGCCCTGACGGAGAACGAGCTGCTGCCGTCCGAGCCGGTCACCGTGGTGATTTCCGAGAAGGGCTGGGCGCGCTGCGCCAAGGGTCACGACATCGATGCCGGCGGGCTTTCCTACAAGGCCGGCGACAACTTCAAGGCGGCGGCGGCGGGCCGCTCGAACCAGCATGCAGTGTTCATCGACTCCACCGGCCGCAGCTACTCGCTGGCAGCCCACACGTTGCCATCGGCACGTGGCCAGGGCGAGCCGCTCACCGGCCGGCTGACTCCGCCGCCAGGCGCCAGCTTCGAATGCGTGCTGCTGCCCGACGATGAGGCGCTCTATGTGATCGCCTCGGATGCCGGCTATGGTTTTGTCGTCAAGGGCGAGGACCTTCAGGCCAAGAACAAGGCTGGCAAGGCGCTGCTCTCCCTGCCGGCCGGCGCCCGCGTCGTCGCACCACGACCATTGGCCAGCCGCGAGGACGACTGGCTTGCCGCGGTCACCACCGAAGGCCGCCTGCTGGTCTTCCCGGTGCGCGACCTGCCGCAGCTGGGCAAGGGCAAGGGCAACAAGATCATCGGCATTCCCGGGGAGCGGGTGGCCAGTCGCGAGGAGTATCTGGTCGATCTCGCCGTGCTGCCGGCTGGCGCCACCCTGGTCCTGCAGGCTGGCAAGCGCACGCTGTCGCTCAAGGCCGAGGATCTCGAGCACTACAAGGGCGAACGTGGCAGGCGCGGCAACAAGCTGCCGCGAGGCTTCCAGCGCGTCGAGGGCCTGCTGGTAGAAGTGTGACAATGTGCATTGGCGCTGGAATCGACGGCCAGATTCACGGAAGATAGCGGCCTTTCCAGCCTGCGGCGTTTTGCCCGGTGCCTAGTTGCGCGTCGACGACATGCTGTCCGACGCGACATGGGCACGAGGCGACGGCGGCCGAGAGGGTCGGCAGTGGCCTGAACTGTGGTGTTATGACGGTAATGAAGAACTTGCTGCGTGTTCCGACTGTGTTGTTGCTGGCCAGCATCGGCCTGACCGGCTGTGTCGGTCTGCAGCCGGCACCCATGTATCGCCTGGACAGCGGTACCACCGAGGTGCCGGAGCGGATCGATGGCGCGGCCGTGCTGCTGGCGCCGGTTACCCTTGCCGATTATCTGCAGCGCGATGCGCTGCTGCAGCGTCTGGCCGACGGCAGCCTGGCTGCCGATGACCAGCAGGCCCGCTGGGCGGGCAGCCTCAAGGCCGATATCGAGCAGCTCATGCTGCGCCAGTTGGCCTGGCGCCTGGATACGCAAAGCCTGGTGCTCGGTCCCGCCGACGAAGGCTTCGCGCCGGAGGTACAGATCGAGCTGTCCATCACCCGCCTCGATTCCGGGCCTGCGTACCCGGCGGTACTCGAGGCGCAGTGGCGTCTGCGCGACAAGGCCGGCAAGCATCTGGGCAGCCGTCTGGTGCGCCTGCAGGAAGAGCACCTCGGCACCACCGCCGATCAGGTGCGCGCGCAGAGCGCCCTGCTGCAGCGCCTGAGCGAGATGGTGGCCGGGGCGGTCGAGCCCGCGCTGGTCGCCAAGACGCCGCCCAAGCCGGCTCCGGCCAAGCCACAGGTGAGCAAGTCGGCCGAACCGCCGGCACCGCGCATTCCGGCGGCCGAGCCGATCCGAACCGACCTGGAAGTCTTCCGCTTCTGACACCGCTGAGTGGTGGAAGTACGACTGAAAAAGCCCGACCGGTGATCCTGGTCGGGCTTTTCTTTTTTGCGGGTGGAGGAGGCGTCGGCGAGATGCACTGCCGCGTTCGCCAATCGTCAGCCCGTCTTGCTGGCAGCGGGCGCTCGCCCGCGAGCGCGTCAGTAGGTGCGGCTGCGCAGCTCGTGCATCCGGGCCAGTTGGCGTTCCAGCAAAGAAGGGTAGGGGTCCAGCAGGCGCTCGACGCAGCAGGCGCCTTCGGGGCTGGCGATCGGGCGGATGCGGGCGCGTTGCTGGATCAGCCGGTCTTCGCTGATGCTGCTTTCGACCAGCAACAGGTTGCGGCTGTGCAGCGACATGTCCAGTGCCGCCTGTGCCGGCTCGCTGAGCAAGAGGTCGCCCTGGCTCAGGTCGAACAGGCCATCGCCCTGGGTCAGGCCCAGTTGCAGCTGCAGCGTGATGCCGCTGTCGGCGACGTCGATCTGCAGCGCATGAGCCAGCGCGCGCATCAGCTCGCCACAGCAGATCGCATGGGTCAGGTAGTTCTGCTCGTCGTCCTGGCTGTGGAACAGCATCAGGCTGCTGCCGTCGTTGAGCGTGTGCAGCTCGGCCTGGTAGAGCGTGGCGGCCTGTTGCAGGCAATCGCGGTAGCGCTGCAGCAGCTCGGTCAGGCGAGGCCGCGGCAGGCGGCGCAGCTGGTCCTGGGCGCCGAGCTGGATGGCCAGCACGGCACTACGGGTCGAACGCGGAAGGCTAGGCTGCGGCGCGCTGCTGGCTGACGCCGGGCTATCGAATGGCGGTTCGTCGTCGGCGATCTCCAGTTCGTCGTCGTCGAAGTTGGCCGACAGTCGTGCCGGGCGCTGCGGCTCGTCATCGTCCAGATCGATGTCGAAGCGTTCGGGGCGAGACTGCGTGCGCTGCGGGATGGCGCGATCATCATCCTGCTCGAAATAATCGTCATCCAGCGCATCGCTGAGGTCGAGTTCCGGCTCGGGCTTTTCCGGCACCAGCCGTGCCTGCAACTGGCGCGCAAGGTCACCGATCTCGTCCTGGCGCCCGGCACCCGGCGCAGGATCATCCGGATCGCGCAGCCAGAGGCGCATCTGCATCAACGGTGTCGCCAGTTGGCGGCCGAGGCGCAGGCTCAGCATCAGCGTCAGGGCCAGCAGGATCAGGCTGAGCAGGCCCATGCTCTGCAGGCTGATGGTCATCGGCTGCTGGAACTGCTGCATGTCGAGGCTGACGCGCAGGTGGCCGGCGATTACCTCCTGGAAGCTGATCGGGGTCGAATAAAGGCCGCTGTCATCGCCGAGCAGGCCCTTCTGCGGGCGCGTGCCGGACTCGGCCAGCACGCGGTTGTCGACGCTGTAGATCGCCGCGTGGGCAACCAGCGGATTCTTCACCAGATTGCTCAGCAGCACGTTCAGGCTGAGGATGTCGTTGGCCACCAGCAGGTCGGTGGCCGAGGCGGCAGTCTGCGTGACCAGGCTCTGGCCGAGGGCATCGGCCTGCTGCGCCATGGCGTGCTTGAACTGCATGCCGATCACCCAGGCGTAGATGATCAGCGCCAACGCCACGAGCAGCAGCGTATGGGCGGCGATGCGCAACACCAGCGGCACGCGGTGCTGGCGCACGGCGCGATAGAGCATGAGGAAGAAGTTGTCTGGCTTTACGGATGCGGGCCGGTTCACAGAGCGCGGCTCTTCTCGTCGGGAAATTGCCGAGCAGTATACGGATAGCGCGGGGGGCGCTAAAGGTCTGCAACGGTAAGCTGACGAATTGCGCCGCCGGCGCTGCGCGTGCGGAGGCGGTGGCGGCTGTCCAGCCCCCTTGCCAGCTGATGTAGAATGCCGGCCTTCATTGCCTGCCATGGGAGCTGCGCCTTGCGCGAAATCGTCCTGATCAATATCACCGGTGAAGATCGCCCGGGCCTGACCGCGGCCATTACCGGCGTGCTCGCCCAGGGTGGCGTGAACATTCTCGACATCGGCCAGGCAGTGATCCACGACACGCTGTCGTTCGGCATCCTGATCGAGATTCCGGATAACGAGCGCGCTTCGTCGGTCCTCAAGGACGTGCTCTTCATGGGCTACAAGCACGACCAGCAGGTGCGCTTCACGCCGGTTTCCGAGGCTGACTACCAGCACTGGGTCGCGGGGCAAGGCAAGGCCCGGCACATCGTCACGCTGCTGACGCGCAAGGTCACCGCCGAGCAGCTGCAGCGGGTCAGCTCGATCACCGCCAAGTACGGGCTCAACATCGACCACATCGATCGGCTGTCCGGGCGTATGCCGCTGGACATGCCCGAAGAGCGGGGCAAGGGCTGCATCGAGCTCTCTGTGCGCGGCGAGCCGGCCGACACGGCCGCACTGCGTGCCGAGTTCCTCAGCGTGGCGCAGGAGCTGAACGTCGATATCGCCTTCCAGCGCGATTCGGTCTACCGGCGCAACCGTCGCCTGGCCGTGTTCGACATGGACTCCACGCTGATCGAGGCCGAGGTCATCGACGAGCTGGCCAAGGCCGCTGGCGTTGGCGAGCAGGTGTCGGAGATCACCGAGCGCGCGATGCGCGGCGAGCTGGATTTCCGCGCCAGCTTCAAGGAACGCCTGGCGCTGCTCGAGGGGCTGTCGGAAAACGTGCTGGCCGATATCGGCGCCAGCCTGCGCCTGACCGAGGGCGCCGAGGTGCTGTTCGCCGAGCTCAAGCGCCTGGGCTACAAGACGGCGATCCTCTCCGGCGGCTTCAGCTATTTCGCCAAGCAGCTGCAGGCCAAGTTGGGCATCGACTACGTATTCGCCAACGAGCTGCAGATCGAAAACGGCAAAGTCACCGGCGTGGCGGTCGAGCCTATCGTCGATGCCCAGCGCAAGGCCGATCTGCTGCGCCAACTGGCCGAGCAGGAAGGACTGTGCCTGGAGCAGACCATCGCCGTGGGTGATGGAGCCAACGACCTGCCGATGCTCGGCCTCGCCGGGCTCGGCGTCGCCTTCCGTGCCAAGCCGCTGGTCAAGCAGTCGGCCAAGCAGGCCATCTCCACCCTGGGCCTGGACGGCATCCTCTATCTGCTGGGCTTCCGCGACCGCGAGGGTTCGGAGTGATGCGCACCGGTCGGGCGGCGAACGGCGCGCCCGGCCAGCACACGGTCGTCAGGGCTTGATCGCCACCTTCAGCACACCGTCGCGCTGATTGGCGAACAGGTCATAGGCGGCACCGATGTTGTCCAGCGCGTAGTGATGGGTGACCAGCGGGGCGAGATCGACGCGGCCGGACGCCACCACATTGAGCAGTCGGCGCATGCGTTCCTTGCCGCCGGGGCAGAGCGAGGTGACGATCTTGTTGTCGCCCAGGCCGGCATGGAAGGCGCCCAGCGGAATGCTCAGGTCGCTGGAGTAGACGCCCAGACTGGACAGGGTTCCGCCCGGCTTGAGCACCCGCAGCGCACTTTCGAAGGTCGATTGCAGACCCAGCGCCTCGATCGAGGCGTCGACGCCGCGGCCGCCGGTCAGTTTCAGCACTTCCTCCACCACATCCACATTGCGGAAGTTGAGCGTCACATCCGCACCCATCTTGCGCGCGATATCCAGCCGCGCATCCACGCCGTCCACCGCGATGATGGTGCCAGCGCCGCGCAGCCGGGCGCCGGCGGTGGCGCACAGCCCGATCGGGCCCTGGGCGAAGATCACCACGATATCGCCGATCTTGATATTGGCCGCCTCGGCGCCAGCGAAACCGGTGGACATGATGTCCGGACACATCAGCACCTGCTCGTCGGTCAGCGCGTCCGGCACCGGCGCCAGGTTGGCCTGGGCGTCGGGCACCAGCACGTATTCGGCCTGAGTGCCGTCGATGGTATTGCCGAATCGCCAGCCGCCCATGGGCTTGTAGCCATGGCAGGAGCAGCCGCCATCCTGAGCGGGCAGGCCGTCCTGGCATGCGTAGGAGGTGAAGCTGGGGCAGATGGCGCCGGCGATCACCCGCTGGCCTTCCTGGTAGCCCTTCACGTTGCTGCCCAGCTTTTCGATGATGCCCACCGGTTCGTGACCGATGGTCAGGCCGGGAGCGACCGGGTATTCACCCTTGAGAATGTGGACATCGGTGCCGCAGATGGTGGTCGTGGTGATGCGCAGCAGCGCATCGTTGGGACCAATCTCGGGGATGGGCTTGTCCTGCAGTTCGATGCGGCCCGGCTCGACGAACACGGCGGCTTTCATCATGGCCATGGTGCGACTCCTCCTGGAAGTGAAGACGTCCGGACACTCTAGCCCAGCGTGGAAGCCGGCGGATGACCGCGATCAAGTCAGGGCGAGTTGGCGCAGGAGGCTGTCTTCGGGCTGGTGGGGGCCAGCCCGGAGGTCATTCTTCGTCGGAGGAGAAGTCGTAGTCCATCGACTGGCTCGGGCCCTGCAGGTAGTGGCCCTGGATATAGCTGACGCCGGCCTGCCAGAGGGTGGCAAGTACCGTGGCGCTTTCGACGAAGGGCACGATGCTCTGCTTCTGCTGCTCATGCAGCTCGGCCAGCAGTGCCTTCAGGGCTTCCTGGTTCTCCTGGCGGGTGAGGTCCTGGGTGTAGGAGCCGTCGACCTTGATGAACTCGGCGTCCAGATGCTTGAGCGTGTTGAACGGGTTGAGCACGCAGCCGAACTGGGACAGCGCGATGCGACAGCCGAGCCCGGCCAACCCCTGCGCCAGCGCCTTGGCCGGCTTCAGGTAGGCCACGGCGTCGGCTTCGCCCAATTCGAAGGCCAGCGAATCGCCCGGCAGGCGCGACGCCTTGAGCACGACGCCCAGCCAGGCCAGCAGGCTGGCGTCCTGGATGCTGGCAGCCGACAGGTGCAGGAACAGCCGTGTGCGATGGCCCTTGGCGCGGTGTTCGGCCAGCAGCTTGATGGAGTTGAGGATGACCCAGCGATCGATCTTGGTGGCCAGGCCCGCCTCGCTGGCGACGCTGAGGAAGTCGCTGGGCGGTACCTGCACGCCTTGCGGATCGAGCAGGCGCAGCAGCACTTCGTAGTGTTCGAAACTGTCGCCACGCAGGCTGATGATCGGCTGGAACAGCAGGCGGAAGCTGTTGTTCTCCAGGGCCTGCTTGAGCATGGCGATGATGTCGCCGCGGTTGGCGGCGGCGGCCAGCTCGTCGGCCGGGTTGTAGATTTTCAGCGCATTGCCGTCGCTCAGGTCATCGGCACAGCGGTGTGCGCGCTCGATGGCGTCCTGCGCCTTGGCGGTCTTTTCGTCGAGGCCGGCGACACCGATGCTGAGGGTGGTCTGCACCGTGCGGCCGCCGACGTCTAGCAGATGGCCTTCGACCTTGCTCAGCAGCTTGCGCAGTTCGGGTTCGGCCTGCTGCGGAGTGAGGCCGGGCTGCAGCACGGTGAACACGTCGTCGGCGAAGCGTGCCAGCTGGCTGTCGCCGGAAAAGTGTCCGCGCAGCAGGGTGGCCAGCTGACTGAGCAGCTCATCCGAGTCGGCCAGGCCGATGTCCGCCTGCAGCGCGGCGAAGCGGTCGACGCGAACATAGGCCAGGCTGGCGCTCTGTCCGGCGTTCACGGCGCGCTCGACGGCGGCATCCATCACTTCGAGGAAGCTGTTGCGGTTGAGCAGGCCGGTCACGGGGTCCTGACTGCTGATTTCGCGCAGTTTCTGCAGTTCGGCGCTGTCGTTCTCGGCACGGATCACGACCTGGATGCAGGGCTCGCCGTCGTAGGCCGCCGGCGAGAAGATCATCCGTGTCTTTAGCGTGTCGCCGTCGGCGCGCACGCCACCGCAGGCAAGCTCGGCGGCGCCTTCGAGGGTCTGGTAGTTCTTCAGGAACGTCTTGAAGCGACTCTGGTCGGTGCCGGCGATCAGGTCGATCATCGGCATGCCTTCCAGATCCTCCACGTCGTCGTAGCCGAACAGCTCGAGGTAGGCGCGGTTGGCGTAGATGTGCATGCCATCGTGCACATAGGCGATGGCATCCACCGAGCTGTCGAGCAGCAACTGGCAGCGCTTTTCGGCCTCGCGCAGCGCCACTTCCGCCGAGCGTCGTGCGCGACGCTCTTCCAGGTTGGCCAGCTCGCGGTTGGCCACCAGCAGGAGCCACTCATCCTCGCCCTGCGGCAGCGCATCCTGGGCGCCGAGCATCAATGCTTCGGTGATCGCTTCGGCATCGTTGCCGGCAGTCAGCTGGATGATCGGGATGTCCTTGGCCTGCCGGCGAATGGCGCCGATCGCCTCGCTGGGGTCGAGGTTCTCGCTTTGCGGTGCATTGATCAGCAGGTCCCAGGTCTGCGTCAGGGCTTCGGCCAGGTCGTCGCTGGACGTCAGTCGATGCACCCGGGTCGCCTGTCCGGCATTGCGGAAAAGGCTGACCAGACGCTCGGCCTCGTTCTGCGAGTCTTCGAGAATCAGCAGGCGGATGGTTTTCTTTTGCAGGGCCATGGCAACAGCTTAAGTGCGCGCCGGTGCGGCGCGGGCAGGCAAGAATGCGAGAGTCGGCAATCTACAGCGACTTCCAGAGTGAGTCAAAATCTTCATCCCCGCCCGCCGTGTGGGTTTTCCAGCCTGTGACAGGTGTCTCTCGCTCCGGCGCCACCTGCCCGAGCGAGCGATATTCGAACTGGTTGTAGTTGCCGGTGCCGGTGCGCCGCCGATTGAGCACGGCGCGCTGTTCCTCGCCCTCACGCTTGATCAGGACCTTGTGGCCTTCCTGGAAGGGCAGGCGCGGTGCGATCAGCATGGCCGGTTGGGAAATCGCACCGATCTCCGGCAGCAGCAAGGCGCGCAGGTATTCGCTGCCCTGGTCATCCTTGCGCAGCAGGCGCAACCCGCACGGCTGGGCCTGGGGCGCAATCAGCTCGACCCCCATCTGCGTGCTGCCGCCGCGCACCTGGCGTATCCAGCGCACCACGGCGATGCTCCAGCTCTGCGAGCTGCCCTCGCGCAGCCCCAGCAGCTCGCCGGTCTGCAGCTGGCCGGGCACTTCGCCTTCCCATGCCAGGCAGTAGCCGCCGGGGCTGTGGTCGACCAGCTGCACCTGATACAGGGGACGGTTTTCCGTCTCGCTCGGCCGCCTGGGTTGAGCGCTGGCGGGCGCGGCGGTTTTGGCGGCGGCGGCCGTGCGCGTCAGGTTCGGGCTGACGAATTCGATATGGTCATGGGTCGGCAGCAGCTCGACGGTACTGCTCTGCGCGTCGAAGGCATTCGCCCAGACATCCGCCGCGCCGTTATGCAGCTTGAACACCGCACGGTTGGAGGTGCCTTGCAGCTCCAGGACTTCATTGAACGGGCGTTGGCCGGCCAGTTGATAGTGCAGCGCGGTCATGCCGATGCACAGGGTCAGGCTGCCTTGGGCAGGGATGCGCTGAAAGGTGCGTTCGGAAATTGCGCCCCAGGCGGAGCAGAGGTGCCGCAGCAGGTCATCGTCCAGCCCAGCCGCCGCGGGCAGGCGGGTCAGCTGGCGATTGTCCGGCGCCAGACGAAGATGCTCCTCGATGACTTCCACCAGTGGCTGGGTGCTGATACCGAGCAGGTTCTGCTGCTCCCGCTCGGGAAACAGCGAGCGGTAGCGCGGTGGCCCATCGACCAGCGGGGAAAACAGGAACAGGCTGCCGGCGGCACCGACCGCCTGGATCTGGGCCATGCCGCTCCAGGCCTCCAGCGCGGCGGCGAGCTTGACGATACTCTGCTGACGCATCTGATTGCAGCGCGCACAGCCGAGCAGCAGGGATGCCAGATAGCTTTGTTCCGCGCTCAACCCCTTGGCATGACGGGCCAGCGGGTCGCGGATGAGCAGGCGCTCGGTGCCCTGTTCCACTGCCAGTTGGTAGAGCTGGTGCAGCTCCAGCCATAGCCCGGGTGCCGCTGGCCCGTAAAGCTGGGTCGAGCGGATCAGCAGTGCGCCAAGGCAGTGGATGGCCCGCTGCAGCGCGATGGACAGCAGCTGGTGACGCTCGCGATCGGGTTGCGAGACCACACGTATCACGATCAGCTTGTAGCCCACCGCCAAGTGGTTCTGCAACGCCTGGCAGAGCCCGGCGACCTTGCGCGGGCGCTCGCTGAGCACGATCGGCTGGTTGACGAAGTGTTTTTCCAGCTGGTTGCAGACGAAGTCGACATCCGGACGCAGCAGCTCGAGCAACTGCAGGCGGGTGTCGGAGGCGATGCGCAGTTGATTGAGCTCGATCAGCGCTTGATAGAGCTGGCGCGCGGTCTCGCCGATGTTGGCTTTCGGCAGGCCGGCGAGCCAGCCGGTCACACCGCGAACGCTGGCGTCACAGAAGGACAGGGTCTGCCGAGTCGGTGCGGGTGCGCGCAACAGCAGATGATGGCTCTGTCTATCCAAAACGGGCGGACTCCGCGGCGGCTCAGGGCATGGGTAATGTGAACTCTATCAATATCTGCCGGCACGGGCAGGACTAAATGATGGCTCGATGATATTACCCGATATTCGGCAGCCGAGGGCTACCGAAATGTCGCGCCCCGCCTTTTACTGAAGCTCGATGGCCTCGCTCGCGGCTGCGGTGATCGCCGCCTGACCCAGCGACTCGCCCATGCACACCGGGCTCAGCGGGCCGAGCTGTTCGGCCCAGCGCACGCGGTCCGGCCCGAACAGCAGGATCACGGTGGAGCCCAGTTTGAAACGGCCCATCTCCGCGCCCTTTTCCAGGTGGATAGGCGCGCGAGCCGCTTCGTCGTAGCGGAAGGTCTTCAGGCTGCGCTTGGGCGGGGTCACCAGCCCGGCCCAGACGGTCTCGATGCTGGCAACGATCATCGCGCCCACCAGAACCATCGCCATGGGGCCGTGCTCGGTGTCGAACAGGCAGACGACCCGCTCGTTGCGCGCGAACAGCTCCGGCACGCCCTGCGCCGTGACGGTGTTGACCGAGAAGATCCGCCCCGGCACATAGACCATCTCCCGCAGCGTGCCGCTGACCGGCATATGCACGCGGTGGTAGTCCTTGGGCGATAGGTACACCGTGGCGAAGGCGCCGCCCATGAACGGTGCTGCACGCTCATGATCGCCGCCGAGCAGCTCCATGGCGCTGAAACTGTGGCCCTTGGCCTGGAAGATGCGGCCCTGCTCGATCTTGCCGAGCTGGCTGATGGCGCCGTCGCAGGGGTTGAGGATCGCGCCGGGCGTGCTGTCCAGCGGACGGGCGCCGTCCTTCAGGGCGCGGGTGAAGAAGGCGTTGAAATGTTCGTAGGCCGTCGGCTCCTCGATCTGCGCCTCGCGCATGTCGACCTGAAAATGCCGGACGAACCACTTGATGAACGTGTTCTTCACCCAGGGCAGGCGGCATTCGGCCAGGCAGCCGGCCAGGCGGGAAATCAGGTGATGCGGCAGCACATACTGGCTGATGACGAACAGGCGGTCTTTCATGTGTGTCCTTTTCATTGCTGCACCGGGGTGTCAGGCAGGTTGCCCCATTCGGCCCAGGAACCGGCATAGCCCTTGACGCGGGGATAGCCCAGCGCCTTGGCCAGCAGGTAGGTGAAGCCGGAGCGGTGGTGAGTCTGGCAGTGGGTGACGATTTCCTTGTCCGGAACGATGCCCAGTGCCAGCAGGCGCTCGGCGATGTCTTCGCGGATGCGCAACGCGCGGGCGGGGTCCATGGCGGCCGTCCACTCGAAATTGACCGCCCCGGGGATATGGCCTCCGCGGGCGGCGAAGAGCTTCTCGCCGCGGTATTCGGCCGGCGAGCGGGCGTCCCAGATCACCAGGTCGTCGGCGCCGAGGCGGCTCTCGATGTAGTGGCGGGTGGCGGTCGGGGCGTCGTCCACGACCAGGTGTGGTGTACCGGTCGCCGCTTCGGGTATCTCCCGGCTCAGCGGACGGGCTTCGTCCAGCCAGGCATGCAGCCCGCCGTTGAGATAGTGGTAGTGCCGGTGGCCGATCACGTCGAGCAACCAGATGAAGCGTCCGGCCCAGCCGCCGCCTTCGTCGTCGTACACCACGTACACCGCATCGGGGCGATGGCCCAGCGCGCCGAACACCCGTTCCAGCTGCGCCTGTTCGGGCAGCAGGCCTGGTGCGGGCGGTCGGCCCAGTTGGGTCTGTTTGGGATCGACGAAGCGGGCGCCCGGCAGGTGGCCTTCGGCATAGCGGGCAGCACTGGTCAGATCGACCAGGATCAGCTCGGGCGCATCGAGGCGGGTGGCCAGATCGGCGGGCTCGATCACCAGTGGCAGATTGGAAAAGGCGGACACGGCAGGCCTCGACTAGTCGTTGAAGGGGCGAAGTCTAGCGAAAAAGCTCAGCCCCCGCGCCTGCCGAACAGACTCAAAGCGCGCTCGATGCATTGTGATGTTTTAGCGAATGTTTGCACGCTGGCGTCGGACAGCGGCGCGCCGTTCTGATCGGCCACGACCAGCATCAATACCCGACCGTCGACGCCCAGGGAGCGCAGTAGCAGGTGTTCGCCGGCGAACAGTGCCTTGAGGCCGCCGGGCAGCAGAGCGGAAAACTGTGCCATGTTGGCCGGCTGCAGACGCAGCTGGGCCGGTTTTTCCAGCAGGCGACGCACGACCTGGCTCTGCTCCGGTGCAAGCGTCAACCGTGCGGCATCGCCGGGCAGGCCGACGCATTGCTGGGCGACGAGGCGGTTCTGCTTGCGATCCACCAGCAATACCAGCGAGCGTTGCATGCCGGCGCTGGTCAGGGCCTGGCTGGCGGTGGCGGTCAGCTGCAGCACGTTGCTGAACGGGCTGGGCTCGGCAAGCAGCCGGCGGCAGTGTTCGCGCCATTCGGTCAGATCGGCCGTCGGAGCAGATGTGGCCGCGGATACTTCGCGCAACACCTGGAAGCGGCTGCCACTCGGCCACAGCAACCCTTGGGCGGGGTGCCAGAGATCGGTCGCGCCGAAATCGCGGGCGCTGATGACTGCCTGCTGGTGCACCATCTGCTGCAATTCTCCCAGCGGTACCTGCAGATACAGCCCGGCCAGGCGTTGCCAGCGCAGGCTGTGGATGCCGCTCCAGCTGTGGTGCGCCGACAGCGCCAGGCCGTTGGCCAGTACGATGGTGTTGCTCGGCAGCGTCAGCCAGCGCCGCAATTCCGGATCGGCGTCGAGCATCTGCTGCTGGTGCAGCGGGTGCTCGTTGTCGTGGGCAATGTGCAGCGCCTTGATCAGCCTGCGCCGGTCGGCGCCCAGCAGGCGGTAGCCCTGAATGATCCAGTCCGGCAGGCGCCAGTGCTCGGCGAGCGCGAGGCACAGCTCCAGCAGGGAAACGCCGAGCAGTTCGCGCTCGACGCGGCTGGCCGGCTCGCCCTTGACCAGCACTCGCTGCTCCCAGGCGTCCAGCAGATGCGGATAGGCGCCGACCAGCGCCCAGGCCGGGGCGAGAAACAGCAGGCTGCCCCAGTGGATGTCCTGCCACAGCCGTGCGAGGCGGGCGGCGAACAGTCCGTTGGCCTGCTGGCTGGCATGCCGGCTGATCAGCACCACCTGACGCAGCGGCCGCGGCATGTCCTGGGCCTCCATCGCCGGTATGCGAGCCAGCAGCGCCTCGGCGCGTTGCAGGCCGATGCGGCTGAGCGCGACCTCGAGGCTTTCCGCTGGCTGGCCATCGCCGATGCCGCGATTGGCTTCCTGAATGAAGCGCAGCGCCAGCACCGGGCTGTCCTGAATCAGCTCGGCAATCTGCCGCATCGACTTGCTGGCGTCGCGCAGCGCCAGGCGCACCTTGCCATGAACGGCGGCGAAGGCGGGCAGGGGAGCGTCATCGAGTGCCTTGATCCAGGCAGGTAGCGTACGGGGCAGCGGGGGTGTGGTGGTCATGGCCGAACTAGCTTTTCATCGGGATGGCCTTTAGTCTGGCGCAAAAGTTCCGATAACCAGAACAATTCTTCCAACATTCCTTCTGCAAGGCCGTACGGCGGGGTTTTGCGGCAGTTGTTGCCGCAGTCCGAACGGCTCGTAATCAGGTTCCAGACGTACCTCCTATGGTCAAAATCATCGGCATCATCGTCGTGTTCGCCAGCGTGCTGGGCGGGTTCGTACTATCCGGCGGCAAGATCGGCGCGCTCATCCATCCCTTCGAGGTGATGATCATCGGCGGCGCGGCGCTGGGTGGCTTCCTGCAGGCCAACCCGGGCAGCACCACCATGATCGTCTTCAAGAAGTCGCTGAAGATGTTCAGCACGCGCTTTACCCACGCCTATTACCTGGAAGTGCTCAGCCTGCTCTACGCGATTCTGAACAAGAGCCGCCGTGAAGGCATGATGGCCATCGAGGCTGACCTCGAGGACCCGGCCGCGAGCCCGCTGTTCAGCAAGTACCCGGGCTTCCTGCAGGACGAGCGGATGACCGCCTTCACCTGCGACTACCTGCGCATCATGTCTTCCGGCAACATGGCGCCCCATGAGCTGGAAGGCCTGTTCGACATGGAGCTGACCAGCCTGAAGGAGGAACTCGATCATCCGGCCCACGCGGTCAGCAAGGTGGCCGACGGTCTGCCGGCGATGGGTATCGTCGCGGCGGTGCTGGGTATCGTGATCACCATGTCCATCCTCGCTGAGGCGGACAACGCGATGATCGGCTACAAGGTGGGGTCGGCGCTGGTGGGTACCTTCCTCGGTATTCTCGCCTCCTACGGCTTCTTCGGCCCGCTGGCGGCGGCGCTGGAGCACGATGCCAAGGAGGAGCTGAACGTATACGAATCCATCAAGGCGACCCTGGTGGCCTCGGCGTCCGGCATGCCGCCGAGCCTGGCCGTCGAGTTCGGCCGCAAGGTTCTCTATCCGGCGCACCGCCCGAGCTTCTCCGAGCTCGAGCAAGCCATGCGTGGCAGCTAAAGGTTCGCCATGGACAATACCCAACCGATCATCGTCAAGCGGGTCAAGAAGGTCGCTGGCGGTCATCACGGTGGCGCCTGGAAGATCGCCTTCGCCGACTTCGCCACGGCGATGATGGCGTTCTTCCTGGTGATGTGGCTGATGAGTTCGGCCACGCCGGAACAGAAGAAACTCATCTCCGGCTACTTTCAGGACCCCATCGGGTTCACCGAAAGCGCCAGCCCCCATGTCATCGATCTGGGCGGCACGCCGACGCCTTCGCCGGACCGCACCCTCAATCCCGAGCTGGAGCCTGCGCAGAGCGAGGCGCAGATCGACGCCCAGCAGGCCGAGACGTTCGCCGAGCAGATCGAGCGCGAGCGGCTGGAGTTGCTGCTGCAGGAACTGCAGAACAAGGTCGACGAGAACCCCGAGCTGCAGAAGTTCAAGGACCAGATCCTCTTCGAGATCACCCAGGACGGCCTGCGCATCCAGATCATGGATGCCGAGAACCGACCGATGTTCGCCCTCGGCAGCGCCCAGCTACAGCCTTACTTCGAGGACATCCTGCTGGCGCTGGTGGACACCATCGCCGCGGTGCCGAACAAGATCAGCATCAGCGGGCACACCGACGCCAAGCCGTTTTCCGGGCGTGGTGACTTCGGCAACTGGGAGCTGTCGGCCAGCCGCGCCAACGCGGCTCGGCGAACGCTGGTGTACGGTGGCTATCCGGAAGAGCAGATCGCGCGGGTGGTCGGCTACGCATCCTCTGCGCTGTTCGATCGCAAGGACCCGTTCAATCCGGTGAACCGTCGCATCGATATCCTTGTGCTGACCAAGAAGGCGCAGCGCTCCATCGAGGGCGAGCAGCCCGATGCGTCGCAGAAGTCCGATGCGGGCGAGGCGGCTCAGCCGCCAGCAAGCGGCGGTGGCGGTGGCGCGCCGGCGCTCAATGAGCCGTTGCAGCCGCAACAGCTGCGCGAGCGGCTGAACATCTTCGAGGATGGCGTGCTGAAGTTCAGTGAGCCCGGTGCGCGCTGATCAGCCCGCTTATCAGTAGTCCGATTCCGGCAGGCTGCTGAGGATGTGCCGGTAGCTGGCCATGCGTTGCGGCTGGATGCGGCCGTCTTCCAGCGCCTTGAGCAGTGCGCAGCCCGGTTCGCGATCATGCTTGCAATCGCGGAAGCGACAGTGGCCGAGCAGCTCCTGGAATTCGATGAAGCCCGCTTCCACATCGGCGCGGCTGACGTGGCCGAGGCCGAATTCGCGAATGCCGGGTGAGTCGATCAGCTCGCCGCCACCGGGGAAGTGGAACAGTCGCGCGGTGGTGGTCGTGTGCGTACCCTTGCCGGTCATTTCCGACAGCGCGCCGACACGGGTGTCCACGCCCGGCAACAGGCTGTTGACCAGCGACGACTTGCCCACCCCGGATTGCCCGACGAACACGCTGACATGGCCGTCCAGGCGCGCCTTCAGCTCATCCATGCCGGCGCCGCCATGGGCCGAGACCTCCAGCAGCGGATAATCCAGTTGGCGATACACGTCCAGGAGCCGGTTCAGCGCCACCTCGTTGTGTTCGTCGATCAGGTCGGCCTTGTTCAGCAGCAGCAGCGGCGCGATGCCCGCGTGCTCGGCGGCGATGAGATAGCGGTCGATCAGGTTGGCGTGCGGCTCGGGGAGCGGGGCGAAGACAATGACGATCAGGTCGACATTGGCCGCCACGGGCTTGAGCTGACCGCGCATGTCCGGCCGGCACAGCTCCGAATGCCGCGGCAGCTGCGCGACGATGACGCCGATGCCCTGGTTGCCCGGGCGCCAGACCACGCGGTCGCCGGTGACCAGTGCCGGCAGGTTGGCCCGCAAGTGGCAGCGGAACACCTGCCCGCTGTGTTCGCCCTCCAGTGCCTCGACCTCGACCTGTACGCCGAAATGCGCGATGACCAGCCCGGTCTGTTCCGGGCCCAGGTCGCCGCCCTCCAGCTCCTCGAGGGCACGGCTCTCGCGACGCGCGGCACGGGCGGCGCGCTCTTCCTGGATCTTCTCGATGCGCCAGCTTTGCCGGCGGTTGAGTTGGCGTTTGGCCATGGGTTGGGGCTGTCTCGGAGTTTTGGTGGGCGAGTCTAGCATGCCGAACCCGGCGGGCTGCGGCCTGTATGGCGCGTCGGTAGGCGGCTAGACTGGGTGACCCTGGTTCGATGATTGCCGGCCATGTCCGCCACCACGCTCACTCGTTTGCCCGTCCTGCGCGCGCTGCTGGCCCAGCTGCTGGCGCTGCCGCTCGTCTGGCTGCTGTCGCTCGGCCTGGTCTGGGGCTTTGCCGTGCGCCCGGGACTGCTCCTCGCGGCGCTCGCACAGGGCGCCCTGGCCGCACTGATCGGGGCGCGGCTCGGCCTGTCGGTCTGGTGGCTGCCGATCAACCTGCTGTTCGTGCCCGGTCTGCTGCTGTTCCGCGATCTGGACGTGCCGGCATGGGCGCCGCTGAGCGGCTTCGCGCTGCTCTTGCTGCTCAACTGGAACGCTTTCGGCGAGCGGGTGCCGCTCTACCTGACCGGCTCGCAGACCGAGCGCCGGTTGCGCGCGCGGCTGGCGGTGTTGCCGACGGATTTTCGCCTCATCGATCTGGGCAGTGGGCTGGCCGGTACCCTGGTGCGGCTGGCGCGGGCATATCCGGCGGCGCGCTTCGTCGGGGTGGAAACCGCGCCGCTGACCTTCGCCCTGTCCTGGCTGCGCTGCCTGCCGCGGCGCAACTGCCAGGTCCACCCGCTCAGCCTGTGGCGCGTCGACCTCGGCGAATACGATGTCGTCTACTGTTTCCTGTCACCGGCACCCATGGCGGCGCTGTGGGAAAAGGCGCGGGCGGAAATGCGCCCCGGTGCGATGCTGATCAGCAACAGTTTCGCCGTGCCCGGCGTGGAACCGGCCGAGGTGCTGTCGATCGACGACTGGCGCGGCTCACGCTTGCTGATCTGGTACCCGGCCGGCCCGCCACCTGACGGCACCGGCACGAGCGGCTAAACTGCGCCGCACAGCCAAGGAGCCCCTCATGCAGAACCCGCAGAACCTGATCTGGATCGACCTGGAAATGACCGGTCTGGATCCGGACAACGACGTCATCATCGAGATGGCCACCATCGTCACCGACAGCCAGCTCAACGTGCTGGCCGAGGGACCGGTCATCGCCGTGCACCAGAGCGACGACGTCCTCGCCCGCATGGATGAGTGGAACACCCGCCAGCACGGCGGTTCGGGGCTGACCCAGCGTGTGCGCGAGAGCCGGATTTCCACGGCGGAGGCCGAGCGCCTGACCCTGGAATTCCTCGAGCAGTGGGTGCCCAAGGGCAAGTCGCCGATCTGTGGCAACAGCATCTGCCAGGACCGTCGTTTCCTCTACCGGCAGATGCCGACGCTGGAAGCCTACTTCCACTACCGCAATCTGGATGTCTCGACGCTCAAGGAGCTGGCAGCACGCTGGGCGCCGCAGATCATGGAAGGTTTCAAGAAGGGCGGTACCCACCTGGCGCTGGACGACATCCGCGACTCCATCGCCGAGCTGCGTCATTACCGCGAGCATTTCATCAAGGTCTGATAGAGCCGCTTCAGCGGCTAGCCACAAGCCGCAGAAAAAGCCAGATGGGCGTAGCGTCGATGCGAGAAACGACATCCGCGCTACGCCGCTTGCAGCTTCCCGCCTGTTATTTCCCCAACTTGCGCAGTTCGTCCGACTCGACGATGCGCACGCCATCGCCTTCCTCGAGCGCCAGGCGCCAGAGCGCCCGCGCCAGGGTGCAGGCTTCGATCCCGTGGTACTTGCCTGGCAAGAGTTGCGACAGCGGCGCGGCGATGCGTTCGCTCAGGCGCATTTCCAGACGCGGGCCGAGCAGTTGCGACGGGCGCGCGATGGTCAGCTGCGGCCAGTCCTGCTGCTGCAGCGCCGCTTCCATCTCGCCCTTGACCTTGAGGTAGAAGATCGAGCTGTCCGGGTTGGCGCCGAGCGAGCTGATCACCAGCAGATGGCGGGCCCCCATTTCCTTGGCGCGGCGGGCAAATGCCAGCACCAGGTCATGATCGATGGCGCGGAAGGCCTCCTGGCTGCCGGCCTGCTTGAGCGTGCTGCCCAGGCAGCAGAAGGCCGTGTCGATCGTGCCGCTCAGCGTCGGCAGCAGCGCCGGCAGCTCGCCGACCGGGTTTTCCAGGCGCTGATGCGGGGCCAGCGGCTTGCGCGTGGGCGCCAGTACGCGCTCGACGGTGGGTTCGTTGAGCAGTCGATCAAGCAGATGCTCGCCAGTGAGTCCGGTGGCGCCGGCAAGCAGAATGCGCTGTGGCGTCAAATACATGGTTGTGCTCCTGTGGCGATCATTGGGCGGCGCGCCGCTGCTGGAGTTCCTGCCAGCGCTGGACGACCGGTTCAGGTGCCCATAATTGCGGTTCCGATGCCTGATAGTCGTCGGCCTGCTCGCGTTCGGCAACCTTTGCCGAAGCGAGCGTGAAGGCCTGCACGATATCGTCGGTTTCCTGCAGGGCTTCGGCGAACAGCGCGCGGCCGAAGTAGGTGAAGTCGCTCTGTTCCGAGCAGCCGAACGACACGCGGTCGGCGCGCGCGGCGGTCATGATCAGGGTCTGCTGGTTCTTCAGCGGCTCGATGAAGCCGCCGGAATAGCAGGCAGAGATCACCACCACCGCCTTGCGTCCGGCCAGCGGCGCGAGCAGTCCGGCAAGGTCGCGGGCAGGCAGATCGTCCAGGCTCAGGCGCGGCTGGCTCAGCACCAGTTCGTGTTCGGCCGAGCCGTGGCTGGTGAAGGAGAGGAAGATCAGGTCTTCCTCGCCGCTGCGCTCGGCCAGGGCACGGATGGCACGTCCCAGGTTCTCCCGGGTCGCCAGTGGGCGGTCGGCCAGGTGGTCGCGATGGTTGACCAGGCTGAGCTGGCCGTGGGCATGGAAACGTTCGGCCAGCAGCCGTTGCACGTAGTCCGCCTCGCGCATGAACACGCTCTGGCGACCATCGCCGGCGAGCGTCAGCGTATAGAGTTCCGCCGCCGGCGTGGACGGCGGCAGGGCGTCGATAGCCCTGTCGAGCAGGTCGCCCTGCTCCAGCAAGGCGATTTCCAGCGGATCGGGCAGGGCACGGCCCTGTTCGTCGCGGACGCGTCGGTCGTTGCGCCAGGTGCCGCGCATTTCGCTGCCGTCGGCAGCGGTCAGCACGCCTTCACCGTCGAAGCGTCCGAGGCGAAAGCCGCCGGTATAGAAGCTGCCGTCGGCGCGATCGAGGCGGCCCTGGCCGTGATAGCGCCAGCTGCGGAACTGGCCGACGTAGCGGCTGCCATCGCTGGCGATGTGGCTGCCGGTACCATTGAGCTCGCCGCGGACGAAGGTGCCGCTCCAGAGGTTGCCGTCGAGATCCTCGTAGCGGCCCTGGCCATGGAACTGGTCATTCTCGAACTCGCCGCTGTAGCGCTCGCCCTGGCCGGTCACGTAGCTGCCGGCGCCGTTCAGGCTGCCGGCGCTGAAGTGGCCGCTGAGCTCGCCGTCGGCGTCGTGGCGGATGCCCGGCCCATCCGGCTGACCCTGGCTGAACTGGCCGCGATGGCTGAGGCCGTCGGCATAGTCCAGGCGGCCCATGCCGTGGTAGAGGTTGTTGCGAAACTCGCCTTCGTACACGGTGCCGTCCTGGCTGAAGCGACCGTGACCGTGCATGCGGCCGGCATGGAATTCACCCTGATAGACGCCGCCTTCGGCGTAGCTGAAACGGCCGAGGCCGTCGAACAGGCCGTGCTTGAACTCGCCCTCGTAGCGATCGCCGGTGGCGCCGTTCCAGGTGCCGAAGCCGTGCCATTGGCCGTCCTTGAACTCGCCGAAGTAGTAGCTGCCGTTCGGGTAGTCGATACGTCCGCTGCCCTGCAGCAGGCCGTCGACGATCTCCCCGCGGTAGCGGCCGCCGTCGGGCAGCACTGCATCGGCAGGGGTGAATGGCTCGCCCTCGCCGCAGGCGGTGAGCAGGCCGATCAACAGCAGGGGAACGAGGCGCAGCATGCGGGCATCCGCTCAGGCAGGAGGCCCGCAGTATGCCGCAAACCCAACGGCCTGCGACATCCGCGCAGGCGCGCTGCTCAGAGGATGCACAGGGCCAGCGTTTCGGCGATGTAGGCCGGTTTCTCCGAGCCTTCGATCTCCATCACTGCGCGGGCCTTGAGCAGCCACTGGCCGGGATTCTTCTCGTGGGCATCGATCAGCGTCAGCCCCAGCCGAACCCGCGAGCCAACGCGCACCGGCTGAATGAAACGCAGGCTGTCCAGGCCATAGTTGACCCCCATGCGCGTGCCCTCGGGCACGACCAGCAGGTCTCCGGAGAGCATCGGCAGCAGTGAGAGCGAGAGGAAACCGTGGGCGATGGTGCCGCCGAAGGGTGTCTGGGCGGCCTTCTCGGGGTCGACATGGATGAACTGGTGGTCGCCGGTACAGTCGGCGAACCGATCCACGCGCTGCTGATCGATGGTCAGCCATTCGGAATGGCCCAGTTCCTTGCCGATGTAGTCCTTGAGTTGCGCGACGGGTACCTGTGGCATGTGTCCTCCGGATTGTTCTTGTGATCCCGCATGGATGGCTGTAGGGAGCGGCACGCGCCGAAGCGCGTCCTGGCACCGGGCTAGATCAGCACGGCGCGCAGCCCTGGCAAACCAGCATCCGCAGCGCGAATGGGCCGTCATAGCGCAGCGCGGGCGCCTGTGCGCGTTGCCCCTTATACTGTCGCCATTTTGCGGGAGGCTCCCATGCTGCTCAGAGGTCTGACCTGGCTGGTCGCGTTCCAGCTGCTCGGCACCGTCCTCAACGTGTTGCTGCTGCCCATGCTGCCGGGACCCATCATCGGCATGGTGCTGCTGTTCGCCGGTCTGCTGGCGCGCGGCCGCGCCAGCGAATCGCTGCAGCTGGCGGCAAGCAGCCTGCTGCGCTACCTGCCGTTGCTGCTGGTGCCGCCGGCAGTCGGCGTGATGGCTTATACCGAGGCGATTCTCGAGGACTTCTGGGCCATCGTCGGTGTGCTGGTGATTTCGTTGCTGATCTCGCTGGTGTTCACTGGCTGGCTGATGCAGGCACTGATCCGGCGCAAACAGCGCCGCCAGGAGGGCGCATGATGGAATTGCACTGGCACGCGGCCTGGCAGGCACTCATCCATCATCCGCTGTTCGGCGTCGGCATCACCCTGACGGCATTCCAGCTGGCGTTCGCCGCCTACGAGAAGACCCGCTGGGTGTTCCTGCAGCCGGTGCTGGTATCGATGCTGCTTGTGGTCGGCATTCTGCTGCTGTGCGGCATCGACTACGCGGAGTACCGCATCAGCGCCCAGTGGCTGACGCTGCTTCTCGGGCCGGCCACCGTGGCCCTGGCCGTGCCGCTGTACCTGAACCTGCGGCGCATCCGCGAGTTGTTCGGACCTATCGTGATCACCCTGCTCGTCGCCGGTGTGTTCGCCACGGCGTTGGGTATGGCGCTGGCCTGGGCGTTCGGCGCGGACGAGATGATCCTGATGACCCTGGCGCCCAAGTCGGTGACCTCGCCGATCGCCATGCTGGTGGCCGAGCAGATCGGCGGCGTGGTGGCGCTGGCGGCGGTGTTCGTGATGATCACCGGCGTGCTCGGCGCGATTCTCGGTCCGGAACTGTTGCGCCGGTTTGGCGTTCAGCATCCTGCGGCCCGCGGCATTGCGCTGGGGCTGACCGCCCACGCCGTGGGCACCGCGCAGGCGCTGCAGGAAAGCGACGAATGCGGTGCCTTCGCGGCGCTGGCCATGAGCCTGATGGGGGTGATGACGGCGGTACTGCTGCCGCTGGCGGTTGCCCTGCTGCTGTGATGGAGTCCGCATGAAGTTGCCGTTGTTTCCGCTGGATACCGTGCTGTTCCCCGGTTGCATGCTTGATCTGCAGATATTCGAGGCGCGCTACCTCGACATGGTCAGCCAGTGCCTCAAGGCCGGCCACGGCTTCGGTGTCGTGCATATCCTCGACGGCAGTGAGGTCGGCGCGGCGCCGGCGTCCTTCGCGCGCGTCGGCTGCGAAGCGCTGATTCGCGACTGGCAGCAACTGCCCAATGGTCTGCTCGGCATCCGGGTCGAGGGTGGGCGCCGCTTCGATGTCCAGACCTTCGAGGTGCTGCGCGATCAGCTGACCGTCGCTCAGGTCGCCTGGCGCAACGAGGGCGATGCCCTGCCGCTGGCGGACGAACACGCCGACCTGCTGGTGCTGCTCGAGGCGCTCGGTCAGCACCCCATGGTGAAGACTCTGGGGCTCGGCGGCCCGGTGCGCGATCAGGCCGCGCTGGCCAGCCAGCTGGCCTATCTGCTGCCGTTCGAGGCCCGGCAGAAGGTCGAACTGCTTGGGCTGGACGACCCGGAGCTGCAACTGGCGCAGATTCAGAACCTGCTCGAGCAGCTGCAGGAAGGGGCGTAGCGGTGGAGCCGTCGTACTACTGATAGCGATACATCTGCATCGCCGTCGGTAGCGCCCAGACGCTGAACGCACCGAGCAGGCCCAGGCAGGCCGGCAGGATCAGCCACCACACCTTGGCCGGCAGCGCCGCCATCGGTGCGCGCCATTGCACCAGGGTCAGGCTGAGTGCGCAGATGCTCGCCGCGAGCAATGCACCGGCGGTGACGTCGGTCATCCAGTGCACCCCCAGGTAAACCCGCGAAAGCGCTATCGCCGTGGCCGGCAGGCTGGCCAGCACCAGCCAGGCCAGGCGCAGGCGCGGCGGCTGGTCGCGGCCGGCGAGTACGCCCAGGGTGAGAAAAAAGGCGAACGCGGCCGAACTGTGCCCGCTGGGAAAGCTGTAGCTGCTCAGCGGCTCCATCAGCACCTCCGGCCTGACACGGGCGAAGGACGCCTTGAGTGCGCCGTTGGCCATGGCCGTGCCCAGCAGGGTAAGAATGGAAAAGATCGCGGCACGCCACTGGCGCAGGACCAGGAGCAGCACGCACAGCAATACGCCGGCCCAGAGCTGGGTCTGGAAGTCGCCCACGCGTGTGATCAGCACCATGACCCGATCGAGTGTGATGCTGCGTTCGCCCTGGATCACCGCAAGCAGCCCTTCGTCGAGCTCCTTGAGGTGCGGCCAGCCCAGAAACAGTCCGAGCAGGATCGCGATGCTCAGGCCGGTCGCCAGTGCAGTGACCCAGCGCAGCTGGCGCAGACTGCCGAAGGCAGTGGTGGCGATCAGCGTCAACAACGCGCCGACGACCACCGCCGCCTCGCTCCAGAAACCTTCCTCCAGCGGCAGGCGCATGGCGGCGCCAGCGCTCCAGCCGGGCAGCAGATAGGCCATCGACCAGCCGGCGGCGCACAGGCTGACCAGCAGAAAACGCCCGAACGGCATGTCGAGCATGCCGGCGGTCATCGGCAGCATCGGCCGCAGCGGGCCGATGAAGCGACCGACCAGCAGGCTGGCAACGCCGTAGCGCTGGAAGTAATGCTCGGCACGTAGCAGCCACTCGGGATGGTCGCGCAGGCCGCGCAGGCTGCGGATGCCCTGGTGATAACGGCGGCCCAGGGCGTAGGACAACAGATCGCCGAGCAGCCCGCCGATGAAGCCCAGCACCAGGGTTTCGCCCAGGGTCAGCACGCCGTTGCCGGCCAGCACCGCGATGGCGAAGACCATCACCGTCCCCGGCACGATCAGCCCGACTACCGCCAGGCACTCCATGCAGGCGACGATCACGAGCGCCAGCCCCAGCCATTGGGGGTTGGCGGCCAGCCATTGGGTAAGGGTTTCGAGCCATTGGCCCATGCCGGTTTCCTTGAAGCAAGACCGCCTTTCGACCCGGCCAGAGGGCGCGGGGTTTCCTCGGCAAAGCATACTCGCCGGGACTGCCATGCGTACGCTGCCGTCGCGGCGGACGAATGCCGTGCGCCACCGCATGCCTTTCGCCGGGCGCCGCTGTGCGCGGGCGCGCAGCGTGGCTATAATCAGCCGCTTTCCCTTCAGTCAGGCCAGCTAGATCCATGACCGAGTCCGTACTCGACTACATGACCCGCCTGGGCCGCGCCGCGCGCGAGGCCTCGCGGGTGCTCGCGCGCGCCAGCACGGCGCAGAAGAACCGCGCCTTGCAGGCCGCCGCCGCGGCGCTCGATGCCGCTCGCGACGAACTGGTGCGGGCCAATGAGCTGGACCTGGCCGGCGGTCGTGCCAATGGCCTGGACGCCGCCATGCTCGATCGCCTGGCGCTGACGCCAAAGGTGATCGACGGCATGATCGAGGGCCTGCGCCAGGTCGCCACGCTGCCTGATCCGATCGGCGCGATTCGCGACATGCGTTACATGCCATCCGGCATCCAGGTCGGCAAGATGCGGGTACCGCTGGGCGTGGTGGGCATCATCTACGAATCGCGGCCCAACGTGACCATCGACGCGGCCAGCCTGTGCCTGAAGTCGGGCAACGCGACCATCCTGCGCGGCGGCTCCGAGGCGATCCATTCCAATCAGGCGATTGCCCGCTGCATCCAGCTCGGCCTCGCCGAAGCCGGTCTGCCGGCTGCTGCCGTGCAGGTCGTGGATACCACCGACCGCGCCGCGGTCGGCGCGCTGATCAGCATGCCGGACTATGTCGACGTGATCGTGCCGCGTGGTGGCAAGGGCCTGATCGAGCGCATCAGCCGCGACGCCCGGGTTCCGGTGATCAAGCACCTGGACGGCATTTGCCACGTCTATGTCGACGTTGCGGCGGATGTGGACAAGGCCATCCGCATCGCCGACAACGCCAAGACCCAGCGCTTCGCGCCGTGCAACACCATGGAAACGCTGTTGGTGCACCAGGGCATCGCCGAGCAGGTGCTGCCGCCGCTGGCCGCCATCTACCGCGACAAGGGCGTCGAGCTGCGGGGCTGCCCGCGCACGCGCGCGCTGCTCGGCAACGAAGTGCTGGCGGCCAGCGAAGAGGACTGGTCCACCGAGTACAACGCGCCGATCCTGTCGATCCGCATGCTCGACTCGCTGGACGAGGCCATCGAACACATCAATCGTTACGGCTCGCAGCACACTGATGCGATCGTCACCGAGAACTTCACCGATGCCCGCCGCTTCCTCACCGAGGTGGATTCGGCGTCCGTCATGATCAATGCCTCGACCCGCTTCGCCGATGGGTTCGAGTACGGGCTGGGCGCGGAGATCGGCATCTCCACCGACAAGCTGCACGCCCGCGGTCCGGTCGGCCTGGAAGGGCTGACCAGCGAAAAGTACGTGGTCTTCGGCGACGGTCACGTCCGTACCTGATGAATCACGCAGGCGGCGCCCGGCGCATCGGCATACTTGGTGGCACCTTCGATCCGGTGCACATCGGTCACCTGCGCGGCGCGCTGGAAGTGGCCGAGATGTTCGGGCTCGACGAGCTGCGGCTGATTCCCAATGCGCGGCCGCCGCACCGCGATACGCCCAACTGCTCGGCGCAGGATCGCCTGGCAATGGTCCGCCTGGCGGTGCAGGATCTGCCGCCGCTGTGCGTCGATGCCCGCGAGCTGGAGCGGGACAAGCCGTCCTACACCATCGATACGCTGATGTCGCTGCGCGCCGAACTGGCGGCAGATGACCAGTTGCTGCTGGTGGTGGGCTGGGATGCCTTCTGCGGGCTGCCGACGTGGCATCGCTGGGAGGAGCTGCTCGATTACTGCCACATCCTCGTGCTGCAGCGACCGGATGCCGGTAGCGAGGCACCGCAGGAACTGCGTGATCTGCTGGCCGCGCGCAGCGTGCCGGACCCGCAGGCGCTCAGCGGCGGCAGCGGACAGATCGCCTTCGTCTGGCAGACACCCTTGGAAGTGTCCGCCACGCAGATTCGCCAATTGCTGGCCAGCGGCAAGTCGGTCCGATTCCTGGTTCCCGATGCCGTACTGGCTTATATCAACGCGCACGGACTGTACCGGGCGTCGAACTGAGGTTGTTTTCACGTTATGCAAACTGAAGCTTTGGTCCAGCTGGCGGTCGCCGCCCTGGAAGATCTGAAAGGCCAGGACATCACCACCATCGATGTCCAGGGCAAGACCAGCGTCACCGACTACATGATCATCGCCAGCGGCAGCTCCAGCCGGCACGTCAAATCGCTGGCCGAGAACGTGCTGGAAAAGGCCAAGGGGCAGGGTGTACGCCCGCTCGGCAGCGAAGGGCTGGACGGCGGCGAGTGGGCGCTGCTCGACCTGGGCGATGTGGTCGTCCACGTGATGCAGGTGCCGACTCGCCAGTTCTACGACCTCGAGCGCCTGTGGCAGGGCGCCGAGCAGAGCCGCGCGCAGCACGCCCACGACCCGGAGTAAACCGTGCGGATCAAGCTGGTCGCGGTCGGCTCGAAGATGCCGCGCTGGGTCGAGGACGGCTGGCAGGAATACGTCAAACGCCTGCCGTCCGAGCTGCCGCTGGAGCTGCACGAAATCCCGCTCAACACCCGTGGCAAGAACGCTGACGTGGCACGGTTGATTCGCCAGGAAGGCGAGGCCATGCTGGGCAAGGTCCAGCCGGGCGAGCGTATCGTCACGCTCGAGGTGCACGGCAAACCCTGGAGCACCGAGCAGCTGGCCGCGGAACTCGAACGCTGGCGGCTCGATGCTCGCAACGTCAACCTCATGGTGGGCGGCCCGGAAGGGCTGGCGCCTGAGGTCTGTGCACGCAGCGAGCAGCGCTGGTCGCTGTCGCCGCTGACCCTGCCGCACCCGCTGGTACGAATCCTGATCGGCGAACAGATCTATCGCGCCTGGACGTTGCTGTCCGGTCACCCCTATCACAAGTAGTACGCGAACGCCTTCGATATGCCGCAACCGATTCAGCTCAAGGATCACGAAAAGGACGCCGTGCTGGTGCGCCAACGCGTGATCGTGGGCCTCGTTTTCGTGCTGCTGCTGATCGGTGTGCTGGTGGCGCGCATGTACTACCTGCAGGTCGTGCAGTTCGAGCACCACTCGACGCTGTCGGAGAACAATCGCGTTCACGTGCAGCCGATCCCGCCCAACCGCGGGCTGATTTTCGACCGCCAGGGGCGGGTCATCGCCGACAACCGCCCGAGCTTCAGTCTGACCGTCACCCGCGAGCGCGCTGGCGACTGGCGGGTCGTGCTCGACGCGGTGGTGGAGATTCTGGAGCTGGGCGAGGAGGAGCGCGGGCTATTCGAGAAGCGCGTGCTGCAGGGGCGACGGCCATTCGAGCCGGTACCGATCATGTACGAGCTGTCCGAGGAACAGATCGCCCGTATCGCGGTGAACCAGTTCCGCCTGCCGGGCATCGAGGTGGCGGCGCAGCTGGTCCGTCATTATCCGCAGGGGCCGCATTTCGCCCATTCGGTAGGCTACGTCGGGCGGATCAACGAGCAGGAGGTCAAGCAGCTCGACCCGGTCAACTATGCCGGCACGCACCACATCGGCAAGACCGGCATCGAGAAGTTCTACGAGGACGAGCTGCACGGCCAGGTCGGCTACGAGGAAGTCGAGACCAACGCCCGCGGACGGGTCCTGCGGGTGCTCAAGCGGACCGATCCGATACCCGGCAAGGACATCACCCTGTCCCTCGATCTGGATCTGCAGGAAGCCGCCGAGGAGGCGCTGGGCGGGCGCCGTGGTGCGATCGTCGCGCTGCTGCCGGACACCGGCGAGGTGGTGGCGATGGTCAGCCAGCCAAGCTTCAACCCCAACCTGTTCGTCACCGGTATCAGCTTCAAGGACTATGGCGAGCTGCGCGACTCCATCGACCGGCCGCTGTACAACCGCGTGCTGCGCGGGCTGTATCCGCCGGGCTCGACCATCAAGCCGATGATGGCCGTGGCCGGCCTCGATGCCGGGGTGATCACGCCCACCAGCCGGGTCTTCGACCCGGGCTTCTTCCAGCTGCCCAACGTGCAGCACAAGTACCGCAACTGGAATCGCAGCGGCGACGGCTGGGTCGATCTCGACCTGGCCATTGCCCGTTCCAACGACACCTATTTCTACGACATGGCGCACAAGCTGGGCGTCGATCGCATGTACGACTACATGACCCGCTTCGGTCTTGGCCAGCGCGTGTCGCTGGACATGTACGAGGAAACCGCCGGGCTGATGCCGTCGCGTGACTGGAAGCGGGCGCGTTATCGCCAGCCCTGGTATCCCGGCGAGACGGTCATTCTCGGCATCGGTCAGGGTTACATGCAGGCCACGCCACTGCAGCTGGCTCAGGCCACGGCGCTGATGGCGACCCGTGGCAAGTGGATTCGCCCACACCTGGCGCGCAGCATCGGTGGCGAGCCGCCGGTGGATCCGGAGCCGCTGCCGGATATCCAGCTGCGCGATCCGCGCTTCTGGGATTACGCGACCCATGGCATGGAGCAGGTACTGCACGGCGCCCGGGGTACGGCGCGGAAGGTCGGCGAAAGCTCGGTCTATCGCATCGCCGGCAAGAGCGGTACTGCGCAGGTCGTGGCGATCCGCCAGGGCGAGAAATACGACAGTGCCAAGCTGGCCGAGCGCCATCGCGACCATGCCCTGTTTGTTGCCTTTGCCCCGGTGCATGACCCGAAGATCGCGGTGGCGGTGATGGTGGAGAACGGCGAGTCCGGTTCCGGCGTCGCCGCACCGGTGGCCAAGCAGGTGATGGATGCCTGGCTGCTCGACGAGGAGGGCAAGCTCAAGGCCGAGTTCGCGCCGCCGCTGACTGCCGAAGGGAAGAAGCCATGAGCGGCAATTTCGACCGTACCCTGTCCCGCGAGGACGTGCTGCGCCGCCGCGCCAGCCTGTTGCAGCGCCTGCATATCGACGGGCTGCTGCTGGTGCTGCTGCTGGTACTGGCCGCCGGCAGCCTGTTCATCCTCTATTCGGCCAGTGGCAAGAACTGGGATCTGGTCATCAAGCAGGCCACCTCCTTCGGACTCGGCCTCGGCGCCATGCTGGTGATCGCCCAGTTCGAACCGCGGTTCATGGCGCGCTGGGTGCCGCTGGGCTATCTCGGCGTCGTGGCGTTGCTGGTCGCGGTCGAGGTGGCCGGACACACGGCGATGGGGGCGACGCGCTGGATCAACATCCCCGGCGTGATTCGTTTCCAGCCATCGGAATTCATGAAGATCATCATGCCGATGACCATCGCCTGGTACCTGTCCTCGCGCAGCCTGCCGCCCAGCATCAAGCACACCGCGATTAGCCTGTCACTGATCCTGGTGCCCTTTGTGCTGATCCTGAAGCAGCCCGATCTGGGTACCGCGTTGCTGATCCTGGCTTCCGGCGCTTTTGTGCTGTTCATCGGCGGGTTGCGCTGGCGCTGGATCATCGGTGCGGTGACGGCGGTGGTGCCGATCGCTGTGGCAATGTGGTACTTCGTGTTGCGCGACTACCAGAAGCAGCGGGTGCTGACCTTCCTCGATCCGGAAAGCGATCCGCTGGGCACCGGCTGGAACATCATCCAGTCGAAGGCGGCGATCGGTTCGGGTGGGGTGTTCGGCAAGGGCTGGTTGGCCGGCACCCAGTCGCACCTGGATTTTTTGCCGGAAAGCCATACTGACTTTATCATCGCCGTGCTCGCCGAAGAGTTCGGTCTGGTCGGAGTCTGCCTGCTCCTGCTGGTGTATATCCTGCTGATCACCCGCGGCCTGGTGATCACGGTGCAGGCCCAGACGCTGTTCGGAAAACTGCTGGCCGGTGCGTTGACGATGACCTTCTTTGTTTACGTTTTCGTCAATATCGGTATGGTCAGTGGGCTGTTGCCGGTGGTGGGGGTGCCTTTGCCCTTCATCAGTTACGGTGGAACTTCATTGGTGACCCTGCTGTCAGGGTTCGGGGTTTTGATGTCGATCCACACCCATCGCAAGTGGATCGCACAGGTTTGACGAGAGTGACTTTGTTGACTTCATTACGGCGGGGCTGGGTGGCACGGATGCTGGGTAGCGTAGGCTTGGCCGGCGCTGTGCTGGGGAGCGTGCCGCTGCAGGCCGCGGATTACACCGGCGCCAACGTGGACGAGTTCATCGCGGAGATGACCCGCGACTACGGTTTCGCCAGCGAACAGCTGCGTGATCTGTTCAAGCAGGCCGAGCGCAAGCAGGCCATTCTCGACGCCATTTCGCGGCCGGCCGAACGGGTCAAGCCGTGGAAGGAATATCGGCCGATCTTCCTCACCGACTCGCGCGTCGCCCAGGGTGTCGACTTCTGGCGCGAGAACGAGGCGGCGCTGTCCCGTGCCGAAGCCGAGTACGGCGTGCCGGCCGAAATTATCGTGGCGATCATCGGCGTGGAAACCTTCTATGGTCGCAACACCGGCAGCCATCGCGTGATCGATGCGTTGTCGACCCTGGGCTTCGACTACCCGCCGCGTCAGCCCTTCTTCCGCCAGCAGCTCAAGGAATTCCTGCTGCTGACCCGCGAGGAGCAGGTCGACCCGCTGACTCTCAAGGGGTCCTACGCCGGGGCCATGGGCCTGCCGCAGTTCATGCCGAGCAGCTTCCGCGCCTATGCCGTGGACTTCGATGGTGACGGCCACATCGACATCTGGAACAACCCCACCGACGCCATCGGCAGCGCCGCGAGCTATTTCAAGCAGCATGGCTGGGCCGCCGGTGAACCTGTAGTGGCACGGGCGAAGGTCTCTGGCGAGCGCTTCGAGGAAGGCCTGACCGTCGGCCTCGAGTCGCAGAAGAACGCCGGAGAAATGCGCGCCCTTGGCTGGCAGTTCGACAAGTCGGTGGCAGACCAGACCGCCGTGACCGCTTTCCGCCTGGAAGGCGCCGAGGGCGAGGAATACTGGCTGGGCTTGCCCAACTTCTATGTGATCACCCGCTATAACCGCAGCGTGATGTACGCCATGGCCGTACATCAGCTGTCCCAGCTGCTGGCTGACGCGCGAGGCGAACAATGAGCCCTCTCTGGACAAGACTGGTCGCCTTGGGCGTGACGGGAGCCCTGCTGGCAAGCTGCTCCTCGACGCCGGCGCCGAGCACCACGCCGAGCAAGAGCACCACCAGTAGCGGCCCTGGCGATTACGCGCGGCCGCACAAGGATGGCGCGCCCTGGTGGGACGTGGACGTCTCGCAGATCCCGGACGCCGTGCCGATGCCGCATTACGGACCGTACAAGGCCAACCCCTATACGGTGCTGGGCAAGACCTACTTCCCCATCAGCGATGGCCATCGTTACTCGGCCACCGGGACGGCATCCTGGTACGGCACCAAGTTCCACGGGCAGCCCACTGCCAATGGCGAGAAGTACGACCTCTACGGCATGAGCGCGGCGCACAAGACCCTGCCGCTGCCCACCTACGTCAAGGTCACCAACCTGGATAACGGACGCACCGTGACGTTGCGCGTCAACGACCGCGGCCCGTTCTATTCCGACCGGATCATCGACCTGTCCTTCGCCGCGGCGAAGAAACTGGGGTTCGCCGAGACCGGCACGGCGCGGGTCAAGGTCGAGGGCATCGATCCGCAGCAGTGGTGGGCGGCGCAGGGGCGCCCCGTTCCGGCGATGATGGCGCAGCCGCAGATGGCGGCGAGCAAGCCGACCACCAGCATCGCCCAACCGATCGAACAGTACACCCCGCCGCCGCAGCAGCACGCTGCGGCGACGGTGCCGCTGGAAATCGACGCAAAAAAAAACGCTTCGCCCGCAGCCTCTGGCCTGTTTCTCCAGGTTGGCGCCTTCGCCAATCCGGATGCGGCACAGCTGCTCAAGGACAAGCTGAGCGGCGTGGTGTCTGCACCGGTGTTCATCAGCTCGGTGGTACACAACCAGCAGACCCTGCACCGGGTGCGGCTGGGGCCCATCGACACGCCGGATGAGGCCGTGCAGCTCGAGCAGAGCGTTCGCCTGGCCAACCTCGGGCAGCCGCGGCGGGTCGCGGCCGACTGAGCCTTTGCAATCCCTGCCTTGTTTTACCTGACTAACTTGAGATTCGGATGAACATCACCAGCCTCGTGCAACGCTTCATTGTCCTGACTCTGCTGACGGTCGCTCCGACCGTCTGGGCGGCCCAGATCCTGCCGTCGGCTCCGCAGCTGGCGGCCAAGTCCTACATGCTGATGGACGCCGCCAGCGGCGAGGTGCTGGTCGAGCACAACGGCGACGAACGCCTGCCACCGGCCAGCCTGACCAAGCTGATGACCGCCTACATTGCCACCCTGGAGATCCAGAAAGGGCAGATCAGCGACAACGACATGGTCACCGTCAGCGAGAAGGCCTGGCGTACCGGCGGCTCGCGCATGTTCATCCAGGTCAACACCCAGGTTTCGGTGGATGACCTGCTGCACGGCATCATCATCCAGTCGGGCAACGACGCCAGTGTCGCAATGGCCGAGCACATCGCCGGCAGCGAAGAAGCCTTCGCCGACATGATGAACAGCACCGCGCAGCGCCTGGGGATGAGCAACACTCACTTCGTCAACGCCACCGGCCTGCCGCATCCGGAGCACTACTCCTCGGCCAATGACATGGCCAAGCTGGCGCGGGCGATCATCTACGAAGACCCTGCGCACTACGCGATCTATGCGCAGAAGGAATTCTTCTGGAACAACATCAAGCAGCCCAACCGCAACCTGCTGCTGTGGCGCGACAAGACCGTCGACGGCCTGAAGACCGGCCACACCGAAGAGGCCGGCTACTGCCTGGTGGCGTCCGCCGTGCGTGACAACATGCGCCTGATCTCCGTGGTGTTCGGTACCGACAGCGAGCAGGCCCGTGCCGCGGAGACCCAGAAGCTGCTGACCTACGGCTTCCGCTTCTTCGAGACCCGCACCTTCTACCAGAAAGGCACCGAGCTGGCCGAAGCCCAGGTCTGGAAGGGGCAGCAGAGCAAGCTCAAGGCCGGTCTGGCTCAGGACCTGACCATGACTCTGCCACGCGGCCAGGTAGAGAAGCTGCAGGCTGTCATGAGCTTCAACGGCACGCTGACCGCGCCGATCCAGCAGGGTGACGTGATCGGCAAGGTCGAGGTCAAACTGGACGACAAGGTCGTGCGCAGCACCGATCTGGTGGCGCTGGATACCGTCGAAGAGGGTGGGCTGTTCCGCCGTTTTTGGGATAGCATTCGCCTGTTCTTCTACAGCCTGTTCAACTGACCACGCTCGAGTGCGCTCCGGCTGACCCCGCCGCGGCGCACGTGCGGATCACGAGTCCGTTACGCCATGACCAATAGCCAAGACGATATCGCTGCACCCAAGATCGACTTCCCCTGCGAGCGCTACCCGATCAAGGTGATCGGCGAGGCCGGCGAGGGGTTCCGCGAGGTGGTGATCGAAGTCATTCAGCGCCACGCGCCGGACTTCGACGAGACCACCGTGGTCACCCGTGACAGCCGCAACGGACGCTTCCTTTCGCTGCAGGTGCTGATCACCGCCACCGGTGTCGAGCAGCTGCAGGCCATCCATGTCGACCTGCGGGCCACCGGTCGTGTCCACATGGTGCTGTGATGACCCACGACGTGGGTGTGCGTGAGCTAGGGCTGATCGAGTATCGGGCTGCCTGGCAGGCCATGCAGCATTTCACCAATACGCGTGATGCCGACAGTGGCGACGAGATCTGGCTGCTGCAGCATCCGCCCGTATTCACGCAAGGCCAGGCCGGCAAGGCCGAGCACCTGCTGTTTCCGGGCGAGATTCCGGTGGTGCAGGTGGACCGCGGCGGTCAGGTCACCTATCACGGGCCGGGTCAGCTGGTCGGCTACCTGTTGCTGGACGTACGTCGGCTCGGCATCGGCGTGCGTGAGCTGGTCAGCCGCATCGAGCGGAGTCTGATCGATCTGCTGGCCGGGTACGACGTCGAGGCGGTGGCCAAGCCCGATGCACCGGGCGTTTATGTCGGCGGCGCGAAGATCGCTTCCCTGGGCCTGCGCATTCGCAACGGCCGGTCCTTCCACGGCCTGGCGCTGAACGTGGACATGGATCTCGAACCTTTCCGGCGCATCAACCCCTGCGGTTATGCAGGGTTGCCCATGACCCAGTTGCGTGACCTGATCGGGCCGATCGACATCTCTGAAGTGGCCGATCGACTGCGTGACCATCTGGTCCGGCAGCTCGGATACGCGCAACAGAAGACCCTCGCGGGCGGAATCGAAGCTTATGAGTAGTGTAGAAACGGCAGGCAAGCGCCCGGCCAAGGTTGAGGCTGGCGTCAAACTGCGCGGTGCCGAGAAGGTCGCGCGGATTCCGGTGAAGATCATCCCCACCGATGAATTGCCGAAGAAGCCGGACTGGATTCGCGTGCGCATCCCGGTATCGCCGGAGGTGGACCAGATCAAGCAGACCCTGCGCAAGCACAAGCTGCACAGCGTCTGCGAGGAGGCCTCCTGCCCGAACCTGGGCGAGTGCTTCTCCAGCGGTACCGCCACCTTCATGATCATGGGCGACATCTGCACGCGCCGCTGCCCGTTCTGCGACGTCGGCCATGGCCGGCCGAACGCGCTGGACCCGGATGAGCCGAAGAACCTCGCCCAGGCTATCGCCGACATGCGCCTGAAGTACGTGGTCATCACGTCGGTGGACCGGGATGACCTGCGCGACGGCGGCGCCCAGCATTTCGCTGACTGCCTGCGTGAGATTCGCAAGCTGTCGCCGTCCATTCAGCTGGAGACCCTGGTGCCGGATTATCGCGGACGCATGGAGATCGCCCTGGAGATCACCGCCACTGAGCCGCCGGATGTGTTCAACCACAACCTGGAAACCGTGCCGCGGTTGTACAAGTCCTCGCGCCCGGGGTCGGACTTCGAGTGGTCGTTGGATCTGCTGGAGAAGTTCAAGCAGCGCGTGCCGGGCGTGCCAACCAAGTCGGGGCTGATGCTCGGCCTTGGCGAGACCGACGAGGAAGTCATCGAGGTCATGCAGCGCATGCGCGAGCACGACATCGACATGCTGACCCTCGGCCAGTATCTGCAGCCGTCGCGCAACCATCTGCCGGTGCAGCGTTTCGTGCACCCGGACACCTTCGCCTGGTTCGCCGAGGAAGGCATGAAGATGGGCTTCAAGAACGTCGCCTCGGGCCCGCTGGTGCGCTCCTCGTACCACGCCGACCAGCAGGCTCACGGCGCCAAGCACGACTGATCGGACCGGCGGTCCGGTCGTTCCAAGGAAAGCCGCGCAGGCGTCGAATCGCCTCCGCGGCTTTTTTGTTGCCCGCGTGGCGGAATCCGTTCGGTTTGCCAGCGAAGCGTTGGCAAGAAAATTGCGGCATTACGCCGCATTAGACTTTGGTCTATAGTGGCGCTCGTTTACACCATGAGGCCAACCGAGGGCCACTGCAGATGAACGAACCCCAGTTGAAGGACTTGCTTGACGATCTGGATGCCGCAAAGGTCGAGTGCGACGCGATGAGCCGCCTGGTCGTGACGCGTCTGGCCAAACAGCGTATTCCGTACCGTGCGATGTTGGGGCAGGTCGAGCTGGACGGTAAGGTGGTTGCGCCACACTTCTGGGTCGAAGCCGATGGCTGCGTCATCGACTACCGTGCTCGCCAGCGGCTGGGCGGCGACCAGCGGGTTCCCCATGGCGTCGTACCGCGCGAAGCGGTCAAGGCCCATTACCAGGGGCAGCAGGTGGTGATCGATCCGCTTCCCGATTACCTCTATGAAGTCGCGATCAAGCACTGAGGCCGTCTGGCACTCACGTAGAGGCTAAACGCAAAAAAAAGCCCCGGCATAACCTGTCGGGGCTTTTTCGTTGGCTAAGGTTAGTCAGGGCTGAGCGCGCAGGCGGCCGAGCAGTTCCTGGGTGGGATGACCGTCGGCGGGCCAGCCGAGGCGCTGCTGGAAGCCGCGGATGGCCTTGCGCGTATTGGCACCGATGATGCCGTCCGGGGTGCCGGGGTCGAAGCCCTGAGCGACAAGGCGCTCCTGCAGCTCCAGGCGCTCCGAACGGCTGAGCGGCTGCTCGCCACGCGGCCAACTACCCGCCACCTGGCCCTTGCCCTGGAAGCTCTCGGACAGCAGCCCGATGGCCAGCGCGTAGGCCGAGGAGTTGTTGTAACGCAGGATCGCGCGGAAATTGTCCATGATCAGGAATGCCGGACCGCGGTGTCCGGCTGGCAGCAGCAGGCTGGCATTGGCTTCGTCTCGTCCGCCGGGCAGGCCGCGTAGGCCGAGGCGGCGCCATTCCGCCAGTGGCTTGCGGATCTCGTTGTCGGCCAGGGCGTAGTCGATGCCGCTGGGCAGTTGCACCTCGAAGCCCCAGGGCTGACCTTGCTTCCAGCCAGAGGCCTGCAGGTAGTGTGCGGCGGACGCCAGGGCATCGGCCGAGCTGTTCCAGATGTCGCGCTTGCCGTCACCGTCGAAATCCACCGCATGGGTGTTGTAGGTGGTCGGGATGAACTGCGTCTGACCCATGGCGCCAGCCCAGGAACCGCGCATCTGCTGCGGTGACACGTCGCCGTGCTGGAGGATCTCCAGCGCCGCGATCAGCTGGCTCTTGGCAAAGGCGGGGCGGCGCCCTTCATGGGCGAGGGTGGCCAGCGAGCGGATCACCGACTTGTCGCCCATGATCTGGCCGAAACTGCTCTCAAGGCCCCAGACCGCGACCAGGGTTTCGCGATCGACGCCGTAGCGTGCCTCGATGCGGTCCAGGGTTGCGGCGTGCTCGTTCAACAGGCGCTGTCCGCTGCGGACCCGCTGGGGCGAAATCGCGCTTTCCAGATATTGCCAGACAGGGCGCGTGAACTCCGGCTGGCTGCGATCGGCTTCGATCACCGCCGGATCGGGCTGCACCCCGGCGAAGGCGCGGTCGAAGGTGGTGGCGGAAATGCCCGCTGCCAGGGCTTCTGCACGGAACTGCTCGCGCCACTGGCTGAAGCTGACATGCGTGGCTTCTGCTGGCGCGTCGACGACGGCATTGTCGCTACGCTGACCGGAGGGGGCGGCCGCGTTGCCGACAAGAGAAGACTGCGCGAGGGGTTCGGCGGCACAGGCGACCACCAGGCTCATCGCCGAGGCGGCGACCAGCGTTCGCAGCAGCAGAACGGGAACGAAGGTGTAATACATGCACCACTCTCGAAAGGTGTCGTCGGCCGCTGACATTATCACGCTTTCGGGGTGTTGGGTTTTCAGACCGTCAGAAGGACCGAAGCCTCCCAGTTGGTGGACTGGGAGGCTTCGCGGCGGTAGCTGCCTTTGCCTTTCTTGGGCGTTTCCTGGCGCTGGCGGAACAGCGGTTGCGCGACCAGCCGTTTGGCCTTGTTCGGCCGCTTCTTGCGTGTGCTCATGATGTATCCCTCAGGTAGCCCGGAATCGGGCGTGGGCATCATAGGGCTTGTACAAAAAATGTCCAGCAGGCGGCGATGTCAGCCCGCGCCCAGCCGGCGGCCGCTCAGCTGCAGGCAGATATTGGCCAGCCCGATCCAGGGGTCGCCTTCGGACTGGCCCTTGATCTGCTCGTCGATGCGCTGTGCAGCCATCAGCAAGCGGCTCCAGCCTGCGGCGTCGTGCCGTTGCAGTGCCTTGGAGACCAGCGGGCGTCGTTTGTCCCAGACCGGTGGGCGAGCCTGGCTGAAGGCGCGATCGAGAGGAACGCCCTGGCCGTACTGCTGGGAGATGTTGGCCAACAGGCGCAGCTCGCGCGCCAATGCCCAGAGGATCACTGGTGCCTCCACGCCCTCGCCGCGCAAGCCCTCGAGCATGTGCAGCGCATGAGCGGCCTGCCCGTGGAGCGCCGCGTCGATGAGGCCGAAGACGTCGTAGCGGGCGCTGTCGGCGACGGCGGCTTGCACGGTATCGGCGCTGATCTGGCCGGCGTCGGCCAGCAGTTTCAGCTTCTCGATTTCCTGGGCGGCGGCGAGCAGATTGCCTTCGACTCTCGCGGCGATCAGCTCGACGGCTTCCTGGTCAGCGGACAGGCCGACCTGGGTCAATCGCTGGCGGATCCATTGCGGTAGCTGCGCGGCATCCACCGGCCAGATCTGCAGGAACTGCACGTCCTTGCCTTCAATCAGCGCCTTGGCCCACTTGGTCTTCTGCGTACTGCCGTCGAGCTTGGGCAGGCTGATCAACAGCACCGTGTCGTCGGCCGGGCGCGCCAGGTAGTCCAGTAGCGCCGCGGCGCCCTTGTCCCCTGGCTTGCCGTTGGGAATGCGCAACTCGATCAGGCGTTTTTCCGCGAACAGCGACAGGCTGGCGCCAGCCTCGATGAGCTGGCCCCAGTCGAAGCCGGTCTCGACATGAAAGACCTGGCGCTCACTGAACCCCTGTGCACGGGTAGCAGCGCGAATCGCATCGCAGGCTTCCTGGCACAGCAGATGCTCGTCGCCACAGACCACGTAGACGGGCGCGAGAGCGCCTTGCAGGTGCTTGCCGAGTTGGGCGGGGGAGAGCTTCATGGGCAGAAGACGGGGGCGCTACGGCCCCCGTGCAGGCTCAGCGGACGGGTAGCTGGATGGGCGACTGCTGCGGTTGCGCGTCCTGGGCGCGGCGGGCGGCTTCGACGGCCTCCGCCTCGGCGCGTGCCTTGGCTTCGGCTTCCTGCTGCAGGCGGTCGAGCTGTGACGGCGTGATGCGCTGGATACGCAGGGCGAGCTGCTGCAGCAGTTCGCGGCGCATTTCCTGGCGCAGCTGGTCGCCTTCCTGGGAGGAGCCGATCAGGTTGTTGCTGTCGTGCACGTAGACCTTCTGCACCTCGATGCTGTCTTCGAGCAACAGCAGGTTCTGCGGGCCGCGGAATTCGTAATCGAGAGTGCTGGTCAGCTCGTACTCGGCGCTGCGTGCCGAGCTGGTGTAGCTGGCGGTGCGCTGGCGGGTCTGCTCGCGGGCCAGGTTGAGGCTGTACTTCGCGCTGGGGGTCACCCGCACGCCATTGCTCTGCAGCAGGCTCTCGAGCTGCTGGACCGTCTCGCCATAGCTGTTGCGGGCCTGCAGATCGATTTCCTTGAGACCGAACTCTACATCACCGGTGCCGCGCAGCTGGAAACCGCAGGCGCTCAGCAGCAATGTCAGACCCAGCACCACCAGATTCCGTTTGTTCATCTTGTTATCCCCTTGCAGGCCCGGCGCAGGCGCCGGGACCGAATCAGTTAGCGACGATGTTGACCAGCTTGCCCGGCACCACGATGACCTTGCGGATGGTCAGGCCTTCGGTGAAGCGCAGTACGTTCTCGTTGCCGCGCGCGGCGGTCTCCACCTCTTCCCGGCTGGCGCTGGCCGGCACTTCGATCTGGCCGCGCAGCTTGCCGTTGACCTGTACCACCAGGGTCAGGCTGTCCTGCACCAGGGCGGCTTCGTCGACCTTGGGCCACTGCGCGTCGATGATCGCGCCCGGCTTGCCCAGCTGCTGCCAGAGTTCGTGGCAGATATGCGGGGTGATCGGTGCCAGCAGCAGGGCGACGGTTTCCAGGCCTTCCTGCAGCAGGGCGCGGTCCTGTTCCCCGGCGGTCGGCGCCTTCTCCAGCACGTTCATCAGCGTCATGACCTGAGCGATGGCGGTGTTGAACTTGTGGTGCTGGCCGACATCGGTGCTGGCCTGCTTGATCGCCAGATGAATCGCGCGGCGCACGGCCTTCTGCTCATCGTTAAGTGCGGCCACATCGAGCGCGCCCGGAAGTCCGGCGCTGACATGCGCGTGGGCTAGGCGCCAGACGCGGCGCAGGAAGCGGCTGGCGCCCTCGACGCCGGAGTCGGACCATTCCAGGCTCATGTCCGGCGGCGAGGCGAACATCATGAACAGACGGCAGGTGTCGGCGCCGTAGGCATCGATCATCGCCTGCGGGTCGACGCCGTTGTTCTTTGACTTGGACATCTTCTCGGTGCCGCCGATTTCCACCGGCAGGCCGTCGGTCTTGAGCCTGGCGCCGATGACCTTGGCCTTGGCGTCACGCTCGACCTCGACGTCGGCCGGGTTGAACCAGTCCTTGCCGCCGTTCTCCAGGGTGCGGTAGTAGGTCTCGGCGACCACCATGCCTTGGGTCAGCAGGTTCTTGAACGGCTCATTCGAAGACACCAGCCCTTCGTCGCGCATTAGCTTGTGGAAGAAGCGCGCATAGAGCAGGTGCAGGATGGCGTGTTCGATACCGCCGATGTACTGATCCACCGGCAGCCAGTGGTTGGCCGCCTGCGGGTCGACCATGCCCTTGTCATAGTTCGGGCTGGCGTAGCGGGCGAAGTACCAGGACGACTCGACGAAGGTGTCCATGGTGTCGGTTTCGCGCTTGGCCGGTGCGCCGCATTTCGGGCACGTGCATTCGTAGAACTCGGGCATCCTGGCGAGCGGCGAGCCGGCGCCATCCGGCACCACGTCTTCGGGCAGCACCACCGGCAGCTGGTCTTCCGGCACCGGCACGTCGCCACAGCTGTCGCAGTGGATGATCGGGATCGGGCAGCCCCAGTAGCGCTGGCGGCTGATACCCCAGTCACGCAGGCGGAACTGGGTACGCGCCTGGCCGAGGCCCTTCTTCTGCAGCGCCACTTCGATGGCATCGAAGGCGCCTTCGAAATCCAGGCCGTCGTAGATCCCGGAGTTGATCAGCTGGCCGTGCTCGCCGTAGGCGTCCTGCCAGGGGGCGGGTGTCTCGTCGCCGGCACTGGTGCGTACCACCGGCTTGATCGGCAGGCCGTACTTGCTGGCAAATTCGAAGTCGCGCTCGTCATGTGCCGGCACGGCCATGACCGCGCCCTCGCCGTAGTTCATCAGCACGTAGTTGGCGACCCATACCGGCAGCAGCTCGCCGGTCAGCGGGTGCTGCACGCGCAGGGAAGTGGCCAGGCCCTTCTTCTCCTGGGTGGCGATGTCGGCTTCGGCAACGCCGCCGCGCTTGCACTCATCGATGAAGGCCTGCAGCTCGGGGTTGTGCTGCGCCGCCAGGGTGGCCAGCGGATGCTCGGCGGCGACGGCCACGTAGGTCGCACCCATCAGCGTATCGGGGCGGGTGGTGAAGACCTTCATCACACCTTCGTTGCCGATGCTGGCGACGTCGTAGGGGAAGCTGATCTCCATGCCGCGCGACTTGCCGATCCAGTTGCGCTGCATGGTCTTGACCTGCTCGGGCCAGCCGTCCAGCTCGTCCAGACTTTCCAGCAGCTCGTCCGCGTAGGCGGTGATCTTGAAGTAGTACATCGGGATTTCGCGCTTCTCGATCAGCGCGCCCGAACGCCAGCCGCGGCCGTCGATGACCTGCTCGTTGGCCAGCACGGTCTGGTCGACCGGGTCCCAGTTCACCGTGCCGTTCTTGCGGTAGATCACGCCCTTCTCGAACAGGCGGGTGAACAGCCACTGTTCCCAGCGGTAGTAGTCCGGCTTGCAGGTGGTGACTTCGCGCGACCAGTCGATGGCCAGGCCCAGGCTTTTCAGCTGGGCCTTCATGTAGGCGATGTTCTCGTAAGTCCATTTGGCCGGCGCCACCTGATTCTTCATCGCGGCGTTTTCGGCCGGCATGCCGAAGGCGTCCCAGCCCATCGGTTGCAGCACGTTCTTGCCCTGCATGCGCTGGTAGCGAGCGATCACGTCGCCGATGGTGTAGTTGCGCACGTGGCCCATGTGCAGCTTGCCGCTGGGGTAGGGGAACATCGACAGGCAATAGAAGGTGTCCTTGCCGGGCTGTTCGCTCACTTCAAAGGATTTCTGCGAATCCCAGTGGGATTGCGCGGCGGCTTCGATCTCGCGGGGCTGATACTGTTCGTGCATGGCTACTGGCGTTGGGTAGGGGCTGGCTCTCCGCGAATGCGCTGGCGCAGGCGCGGCAGGCAGGCAGGTCCGAAGGACCCTGTGCAAACGCGACCCGGCGGGTGGCGGGCGGAGGCATGGAAGCGCCGTAGCATACATGACCCCCCGCAGCCTAGGGAAACCCGATTTGCCGTCAGCGCCTTGGGTTCCGTCCGTCGTGTCCGGCTTGAGCGGGCCAGGCTGAGCTACGCTTGATCCAGGGGCGGGACGAACGTGAGGTGAGGTAGATGGACAGAGAGCCGCGAGCGGAGGACAGCAGTCTATATGCACGGGTGCTGCAGCGCTTGACGTCGGCGCTGCAGGAGGCGGAGCGAAGCGCGTCCGGTGAGGCGGATGTCGCCGGCGAGCTCGAGGTGCGCGGGCTGACCCCCGCCGAGTTCGAGTTGATCCGTGCCTATCTCCAACGCGATTCCCAGTGGCTTTCCGGCTGGCATGCCGCCGCCGAGGAACAGGCCCATCTCACGCGCCAGGCAATGCGACCCGCCGTACGCGGGGGTAGTCGCCAGCGACATGGCATGCGCCCCAGGCATGCCCCCTTGCATCTGCAGCAAACTCTGAGCTGCGCCCTGTGCAATGCCGAGGTGAGCTGGCCGGAAGGTGCCGGGCCTGCGGCATGCCCGGCATGCGGTTCACAGTTGCTGCGTGCCCGGCAACGGCTGCACACCTACCCGCGTCATTGAGCTCAGCCTGCGCCGACAAATCGGCTGACAGCCGCTAGAGTGTCGTCCTTTGCCGGAGAGCTGGGATGCCGATTCGTTATTTCTTCAAGCAACTGCTGTTGCCACCAGGTGTGCTGTTGCTTCTGTTGCTGCTGGGCTGGTGGCTGCGCCGCCGCTCGCCAAGGCTGGCGGCGCTGTGTTTCGTCACCGGCTTCACCGGGCTCTGGTTGATGAGCCTGCCGATCGTCGTCGAATGGACGGCGCGCGCGGTGGAGCGCGAGCCGGCACTGGTGGAGGCACGCTGGTCGCAACTGAGCGGGCAAGCCGGGGCCATTGTGGTGCTGGGCGCGGGCCGGGAGCAGAACGATCCGGCCTGGGGCGGCGATCAGCCGGGCTACACCGCGCTGGAGCGCCTGCGCTATGCGGCACGACTGGCCAAGGCCAGCGGGCTGCCGATTCTCACCAGTGGTGGTCTGCATTACGGGCAGCCGCCCAGCGAGGCCATGCTCGGTGCAGAGGTGCTGCAGCGCGACTTCGGCGTGGCCACGCGCTGGCTCGAGGAGCGCAGCCGGACCACATGGGAGAATGCCCTGTTCAGCGCCGAGATGCTGCGCGCCGCCGGCGTCGAGCGGGTGGTGCTGGTCACCTCGGCCGCACATATGCCGCGCTCGCGCTGGTGCTTCGAGCAGAACGGCATCGAGGTGATCGCCGCGCCCGTCGGCTTTCTGGGCGGGCACAACGCGCGTCCGCTCAATGGCTGGCTGCCGGAATCCAAGGCATTCTGGCAGAACGGCCTGCTGCTCAACGAAGTGGTGGGGATGGCGGTGTACCCGCTGGTTTATCGCTCGGCGAACGAATGAGCGGAATGCTCTCTCCCAGTCGCAGGGACACAGAGCGTCCCTATGCGGACTTGCGTCTGACCAGTGCCCAGCCGAGCAGCAACACGCATACCGCGATCAGCGGCCAGGAGCGCCAGCGCAGGTAGGGCGTAAGCCCCTGCATTGGCGTGACCTCGCCATACAGCACGGCCTGTTCGAACTGCGGAATCTGCTCGGTGATGCGCCCATAGGGGTCGATAAGCACGGTGATGCCGTTGTTGGTCGCGCGGATCATCCAGCGCCCGGCCTCCAGCGCGCGCATCTGCGCCATCTGCAGGTGCTGCAACGGGCCGATGGAGCGGCCGAACCAGGCATCGTTGCTCACCGTCAGCAGCAGGTCGCTCTGCGCCGCGAGGCCCGCGGCGAACTCCGGATAGACCACCTCATAGCAGATGTAGGGCGCGATCTGCAGGCCTCTGGCTTGCAGCAGCGGCTGGCCGGGTTCGCCGCGGGCGAAATCGGACATTGGCAGGTCGAAGAAGGCGATCAGCCCGCGCAACAGTTCCTGCAGCGGCACGTACTCGCCGAACGGCACCAGCTTCTGCTTGAGGTAGGTGCCGGCACCCTCGCCAGCGGTGGTCAGGCCGTTGTAGTAGCGCAGCTCGCCGTCGGCGTTGGGCTGGCGCACCGGCACACCGGTGATCAGCGCCGATCCGCGCTGCTCGGCGAAGCCAGCCATCATCGCCAGGTAGCCTTCGGCGTGTTCCTTGAGGATCGGCACGGCGGTTTCCGGCCAGACGATCAGGTCCGCCGGGCGGCTGCGAAAGGTCATGTCGCGGTACAACAGCAGCTGCATCTCCAGCTTCTTGGGGTCCCACTTCATGCTCTGCTCGACGTTGCCCTGTACCGCAACCACGCTCAGGGGGTTGCCCTTGTCCTGGGTCCAGGCGCGATCCTTGAGCGCCAGTCCGGTCAGCCAGGGGGCGATCAGCAACAGGATGCCAGCCGCCAGACGCGGCTTGTCGGCACGCAGCCGCGGCAGCGCGACGAGCAGGGTGGCGCTCAGGGCGATGGCGAAGCTCAGCAGCCAGACGCCACCCACCGGTGCCAGGCCGGATAACGGGCCGTCGAGCTGACTGTAGCCGATATAGAGCCAGGGAAAGCCGGTGAGCAGCCAGCCACGCAGGGCGTCGAAGGCCAGCCAGAGCGCGGTGAAGGCCAGCGCGTCACCGAGCGCCGAATGGCGATTGCGCAGCAGCCGCACCCAGAGCCAGCCGAGCAGGGCGAAGAACAGCGCCAGGCCGGCGACAAAGCCGAACGTCAGCAGCCCGGCCAATGGCGGCGACGCCGCGCCGAAGTCATGGATGCTCACATAGACCCAGCTGACGCCCGAGGCGAACAGGCCGAAGCCGTAGCACCAGCCGCGTTGCGCCGCCTGTTTCGGCCCGGTTTCGCGCAGGCCGAGGTAGAGCAGTGCCACCGACAACAGGGCCAGCGGCCAGATGTCGAAGGGGGCCAAAGAGAGCGTGGTCAGCGTGCCGGCCAGTAGCGCCAGCAGATTGCCCGGCCAGCCGGGGCGGGTGAACCAGTGCATGGGGTTTCCTTGGGCGGGGATTGCGGCGCAGGCTAAGGGCAACGAGGCGATCCGGCAAGCTGGCCGATCGCTTGCCGCCCGCGGGCGGGCGGCAAGTCGCAGGTCAAGCGCTTTCCAGACGGCTCAGGCGCAGCATGTGCACGCGGCGGCTGTCGGCGTTCAATACGCGAACGCGGAAACCGTCGATCTCGGTCACCTCGTTGCGCTTGGGCAGATGGCCAAAGGTGCTCATCACCAGGCCGGCAACGGTATCGAACTCGTCGTCGGGGAAGGCGCTGCCGAAGTACTCGTTGAAGCTGTCGATCGGCGTCAGCGCCTTGACCAGAAAGTCGCCGCTGGGCAACGGTCGGATATAACTGTCTTCCTCGACGTCGTGCTCGTCCTCGATATCGCCGACGATCTGCTCGAGCACGTCTTCGATGGTCACCAGGCCGGCCACGCCGCCGTATTCGTCGATGACGATGGCCATGTGGTTGTGGTTGGCGCGGAACTCGCGCAACAGCACATTGAGGCGCTTGGATTCGGGCACGAAGGTGGCCGGGCGCAGCAGGTCCTTGATGTCGAAGTTCTGCTGGTCCTCCTTGAGGATCAGCGGCAGCAGATCCTTGGCCAGCAGCACGCCGATCACCTCGTCGAGGCTCTCGCCGACGACCGGATAGCGCGAATGCGCGGCAGCGATGATGGCGGGGAGGAATTCGCGTGGAGACTGGTCGGCCTTGATGCTGATCACCTGCGACCGCGGCACCATGATGTCGCGTACCTGCAGGTCGGCGACCTGGATGGCGCCTTCGACGATGGCCAGCGCCTCGTTGTCGAGCAGCTTGTTCTGGTGGGCCTCGCGCAGGATCTCCAGCAGCTCCTGGCGATTCTTGGGTTCATGGGCAAAAGCCTGGGTGATTCTTTCCAGCCAGGTCTTCTGCCCGCTGATCGATCGATCTTCGCTCATGTCGTTGACTCAAGAGTCCTTGCAAATGCCCGGTTCGGGCGAATCTTCAGCATAGGGGTCGGGGTGCCCCAGTTCAGCCAGCAGCTGGCGCTCAAGCGCTTCCATCTCCTCGGCTTCGGCATCTTCGATGTGATCGTAGCCGAGCAGATGCAGGCAGCCATGGATGACCAGATGCGCCCAGTGCGCGTCGAGGGTCTTGCCCTGTTCCGCTGCCTCGCGCTCGACCACCGGCACGCAGATGACCAGGTCACCGAGCAGCGGAATGTCGAGAAATTCGTCCGGCACATCAGCCGGGAAAGACAGCACATTGGTGGCGTAGTCCTTCTGTCGCCAGGTGCGGTTGAGCTCGCGGCCTTCCTCCTCGTCGACCAGGCGAATGGTCAGCTCGGAGTCACCACTGCGCTGACGCAGCGCCAGTTCACACCAGCGTTGCAGGTCCGTCGCAGCGGGCGCGGCGCCAGTGCTGGCGCACTGCAGGTCGAGTTCAATCACCGGCGGCATCCTGCGCGGCGCGCTTGCTGGCCGGCGACTGACGATCCTCGAACGACTCGTACGCCTCGACGATGCGCTGCACCAGCGGGTGGCGCACCACGTCCTTGGGCTTGAAGTGGGTGAAGCTGATGCCGTTGACGTCCTTGAGCACCTCGATGACGTGCGCCAGGCCGCTCTTGGTGCCACGCGGCAGGTCGACCTGGGTGATGTCGCCGGTGATCACGGCGGTGGAGCCGAAGCCGATCCGGGTCAGGAACATTTTCATCTGCTCCTGGGTGGTGTTCTGGCTCTCATCGAGGATGATGAAGCTGTTGTTCAGCGTACGCCCGCGCATGTAGGCCAGCGGAGCGATCTCGATCACCTGCTTCTCGATCAGCCTTGCCACGTACTCGAAGCCGAGCATTTCGTAGAGCGCGTCGTACAGCGGGCGCAGGTAGGGGTCGATCTTCTGCGCCAGGTCGCCCGGCAGGAAGCCGAGCTTCTCGCCGGCTTCCACCGCCGGGCGCACCAGCAGGATGCGGCGCACCTGCTCGCGTTCCAGCGCGTCCACCGCGCAGGCGACCGCCAGGTAGGTCTTGCCGGTACCGGCCGGGCCCACGCCGAAATTGATGTCGTTGTCGAGGATGGCCTTGACGTAGCGCTGCTGGTTGGCGCCACGCGGGCGGATCATGCCCTTCTTGGTGCGCAGCGCCACGCCCTGCTGGGCGTTCGGGTTGGCCAGTTCCTCCATGCCGGATTCCTGCAGATACAGGTGCACCATGTCCGGAGACAGCTCGGTGGTCTTGGTCTCGCGGTACAGGCGGCGCAGGAGGTTCTCGGCGGACTTGGCCACGTTGCTCGGGCCGACCAGTTCGAACTGGTTGCCGCGGTTGCGGATTTCCAGCTCCAGGCGTTGTTCGATCAGGCGCAGATGCTCGTCGAACTGGCCGCAGAGGTTGGCGAAGCGACGGGCTTCAAAGGGTTCGAGGGTGAAACGATGCGGTTCTATGGGTGCGTTCAAGGGCTTTTATATGTGGCCGTGATCGGCGAAGTGGTGAGGGAAAGAATAGCGCTGCGGGCGCAATGCGGAAAGCACAGTCGGGCAGCCGGTCGCGGCGCCGATGCAATCACACGGGCCCGCGACCGTCACTCTCAAGATAGCAGGCTGCCACGCAGCGAGTGTGGCAGCGCATCGTCGATGTGAACGTCGACGAACTGGCCGATCAGTCGCGGGTTGTCGCAGCGGAAGTTGACGATGCGATTGTGCTCGGTACGGCCCTGCAGCATGCCGGGGTCCTTTTTCGAGTAGTCGCTGACCAGGATGCGCTGCGTGGTGCCGACCATTCGTCGGCTGTTCTCGAAGCCCTGCTGGTTGATGCGCTGCTGCAGGATCGCCAGGCGTTGTTTCTTGACCTCATCCGGTGTGTCGTCGGCGAGGTCCGCCGCCGGGGTGCCAGGACGAGCGCTGTAGACGAAGGAGTAGGAGAAGTCGAAGCCGACGTCCTCGATCAGCTTCATGGTCTGTTCGAAGTCCTTGTCCGTCTCGCCGGGGAAGCCGACGATGAAGTCCGAGCTGATCAGGATGTCCGGGACCGCGGCCTTCAGGCGGCGGATGCGCGACTTGTACTCCAGCGCGGTGTGGTTGCGCTTCATCGCTGCGAGGATGCGGTCGGAACCGGCCTGTACCGGCAGGTGCAGGTATTTCACCAGCTGCGGGATGTCCGCGTGGGCCTGGATGATGGCGTCGGAGAATTCCAGCGGATGGCTGGTGGTGTAGCGGATGCGTCCGATGCCATCGATCGCTGCCACTGCATGCAGCAGGTCGGCGAAGTCGTGGCCGTCGTGGCGATAGCCGTTGACGTTCTGCCCCAGCAGGGTGACTTCCTTAACGCCGTTCTCGGCCAGGTGAACGATCTCCGCCAGCACATCGGCCAGCGGCCGGCTGACTTCCTCGCCGCGGGTGTAGGGCACCACGCAGAAGGTGCAGTACTTGCTGCAGCCTTCCATGACCGAGACATAGGCGCTGGGGCCGTCGACGCGCGGCTCGGGCAGGCGGTCGAACTTCTCGATCTCGGGGAAGGAAATATCCACCTGCGGCGTCCTGGTGGTGCGCGCGGCATCGATCATTTCCGGCAGGCGGTGCAGTGTCTGCGGGCCGAACACCACATCGACATAGGGCGCGCGGTCGCGGATCGCCGCGCCTTCCTGGCTGGCGACGCAGCCACCGACGCCGATCACCAACTGCGGATTGTCCTGTTTCAGTTCGCGCCAGCGGCCCAGCTGGGAAAAGACCTTTTCCTGGGCCTTTTCGCGGATCGAGCAGGTATTGAGGAGGATCACGTCGGCTTCTGCCGGATTCTCGGTGATCTCCATGGCCTGGTGTTCGCCCAGCAGGTCCACCATGCGCGAGCTGTCGTACTCGTTCATCTGGCAGCCATGGGTTTCGATGAAAAGCTTGCGGGTCATGTTACGGGCCGGCGTTGTGCAAAAAATGACCGGCGATTATATGCCCACCGCCGGGCAGGGGAAAGCGCGGACGGATGCCGCAGGGCGGCTGCCTCGCCAGGCTTCAGGGAATGAGCGGCGCGTCGGCGGCCTGCAGCTGCATGAGATAGTCGCGGAAGATCTGGCCGAGCACCTGAGTGGCGATCTCCAGTTCGTCGCGGCGCATCTGCGCGGAGACGCGGTCGGCGGTGTCCAGCGCCTCGTCCTCGCCGTTGACCGCAGCCATCTTCAGCACGATATAGGCCTGGACGTTGTTCGCCTTGACGCCTTCGCCCCGGAAGAACATCACGCCGAGGCGGTGCTGCGCCGCCGCATGGCCGCGCAGCGATGCCTGTTCGAACCAGTACAGCGCCTTGGCCAGGTCGCGCGGTGCGCGGCGGCCATCGTAGTGGAATTCGCCCAGTTCGTAGGCGGCCTGCACGTCGCCTTCGCTGGCGGCCTGCTGGCAGCTGCGCAGCGCCTCGGGGAGTTCTTCGGGGAGCGTGTTGAGCGCGCAACGGGCGGTCGCCGGGATCAGCAGGGTGTTCCCGCCGGCCAGGGCCGTGAGAGGCGAGAGAAGCAGCAGACAGCCCAAAGACAGGATGCGGCCGGTGCGGATCATGAAAATCTGGCGCCTCGAGGAGCAGGGCGATAATGAAAGGCTGGAACGAGCCAGCCGTCACATTATGGATAAGCTGCAGTCTGCTTACAAAGCCTTTAACCGCCTGCCATCGGCTTTTTATGTCGCGGTTGGCTGTTGCTCGCCTGTGCTGCCCGGCAAGCGCAGCAACAGCAGCGCCAGCAGCGGACTGGCGATGGCCAGCAGCAGTGGCTCTGCCCCGGCCAGCGGATTGCCAACAGTACTGCCGCTGGGCATCGGCAGCATGAGCAGCAACAGCACGCCGGCCGCGACGCCAGCACCGCTCGACAAGCGTTCCGGCCATTGCAGCACCGCCGCATAGATCACCAGCAGCGCGCTGGCGAGCAGCAGGCCGAGCGCATAGGGCTCGCTCCAGCCCAGCTGTCGTGCCAGTTCGAAGAACACGCACAGGCCCAGCACCACCCGGCCCCAGTTCGGCCGGCTCCAGGCCCAGCGTCGTGCCAGGGTCAGCGCCGCCAGCGCGAGCAGCGGCAGACCGAGCAGCAGGGTGGCGCGTTCCAGCCACTGCTGGGCCTCGGCCAATCCGCCGGCGAGGCCGGTCGCCCCGCTGGCCGCGGCAAGGATGAAGGCGAGCATCGCGCTGAACAGCGCCGGTTGATCCGCTTCGCCGTAACGGCGCCGGGCGCGACCGATCAGGATCGCGCTGGCAGCAGCGGCAAGCGTCAGCAGCAGGGACTGCAGCAGTTCCATCGGCGCGTTCACTTGAGCTTGGCGAAGGCGCGCTCGGCGGCGTCGAGGGTGATGGCCAGCTCTTTATCGCCGTGGGCGATGGAGGTGAAGCCGGCTTCGAACGCGCTCGGCGCCAGGTAAACGCCGCCCTCGAGCATCAGGTGGAAGAAGCGCTTGAAGCGGTCGGCATCGCTGGCCATGACGTCGGCGAAGGTCACGATGTCGTCAGCGCCGCTGAAATACAGACCGAACATGCCGCCCACCTGGGTGGTGACGAAGGGGATGCCGGCGGCATCGGCGCGATCCTGCAGGCCCTGCAGCATGCGGCTGGTGTAGGCACCCAGTTCGTCATGGAAGCCGGGGCGGCTGATCAACTCCAGGGTGGTCAGGCCAGCGGCCATGGCCAGTGGATTGCCCGACAGCGTGCCAGCCTGGTAGACCGGGCCGAGCGGGGCAATGCGTTCCATGATGGCGCGCTTGCCGCCGAAGCAGCCCACCGGCATGCCGCCGCCAATGATCTTGCCGAAGGTCGAAAGGTCCGGCGTCACGCCGTAGTAGGCCTGGGCACCGCCGAGGGCGACGCGGAAACCGGTCATCACCTCGTCGAAGATCAGCACCACGCCGTGCGCGTCGCACAGGCGGCGCAGGCCTTCGAGGAAGCCCGGCGCCGGCGGCACGCAGTTCATGTTGCCAGCCACCGGTTCGACGATGATGCAGGCGACCTGCTCGCCCTTTTCCTTCAGCGTGGCTTCGACTTCGTCGAGGTCGTTGTAGGCCAGGGTCAGGGTGTGTTTGGCGAAGTCCGCCGGCACGCCCGCTGAGCTTGGTACGCCCTGGGTCAGGGCGCCGGAGCCGGCTTTCACCAGCAGGCTGTCGGAGTGGCCGTGGTAGCAGCCCTCGAATTTGATGATGGCGTCGCGACCGGTGTAACCACGGGCCAGGCGGATCGCGCTCATGGTTGCCTCGGTGCCGGAGCTGACCATGCGGACCATCTCCATGGACGGCACCAGGCGGCAGACCAGCTCTGCCATCTCGGTTTCCATCGCGGTCGGTGCGCCGTAGGACAGCCCGTGCTCGAGCTGGCGACGCACGGCATCCAGTACCTGCGGGTGGCTGTGGCCGAGGATCATCGGGCCCCAGGAGCCGACGTAGTCGACGTAGCGCTTGTCGTCCTCGTCGATGACATAGGCGCCTTCGGCGTGCTTGAGGAACAGCGGGGTGCCGCCGACGCTGCGGAAGGCGCGAACCGGCGAGTTGACGCCGCCGGGGATGTGGGTCTGGGCGCTGGCAAAGAGGGTTTCGGAACGGGACATGCGGGCCTCGCAAAACAGGGGCGGGCCGGCATCAGCGACCCGCCGTGGCGGAATCAGGGCGTGTTGAACAGTTGGCTGAAGGCCTGGGCGCGGCGCTCGACCTCGGCGGCGCTGTCGGCGGCGAACAGGGCGTGGATCACGGCGATCATCTGCACGCCTTCGGCGATCAGTGATGGCGCGGTGTCCAGCGTGATGCCACCGATGGCGACGATGGGCAGGCCGATACGGGCGCGGGCTTCACGCAGCAATTCGTGATTGGCTGCCGGTGCGCCGGGTTTGGTGTGGGACTGGAAGAAACGGCCGAAGGCGACGTAGCTGGCGCCGTCACGCGCCGCCTGCTCGGCCAGCGGCAGTTGCGCATGACAGGTGGCACCGATGATCGCCTGGCGGCCGAGCAGGGCCCGGGCGGCTGCCAGCGAACCATCTTCCTGGCCCAGGTGCAGGCCAACGCCCAGGCGGGCGGCCAGCTCGGCATCATCGTTGATGATCAGCTGAGCACCGTGGCGGGCGCAGAGCTCCTGCAGCGCATCGGCCTCGCGCAGCCGCCGTGCCTCGTCGCTGGTCTTGTCTCGATACTGCAGCAGGCGGGCGCCGCCCTTCAGTGCCGCCTCGACATAGGGCAGCAGGCGGCCATCGGCCAGCAACTTGCTGTCGGTGATGGCGTACAGGCCGCGCAGGCGGGACGATTCCTTCATGCGCTGGTCTCCAGTCAGGCCAGGTCCAGGGGCAGGCGGCGCGGCACGTACTGGCCGTGGCCGGGGGCCTCGGCATCGCGCAGCGTGCGCCAGGTGTAGTCGAGTGCCGAGCGGACCGCGCTGGTCAGCTCCTCGCCCAGTGCCAGACGACCGGTCAGGGCGCTGGCAAGCGTGCAGCCGGAGCCGTGATAGCTGCCCGGTAGGCGCGCGCAAGTGAAGTCGTGACGACTGCCGTCGCGGCAATACAGGCGGTTGTGCACTTCGCTCTCGTCGCCATGGCCGCCGGTGATCAGCAGGTGGCGGATATGCGGCAGCAGGCGCTCGGCACACTCGTCGGCGCTGCCCTCCGGCAGTTCGGCAAGGATCCGAGCTTCCGGCAGATTCGGCGTGGCGATGGTGGAAACCGGGAACAGCCGCTCGCGCATGGCGTAGCCGACATCCTCCTTGCCCAGCGCGCCGCCACCGCCGGCGCGCAGCACCGGGTCGCAGACCAGCGGCACGCCCGGCAGCCGGGCCATGATCTCGAGCACCGTCTCGACCATCTCAACCGAGCCGAGCATGCCCAGCTTGACGGCGGCGATGGGGAGGTCGGCGATCACTGCGTTGGCCTGGGCGAGTACCCACTCGCGGTCGAGCACGCGGAAGTCGGAGACGTTGACGGTGTCCTGCACGGTGAGCGCGGTGACGGTCGGCGCGGCGTGGCAGGCCTGTGCCAGCAGGGCTTCGATGTCCGCCTGCAGGCCGGCGCCGCCACTGGGATCGTGGCCGGACAGGCAGAGGACGACGGGACGGGAAGTGAAGTTTTTCATGGCGTGCGAGCTTATCACCAAACCGCGCTGGCGGGACGCGGCAGTTGTGCGTCTATCCGCCACCGCCGCGCGCACCGGTCATCGGCCAAGTCATCCTGGCGAATCGGCTTTTTCCGGGTGCGCACGCCGCTGTGGTAGATTGCTGGCACTTTGGTTTTCGGACCGGGCGACGGAGTTCACCGACGGTGGGTTCGCAGTAGTCGCCTGGCCTGCACGAGGCATCATGCGGTACGTCTTCCTCTTCTTTCTGGCTGTTCTGCCTGCCTTGGCCGCCGCCGTCGAGCTCGACGAACACACCCGTCATTTGCCGCTCGGGCAGGTGATGGAAGTGTTCGAGGACCCGCGCGGAGAGATCAGCATAGAGGACATCGCGTCGCCCGCATTCGAAAGCCATTTCCAGCGCAATCGAACGCCGGTGTTCAACGCCGGCTATTCACGCTCCGTGCACTGGGTTCGCATCGATCTGAGCTACCGGCCGCAGATCGCCCAGGGGGCGAGGCGCTGGTTGCTGGAAGTGGCGTATCCGCCGCTGGACAGCCTGCAGCTCTATCTGTCCGACGGGCAGGGTGGCTACCGCCTCGCCCGGGATACCGGCGACACCCGGCCCTGGGCCAGTCGCGAGATCCGTCAGGGCAACTACCTGTTCGAACTCGAGCTCCAGCCCGAGCAGCCGCAGCGCGTCTACCTGCGGGTGGAGAGCGAAGGCTCGATTCAGGTGCCGCTGAGCCTCTGGTCGCAGCACGCCTATCTGGAGGCGCAGCCGGGACGCATCTACGTACTGGGCATGATCTATGGCGTGCTGCTGGCGATGCTGGTCTACAACCTGTTCATCTATATCAGCATCCGCGACCAGAGCTACCTGTTCTACATCCTCTACATCGCCGCGTTTGGCCTCTATCAGGTCTCGGTGAACGGCGCCGGGGTGCAGTTTCTCTGGCCGGATCGGCCCTGGTGGGCCAACGCTGCGACCCCCCTGCTGATCGGCGCCACAGGGTTGTTCGGCTGCCTGTTCACCCGCAGCTTCCTGCGCACCGCCGAGCACAGCCGCTGGATGGACCGGCTGTTGCGGCTGATCATCGGTTTTTCGGTGGTGGTCATGGTGCTGGCGCTGACCACCGACTATGGCCTGTCGCTGCGCCTGGCCACCGCGCTGGCGCTGCTCTTCACCCTGGCGGTGTTCGCCGCTGGCATCCTGGCCTGGCTGCGCGGCATGCGTGTGGCGCGCTATTTCATCATCGCCTGGAGCGCGCTGCTGGTCGGAGGGCAGATCAACACCCTGATGGTGCTCGGCCACCTGCCGCACAACTTCCTGACGATGTACGCCAGCCAGCTGGGGGCCGCGCTGGAGGTGGTGCTGCTTTCGATGGCGCTGGCCGATCGCATCAACGCGCTGAAGGACGAGCGGGCAAAGATCCTGGAGAACGCCCGCTCCGACCTGGAACAGCTGAACCGCGAGCTGGCCGAGAGCAACCGGCTCAAGGACGAGTTTCTCTCCAACATCAGCCACGAGCTGCGCACGCCGATGATGGGCGTGATGGGCGCGCTCGAGCTGCTGCCGGCGTCGGAAACTCCGGAGGAACTGCAGCAGTACCAGCACATTGCCACCGGTTCGGCGCGGGACATGATGCGCCTGGTCAACAACATCCTCGTGCTCAGCGAGTTGCGCGCCGGCAAGCTGCGCCTGCAGGCCCAGCGCTTCAGCCTGCGCGACACGGCGGTGCGGCTGGAGCAGCAGTTCGGCCCCCAGGCGCGCGCCAAGGCGCTGGCCTTCGATCTGGAATTCGACGGCAAGCTGCCGGACCGCGTGTACGGGGACGGCGAGAAGTTCGAGCAAAGTATCTGTCATCTGCTCGACAACGCGGTCAAGTTCACCTCGCGGGGCGCCGTGACGTTGCGCTTCGGCGGCGCGGTGGAACAGCGCCAGGTGCAGCTCGAGGTAGAAGTGATCGACAGCGGCATCGGTTTCAGCGCCGCCGATCAGGCCTACCTCTATCACCAGTTCCGCCAGGTGGATGGCTCCATGACCCGACGCTACGGCGGGCTCGGCATCGGCCTGGCGATCAGCCGCGGGCTGATCGAAGTATTCGGCGGGCAGCTGAGTCAGCAGTCGCGGCCCGGCCTGGGCAGTCGCTTCTGCATCCGCGTGCGCTTCCCGCTGCATGGCCCCGAACAGATGCCCGCGAGTCAACCGGGTAACCCGCCGTCCGCGCCGATTGCCTGAGGCGCGGACCTTTTGGCCGATACCTCGCTTCAAGCGGTCTGCCGCTGCGTGTTTCACTGCTGATCCAACCGCGCCGCCCGTTGCTCGCATGCGCCGACTACGCTTGCTGACAGCCGCCGCGCATCGGCAACGAAACGAGGGCCGTCAGATGATTCCGCAGACCTGTGCCGAAACCCACGAGGTCATCAACCAGGTGCCGCCGCTCGAAGGCGCCAACCTCTACCGCCTCGACCTGCCGTTGCAACAGTGGACGCAGCGCTATCATGCCGGCTGGGCCCAGGGGCGGCTGGATGTCTATGGCGCGCTGGCCGGTGGGCCACTGATGCAGGCCGGCTTTCTCGCCAACGAGAACAGGCCGGTGTTCAAGAGCCATGATCGCTACGGTCATCGGATCGATCTGGTGGAATTCCATCCGGCCTATCACGAGCTGATGCGCACCGCCGTCGAGCATGGCATCCCCTCGCTGCCCTGGACCGATCCCCAGCCCGGCGCGCAGGTGGCGCGTGCGGCGCTGATGTACCTCCACAACCAGGCCGAAGCCGGCAGCAGCTGCCCCCTGACCATGACCTACGCCAGCGTGCCGGCGTTGCGTCTGCAGCCTGACCTTGCCGAACGCTGGCTGCCGAAGATCCTCGCCCGCGAATACGACCCGCGCAACGTGCCGATGGAGCAGAAGGCCGGCGTTACCATCGGCATGGCCATGACCGAGAAGCAGGGCGGCACCGACGTGCGTGCCAACACGACCCGTGCCTTTGCGGTCGGTGCTGGCGGGCCGGGGCAGGCCTACGAGCTGATCGGCCACAAGTGGTTCTGCTCGGCGCCCATGTGCGACGCCTTCCTCACCCTGGCGCAGACCGACAAGGGGCTGTCCTGTTTCCTGCTACCGCGCCATCGCCCGGACGGCACGCGCAACGCCTTCTATATCCAGCGTCTGAAGAACAAGCTGGGCAACTGGGCCAACGCCTCCAGCGAAGTCGAGTACCGCGGCGCGCTGGCCTGGATGGTTGGCGAGGAGGGCCGCGGCGTGCCGACCATCATCGAGATGGTCGCCTCGACCCGTTTCGACTGCATGATCGGCTCCAGCTCGCTGATGCGTCAGGCGCTGACACAGGCCATGCATCATTGCGCGCACCGCCGGGTAGGTGGGCGCGCCCTGCTCGATCAGCCGCTGATGCAGAACGTGCTGGCCGACCTTGCCCTGGAAAGCGAGGCAGCGCTGGCGCTGACCCTGCGCATGGGCCGCGCCCAGGACCATCGCCGTGACGAGCACGAAGACAAGTTCGCCCGGCTGGTCACCGCCATCGGCAAGTACTGGATCTGCAAGCGCGCCCCGACCATGATCGCCGAGGCCAGCGAATGCCTCGGCGGCGCCGGCTATGTCGAGGAAACCATCCTGCCGCGGCTTTATCGCGAGGCGCCGGTGAATTCCATCTGGGAAGGCTCCGGCAACGTGCAATGCCTGGATGTACTGCGCGCGCTGTCCAAAGAGCCCGGCGTGCTGGAGGTGCTGTTCGCCGAACTCGGCGATGGCCACGGTGACGCGCGTCTTAAAGTGCATATCCAGCGACTGAAGGCGGCCTTCGGCGACACCGAGGACATCCAGTACCGCGCCCGCCAGCTGACGGAAGAGGTGGCCGTGACGCTGCAGGCCAAGCTGCTGCTCGAAGCGGGCGATGCCGCGGTGTCGGATGCCTTCATCGCCAGCCGGCTGGATGGCCACGGGCGGGTACACGGCACCCTGCCGAGGGGGCTGGATATCGCCGCGCTGCTGGCGCGCAGCGCACCGCATCTGTGAGCCCTTGTCCGGCGGCAGCCCCTTGCCGTCGGGCCTGCAGCGTCAGGGACGAGGCTGCTGGCGCAGCAATTCCTTGAGTTCGGCGATCTCCCCGCGCAGGGCGCGGACCTCGTCGTGCAGGTCGGTTTCGATATGCTCGCGCGCCGCCTCGATGCTCGCCTGGGTGGCTTCGCGGTCTGCGTCGGTGACCGTCTGCATCGCATTGACGATGATCGCGATGAACAGGTTGAGCATGGTGAAGGTGGCGATCAGGATGAACGGGATGAAGAACACCCAGGCATAGGGAAAGATTTCCATCACCGGGCGCACGATGCCCATCGACCAGCTTTCCAGAGTCATGACCTGAAACAGGGTGTACACCGAACGACCAAGGCTGCCGAACCACTCGGGGAAGTCGGCGGCGAACAGGCCCGTGGCGATCACCGCCGAGACGTAGAAGACCAGCGCCAGCACCATGGCGATCGAGCCCAGCCCGGGAATTGCCGACAACAGTGCGCCGACCACGCGGCGCATCGACGGCACCATGGTCACCATGCGCATCACCCGCAACACGCGCAAGGCACGCAGGATGCTGAACGGACCGCTGGCCGGCACCAGGGCGATGGCGACCACGCTGAAGTCGAACAGGCTCCAGGGATCGCGGAAGAACGCTGCACGGTGGACATAGATGCGCGCGGCGATCTCGGCAACGAATACCGCCAGGATCAGCGAATCCAGCAGTACCAGCGCCTCGCCCCAGCGCGCCACCAGCGCGGCCGAGGTCTGCATGCCGAGAATCGCCGCGTTGATCACGATGAGCAGCAGAATGCCGCGCTGGAACGCTGGCCGTTCGATGAACTGGCCGAGGCGACTGCGGCTCGTTTCCGGATGTGCTACCTGCATGATGCCTACCTGTCTGTCGATCGATGCCCCGGCCGGCGCCTCGCAGGCGCGCGCTGAGCCGGGCGGGCGCGAGTATGGCGTTGCGCGGGCCAGACGGGAATTGCCTGCGGCGACGGACTCGTTTCCTGATTTAACAGGCAGCCTTCTGCCTTGCTGGCATCGCACACGTCAGTCGGAATACCGCACGTGGTCAGCCAGTATCTCCGTCAGCACACGGCGATCGATGTTGGCGCCGCTGAGCACGACGGCAATGCGTTCCCCCGCGTTAAGCGCGCGTTCCTGAATGGCGGCAGCCAGTGCGGCGGCGCCGGCGCCCTCCGCGGTGTTGTGGGTGTCTACGTGGAGCGCGACGATCGCCCGGCGGATTTCGCCGTCATCGACACGCGCGATGCGTGCGGCACCTTCGGCGATCATCTCCAGTGCTTCGGCAGCAGGCATCCGGCAGGCCATGCCATCGGCGAACGTATCGGCGGTCTCGGTGCAGACGATCCGCCCCTGCTCGAAGCTTTGTGCGTATGCGTCCGCTGCGCTGGAAACGACGCCGACGATTTCGCAGTCCTGGCCCAGCAGGTCGCGGACGCGAATCAGGCCGCAGATGCCCGAGCCCATGCCGATGGGCACGTAGACGCGGCGCAGCGGCGGCGCGGCCTCGAAGAGCTCCAGGGCATAGGTGGCGACCCCGCGAATCAGGTCCGGATGCAGCGCGGGGACGAAATGCCAGCCGCTCTGTCTCGCCAGCTCGGCGGCTTGCTGGCGCGCCGTGTCGAAATCCTCACCGTGTTCGATGACTTCGGCGCCGCAGGCGCGCATCGCCGCATTCTTTTCCGTCGAGTTGCCCAGCGGTACCAGAATCTTCAGCGGCACGCCGGCCTGTCGCGCGGCCATCGCCAGGCTGATGCCGTGATTGCCGCGGGTGGCGCTGATCATGCCGGGCAGTCGTGGCTCGCGCCCGAGCAGCTCATGCACGTAGAGCAGGCCGCCGCGAACCTTGAATGCACCGGCCGGCGTGTGGTTTTCGTGCTAGACCCAGACTTCGCAGCCGAGGCGTTGCGACAGTAGCGGCCAGTTGTACTGTGGGGTCGGCGGAACATGCCGGCCGATCAGTTCGGCGGCCTGGCGCAGTGCGGTGAGATCGAACATGGCGGCTCCTCAGTGGTTTGACGGAGAGCCTAGGTCGGATCATTGTATGGGTAAATCCTTATATTGCATGGCAGGCAATGTGGCTACCGAAGCTTAGCGATAACGATCAACCGCGCTACCTGGCGCTGGTGGATGCGATCTCCGTGGCGATCGAGCGCGGCGAACTCAAGCCAGGCGATCGCCTGCCTCCGCAGCGCCGGCTGGCCTGGGCGCTGGGGCTCAATCCGAGCACGGCCATGCAGGCCTATCGCGAGGCCGCGCGACGGCATCTGGTTGGCGGTGAGGTCGGCCGCGGCACCTTTGTGCTGGCAAGCAGCCGCGAGGCCAGCCTGTTCCTGCTCAAGCAGCCGGAGGCCGTGCCGGCGCGCCTGGACCTGTCGACCAATCTGCCGGCGCTGGACGCGGACGATCGGGATCTGCACCGCAGCCTGGCGGCGCTGGGAGCATCGTCAGAGCTTGCGCTGTTGCAGGGCTACCCCTCGGCCTCGGCGCTGCAGCGCGGGCGCGTCGCGGTCAGCCGCTGGTTGCAGCGCCGCGGGCTGGAGCTGCCGCCGGGGCAGATCCTGCTCTGTGCCGGTGCACAGCAGGGTGTGTTTGCCGCCATGCTGGGCCTGTGCGCACCGGGCGAACCGGTGCTGGTCGAGGCGCTGACCTCGCCCGGCATCAAGGCCGCTGCGCGTCAGCTGCGCCTGCCTCTGTATGGTGTGGCGCTCGATCAGCACGGCATCGTGCCCGAGGAGTTCGATCGCCAGGCTCGGGCCACCGGTGCGCGGGTCGCGGTGCTGACGCCCTGCCTGCAGAATCCCACGGGCGTCAGCATGGACCGCGAGCGGCGCGAGGCGATCGCGGAGCTGGCGCGTCGGCACGATCTGCTGATCATCGAGGATGATGTCTACGGAGCCATCGGTGACGAACCACCGCTGGCGACGTTGCTGGGTGAGCGCAGCGTGTTGGTCGGCAGTCTGTCGAAGACCGTCGCGCCTGGGCTGCGTTTCGGTTTCATTGCCACGCCCGGGTCATGGCTGGGGCGCATCGATCCGGAAGCGCAGGCCACCGGCTGGGCGCTCTCGCCGCTGTGCCTGCGCCTGGCAAGTGAGTGGATCGAGGACGGCACGGCGCTGCGTCGGCTGGCCTGGCAGCGTCGCCAGATCGAGCGGCGCTGGAAGATGGCGCGCAAGCTGCTAGGACCAAGGGTGGCGGGGCCCGCTTCGCCGCACCTTTGGTTGACGGCCACGGATGGCGAGGTCGGCCTGGCCGGCATTGCCCACGCCGCTTCCATCGAATGCGCGGCGGCACAGGTGTTTGCCGTCGGCCCCGATGCGCCGGATGCGCTTCGCCTCAGCCTGAGTGCGGCGCCCGGGCTGGTGCCATTGCAGCAGGCGCTGCAGGCATTGGCCGAGGGGCTTGGCGTGAGGCGAGCAACGGATGAGGTGTCTGCGGCGCTATCGCTGTCATCGATGAGCAGGCAAGATGTTTCCAACGACTGAACAAGGAATCCAGCATGAATCCAGCCGGTGATACTTTCCGCATTGCCACCAGCGCAGAAGCTGCAGTGGACTACCTTGCCGAACTGCACGCGCGCGCCACCACGGCGCTCAACCAGGCGCTCAAACGTTACGTGACCAGCCGCACCGAGCCGAGCCTGCAGGAGCGCAGCCTGTTCCGCTATCCGCAGCTGCGTCTGACCTATGAATGCCACGGCGAAGTGCCGGCTTCGACCCGCGCCTATGCCAAGGTGCAGGCGCCCGGCGTGTACAGCGTTACGGTGACCCACCCGGCCGCGTTTCGCGCCTACCTGCTCGATCAGCTCAAGCCGCTGATCCAGGATTTCAACGTCACCGTTGAGGTCGGCATGAGCGACCGCAACATTCCCTATCCCTATGTGATCGAACAGGGCGACGAGCTGGCCGGCACCGGCGTGACCGCCGCCGAGCTGGCGCGGGTATTCCCCAGTACCGACCTGTCCGCCGCTACCGACGATATCGCCGACGGGCTCTACGACTGGGAGCACGCCGATCCCTATCCGCTGGCACTGTTCGATGGCGCGCGGGTGGACTTCTCGCTGCGCCGGCTGGTGCACTACACCGGCAGCGACTGGCGCCATGTGCAGCCGTGGATCCTGCTGACCAACTACCACCGCTACGTCGACCAGTTCATCCGCCACGGCCTCGACATGCTGCGTGACGACACCCGTTTCACCCGCATGGTGCTGCCGGGCAACGTGATCATCGAGCGTGGCATGGAGGAGGGCGAGGCGCAGGCGATCATCGGCGGTGTGCTCTGGCACCGTTACCAGATGCCGGCCTATCACCTGATTGCCGAAGACGGCCACGGCATCACCCTGGTGAACATCGGCGTCGGTCCGTCCAACGCCAAGAACATCACCGATCACCTGGCGGTGCTGCGACCGCATTGCTGGCTGATGATCGGCCACTGCGGCGGGTTGCGGCAGTCGCAGTCCATCGGCGACTACGTGCTGGCCCACGCCTACATGCGCCGCGACGGCATCCTCGATCGCGTGTTGCCGCCGAACATTCCACTGCCGGCCCTGGCCGAGGTCCAGCAGGCGCTGCAGGAGTCTGCAGCCAAGGTCACCGGCGAGCAGGGCGAGGCGCTGAAGAAGCGCCTGCGCACCGGCACCGTGCTGACCTACGACGACCGCAACTGGGAACTGCGCTGGGCGCAGGAGCGACCGCTGATCAACCTGTCGCGTGCCGTTGCGGTGGACATGGAGAGCGGCACCATCGCCGCCCAGGGCTACCGCCTACGGGTGCCGTACGGCACGCTGCTCTGTGTGTCGGACAAGCCACTGCACAGCGAGATCAAGCTGCCCGGCTCGGCCAACGCGTTCTACGAGCGGGCCGTTACCCAGCACCTGAAGATCGGTATCACCGCCCTCGAACTGCTGCGCAACCAGCTCAACTCGCTGCACTCGCGCAAGCTGCGCAGCTTCGACGAGCCGCCATTTCGCTAGTCACTCCTCCAGCGTTTCGGTGGAGCTGGAGTCCCCCGGGGTGGGCAAGCTGTAGACCACCAGGTAATCGCCGATCTTGGTCTCCATGAAATGGTGACCGCCGGCAAAGATGGCCAGGTACTGGCGTCCGTTGACCTCGTAGGTCATCGGCGTCGCCTGGCCGCCAGCGGGCAGCACGTCCTGCCAGACCACTTCGCCGGTATCGATATCGATGGCGCGAATGAGGTCGTCCGTAGTGGCGGCAATAAAGATCAGCCCACCGGCGGTGATCACCGAGCCGCCATTGTTGGGCGTGCCGATGGTGAAGGGCAGGCGCGAGGGGATGCCGAAGGGGCCATTGTTGCGGGCGGTGCCCAGTGGCTTGTCCCACAGTACCTCACGGGTGGCCAGGTCGATGGCCATGATTCCGCCGTAGGGTGGCCGGGTGCAGGGGATACCGGTCAGGCCGTTGCGCCATGGCTTGATCGAGATGGCGTAAGGAGAGCCTGCCTGGGGCACCGGCCCGCCGGAATCGGTCGTCCCACCCGGCTCGCCCAGCGGCACCATGCCTTTCTCATCAGCCTCTTCGCGACGGATGAGCTGATCACGCATCGGCAAGTCGGTGTAGTTGGCGACAAAGATGCCGCGCTCGGGGTCCAGCGAACCACCGCCCCAGTCGTTGCCGCCGTTGTAGCCGGGGTATTGGATGAAGGGCCGCTCGACGCTCGGCGGGGTGTACATCCCCTCGTAGTCGGACTGCAGGAATTGAATCCGGCACCAGAGCTGATCCAGGGGTGAAAAGCCCCAGGCGTCGCGTTCGGTGAGCTTGGGCTTGGCGAGTGTCGGCATGCCGACCGAGAAGGGCTGAGTCGGCGACAGCTGTTCGTCGGGCAGCTTGCTGGCCGGCACCGGGCGCTCCTGCACCTCGGTGAGCGGCTCGCCGGTGCGCCGGTCAAGCACGAAGATATCGCCCTGTTTGGTCGGCAGAATGACAGCCGGGACGCTCTGGCCCTCTCCCATGGGAAAGTCGGCAAGCGTGCCCTGCGAGCCCAGGTCATAGTCCCAGACATCGTTGTGCACCGTCTGGAAAACCCAGGCGACTTCGCCGCTGGTGATGTCGAGCGCGACCAGGGCGGTGGAGTAGGGGTGCTCGTAGTCTTCTCTGTTGCCGCTGAAGTAATCCACAGCCGAATTGCCCATGGGCACGTAGACCAGGCCGAGCTCGTCGTCGGCCGAAAAGGTCGTCCAGGCATTGGGCGTGCCGCGCGTGTACTGCTCGCCCTCGGCCGGCATGCCCGTCTCGCCCGGACGCCCCATGTCCCATGCCCAGGCGAGCTCGCCGGTTTCGGCATCGTAGCCGCGGATCACCCCGGATGGCGCATCCTCCTTTTGCCCGTCGAGCACCTGGTGGCCGACCACGACCACGTTACGCACGATGGTCGGTGCCGAGGTCACCGCGACGTAGCCGGGGGGCGAATCGCCCATCCCTTCGAGCAGATTGACCTGCCCGGAGTTGCCGAAGTCCTCGCACGGCTGGCCGGTGTCTGCATCGACGGCGATCAGCCGCGCATCGAGCGTGCCCTCGATGACGCGCCGCGCGCAGGCCTGGGCCGGCTCTGGATCGGGCACCTCGTAATAGCTGACGCCCCGACAGGCTGCTGAATAGGGGATGTGATCGATCGGCACCTGTGGATCGAAGCGCCAGCGTTCGCGACCACTTCCGGCATCGAGCCCGATCAGGATATTCATGGCGCTGCACAGGTACAGCGAGTTGCCGACTTTCAGCGGGGTGTTTTCCGGGGCCCACTTGTCGTCCACTTCCGGTGGCGGCATGTCGCCGGTCTGGTACACCCAGGCGGGCTCGAGCTGGTCGACATTGTCGCGCGTGATTTGCCTGAGCGGCGAATAGCGGGTGGCTGCGTTGTCGCGGCCGTACGACGTCCAGTCCGAAGGCGCGGGGGAGGCCGCTGTCGCCCGTTCGGTGGTCGGGCTGTTCTGAGCCTGGGCGTGGTGAATGTCGGGCAGGCTTAATGTCAGCGCGGCGAGCGCGATCCAGAGGCGCATAGGTCTACCTCAATTCGAGTGGCGGCGAACCGTGGGGATGAACAGCAATGTAAGCAGCGCGATGACCGCGGGCGCGACCAGACGGGGTACCAGGGGCCAGGGCTCGAGGCCCACTTCCCAAAGTGCCCAAACCAGCGTGGCCACGAATACCAGCCAGTAGAGCCACACGCCTTGAATGCGCATGAATAACAGCAGAATGCCGGAGACCAGCATGCCGATACCGGCGGGCAGGTAATACCAGGAGCCTCCCAGCGTCACCAGCCAGAGGCCGCCCGCCGCCAGCGCCAGGCCATAGAGTGCGAGGACGATGGCAAATGCCTTCAGGGCCCAGTAGGCAAAGCCGTGCGTAGAGTAGGTGGTCAACAGCATCGCTCCCTTGTCAGTGGGTAGCCCGTTCTGCGGTGCGCTTTAAAGGCCGCACCGTAGAACGCGTCCACTAGCTTTGGTTTGTGCTGTCGCCGAGGGTTCCCGGTGATTCAGGATGGGACTGGGTTATAAGCGAGGGTTATTGTGGGCATGCCTGTCACCTATCAGGCGACCAGCAGCCAGGCGCCGGTAACCGCCGATACGGCCCCCGCGATGCGAACCAGCGGCGCTGCGGCCTGCGGCAGGCCGCGCACCAGCCCGTAGCCCAGGGCATGCAGCGCAGCGGTGGCCGCCACAAAGCCGGCGGCATAACCCCACGGGCTGGACAGCTCCGGCAGTTCCAGGCCATGGGCGACGCCGTGGCTGATGGCGAACAGCGCGGTGAGCAGGGCGGCCACCGGCAGAGGCGGACGTACCGCCAGTGCCACCAGCAAGCCCAGTGCGAATACCGAGCCGGCAATGCCGGTTTCCATCAGCGGCATCTCGATACCGGCAAAGCCGGCGAGGCCGCCCAGCAGCATGGTGGCGACGAAGATCAGCGGCAGCGCCCAACGCGCCTTGCCGGTCTGCTGGGCCGCCCATAGCCCGACGGCGACCATCGCCAGCAGGTGATCGAGACCGAAGACGGGGTGAGCGATACCGGACAGCACGCCGGCGTGATCGTGGCCGGGGTGTGCCAGTGCCAGGGTCGGGCTGAGCAGCAGAAGGGTGGCGAGCAGTGGTTTGCGCAGGTTCATAGAGACTCCTAGGGTGGTCGGGCGGACGTCAGGCGGCGCTGAGCATTCCCTGTTTTTCAATGAAGGCGATGATCTCCTCGAGACCCTGGCCGACCTTCTGGTTGCTGAAGACGAACGGGCGCTCGCCGCGCATCTTGCGGGCGTCGCGATCCATCACCTCCAGCGAGGCACCGACCATGGGTGCGAGGTCGATCTTGTTGATCACCAGCAGGTCGGACTTGCAGATGCCCGGGCCGCCCTTGCGCGGCAGCTTGTCGCCGGCGGACACGTCGATCACGTAGATGGTCAGGTCAGACAGCTCCGGGCTGAAGGTGGCCGAGAGGTTGTCGCCGCCGGACTCGACGATGATCAGATCCAGGCCGGGAAAGCGCCGGTTGAGCTGCTCCACGGCTTCGAGGTTGATCGAGGCGTCCTCGCGGATCGCCGTGTGCGGACAGCCGCCGGTTTCCACGCCGATGATCCGCTCGGGCGCCAGGGCCTCGTTACGCACGAGGAACTGGGCGTCTTCCTGGGTGTATATGTCGTTGGTCACCACGGCGAGGTTGTAGCGGTCGCGCAGGGCCTGGCACAGGGCGAGGGTCAGGGCGGTCTTGCCGGAACCGACCGGCCCGCCAATGCCGACGCGCAGGGGTTGAGTGCTCATGGGTGGTCTCCTCTGGGAGGCAGTGTGGGTGCCTCGGGGTTGATGCGAAGGGCGTGCCGCTGCCGATTGGGGCAGGGGGGAATAGAAATCGCTGGGTGATCGATGGTGGCGTACGCAATGTTGTCAGGCGCCGCACTTTCCTCGGCTGGGACTGCAGGTTGCGCCTTGCACGGCGCGTCACTTTCTCTTGTCTCGCCAAGAGAAAGTAACCAAAGAGAAGGTGACCCCGGCATCCGGCCCTTCGCTGCGCGAAGGGTGCCCTCACTCCATCGCCGCTCCGGGGGCACGCTGCGAAGGGCCATCCCTGGCCCATCGCAGCTCTCGCGGCATCCATGCTGCTCAACCCCCTCCACGGCAACTGCGCTCGGCCTCCTGACGGGGGTTGGGGTCCGAGTTGCCTGAAAGCTTGTGACCCTCATGACCTAAACAACCGACTGTACTGCCGCTCATGCGCCATGCTGGTCAGCACCAATCCAAACGGCGCGCTGCCCCAGGCCGCTGCCGGCAGCTGACTCGCTTCCCGCTGCGCCTGGCTCAGGACCGGCAACAGCTGCGAGGTCAACCGCTGCGCCGCCTGCTGCCCCAGCGGCAGGGTCTTCATCAGCACCGCCAGCTGATTTTCCAGCCAGCCCCACAGCCAGGCGGCCAGTGCATCGGCAGGTTCGATCTGCCAGGCACGGGCGGCCAGCGCCCAGGCCAGGGCCAAGCCGGGCTCGTCGGCGGCGGCCAGGCAGTCACGCCCCGGTTGATCGAGTTCCGGCAGGCCGTCGAGCAGCTGCGCGAGGGAATAGCCCATCTGCCGGCTTTCCAGCTGCAGCTCGCGGGTTTCGCGGCTGGCGCGGTGTTCGGCGGCCAGATGCAACAGGCGCGGCCAGTCGTCCTGTGCCGCCGCTTGGCAATGCGCGAGCAGCAGCGGCGCCTCGAAGCGGGCGAGGTTGAGCAGCAGTTGATTCTCCAGCCAACGCCGGGCGCTGTCCGGGTCGTTCACCTGGCCGTTCTCCACCGCCATCTCCAGCCCCTGGGAATAGCTGTAGCCGCCGATCGGCAGCTGCGGGCTGGCCAGCCGGAGCAGAGCCCAGGCCGGGACGGGCGCGCCCGCCGCGTTCACGGGCGTACGCCGAACTGGTGCAGGCGCGGTGCGTAACTGAACTCCGCCTCGCCGGCGTGGGAATGATGATGGCCGCCACCGTAGGCACCATGCTCCGGCTGGAAGGGCGCCTCGATGTGTTCGACCTGGGCGCCCAGCTGCAACAGCATGTCCTTGAGTACATAGTCGTCGAGCAGGCGCAGCCAGCCGTCGCCGACCTGCAGGGCGACATGGCGGTTGCCCAGGTGGTAGGCCGCGCGGGTCAGCTCGAAGGCGCTGGCGCAGGTGACGTGCAACAGCTGTTCGGGGCGGGCGCGCACGCGCACCACACGGCCATCGGCTGCCAGCAGGCACTCACCGTCGGCGAGTGGCGGCTGGCCGCGCTCGAGAAACAGGCCGACGTCTTCGCCGCTGCTGCTGAAGCAGCGCAGGCGACTCTTGCTGCGCGCGTCGTAGGTCAGTTCGAGTTCGGCCTGCCATTCAGGGCGGGCCGCGATGCGTTGGCGAATCACCAGCATTGCAATGTTCCGGTCGGATCGTTTGCCGAAGCAGAGCAAGGGGCTTGCCAATCGGGCGTTCGGACAGGACTGGTGGCGGCTCCAGGGATCTTTGTGCCAGATATTGGGGCCTGCCGCGCACCGTTGCGGTGCGCGTGGTGCGGTCCTGGCGCAAGCGTGCGCCTTACTGGTGCAGGCTGCGCACCATGTATACCGCCGGGATCTGATAGCTGGCCAGGTTGCCGGCCTGTGGCGGCTCGAGTTCGTCATGGGCCTGGTAGCCCAGGCGCGACCAGAAACCGGTCGAATCCTGTACCGAGACCAGCGCCGAATAGCGCAGCCTGATGCTGCTGGCCTGCTTCAGGTTGTGGCGTACCAGCGCCGGACCGATGCCGCGACCGGCGGCGCGACGGGCCACGGCCAGATCATGCAGGTACAGACAATCGGCTTCACCGTCACTGTGGAATTCACCGTCCAGCGGCGTGACCTTGCCCAGGCGGGACGGGTAGGCGAACAGGTAGCCGCAGACCCCCTCGGCGTCCTCGGCTACCCAGGCCAGCTGCGGGCAGGCCGCCAGGCGCGAGCGGATCACCGCTTCGTCTTCCAGTACCTCGGCAGCATAGGATTCTTCCTGGATCGCCAGGACGGCAGGGATATCGCGCTCCTGCATCGCTCTCAACTGGTACATCACGACTACACTCGAATGCCGCGAAACGCCACGCGGCCCGGCAAAAAGCCGGCGATCATACGCGAAACGGCGGTGTTTTGCTTGCCAGCGGACGGCCTGCGGGGCGGGTGTACAGGTCCGAGGTCAGCCGGTGTCAACTGGCCAGCCGGCTCGTCGCCGTGGCAGCACCAGTCAGCCGATTGATGGAGCATCCGCAGGCCTTGGCAGGCATAATGCTTAGTCTGCTAACAAGTGAGGCGAGCGTTGAACGATCATCACCACCCGCTCTATGGCGTTCTGCTGATACTGCTGTCGGGTCTGCTGCTGGCCAGCCATGACGGGTTGGCCAAACACCTTTCGGAGATCTACCCCGTCTTTCTGGTCATCTGGGCCCGCTACGTGGCGCAGACGGTGCTGATGACGGCGCTGTTCGTGCCGCGCATGGGGCAGCGCGTGTTCCGCACCCTGCGGCCCTGGCCGCAGCTGCTGCGCGGATTGAGCCTGGTCAGCGTCAGCCTGCTATTCATCAACGGCCTGCATTTCATCCCGCTGGCCGAGGCGACCGCGGTGATCTTCCTGACGCCGGTGCTGGTGACCGTCGCCTCGGCGCTGCTCGGTGAGCGAATCAATCCCAGCCAGTGGATCGCGGTGGGGTTCGGTCTGCTCGGCGTGCTGATCATCGTTCGTCCGGGGTCGGCATTGTTCACTCCGGCAGCGCTGCTGCCGCTGGGCGCGGCGCTGTCGTTCACGGTCTATCAGCTGATCACGCGGCGCCTGGCCGGAACCGACCATCCGGTGACCAGCAACTACCTGACCAGCCTGGTCGGCTGCGTGGCCCTGAGCGTGCTGGTGATCTTCAACTGGCGCACGCCGACGCTGCACGACGCGCTGCTGATGGGCGCCCTCGGTGGCATGGCCATGCTCGGCCATCTGCTGCTGACCAACGCCTTCCGCTTCGCCAGCGCGGCGACGCTGGCGCCGTTCACCTACAGCCAGATCGTGTTCGCCGGGGTGGTGGGTTACCTCGCCTTCGATCACGCACCGGATGCCGGCGCCCTGATCGGCATGGCGGTGATCATCGCCAGCGGGCTGTGCATGGCCTATGTGCAGCGCCGCCAGCCCGCCGCCGGCGGATAAACGGCAGATGTGCCATTCGGATGGCCGAACAGCTTCTCAGCATCGATATTGAAATGAACAGACAGGGCGATTCGACCCTTGCGTGCAACGCATACAACAAACGGAGCCTATATGCCGCGACTCTCTCATCATGACCTGCGCCGCAACTTCCGCGAGCTGCTCAACGCCGACCGCTGCTTCCACACGGCGTCGGTGTTCGACCCGATGTCGGCACGCATCGCCGCCGATCTCGGTTTCGAGGTCGGCATTCTCGGTGGCTCGGTGGCCTCGCTGCAGGTGCTGGCCGCGCCGGACTTCAACCTCATCACCTTGAGCGAGTTCGTCGAGCAGGCCACGCGCATCTGCCGCGTCGCCCAGTTGCCGGTGCTGGCCGATGCCGACCACGGTTACGGCAACGCGCTCAACGTGATGCGCACCGTTTCCGAACTGGAGCGCGCCGGGATTTCCGCGTTGACCATCGAGGACACCCTGCTGCCACCCAAATTCGGCCGCCGCTCCACCGACCTCATCGGCATGTTCGAGGCCGTCGGCAAGATTCGCGCGGCGCTGGAGGCGCGAGTCGATCCGCAGATGGCTATCATCGGTCGCACCAACGCCGGCGTGATCGGCTTCGAGGAAGTCATCGCGCGCGCCCAGGCCTACGAAAAGGCCGGTGCCGATGCCATCTGCCTGGTCGGCATCGAGGATTTCGATCACCTGGAAAGCATCGCCAGCCAGCTCAGCAAGCCGCTGATGCTGGTCACCTACGGTAACCCCAACCTGCGCGACAACGCGCGGCTGGCCGCGCTCGGCGTGCGCATCGTGGTCAACGGCCACGCAGCCTACTTCGCAGCGATCAAGGCGACCTACGACTGCCTGCGCGAGCAGCGTCAGGTCGACGCCCTGGACCTCAACGCCTCGCAGTTGTCGGTCAAGTATTCCACCGCGGACGAGTACGTCGTCTGGGCCGAGGAGTACATGCAGGTCAAGGAGTAAGCCGTTGACCCGCCCGGACAGCCATCGCTGCCCGGGTGGGCACCACCGCCGCCGCTGGAGCCTTGATGAGCCCACGCCTGTTGACCTTCATGGTCGCCTTCGCCGCCTTTCTCGGGCCGTTCACTCAGACCGTGTATGCGCCGATCCTGCCGGAGCTCGGTGGTGCGCTGCGCACCACGCCGTTTCTGATCAACCTCAGCATCTCGATCTTCACGCTGGTGCTGGCCTTCATGCAGATCATCTACGGGCCGCTGGTGGATCGCAGTGGGCGCAAGCGCACCCTGCTGGCCGGCTTGGCAATCTATATCGTCGCTTCCCTGGGCTGTTTCCTGGCCGATTGCATCGAGACACTGCTGGCGTTCCGCGCGCTGCAGGCAGTCGGCATCGCCGCCGGAGCGGTGGTGGCGGTCACGGTGATCGGCGATCGTTTCGAGGGCGCCGCGCGCGGCCGGGCGATGGGTTCGTTCCAGATGATGGTGGCGCTGGGGCCGGTGGTCGGCCCGGTGGTGGGCGGTTTCGTCGGCGAGCATTTGGACTTCCACTACGTGTTCCTGCTGCTGGCCATCGTCGGTGCGGCCGCGCTGCTGAGCAACGCCATCTGGCTGCGGGAAACCCGGCCGGCCGGGGAGCCGCGCGCCTTTCATCCGGCGCAGTACCTGGAGGTACTGGGCAACCGCCAGGGGCTGGCGATCATGCTGCTGAGCTTCGTGCAGTACTACGCCTTCTACAACTACCTGGTGTTCATGCCGCGGGTGCTGGATGCGGTTTACGGCCTGAGCGCCAGCGAAAAAGGGCTGGTGTTTCTGCCGCTGTCGGTGGCCGTGGTGATCGGCAGCTACGTCGGCGGTCGGCTGCTCGGGCATTGGCGACCGCGGCCGATGCTGCTGGTCACGGCGCTGCTCAATGCGCTCAGCCTGCTGCTGTTTTTGGCGGTGGCACCCCTGTCGCTGGTTGCGCTGGTGGTGGCGGTAACGGCGTTCGGGCTGTTTCTCGGGCTGTCGCTGCCGGTGCAGACCAGTCTGCTGATGGACCTGTACCAGCACAACCGCGCCACCGCTGTGGGCAGCTACAACTTCTTCCGCTTCATGGGCATGGCCACCGGGCCGGTGCTGGGCTCCTGGCTGTTTCAGGATGGCAACCTCGGGCTGCTCTACGGCTTCGCCGCAGCGGCCTTCCTGCTGGCGGTCGGCAATGCGCAGCTGCGCTTTCGATGGGGATAGCGCCGGCAGACGTCGCGATGCTAGAAGAACGAGCGTTCGGCCTTGAACATCATGAACCCTTCGCAATAGGTGTTCTGCCCCGAATAGACGCCACATTGCGCGCCGCGCAGGCTGGTATCGGTGTAGGACAGATCCAGCTGCATGCCGAGCAGGCGCCGCGACAGGTTCAGAGACCAGTCGTTGAACACCCGCACGCTGCCGCCGGGGTAGTACAGCGGGCTGTCCAGGGTGTGGCTGGCGTACTTTAGGCGTACCCCGACATCGAACGGCCGCAGCGCACCCAGGTCGAGAAACAGCGTGCTGTCGGTCCGCCCCAGCGAACTGCTCAGCGCGCCACCCAGCCGGCTGCTGCCCAGGTTGACGCCGGCGTAGTACTCCTCGCGGTTCTTGGTCTGCAGCTCGGGAAAGCTATAGCGGATCACGCCGAGCTCGTAACCCAGCGAATCGTCGAGCCGTGGCTGGGCGTAACCGACATAGCTGTTGAGCTCCAGCTGACTGCCGTCGAGCAGTCCGATGCTGGGCGACCACTGGCCGAGGTAGACGCCACTGGCGTGGGTCAGATCGAGGCCGCCACGAAAGGTGCCGGCCGTGGTGGGCTGCACCAGACCCTGGGCCATGCTGCGAGTCGGTGCGGTGCCGAGCTTGAGGTCGAACTGGCCGACCTCGCGTTCCACCACTTCAGGTTGGCTGGCGCAGCCGCCGAGCGCGATGGCCAGCGCGAGCAGATATCGTCTGTGCATATGCTGCTTCACTGGTGAGAAGACTGAACGGCCGACCGGTGACGACCACCTGCGGCAAGACCGGACTGGAGCGCTGCTGGCTGCCACGGCTTGCCTGAACCGGGCCGAGGATAGTCAAGCTGGTCGGGCTGCGAGCCCCGCTCGTCGATTTGGCGCCAGCGGATCGACAGGCGGCGCCGGTGCGTGGCCTAACGAAAATCCGGCGGTTCACGAGGCGGCTTTTTGGAAACCCCCGGCGCGAATACCGTTCCAATGCAGGCACACCCAAGAACTGGCCCGGCGGGCCGAGGAGGTTGCGATGGCCACCGGTTGGGCAGGAGATGGCGCGGTACAGGAGCAGATCGACAGCACCGTCGAAGATGCCGTACAGCGCGCCCGCAGCCGACTCGCTCGGGGCGAAAGCCTGAAGCACTGCGAAGAATGCGGAGAGAAGATTCCCGAGGCGCGCCGTCAGGCGGTGCCGGGTGTACGCCTGTGCATCAAGTGCCAGGCGGCGCAGGACAAGGAAGATGCCAGGTTCAGCGGCTACAACCGTCGCGGTAGCAAGGACAGCCAGCTGCGTTGATCAATCGCGGCGGATCGGCATACAGAAGGTGAAGGTGGTGCCCGCTTCGGCACTGGAACTGACACGCATGCTGCCGCCGTGGGCACGGGCGATCTGGTCGACGATGAACAGGCCGAGCCCCAGGCCTCCTCGGCTGGAGCCTCCCTGGTCCTGCCAGTAGGGCTGGAACAGCCGCTCGAGGTGTTCGGCCGCAATCGGCGTGCCGCGGTTGTGCACGGCGAGTTCGAAATGCCCGTTGTCGGTCTGCGCCGTCACGATCACCGGGCCGGTGCTGGCGCCGTGATGCAGCGCGTTGGTGATCAGGTTGGCGAGCAGCTGCGCGATGCGGTCCGGATCGCACTCGAACATCTCCATTGGCGACAGCCGCTCGAGCAGCACCCGTCGCGGATGCGCATTGCGCAGCTCGTCGGTCACCTGGAGCAGGGTGCGATTGAGCTCCGGTGGCGTCGTCCAGTTCAGCGGAATGCCGTTGCCCAGCTGACCGCGGGCGAAATCCAGCAGGTCATCCACCATGCGCGAGGCACGCTGGCTGGCGGTGCGCACGTGCTCGGCCAGTTGCTGGGTGCCGGCTTCCGTCGAGCGGCGCAGCAGCAGGTCGCTGGCCGCCTGGATCGAGGCCAGCGGGGTACGCAGGTCGTGGCCGAGCAGGGCGATGAACTGTTCGCGCTGGTGGCCGGTGAGGCGCTCGTCGGCCAGCGCGGCGCGCGTGCTCTGCTGCTGCTCCTCGGCATCGAGCTGCAGGGTCAGCAGACGGGCGAAGGATTCGAACATTGCGCGCGTCGCCGGGCTGGACAGGTCGCGGGGTAGCGGGTCCAGCGCGCAGAGCGTGCCGAAGAAACTGCCATCGGCGCGCAGCACCGGGACCGAGATGTAGCTTTCGAACCCATAGATCTGCGGCGTGTGATGGTGGCAGTAGTCCGGATCGGCGCTGACCTGGCTGATGATGATCGGCTGATGGGAGGCGTGAATCTCGCTGCACAGGGTGGTGGTCACGTCGAGTTCCCCGCCGACCTTCAGGCCGAACTCGATACGATCGAACACGGCACAGGCGGTCCAGTTCGTCTCGGTAACGCGGGCAACTGCAGCGAAGCGCAGGCCGGTCGTTTCGCTGAGGACCTGCAGGATGGCCGGCACGGCACTGATACGCTGCACCGTGAGCAGGTCGTCGAGGAGGGTTCGCACCATCGCAAGGCCCTGAGCGATGAAAAAGGCCGGACACTCTAGCATGCCCGGCCTCGTTTGCAGCGACGCTCACCCCAGCGGCGCGGGTTGTACCGGGGTGACAAGAAGGGGCTGCCTGCGCATCAGCACATAGTGCAGCGTCCCGCCAAACAGTGCGCCCAGCAGCCAGGCGAAACCGGACAGGCTCTCCAGTCCGGGCGTCCATACCGAGGCCACGGAGAACACGGCACTCACACCGAACGCGATCATTGCCTTGCGGTTCCAGCCAGCGTTGAAGTGGTAGATGCCGGTACGTTCGGCGCAGAACAGCTGCTGTACATCCAGACGCTGACGCCGGACCAGGTAGTAGTCCGCCACGATGATGCCGTACAGCGGCGCCAGCGCCGCGCCCAGCGTATCGACAAAGGCGGCGATGCCCACTTCGCTGATGAAGGCCACCCACAGCGCGCCGATGAAAAAGGCGATGGCGGCAGTGATGAAGCCACCGGTCCGGGCGCTGATCCTGGCGGGGGCCAGGTTGGCGATGTCGTAGGCCGGAGGGATGAAGTTGGCGACCAGGTTGATGCCCACCGTAGCGGCGAAGAAGGTGATCGCGGCGACGACCGTCAGGGTGACATTGTCGATGCGTGCCACGATGTCGGTCGGGTTGGTCAGCGTCTCTCCGAATACGACCACGGTGCCGGCGGTGATCACCAGCGCGATCATCGAGAAAACCGCCAGGCTCACAGGCAGGCCGAAGAAATTACCGATGCGCATCTGCCGCTCATCTTTCACGAAGCGGGCGAAATCGCCGTAATTGATTACCACCGCGGCGAAGTAGGCGACCATGGTGCCGACCACTGCCGCGAATGCTGCAATCGGACCGCCGGCATGTTCGCCGCTGCCGCTGAAGATGTCGCCAAGGGCGCCCAGCAGGCTCGGGCCGGCCTGATACCAGATGGCGATCATCAGCACGATCATCACCAGGTAGACCAGCGGGCCGGCCCAGTTGAGAAAGCGCGTTACCCAGTCGACGCCGCGAACGAACAGCGCTACCTGAAACACGCAGACCATCACGTAGGCGGCCCAGTCGATAGCAGTCAGGCCGAGCAGTGTCGCCGCCTGTGGATCGGTGCCCATGAAGGCCCGGAGCAGCAGCGCAACGGCAGTCGAGGCAAAGTAGGTCTGCACGCCATACCAGAAGATCGCGACGATGCCGCGGACGACCGCCGGGAAGTTAGCGCCGCGTACGCCCATGCTCGCCCGCGCCATGACGGGGAACGGAATGCCGTACTTCACACTCGGTTTTCCGGTGAGGTGCACCAGCCCCATCACGATAAAGCCGGCCAGGACGATACCCGTCAGAACCGCCCAGCCATTGAGCCCGTAGCTGATGAAAAGCGTGGCGGCCAGCGTGTAGCCGAACAAACTCTGTATGTCGTTGGACCACACGTTGAAGATCTCGAACCAGCCCCATTTGCGTTCAGCCGGGGGGAGCGGCGCGAGATCCGCGTTATAGAGACTGGGGTCGATCTGCTTGATCTGAAAGTCGTCGTGATTCATGGGATGCGCTCTGAGCAAGACTGTGGATTTTTGTATGCAGTTCTTGTTCCGCGTACGACAGAGCTCGCGAATTATCAGGCGACGATCACTGAGGCGGTTGCGCCCGATGCCTCGAGTCTAGGCGCTTCGAGGCATCGTGCAGGAAAGTTTGTATACAAGATTGATGCAAATTTCAGATCAGAAATTCAATCCCGTTCGACTTTGCGGATGCATCGCGGGTATGCACTCAAAAGACGTAGCGCACCAAGGCGGTGCCATCAGTGTCGGCCGGGAGCGGGGCACGGATATGAAAAGCCCAGGCTTGCGGACAAGCCTGGGCTTTTCGTTGGCGCTGCGGCCTGTCGGCTGCTGCGCTGTCCGTGAAGCTCAGAACAGAAAGTAGCGCTGCGCCATCGGCAGCACTTCGGCCGGCTCGCACCAGAGCAGCTGGCCATCGGCGCGCACCTGATAGTTCTGCGGGTCGACCTGGATGTCTGGTGTGTAGTCGTTGTGGATCAGGTCCTTCTTCTGCACCTGACGGCAACCCCGGACCACGCCGATCTTCTTCTTCAGTCCCAGCTGTTCCGGCACGCCGGCCTCGAAGGCGGCCTGGCTGATGAAGGTGAAGCTCGACGCGTGCAGCGAACCGCCGTAACTGGCGAACATCGGCCGGTAGTGCACCGGCTGCGGAGTCGGGATCGACGCATTGGCGTCGCCCATCAGGCTCGCGGCAATGGCGCCGCCCTTGAGGATCAGCGTCGGCTTCACGCCGAAGAACGCCGGGCGCCAGAGCACCAGGTCGGCCCACTTGCCCACTTCGATCGAGCCCACCTCGTGGCTGACGCCGTGGGTGATCGCCGGGTTGATGGTGTACTTGGCGATGTAGCGTTTGGCGCGGAAGTTGTCGTTGCCCGCGCCGTCGCCGGGCAGGGCGCCGCGCTGCTTTTTCATCTTGTCGGCGGTCTGCCAGGTGCGGGTGATGACCTCGCCGACGCGGCCCATGGCCTGGCTGTCGGAGCTGATCATGGAGAACGCGCCGAGATCATGCAGGATGTCTTCGGCGGCGATGGTCTCGCGGCGGATACGGCTCTCGGCGAAGGCCACGTCCTCGGCGATGCTCGGGTCGAGGTGGTGGCAGACCATGAGCATGTCCAGGTGCTCGTCGATGGTGTTGCGGGTGAACGGCCGGGTCGGATTAGTGGAGCTGGGCAGCACGTTGGCGAAGCCGCAGGCCTTGATGATGTCGGGCGCGTGGCCGCCGCCGGCGCCTTCGGTGTGGTAGGTGTGGATGGTGCGGCCCTTGAACGCGCCGAGGGTCGTCTCGACGAAGCCCGATTCGTTCAGCGTGTCGGTATGGATGGCCACCTGCACGTCGTACTGGTCGGCGACCGACAGGCAGTTGTCGATGGCCGCCGGGGTGGTGCCCCAGTCCTCGTGCAGCTTGAGGCCGATGGCTCCGGCCCTGACCTGCTCGATCAGCGGCTCGGGCAGCGAGGCGTTGCCCTTGCCGGTGAAGCCGATGTTCATCGGAAAGGCGTCTGCGGCCTTGAGCATCATCGCCATGTGCCAGGGGCCGGGCGTCACCGTGGTGGCGTTGGTGCCGGTGGCCGGCCCGGTGCCGCCACCGATCATGGTGGTCACGCCGCTCATCAGCGCCTCTTCGATCTGCTGCGGGCAGATGAAGTGGATGTGCGAGTCGATGCCGCCGGCGGTGAGGATCATGCCTTCGCCGGCGATGACTTCGGTGCTGGCGCCGATGGCGATGGTCACATCGGGCTGAATGTCCGGGTTGCCGGCCTTGCCGATGGCGGCGATGCGGCCGTCCTTGAGGCCCACGTCGGCCTTGACGATGCCCCAGTGGTCGAGGATCAGCGCGTTGGTGATCAGGGTATCGACCACCTCGGCGGCGCAGAGCTGGCTCTGGCCCATGCCGTCGCGGATCACCTTGCCGCCGCCGAACTTCACCTCTTCGCCATAGGTGGTGAAGTCCTTTTCGACTTCGATCCACAGGTCGGTGTCGGCCAGGCGCACCTTGTCGCCAACGGTGGGGCCGAACATGTCGGCATAGGCTTGGCGGGAAATCTTCATCCGTATCGTCTCGCGTAGGGTGGATGACCGAAGCCATCCACCGATCCTGTTCACGGTGGAAAAGCCTTCGGCGTTCTCCACCCTACGAAAAGCGCTGTGCCCTAGAGCGCGCCCATTACCCGCCCGGCAAAGCCGAACACCCGGCGCTCGCCGGCCAGCTCGACCAGCTCCACCTCGCGGCTCTGGCCCGGTTCGAAGCGCACCGCGGTGCCGGCCGGGATGTTCAGGCGCATACCGCGCGAGGCGGCGCGATCGAAGGTGAGCGCGTCGTTGGTTTCGAAGAAGTGGTAGTGCGAACCGACCTGAATCGGCCGGTCGCCGCTGTTGGCCACGCAGAGGGTCAGGGTGCGGCGGCCGGCGTTGAGCTCGATATCGCCGTCCTGGATCTGGTATTCGCCGGGAATCATGGTTTCGAGGTCCTGTTCAGGGTCAGTTGCATCATGGTCAGGTCCAGCCAGCGGCCGAACTTGCAGCCGACCTGGCGCATCTGGCCGACATGGATGAAGCCCAGTTGCTGGTGCATATGCACCGAGGCGCGGTTCTCGCTTTCGATGAAGGCAACCATCACATGCTTGTCGAGCATGCGGGCGCGCTCGATCAGTGCCTTCATCAGGCTGCGGCCGATGCCGCTGCCGCGATGGTCGGGGCTGACGTAGACCGAGTTCTCCACGGTATGACGAAAGCCGTCGTGGGGGCGCCAGGGGCCGAAGGAGGCATAGCCGGCCACGCGGCCCAGCTCGTCGATTGCGACCAGCACGGGGTAGCCCTGCGCGTGACGCTCGGCCAGCCAGGCCTGGCGGTTGGCGAGGTCGACGCAGTGGTCGTTCCAGATCGCCGTGCTGTTCTGCACCGCGTCGTTGTAGATCTGCAGGATGCCTTCGAGGTCGGTGTCCAGGGCGTCGCGTATCTGCACGTTGGTTTCCTTCAAGAACGGTTCAAGGTCGTGGGCAGTAGACATTGACCGATATTTCAGGCGATTGGTTGATGCACCGTGACCAGCTTGGTGCCGTCCGGGAAGGTCGCCTCGACCTGGATTTCCGGAATCATCTCGGGCACGCCTTCCATCACCTGCTCGCGGCTGAGCAGGGTGGTGCCGTAGTGCATCAGCTCGGCGACCGTCTGGCCGTCGCGCGCGCCTTCGAGCAGCGCGGCGGAGATGTAGGCCATGGCCTCCGGGTAGTTGAGCTTCACACCGCGGGCCAGCCGGCGCTCGGCCACCAGGCCGGCGGTGAAGATCAGCAGCTTGTCCTTCTCTCTTGGTGACAGATCCATAACCGCTCCAGTCGTAGGGTGGATGTCGCTCTTCGTATCCACCGGCCGGTGGTCGAGACCACGCAGCGTTGTTCAGGGCGACGTGCACGCAGGCGCGCCGGCGTAGGGAGGGCAGCGGCGCAGCCGTGCCCACCGATCATTCAGGTACTCCAGATTCTCGGCGGTACCGCTTCGCGGCCCAGCAGTTCGGGGCGCAACAGCCGCCACAGGTCGATCAGCCAGGCGCGGGCGTGCAGCGCCTCGTCGGCCAGACAGCGCGCCACGATGAGCCCCGGCAGTTGCGTCAGGTCACCGCGCACGCGGCTGGGCAGTTCACGGCAGCGTTCCAGCAGGTCCGCGTCGAGCTCGCCGCTGGCGATGAGGGTCGCGAACACCGAACGCCCGTCGAGGCCTATCGGTGAGTCGAGCAACGCATCGGCGCCGGCGATGCGCTGGCGCTCGTGCCAGATCAGCCGGTCGTCGCGACGGATATCCAGGCGCCCCTGGAAATGCCCGGCGTCGAAGCGCTCGCCTGCTGCCGGCCGGCCGAGGGCGACGATGTCCCAGTAGAACAGCCGGGCGTCGCCGTGCAGCTCGATGCGAGTGTTCAGCTCGGCCTGAGCCGCGGAATAGACGATGGTCTCCTGCGGCAGCCATTCCAGCGTGGCACCGGCCTCGACGCGCAGCTGCAGGTCCTGAAAGGCCGGGCTGGCGGCGCGATACCACTTGGCTGCACCGGGGCTGGTCAGCTGCGCCCAGGCGCCGGGGCCGAGCGTGACGCTGATGTCCAGCCGATCCCCGCCGGCGATGCCGCCCGGGGGGTGGACGATGATGTGCTGGCAGACTTCCGACCCTTCGGGATACAGATGCTTCTGCACCCGTAGCGGTCCGCTATGGCGGCGCAGCACCGGGCGCGTCGCGTCGCCGATGCGGGTATAGCCGAGCTCGAGCTCGGCCTGCCAGTGCGGGGTGAAGGGGTGAGTCAGAACGGTCATGCGCGGCTGCCGGTGGTAGTTGACTGGGCAGACAGCAATAGTCGTGCCTCCACCCAACGGTATGCGCAGCTTCGGGGCGTGTGAGGCCTCGTCGACGACGAGACCCGTGGGGATATGCACCGTTACGGTGCGATCTGCTGCCGCCCGGTTCGCCATGCCCTTTCGTGGTGCGCCTGCTGCGCTCTTGCTCAGGGCTGACGGGATGCGCCGAGCCGGGCGAAGAAGCGCTGCTTGGTCCATTCCGAACAGGCCGCATAGAGCAGCGTGATCAGCAGAACCGCCCCGAGCACCGTGGCCGGCAGTGGCTGCAGGGCGAACCAGCCGCCCACCGGCGTGTAGGGCAGCAGCACGGTCAGCAGCGCGATGAGCAGTGAACTGACCAGCAGGAAGCGCCCCGGCCGGCTGCGGTAGAACGGCTTGTGCGTGCGCACCACGAAGATGATGGCGAGTTCGGTGATCAGCGATTCGACGAACCAGCCGCTGCGAAACAGCTCCGGTTGCTCGCCCACCAGGTACAGCAGCACGCCGAAGGTGAGCAGATCGAAGACCGAGCTGATCAGGCCGAACAGGATCATGAAGCGACGCACCTCGCCGATGTCCCAGCGATGCGGCGTGCGTGACCAGTCGGCATCGACGCGGTCACCGGCGATGCCGATGGCCGGAATGTCGGAGAGGAAGTTGTTGAGCAGGATCTGCTTGGCCAGCAGCGGCAGGAAGGGCAGGAAGAACGAGGCCACGGCCATGCTGATCATGTTGCCGAAGTTGGCGCTGGTGGTCAGGTAGATGTACTTCAGCGTGTTGGCGAAGGTACGCCGGCCTTCGTCGATGCCCTGACGGACCAGGCCCAGCTCGTGGCGCAGCAGGACGAAATCGGCCGCCTCCTTGGCCACGTCCACCGCGTTGTCCACCGAGATGCCGACGTCCGCGGCATGCAGTGCCGGCGCGTCGTTGATGCCGTCGCCGAGAAAGCCCACCACGTGGCCGGTCTTCTGCAGCGCGCGGATGATGCGCTCCTTCTGGTTGGGATCGACCTCGGCGAACAGGCTGACCCGCGGCGCCAGGTTGATCAGCGCCTCGTCGCGCATCTGCCCGATCTCTGCGCCCGTGATGACGCGCTCGACATCGATGCCGACGCTCTCGGCCACCTGCCGCGCGATCAGGCGGTTGTCGCCGCTGATGATCTTCACCGCCACGCCCAGCTCGCGCAGCGCGGCCAGTTCCTCGCGCACACCGGGCTCGGGCGGGTCGAAGAACAGCAGGAAGCCGGCGAAGACCAGCGCCTGTTCATCATCGACGGTGCAGCGCTCGCCTTCCATGGAGCGCCAGGCAAGGCCGAGCACCCGATAGCCGGCGGCGCTCCAGGCAGCGAAGCGGGCCGCCAGCGCCTCACGCCGCTCGGCGGTCAACGGCAGCACGGCATCGCCCTGCTGCACGAACGCCGACACCTGCAGCACGTTATCCAGCGCACCCTTGCAGATCAGCCGTGGCGTGGGCTCGCCGGCGTCGCGCAAGAGCACGCTCAGGCGCTTGCGGACGAAGTCGTAGGGAATTTCATCGAGCTTGTCGGCGCCAGTCATGGCCGGCGCCTTGTCGCGGGCGTAGTCGCCGATCGCCTCGTCCAGCGGGTTGCGCAGGCCGGTCTGCAGCGATGCGTTGAGCCAGGCCATGCGCAGCACCGTGCTGCTGGGCTGGCCGTCGGCGTCCAGCGCGCCGTCGAGGGCCACCACGCCGCGGGTGAGGGTGCCGGTCTTGTCGGTGCAGAGGGTGTCCATCGCGCCGAGATTCTCGATGGCGTTGAGATGGCGCACGATCACGCCGCGCCCCGCCATGCGTCGCGCGCCGGCCGAAAGGGTCGCGCTGAGGATCGCCGGCAACAGCTCCGGCGACAGCCCGACGGCCAGGGCGATGGCGAACATCAGGGTGTCCAGCGGCGGTCGGTCGAGGAACAGGTTGAGCCCGAGCACCGCCGTGACCATCACCAGCATCACCCGCAGCAGCAGACCGCCGAACTGGCGCAGGCCGCGCTCGAACTCGGTTTCCGGCGGGCGCAGCACCAGCGAGCGCTCGATATGGCCGAGCTCGGTATGCAGGCCGCAGCGCACGGCCAGCAGGCGCGCCGTGCCGCTGCGCAGCGAGGTGCCGCGGAACAGGCAGTTGTCGCGCTGCGACAGGGCGGCGTCGCTGGCGATCCGGCTCGCCTGCTTCTGCACCGGAAAGGTCTCGCCGGTCAGCAGGGCCTGGTTGACGAAGCAGTCGCGCGCCTCGACCAGCCGGCCATCGGCCGGAATCAGGCTGCCTGCCGAGAGCTCGACGATATCGCCGGGCACCACTTCATCCGCGGCCAGGCTCTGCAGGCGCCCGTCGCGCCAGACATCGGCGCGGCTGGCCACCTGTTCGCGCAGGCGCGCAATCGCGCGGTTGGAACGGACCTCGTGCAGGCTGCCGACCAGCGCGCTGGCGATGACGATGGCCAGCACGATCAGGGCATCCAGCCAGTCATGGGCGATCAGCGCCACCAGCGCGCCGATCAACAGGATCAGCACCAGCGGGCTGGACAGCTGGCGCAGCAGCGAGGCGCCGACCTGCCGCGCCAGGTTCGGCCGGTACGTACGCCTGACCGACGGCTGTCGCGCGGCGGCAGCGTCGCTGGCGAGCCCGTTCGGGCCGGTCTTCAGGCTGGCGTAGAGCTCATCCAGCGGCTGGCTCCAGTAGTCCGGCGTGACCGTCTCGTGGTGGTCTGCGGCCCCGGCCCGCAAGGCGTCCCGGGAGAGCCAGAAGCCGGGCAGCATCGGCAGCCAGAAGCTCAACACGCGAAACAGCAGCGTTGCCGACAGGCCGGCCGCCAGCGGCACGCCGGCCCAGCTGAGGGTCGCCACCGCGGCGGCCTCGAACGCACCCAGCCCACCCGGCACGATGCCGACACTGCGCAACACGCTGGCCAGCATGAAGCTGGCGAAGATGCCGGCGAAGGGCGCCGCGTGGCCGACTGCGTGAAGCAGCGCCCAGAGGGTCAGGGCGTCAAGCAGAACGATCAGCAGGGAATAGCCGCTGGCCCAGCTCAGCAGGCGCGGATTGCGCGTCAGTCGGGGCTCGGCCGCGAACACCATCGCCAGCAGGCGCTGCATCCAGCGCACGTGTTGCAGACGCCTGGCCAGGGCGCCCTGCGGCAGCCCGGCGATCAGCGGCGCGGCGATCGCCATGAGGCCGCAGAACAGCATGAAGGCTGCGCTGGTGGCGATCACGGCGAGACTGCCATGGCCGCTGTCGATTGCGATGAAGAGGGCGGCGCCGAGCGCCAGCAGGTAGGCCACGAAATAGGCCGACACGCTGACGATGAAGCAGCTGGAAACCTGAGACGCAGCGATGCCGCGGCGTTGCAGCAGGGCGACCACTGCCACCGCGCCGCTGAATCCGGAGGAAGGCAGGGCCTGGTCGATGAACAGCTTGGTCAGGCTGAGTTTGGTGGCGTCCCACAACGGCAGCGACGTGCCCGCGGCCGTCACTACCTGGCGATACAGTTGACCCTGGACGACGTAAGTCAGTCCCTGCAGCGCGATGGCGACCAGCAGCCAGGCCGGCTCGGCCTGGCTGAGAATCAGGGCGAAGTGGCTGGCGTCGGCCAGCTGCAGGACGCCGACCACCAGCGCGCCGAGCATGGCCGCGCCCAACAGCCAGGACAGCCAGATCAGCGGCCTGGCATGTTCGGCCGGGGCGGAAGAGTCGAACGCATCGTGCATGCCATGCACCCCCTGCTGGAGCCAACGCTGTCAATCATCGGCCCGGCGGGAGAGCCGGACATTGACACCGATCAGGCGCCCCCGTGGGGGCGCTGCAGCAAGGCTAGATCGCCACCAGGCGTTGCACACCCTCGGCGGCCATGTTTTCGCCGCGGCCCTGCTGGATGATCTCGCCGCGGCTCATCACCAGGTACTGGTCGGCCAGTTCGGCGGCGAAGTCGTAGAACTGCTCCACCAGGAGGATCGCCATGTCGCCGCGGGCCGCGAGCTTCTTGATCACCGCGCCGATCTCCTTGATCACCGAGGGCTGGATGCCTTCGGTGGGTTCATCGAGGATCAACAGGCGCGGCTTGCTCGCCAGCGCGCGGCCGATGGCGAGCTGCTGTTGCTGGCCGCCGGAGAGGTCGCCGCCGCGGCGGTGCTTCATTTCCTGCAAAACCGGGAACAGCTCGTAGATGAACTGGGGTACTTCCTTGGCTTCCCTGGCGCTGAAACGGGACAGGCCCATCAGCAGGTTTTCCTCGACGGTCAGGCGGCCGAAGATCTCGCGCCCCTGCGGCACGTAGGCGATGCCTGCGTGCACGCGCTGGTGCGGCTTGAAGCCGGTGATCGGCTTGCCCTCCCAGTTCACCGCGCCTTCCTTGGCCGGGATCAGGCCCATCAGGCACTTGAGCAGGGTGGTCTTGCCGACGCCGTTGCGTCCGAGCAGGCAGGTGACTTCGCCGATCTTCGCCTCGAACGAGAGGCCGCGCAGGATATGGCTGCCGCCGTAGTACTGGTGCAGTTGCTGGACTTGCAGCATGTGCGACTCCTTCACTTGGTGGGTAAGCCTCTGGCGTTATCCACCCTACGATTAGGTTTGCGTTGATGCGGGCATGGGCGTTTGGCGGGCGTAGGGTGGATGGCCGAAGCCATCCACCTTTTTGCTCAACGCCCCAGATACACCTCGATCACCCGCTCATCCGCCTGCACCTGTTGCAGCGAACCCTCGGCCAGCACCTGGCCCTGGTGCAGCACGGTGACGTGGTCGGCGATGGTCTCGACGAAGCCCATGTCGTGCTCCACCACCATCAGCGAATGCTTGCGCGCCAGCGACTTGAACAGCTCGGCGGTGAATTCGGTCTCGGCATCGGTCATGCCGGCCACCGGTTCGTCGAGCAGCAAGAGCTGCGGCGACTGCATCAAGAGCATGCCGATCTCGAGGAACTGCTTCTGCCCGTGGGACAACAGCCTGGCCGGGCGATGACGCGACTGGCCGAGGCGGATGGTCTCCAGCACTTCGTCGATGCGGTCCTTCTGCTCGCCGGAAAGCCTGGCCCTGAGGCTGGCCCACACCGACTTGTCGGTCTTCTGCGCCAGCTCCAGGTTCTCGAACACTGAAAGCGCCTCGAACACCGTGGGCTTCTGGAACTTGCGGCCGATGCCGGCCTGGGCGATGTCCACCTCGCTCATGCGGGTCAGGTCCAGGGTTTCGCCGAACCAGGCGCTGCCGCTGGTGGGACGCGTCTTGCCGGTGATGACGTCCATCATGGTGGTCTTGCCGGCGCCGTTGGGGCCGATGATGCAGCGCAGCTCGCCGACGCCGATGTACAGGCTTAGATTCGTCAGCGCCTTGAAGCCATCGAAGCTGACGTTGATGTCTTCCAGGCTGAGGATGGTGCCGTGGCGTACGTCCAGGCCCTTCTCGGCGACCCGGCCGAGGCCGATGGCATCGCGGGTCAGGCCACCCCCGGTGGGGTCGAAGCCGTCGATGACGGCGCTGCAGGGTACGGTTTTCATTCTTCGCCCCTCCGCTTGATGAGGCCGATGACGCCCTTGGGCAGGTACAGGGTGACGACGATGAACAGCGCACCGAGGGCGAACAGCCAGTATTCGGGGAAGGCCACGGTGAACCAGCTCTTCATGCCGTTGACGAGGCCGGCGCCGAGCAGCGGGCCGATCAGCGTGCCGCGTCCGCCGAGTGCGACCCAGACGGCCGCCTCGATGGATTGCGTCGGCGCCATCTCGCTGGGGTTGATGATGCCGACCTGCGGCACGTAGAGCGCACCGGCCAGGCCGCAGAGCACCGCCGACAGCGTCCAGATGAACAGCTTGTAGCCGCGCGGGTCGTAGCCGCAGAACATCAGCCGGTTCTCGGCATCGCGCAGGGCGGTGAGCACCCGGCCGAACTTGCTGCGCGCCAGGCGGAAGCCCAGGTACAGGCTGCCGGCCAGGAGCGCCACGGTGGCGAGGAACAGCGTGGCGCGGGTCGCCGGCGCCGAGATCGAGAAACCGAGGATGGTCTTGAAATCGGTGAAGCCGTTGTTGCCGCCGAAGCCGGTCTCGTTGCGGAAGAACAGGAGCATGCCGGCGAAGGTCAGCGCCTGGGTCATGATCGAGAAGTACACGCCCTTGATCCGCGAGCGGAAGGCGAAGAAGCCGAAGACGAAGGCCAGCACGCCGGGCACCAGCACCACCAGGCACATGGCCCAGAGGAAGCTCGACGTGCCATACCAGTACCAGGGCAGCTCGTTCCAGGCGAGGAAGCTCATGAATGCCGGCAGGCCGTCACCGGCGCTCTGGCGCATCAGGTACATGCCCATGGCGTAACCGCCGAGGGCGAAGAACAGGCCGTGGCCGAGTGACAAGAGCCCCGCGTAACCCCAGACCAGATCCAGCGCCAGGGCGACGATGGCGTAGCAGAGGATCTTGCCCACCAGGGTCAGGGTGTAGGCCGAAACGTGCAGGGCATGCTCGGCCGGCAGCAGGTGCAGCAGCGGCATGGCGACGAGGACAGCCAGCGCCAGGCCGAGGGCGATGACCGTGGCTTTCGGCCCGGCTTTCTGCGCGGCGGTGAGGGTAAGTGGCTGGTTCAATCGATGACCCTCCCCTTGAGAGCGAAGAGCCCCTGCGGACGCTTCTGGATGAAGAGGATGATCAGCGCGAGGATGAGGATCTTGCCCAGCACGGCGCCGATCTGCGGTTCGAGGATCTTGTTGGCGATGCCGAGGCCGAAGGCGGCGAAGATGCTGCCGGCCAGCTGACCGACACCGCCGAGCACCACCACCAGGAAGGAATCGATGATGTAGCTCTGGCCGAGGTCCGGGCCGACGTTGCCGATCTGGCTCAGGGCCACGCCGCCGAGCCCGGCGATGCCGGAACCCAGCCCGAACGCCATCATGTCGATGCGCCCGGTGGGCACCCCGCAGCAGGCGGCCATGTTGCGGTTCTGCGTGACCGCGCGCACGTTCAGGCCCAGGCGCGTCTTGTTCAGCAAGAGCCAGGTCAGGAGCACCACGAACAGCGCGAAGCCGATGATCACCATGCGGTTGTACGGCAGCACCAGGTTCGGCAGCACCTGCAGGCCACCGGACAGCCAGGCCGGGTTGGCGACCTCGACGTTCTGCGCGCCGAACAGCACCCGCACCAGCTGGATCAGGATCAGGCTGATGCCCCAGGTCGCCAGCAGGGTTTCCAGCGGGCGACCGTAAAGGTGGCGGATCACCGTGCGTTCCAGCGCCATGCCGATCACCGCGGTGACGAAGAAAGCCACCGGCAGCGCCACCAGCGGATAGAACGCCAAGGCTTCAGGTGCGAGCCGGGCCATCAATATTTGCACCATGTAGGTGGAGTACGCGCCGAGCATCAGCATCTCGCCGTGGGCCATGTTGATCACCCCGAGCAGGCCGAAGGTGATTGCCAGGCCAAGCGCGGCGAGCAACAGGATCGAGCCCAGCGATAGGCCGCTGAAGGCCTGGCCGAGCAGTTCGCCGATCAAGAGCTTGCGCTTGACCTGGGCCAGGCTGGTTTCTGCGGCTTTGCGTACGGCGGCGTCGGTTTCCGCTTCATCGGCGAGCAGGTTTTCCAGCCTTACCCGCGCCAGCGGAGCACCGGTTTCGCCAAGCAGACGCACGGCGGCGAGGCGTACGGCCGGGTCGCTCGCGGTCAGCTGCAGGTTGGCCAGTGCCAGGGTCAGCGCTTCGCTGACGGCAGCATCTTCCTCTACGTCCAGGCGCTGCTGGAGCAGCTCGAGCTGTTCCGGTTGGCCGCTGCGCTGCAGGCGCTTGGCCGCGGCGAGGCGCTGCGCGGGGTCTTCGGCGAACAGCTGGTGGCTCGCCAGGGCGGTGTTGAGCAGGCCGCGCAGGCGGTTGTTCAGGCGCAGCTTCTTCGGCGTGCCGACCGGCTCGGCATCACCTTCGAGGGCACGGTAGGCCCCGTTTTCCTCGATGAAGGGCGTCTTGTTCTGGTCGATGGCCACGCGATTGGCGCGCAGCGCTTCGATCAGCGGCAGCCGCTCAGGCGCGGGCGCGGCGGCCCAGCTTTCCAGCAGCCTGGCCTGTTTGGCCGGGCTGGCCTTGGCGTAGTCGGCCGCGTCTCCGGCCTGGGCTGCCCAGGGCAGAACCAGCAGGAGCAGCAGCAATAATCGGTGCAGGGCAGTGTTCATGCGTGAATTCCCCAGGGGGCGCCGCGGGCTCTCTTGATGGAGGTGGCGGCGATGGGCGGGCGGATGAGAACGTCTCGACTACGCGTCCCGATCCGCCCAACGAAAGCCGAGCGATCGTGGGGTGGATCGGGACGCGAAATCGGTGCGTCACCCATCCACCATGACGACCGCAGCGGTTAGTTGGACTTCACCGCGTAATCCGGCTTCTTGTCGTTGCCCGGGATGTAGGGGCTCCACGGCTGGGCGCGGACCGGGCTTTCGGTTTCCCAGACCACCGAGAACTGACCGTCCTCCTGGACCTCGCCGATCATCACCGGCTTGTGCAGGTGGTGGTTCTTCTCGTCCATGGTCAGGGTGTAGCCGCTCGGTGCCTTGAAGGTCTGCCCGGCGAGTGCATCGCGCACCTTGTCCACCTCGGTGCTGCCGGCCTTCTCGACCGCCTGCGCCCACATGTGGATGCCGACGTAGGTGGCCTCCATCGGGTCGTTGGTCACCGCCTTGTCGGCGCCCGGCAGGTTCTTGGCCTTGGCGTAGGCCTTCCACTTGCTGACGAAGGCTTCGTTGACCGGGTTCTCCACCGACTGGAAGTAGTTCCAGGCGGCCAGGTGGCCGACCAGCGGCTTGGTGTCGATGCCACGCAGCTCTTCTTCACCGACCGAGAAGGCGACGACCGGAACGTCGGTAGCGTCCAGGCCCTGGTTGGCCAGCTCCTTGTAGAAGGGCACGTTGGAGTCGCCGTTGATGGTCGACACCACGGCCGTCTTGCCGCCGGCGGCGAACTTCTTGATGTTGGCGACGATGGTCTGGTAATCGCTGTGACCGAAGGGGGTGTAGACCTCTTCGATGCTGGATTCCGGCACGCCCTTGCTGATCAGGAAGGCGCGCAGGATCTTGTTGGTGGTGCGCGGGTAGACGTAGTCGGTACCGAGCAGGAAGAAGCGCTCGGCGCTGCCGCCGTCTTCGCTCATCAGGTACTCGACGGCCGGGATGGCCTGCTGGTTCGGTGCGGCGCCGGTGTAGAAGACGTTCGGCGACAGTTCCTCGCCTTCGTACTGCACCGGGTAGAACAAGAGGCCGTTGAGTTCTTCATAGACCGGCAGCACGGATTTGCGCGAAACCGAAGTCCAGCAACCGAAGGTCACCGCGACCTTGTCCTGGGTCAGCAGCTGACGGCCTTTCTCGGCGAACAGCGGCCAGTTGGAAGCCGGATCGACCACCACCGGCTCGAGCTGCTTGCCGAGCACGCCGCCCTTGGCGTTGATCTCGTCGATGGTCATCAGCGCCATATCCTTGAGCGAGGTCTCGGAGATGGCCATGGTGCCGGACAGCGAATGCAGGATGCCGACCTTGATGGTTTCGGCGGCCTGCAGGGTAAAAGGGAACAGACCGCTGAGCATCAGGGCACTGGCGGCGAGGGTGGTCTTGATCAGAGGACGGCGTTTCATTTGGGGCTCCTTGGCTGTCCGTGCGCAACTGTGGGCTGGGTACATCGGAACGCCTGGAGCAATGGCAGCATCCGTGCCAAATGGCGCAAAGCCTTCTACGACGCCGCTTTGCGCTGATCCTGGGTTGGTCCGGCAGCTTTTGTGGTGAGCCATGCTGGTGCATCGCAGGGCGCGTGGTGCACTGCCAGGGCCCGCTTTGCCCGATTTCGGTGCCGGCCCGCCACTTGCCCGTTGCAGGCCTGGCTTCTAGCATGGCCGGCCCGCTCCGAGACCCGTCGCCATGCCCCGTCCACCGCGTTCTCCATCCTCGCGATCGCCTGCCAGAGCGCCTGCGCCGCGGCGCGTCGCCAAGGCGCCGCCGGCCGAGCCGCGGCTGTTGCTGCTGAACAAGCCGTTCGACGTGCTTACGCAGTTCGCCGATGCCGATGGTCGTGCGACCTTGAAGGACTTCGTCTCGGTGCCGGGCGTCTACCCCGCCGGGCGCCTGGATCGCGACAGCGAGGGTCTGTTGCTGCTGACCAACGACGGTCGGTTGCAGGCGCGTATCGCCGACCCGAAGCACAAGCTGCCCAAGACCTACTGGGTGCAGGTGGAAGGCGAGGTGGACGAGACACAGCTGGAGCGGCTGCGTCAGGGCGTCGAGCTGAACGACGGCATGACCCTGCCGGCCGAAGCGCGGCAGCTCGATGAGCCCGAGCTGTGGCCGCGCCATCCGCCGGTGCGCTTTCGCAAGAGCGTACCGACCAGCTGGCTGGAGCTGGTGATTCGCGAAGGGCGCAATCGCCAGGTGAGGCGCATGACGGCGGCGGTTGGCTTGCCGACCTTGCGCCTGGTACGGGTGCGCATCGGCCCCTGGGCGCTGGACGGCCTGCAGCCGGGCGAGTGGCGGGAAGTGCCGGCGCAGCTGTAGCGCGCCGGCCGGTGCCTCAACTCAGTGCGGGATGCCCTGAGTCACTTCGATGATGTAACCGATGACCGGCTTGGCGAGAAAGGCGAACAGGCACAGACCCAGGCCGAGGAACAGGATGGCGGTGCCGAGGCGACCGGCCTTGGACTTCTTGGCCAGGTCCCAGATGATGAAGGCCATGAAGGCCATCAGCCCGCCGACCAGCACGATCATCATCCACTTTTCGAAAACTTCGGGATCCACAGGGTTCTCCTGACTGACTTCGACGACGGCGCCCGTGGCAGGCCGGGCGCGAAAGCGGGGCAGTATACGCCTGCGCAAAGCGGCGCGTGTGCCACCGCTGGTTGGACGGTCGTGCTCGCAAAGCGTTCGGATCGCGCCGACCGGGCGCCGGTGCGGCGAAATGTCTCGCCCGAATTCAGTAGGCCGCCTTGATCACATCGATGCCCTTGTTCAGCACCGCGCGCCAGGCCTGCAGGTCCGCCTGCTGCAGGTCCTCGTCGTGTTGCCCGATGGTCTCGAGCAGGGCATCGATCCACAGGTCATAGAGCTCCGGATGGATATCCAGCTGTGCCCGCGAATGGCTCTGACCCAGCGCACGGAGCTTGGTGTCCGGCATGCCGCGGGCGAACAGCACCAGGTTGAGGATGCCTGCGCGCAACAGCTGCTTCTGAGCGGTCATGTCGGTACGGGCGAACTTCTCCCGTATCGCTGGCGAGCTGGCGAGAAAGGTGGCGTAGAAGTCATCGAAAAAGCGGGGGCTCGCGCAGCAGCGGCCATAGCTCTGCATGACGCGGTTGGTGTCGTTCATGGGGCATCCCTGGCACGAAGGTTCGGGAGCGGCGCCTGTACGGAGCGTCGCATTCGGCTGTCCGGCGCGCCTGGCGACACCGGATACAAGGGCGCGGATTATAGGCAGTAACCCTTCGGAAAGTAGGGTACAGCCTGTGCGCTGCGTCTCAGCTGCGCAAATGCTCCAGTGGCAGCTCGGTGCTCGATGCCACCTGACGCAGGACAAAGCTGGAACGCACGCTGGAGACGCCTTCGATACGTGTCAGGGTACCGAGCAGGAACTGCTGGTAGTGGTCCATGTCCGGCACCACCACCTTGAGCTGGTAGTCGGCATCCATGCCGGTGACCAGGCTGCATTCCAGCACTTCCGGGCAGCGTCCGATCACGCCCTCGAAGTGCTCGAAGCGCTCCGGGGTGTGCCGGTCCATGCCGATCAGCACGTAGGCGGTCAGTGTCAGGCCGAGCTTCTTGCGGTCGAGCAGGGCTACCTGGCGAGCGATATAGCCGTCGTCTTCCAGTTGCTTGACGCGGCGGGAGCAGGGCGAGGGCGACAGTCCGATGCGTTCGGCCAACTCCTGGTTCGAGATGCGGGCGTCGTGCTGCAGTTCGGCGAGAATGCGCAGGTCGTAGCGGTCGAGTTTGCTCATGGAGGGATGCCTTTGGGATCGGATTGCGCGCGATGATGAATCCAGGGCTGTTGATTGCGCAAGAGGTGCGTTGATCAGCAATCTTCGCAATCCGGTGCCGGTCGGGGCGGCGTAAGCTTTATCTCAACTTCAGCCCCCGGCAGAACGACCACGGCACGCGATCCCCGCCGCGGTCACCGAAAGTCTTACCGAGACCGACGGTCCGGGCCTCCGGCGCTCACGAGGCACCGTGCGAAGCAGCCGTTACCATCGGCCAGACGAATCGAAGAGACCACGCCCAGGCGTGGTCTTTTTCGTTGTGGGCGTCGTGGGGGTTTGGATGTGATCGGCGATGCAAGGTCTGCAAACCTGCAAGCGATACAGACAGGGGCTCTATCGCCCCGACGCCTGACACTGGTCGAAGGCTCACCGCCTCGGCGGCGCTACCTCAAGCGGGTCGGCATGCACCAGCACCTCCGCGTTCGGATAGCGGTCATGAATCGCATTCTCCACCGCCACACACAGATCATGTGCCTGCGACAGCGGCAGTTCACCAGGCAGTTCCAGGTGCAACTGGACGAACCAGCGCGTGCCGGAAACCCGCGTGCGGAAGTCATGGCAACCATGTACCCCGGGCACTTCGCAGACCAGTTGCTGCATCTGTTCGCTGATCTCCGGCGACAGCTCGGTATCCATCAGCACGGCCCCGGCCTCGCGGACGATGCTGATCGCGCTCCAGAAGATGTAAAAGGCGATGGCGATGCCGAACAACGCGTCGGTACGCTCCCAGCCAAAGCTGGCGAGGACCAGCGCGAGCAGGATGCTGCTGTTGAGCAGCAGGTCGGAGCGGTAGTGCAGCGAATCGGCGCGAACGGCGGTGGAACCGGTGATTTTCACCACGTGATGCTGGTAGGTCAGCAGCACGGCGGTCATCACCAGCGAGAAGATCATCACCGCGATGCCTACACCCTGCGCGCCCAACGGTTGCGGATGCAGCAGGCGGTCGACGCCTTGCACGCCGACGAGGATCGCGCTGACGCAGATGAATGCCGCCTGCCCCAGCCCGGCCAGTGCCTCGGCCTTGCCATGGCCGTAGCGGTGATCGTCGTCCGCCGGGCGCAGCGAGTAGTGCACCGCCAGCAGGTTGAGCAGCGAGGCGGCGCCGTCCAGCAGCGAGTCGGTGAGGCCGGCCAGCAGGCTCACCGAGCCGCTCAGCCACCAGGCGACGGCCTTGCTCAGCGCCAGCAGGATGGCCGTCGCCAATGCCGCGGCGGTGGCCCGGCGCATGAGCCGGGCGTGGTCGCGATTGATGCTCATCGGCGGCGGCTATCCCTGTGCGCGTCAGGCGGCCGGGCGCAGGCCGAAAGCGGCCAGCTGCTCGACGCTGCCGTTGTGCTGGATCAGTCGTGGGTCGTCCAGCGGCAGGCTGCGGCCGGTTTCCGCCTCGATGATGGCTTTCAGGCGGGCCTGGTCGATCTGCCCATCGGCGCCGATCGCTTCCTGCAGTTTCTCCGGCGCAACGGAGTACTGGTCGTCGGGCAGGTAGATCGCGCCAGTGGCGAAGTCGATACCGAAAGCAATTAGGCCAGGGAGGAGGTAGAAGATCAGGCCGACTGCATTCAGAGCCGCAATCGCCGGGTCGATGCGGCCTTCGATCTGCCCGCGGCGATCGGGATAGAACAGCGTGCCGCAGGCGGTCAGCTGGGTGAACAGGGAAGCGGCCAACACGCCGCCGATGATTCGGTTACGGGTACGCATAAAGACCTCCGGGAAAAGTGGCGCAACTATACAAGGGCTGGATGATGTTTTCTCGACATCAGACCATGCCGCACGCACGGGTGTTCGGTACCCGGCAGCTTTACCCAGTCCTTACCGAGCATTGACGGAGCCCTGCGCGGCTCAGGCGGATAATCGCGTGGCGATTCCTCTCACTCGGAGTGCACCACCATGTTCGGATCATTGCCGCGCGCCGCGCTCGGCGCGTTCCTTTCCTTCTGCGTTGCAGCGACCGCCCTTGCTGCACCGCCCGGGCCGGGTCCGGGCATGCAGCGTGGGCCGGGAGGCCCGGGGCCCTACCCTGCGCCAGGGCCGCGTCATGGGCACGGACTGCCAGCCGGCGCGCGGGAAGTGTGGATCGGCAGCATGCTCTACTTCGTCGCCGCCGGAACCTATTACCTGTGGAATGCCGAGCGCAACGTCTACGAACCCGTCAGCCAGCCGCCGCTGCCGGCCAGCGAGGCCACGCGATATGATGTGATCGCCTACCCGGCCAAGGGCCAGAGTGCCGAGCAGCAGAGCCGCGACCGCTACGAGTGCCATAGCTGGGCGGTCAGCCAGAGCGGTTTCGACCCGGCCAGCGCCCGGACGGCCCCGGCGGCCAGCGTTGCCGACACCTACAAGCGCGCCCTCGGTGCCTGCCTGACCGGACGCGGCTACAGCGTCAACTGATGCGTCCAGCTTCGGGCGGGCGCTTCGGTTGTTGAATCGTCTGCCCGAAGCGAGTGCTCATGAATTCCCTACCGATCGACGAAGTTCTGCCGGCGTTGCGCCAGGCCCTGCAACAGCGCGACGAAGCCGTGCTCGAGGCGCCGCCCGGCGCCGGCAAGACCACCCGCGTGCCGCTGGCGCTGCTCGGCGAAGCCTGGCTGGCCGGGCAGACCATCATCATGCTCGAACCCCGCCGGCTGGCCGCCCGCGCCGCCGCCGAACGCCTGGCCAGCGAGCTGGGCGAGCGGGTCGGCGAGACGGTGGGCTACCGCATCCGCCTGGACAGCAAGGTCGGGCCTAACACCCGCATCGAGGTGGTCACCGAGGGCATCCTTGCGCGCCGCCTGCAGGACGACCCGGCACTGGAAGGCGTCGGGCTGGTGATCTTCGACGAATTCCACGAGCGCAGCCTGGATGCCGATCTGGCCTTGGCGCTGACGCTCAATGCGCGTCAGCTGCTCCGCGACGAGCCGCTCAAGCTCCTGCTGATGTCGGCGACGCTGGAGGGCCAGCGCCTGTCGGCGTTGCTCGACGAGGCACCGGTGGTGCGCAGCGAGGGGCGCATGCACCCGGTGGAGCAGCGCTGGGGCCGCCCGCTGGCGCCGGGCGAGCGCATCGAGCCGCGGGTGGTGCAGACGGTGCTGCAGGCGCTGCAGGACGAGCGTGGCAGCGTGCTGGTGTTCCTCCCCGGGCAGGCGGAGATCCGTCGGGTGAACGAGGCGCTGGCCGAGCAGCTGGAGGGGTGCGGCGACATCCTGCTCTGCCCGCTGCATGGCGAACTGGAGCTGGCCCAGCAGCGTGCGGCCATCGAGCCTGCACCGGCGGGCCTGCGCAAGGTGGTGCTGGCGACCAATATCGCCGAGACCAGTCTGACCATCGAAGGTGTACGGGTAGTGGTGGACGCCGGGCTGGCGCGGGTGCCGCGCTTCGATCCCGGCAGTGGCATGACCCGCCTGGAAACCCGGCGCATCTCCCGCGCCTCGGCCACGCAACGGGCGGGGCGGGCCGGGCGGCTGGAGCCGGGCGCCTGCTACCGGCTGTGGTCGGAGGAGCAGCACGGGCAGCTGGTGGCCTACGGTGAGGCGGAAATTCTCCAGGCGGACCTTGCCGGCGTCGCGCTGCAGCTAGCGCGCTGGGGCGTCGAGCCCGACGAGCTGGCCTGGCTCGATCGTCCGCCGGCCGCCGCCTACGGCCAGGCGCAGGCCCTGCTGGAGCGCCTCGGTGCGCTGCAGCGCAGCGAGCACGGCGGCTGGCAGCTGACCCGCCACGGCCAGGCGATGGCCGAGCTGCCGGTGCATCCGCGCCTGGCGCACATGCTGCTGCGCGGGCAGGCGTTGGGCGTGGCTGCCTTGGCTGCCGACGTGGCGGCGCTGCTGGTCGAGCGTGATATTCAATCCGGCGGGCCGCGCGGCGGCGGAGCCGATCTCGCCCTGCGCCTGCATCAGTTGCAGGATGGTCGTGGTGCTGGGGTGCAGCGCGTCCGGCAACTGGCCCGGCAGTTTCGCAGCTTGCTGCGCGCTGCCGCGGCGGCGCCGGCTGCTGAACTCGATGAGCAACACGCGCTGGCCGCGCTGCTGGCCTTCGCCTATCCGGACCGGGTGGCCCGCCAGCGCCGCGAGGGCGGCGGTGGCTATCGGCTGGCCAACGGCCGCGCGGCGCAGTTCGGCGAGCCGGACCCGCTGATGAAGGAATCCTGGTTGGTGATCGCCGAGCTGGGCAGCCATCAGGGCCAGCGCGAGGAGCGCATCTATCGCGCCGTGGCGCTGGACCCGGCCTTGTTCGAGAGCGCGCTGGCCGAGCAGGTCGCCGTGCGCGACGAGCTGGAATGGGACGAGCGCGAGGGCGTGCTGCGTGCCGAGCGGCAGCGGCGGGTCGGCGAGCTGGTGCTCAGTCGCGAACCGCTGCCGACGCTGGACGAAGAGGCACGTGGCAAGGCGCTGCTCGCTCTGGTGCGGCGCAAGGGGCTGGAACTGCTGGCCTGGACGCCGGAGCTGCGCCAGTGGCAGGCGCGCATCGGCCTGCTGCGCCAGCTCGAGCTGGATGCGGGCGACACCAGCGACTGGCCGGATGTCAGCGACGCCGCACTGCTGGCACGCCTGGAGGACTGGCTGCTGCCTTACCTGGGCAAGGTCACGCGGCTGGCGCACTTCGCCCAGCTCGATCTCGCCGCGATGCTCGCCACCCTGCTGCCCTGGCCGCTGCCGCAGCGCCTGGAGGAGCAGGCACCGGTGGCCGTCACGGTGCCCTCCGGCTCGCGCATTCGGCTGGACTACAGCGAGCAGCCGCCGGTGCTGGCGGTGCGTCTGCAGGAGCTGTTCGGCCTGGCCGACACGCCGCGTATCGCCGGCGGCCGGCAGGTCGTTAAGCTGCACCTGCTGTCGCCGGCGCGCCGGCCGGTACAGGTCACCCAGGACCTGGCGAGCTTCTGGGCCAATACCTATGCCGAGGTGAAGAAGGATCTGAAGGGGCGCTATCCCAAGCATTACTGGCCGGACGATCCGCTGATCGCCGAGCCCACCGCCCGGGCCAAGCCCCGCGGGCAATGAGGCTCAGTCGGAGGGCAGGCTGAGGTCTTCGCCGGCCTGGCGCAGCGTTTCGTAGGCCTGATCCAGTGCCTCGACGATGGCTTCGGCGTCTTGCGCATGGCGTGAAACGATGAAGTGGATCGGCACCTGGGTCAGGCGCAGGTAGGGCAGCTCTTCCATGTTCAGGCGCTGCCGGGCCTGCTCCACCGGGATCTGGTAGTCGAGCAGGTAGTCGCCGCGCTTGCGCCGCAGCATTTCCAGCGCCGACAGGTGATTGCTGGTGCGCAGCAGGCGCAGGTCGAGCGCCGGGTTCTCGAGGATCGCGTTGATGTTCGGCCAGTAGCTGTAGCCGCCGATCAGAATCAGCGCCTTGCCGGCCAGATCGTCGGGAATGCGCGGCACCGGTGTGCCGGCGCGGTGATAGAGGTTGAGGTTGATCTGGCTGAGGGTATGCCGACCCTCCAGCGTATGGGCGGCCAGCTCGGGCTTGCCCCGGGCACCTGGCCAGAGGTCGATGCTGCCATTCTCCAGCGCCGCATAGAGCCGTGCGCCGGGCAGCGCGCGAAAGTGCACGCCGTAGCCGGCCTGGCGGGCGACACGCCGAGTCAGCTCCGCCAGCTCGCCACGCGCCGTGCCGTGGGCGTCGGTATAGATGGCGGGGGCGAATTCGTAATAGCCGACGTTGAGAATTCGCTGCGAAGCCATGGCCCCGGCAGACAGACTGCAGAGCAGGGCCACGGCCAGTTGGAGAAATGCTTTCAAGAGATCGATCACTGGCTTGCGCTGGTCCGGCAAGCATGCGCAGGCGTTGCGCTGTTGTCCATGAGGCATCTTGCCGTGACGTGAGGTATGTCCGCTTATCTCGACCTATGCTCAAGGCAAGGCGCGATGTCGCGGGCGAGGAGTACAGGTATGCAGCGCAAGGTGTTCGATCGCAAGGTGTTCAACCGCAAGCTGGTGCTGATCACCGGCGGCTGCGCCGGAATCGGCCGCGCCCTGGCGGTACGCATGGCCCAGGCTGGCGCGCGGCTGGTGATCTTCGATCTGCATCAGGATGCGCTGGATGGCCTGGTGCAGCATCTGGCCGATCACCACAACGCCGAGGCGCTGGGGCTGTGTTGCGACGTCAGCGATGCCGAGGCGGTGCAGCGTGCGGTGACGCTGGTGATCGAGCGTTACGGCGGCATCGACGTGCTGGTCAACAATGCAGGCATCACCCATCGCAGCCCGGTGGCCAACACCAGCCTGGCGGTGTTCCAGCGGGTGATGGCGGTGAATTTCTACGGCGCGCTGCATTGCACCCAGGCGGCGCTGCCCAGCCTGATCGCCCGGGACGGGCAGATCATCGTGCTCAGCTCGCTTTCGCAGTATGCCCCTGTGCCCAACCGCGCCGCCTACAACGCCAGCAAACACGCGCTGCACGGGCTGTTCGAGACGCTGCGCGGCGAGCTGAGCGATACCGGGGTGCATGTGATGCTGGTCTGCCCCGGTTACACCGCCACCGACCTGCGCAAGAACGTGCTGGTCGGCGACGGCTCCACCGCGCCGTCGCCGGTGCTGGACATCGGTCGGGTCGCCTCGCCGCAGGATGTCGCCGAGGCGATCTACCAGGCCGCGCTGCGTCGGCGCGCGTTGCTGGTGCACTCCAATCTCGACTGGAAGGCGCGGCTGCTGGCGCGCTGGTGCCCGCGGCTGTACCAGCACCTGCTGCTGCCACGGCTGCTCGGCACTCGAACCTGATGCTCCGCGGTCACTCGCCGCTGCCGTAGAGCTGCTCCATCAGCGCGGCGTCCCAGTAGGCCGCCTCGATCTTGTGACCGTCCAGATCACGGACGAAGCAACCGTAATAGGGCTCGCCATACTCCGGCCGTGGTCCGGGGGCGCCTTCATCGACCGCGCCGGCGGCGATGGCGGCTCGGTGGAAGGCATCCACGGCAGCCTGATCGGCGGCGAAGAAGCCCACATGGGTGCCGTTGCCGACGGAGGCGGTGCCGCCGTCGAAGGGGCGCTGGACCCAGAATTCGGGATATTCGCGGCCCCAGGCGACCGCACCCGGGTGTTCGAGGATGCGTTTGCAGCCGAGGGTGGCGAGGACCTGGTCATAGAAGGCAACCGCCTCGTCGAAGCGATTGCTGCCCAGGGAAATGTGGGAAAGGATGCTGGGGTTCTGTTCGGCCATGGTGCGTTCTCCTTGAATGGCCACGCAAGCCTAGCAGGCCGTCGACGCCTGACCGCGGGACCAGCCGAACGGCGTCTCAGCCGGGCTCCGACTGCCTTGCCGGCGGTTCGCTGCAGAGCATGAAGCAGCGGAACAGCATGATGGTCGGCAGCAGTTGCAGCAGGCCGACCACGCCATCCAGCAGCATCGCCGGCAATAGCGGCGGGGTCTCGTCAGCGAACAGCTGAGCGGCGATCCAGACCTCGAGCATCCAGACCGGCAACAGCACGGTCATCACACAGCCAAGGACCAACAGGAAATGCCCGCGGGTGAGCTGGAAGCTCTGCTTCAGCGCTGCCAGCGGCGTCAGCCCGCGCAGCACTAGCAGGTACTCGGCGAAGGCGATCTTGACCATTACCCAGATGCCCGGCAGCACGAACAGCGAGGCACCGAGCAGGATCAACAGCGTGCCCAGCCCCGAAAGCACTGCCAATGCTGGCCACAATGGCAGCGCCCGGGCATAGACCGCGCCCAGAGCCGGATCATGGCCACGGCTGCGCGCGTCCAGAAAGAGGATCAGCGCGCCGACGTACAGCGGGTAGAAGATCAGGCCCACCAGCAGGTCCAGGGCGGGCGGTGCGTTATCGCCGAGCCAGTGATCGATCCCCAGACGGGTCAGACTTTCCAGCAGAATCAGCGGCAGGCAGAGCCGGACGATGGTCAGGAAGTGGCGGGAGTAGAAAAACCAGGCGTCGCGCAGGATGGCAAGAACGTTCATTGCAGTCCGCAGTCAGGGAGCGTTTCGGGGGGCGCCACTGTAACGGATGCGGGCGAGGCGGGACATGCGCGATTTCGCCGTCCATACTGGCGGTCCATTCAGATTTCAGGCCGCCGCGTGAAGAAGATCGCCCTGTTCGCCGATGTGCAGAACCTCTACTACACCGTGCGCCAGGCCCATGGCTGTCATTTCGATTATTCGGCGCTGTGGGCCGATGTCAGCCGGCGCGGCACTATCGTCGAAGCCTATGCCTACGCCATCGAGCGCGGCGATCCGCGCCAGCAGCAGTTTCAGCAGATCCTGCGCAAGCTGGGCTTCACGGTGAAGCTCAAACCCTATATCCAGCGCAGCGACGGCTCGGCCAAGGGCGACTGGGACGTGGGTATCACCATCGATGTGCTGGATGCAGCGGCGCGGGTCGACGAGGTGGTGCTGGCATCCGGTGACGGTGATTTCGACCTGCTGCTCGAACGGGTGCGAGCCGCTGGCGTCGAGGCCACTGCCTACGGCGTGCCGGGGCTCACCGCGCAGTCATTGATCCGTGCGGCAACGCGTTACGTGCCGATCGAGGGTAATTTGTTGTTGCGTGGCTGAAATCCGCCGCTTTGAGAAACGGGATTGTCTGCCAACGGGGCGACTCGGAGTTGCCAGTGTAGGGTGGGTGACGCTCCACCCATCCACCGCAGCGGAGCCACGCTCGTGGAAAATGCTGCGCAGTTTTCCACTCTACGCCTCCCACTCAGCGGCGTTGTGATCGTAGGGTGGATGACGCTTCACCCATCCACCAAAACGACGTCAGGCTTTGCCGAGTGCTGCCAGGCGCTTGCGCACCGCCGCTTCGATGCCGGCTGCATCCAGGCCGCACTCGGCGAGCATTTCGCTGGGCTTGGCGTGCTCGACGTAGTAGTCCGGCAGGCCCAGGTGCAGGATCGGTCGCAGCACGCCTTCGGCAGCGAGGAACTCGGCCACCGCACTGCCGGCACCGCCCATGATGCTGTTCTCCTCGACCGTCACCAGCAGCTCGTGGCTGCCCGTCAGTTCGCGCAGCAGGGCTTCGTCCAGCGGTTTGACGAAACGCATGTCGACCACCGTGGCGTCCAGCGCCTCGCCGACCTGCAGCGCCTCGGGCAGCTGCACGCCGAACACCAGCAGCGCCACCTTGCTGCCCTGACGGCGCACCACGGCCTTGCCGATTTCCAGCGGTTCCAGGGCCGGCTCGATGCTGGCGTTGGGGCCGCTGCCGCGCGGGTAGCGCACTGCGGCCGGGCCTTCGAAGTGGTAGCCGGTGGTGAGCATGCGGCGCATCTCGTTCTCGTCGCTGGGCGTCATCACCAGCATGCCGGGGATGCAGCGCAGGTAGGACAGGTCGAAGCTGCCGGCATGGGTCGGGCCGTCCTCGCCGACCAGGCCGGCGCGGTCGATGGCAAACAGCACATCGAGGTTCTGCACCGCGACGTCATGGATCAGCTGATCGTAGGCGCGCTGGAGGAAGGTGGAGTAGATCGCCACCACCGGCTTCAGGCCTTCGCAGGCCATGCCGGCAGCCAGGGTGACCGCGTGCTGCTCGGCGATGGCGACGTCGAAGTAGCGGTCCGGATAGCGTTCGCTGAACGCCACCAGGTCGGAGCCTTCCTTCATCGCCGGGGTGATGCCGGTCAGGCGCGGGTCGGCGGCGGCCATGTCGCATAGCCACTGGCCGAAGACGTTGGAGTATTTCGGCCCCGTGGGCTTCTTCGGCGCTGGCGGCGCGCCGACTGGCTCCAGTTTGCTGATTGCATGCCAGGTGATGGGGTCGGCCTCGGCCGGGGCGAAGCCCTTGCCCTTCTTCGTCACCACATGGAGGAACTGCGGGCCGTCGAGGTCGCGCATGTTGCGCAGAGTGGCGATCAGGGTCGGCAGGTCGTGGCCGTCGATGGGGCCGATGTAGTTCCAGCCCAGTTCCTCGAACAGGGTGCCGGGCACCAGCATGCCCTTGGCGTATTCCTCGGTGCGGCGGGCGATTTCCCAGGCGCCTGGCAGGCGCGAGAGGATCTTCTTGCTGCCTTCGCGCATGCTCGAATAGGTGCGGCTGGAGAGGATCTTGGCCAGGTAGTTGGACAGGCCGCCGACGTTGCGCGAGATCGACATGTCGTTGTCGTTGAGCACGACCAGCATGTTGGCGCCGACTTCCGGGGCGTGGTTGAGCGCCTCGAAGGCCATGCCGGCGGTCAGCGCACCGTCACCGATCACCGCGATGGACTTGCGCTGTTCGCCTTTCAGACGCGCGGCGACTGCCATGCCCAGGGCGGCGCTGATCGAGGTGCTGGAATGACCGACGCCGAAGGTGTCGTACTCGCTCTCGACCCGGCGCGGAAAGGCGGCCAGGCCGTCCTTCTGGCGCAGGGTGCCCATGCGCTCGCGGCGGCCGGTGAGGATCTTGTGCGGATAGGCCTGGTGGCCCACGTCCCAGACCAGCCGGTCGTCCGGTGTGTCGTAGACGTAGTGCAGGGCGATGGTCAGTTCGATCACGCCGAGGCCGGCGCCGAAGTGCCCGCCGGTGCGGCCGACGCTGTACAGCAGCTCCTGGCGCAGTTCGTTGGCAAGCTCTTCGAGTTCCGCCTCGCCCAGTCGGCGCAGCTGCTCGGGGGTCGCCGCTCGGTCAAGAACGGGCGTCGCGGGGCGCACCCGAGGAATCTCATGGAACGTCTTGGGCATCAGGCGGATCGTTGTCGTTGAAAAAAGAGCGGCAGTTTACCCGATGGGCCCCTCGATAAGAACGGCCCCGGGTCCGGTAGGGGTTTGACTGCGATTTCGGCGAAAGGTCAATTGCGCCGTTCAACGATGTAGCGCGCCAGTTCCCTTAGCGGCTCGGCGGCGAAGTCGAAAGGCCGCAGGGCGTGCAGTGCCTGGTCGCGCAGTTCCAGGGCGTAGGCCTTGGCCGCGTCCATGCCGAGCAGGGCCGGGTAGGTCGGTTTGTCCCGGGCGATGTCGGCGCCCTGGTGCTTGCCGAGCGTGGCGGTGTCGCTTTCCACGTCGAGGATATCGTCCTGGACCTGGAAGGCCAGGCCGATGGCGCGTGCATACTGGCTCAGCGAGGCGAGGTTGTCGGCATCGGCACGGCCACTGGCGAGGGCGCCGAGTTGCACGCTGGCCTCGATCAGCGCCCCGGTCTTGTGCCGGTGCATCAGCTCGAGGGCATCGCGATCGAGCTTGAGGCCCACCGAGCCGAGGTCGATGGCCTGGCCGCCAACCATCCCCGCAGGCCCGGCGGCGCGCGCCAGCACGGCGAACATGCGCAGGCGCAGGGCAGCATCCTGCGGGTTGTGGCGTTCCTGGGCCATGGCCTCGAAGGCCAGGCTCTGCAGGCCGTCGCCGGCAAGGATGGCGCAGGCCTCGTCGAAAGCCTTGTGGGTGGTGGGCTGGCCGCGACGCAGGTCGTCGTCGTCCATGGCCGGCAGATCGTCGTGCACCAGCGAATAGGCGTGGATCAGCTCGACCGCGCAGGCGGCGCCGTCGGCGCTGGCCTTGTCACCATTCAGTGCTTCGCAGGCGGCGTAGACCAGCAGCGGGCGGACGCGCTTGCCACCGTTCATCACGCTGTAGCGCATGGCCTGGTAGAGCCGCTCGAGCTGCGGCAGCGGCGGGACGAAGAGGGCTTCGAGGCAGCCGTCGACGCGCTGCTGACAGCCTTTCTGGTAGTCGCCGATCATCATGCTTCGGGGTCCGACTCGAAGGGGGCTTCCTGCAGGCTGCCGTCGCGTTCCAGCAGGATCTGCACCTTCTGCTCGGCCTGGCTCAGCGCCGCCTGGCAGTCGCGGGTCAGGCCGATGCCCTGTTCGAAGCAGGTCAGCGAGTCTTCCAGCGACAGCTCGCCGCTCTCCAGGCGCTCCACCAGCTGTTGCAGCTCGGCAAGGGATTGTTCGAAATCGAGTGCAGCTTTCTTGCGGGCCATGGCGGGAACCTGTCGTCGGCGGCGAGTCGGAAACGGGCGCGACATTAGCAAAGAAACGCCGGTGGCAGCCACAAGGTTTGCCCGCGTGATGTGTATCAACCTGCGTAGGCCGGCGGGGTGCCCTCCAACCCGCGCCGCCGCTCAGTGGTCCTGCTCGCGCAGTCGCCTTTCCCGTTCGGCGAGCGGCAGCTTCGGGCAGCTGTCGCAGAGTTCGCCATCGGCGCGGCGAAAGTGCTGGCAGCACGCCTTGCGCTGCAGGCCCAGGCGCGTACCGCCTTCGGCCAGCGGTACCGCGAGCAGGCCGCTGGCGCCGGACATGGCGCAAGCCGCCAGCCAGACGTCAGCCGCCCGGCACAGTTGCAGGTTGCCGCAACCGTCGAGGCGCTGGCTATGCAGCAGTGCGGCCATGACGCAGTCGGCCGCCAGCCGCTGCGCCAGCTTGGGGTGCAGCCCGAGCAGCGGCCCGCTGACGGCCTGGGCCTGTTCACAGAAGCCACGGATCTGGGCGCCGGCATGGCGCAGCAGGCGCTGGGGCTCGCCCTGCAGTGGCTGGTGATCGGGCAGGCAGAACCCGGCGACGAAGCCCTGTTCGACGCCCTGCGCCAGGCCGTCCAGGCACGGGGCCTGGCCGGCCAGGCGCACCGCGAGCACCTGTAGGTAGATGGGCTGCCAGACCAGCAGCGTCCAGCAGCGCGCCGCCCAGTAGTGGCGGCCCGCTTCCGGACAGGCCGCCCGCCAGTGCGCCAGCAGCCTGGCCACAGACTGTGGATGCTCCAGCGTCAGCTCGTCGGCGCGGGGTGCGCCGACCCGACCATCGAGGCCCGGCAGCACGCGACGCAGGCGCAGCAGCAGGCTGCCCAGCGCATCCGTGGGCGGCCAGCGCGCTTCAGCGCTCCGGTGCATAGCGCGCCACGGGGTTCTTCAGGGTGCCCGCGAATTTCAGCGCTCCGGCCGGATCGGCGAGGTCGAGCATCTGTCGGTTGTTGCCCAGCTGCAGGCGGTTCAGGCAGGAGCGGGCGAATTCCTCGGCGAACAGGTCGTAACGGGCGAACTTGTCGCGCAGCTGCGGCTGGCTGGCCTGGTAGTCGGCGATGCAGTCGGCGACCTGCTGCCAGAAGCGCTGCTCCGGCAGGCCGCCCTGTTCGTCGAGAATCTGCGCCAGGTAGCGGAAGAAGCCGTCGAACACGTCGGTGAAGATCGACAGCACCTTGAGCTCGTCCGGCACCGAGACGGCGAGACGGCCGACCGCTTCGGGAATCTTCGCCTCGGCATCGAGGATCACCGCTTCCTCACCGATGTCCTTCATCAGCACGCGGACCGGCACATGGTCTTCCAGCACCAGGATCAGGTTTTCGCCATGGGGCATGAAGACCAGGTCATGGGCATAGAAGCAGTGCAGCAGCGGCTTCAGGTAGGCATTGAGGTACTGCCGCAGCCAGCGGTCGGCGGTGAGTCCCGACGCGCTGATCAGCGTCGGCAGCAGGGCGCGCTCGTCGCCGTCGCTGTGCAGCAGCGCGGCCATGGTCATCAGCCGCTGGCCGGGTTCGATGTGGCCCAGCGGGCTCTCGCGCCAGAGCGCCGAGAGCATCTTGCGGTAGGGGCTGCTGGCCGGCAGCGCCTGCTCGTAGTAAGGGTTGCGATAGCCTATCGCCGCCACCTCGCGCAGCAGCTGGAAGCCGCAGTCGCGCAGCAGCGGGTCGCGCGCCACGCGGCCGGCGAGGTAGGCGTTGATCGCCGGGGTCGCCTGCATGTAATAGGGCGACAGCCCGCGCATGAAGCCCATGTTGAGGATCGACAGGGCGGTCTTCACGTAGCGCCGCTGCGGCTCGCTCTGGTTGAAGAAGGTGCGGATCGACTGCTGCGCCAGGTAACGGTCGTTGCTCAGGCCGAGATAGACGATCTGCCGGTTGGCGATCTCCGCGGCGAAACCGATGGCCAGGATGTTGTGCCACTGCCAGGGATGCGCCGGCATCAGCAGATAGTCGTCCGGGTCGAGCTGCAGCGCCTGCAGCTGGTTGTGGAACACGCCGAGCTGGCCACCCAGTTCCTCGCGCAGCAGGGTCGCCTGGTCGAGCCCGTCGATGGCGCTGTAGCTGGCGCGGCTGCGGTGCACGGCGAGCCAGACCAGACGCACCGGGCTGGCGGCTTCCGGCGCGTAGGCGCGGTAATCCTGGGCGTCGAACCCCATCCGCCCGTTGTTGGCGACGAATCCCGGATGACCTTCGCGCATGCCGGTCTCGATCTGCTGGAAGTCCGACAGGGCCAGCTGGGCCGCGCTCAGCGGGCTGTTGGCGAGCTTGTAGGCGCTGCCGAACAGGGTGCTGCTGATCTCGTCCAGGTAGAGCGGCAGGTTGGTTTCGGAAAGGCCGAGGACGTCGCTGAACTCGATGATGAATGCAAGGGCATCCAGCGGCTGTGGTTCCCCGTTGCTGAGCTTTTCGATGGAGTCGGTGGCGATCGACCAGTGATCCAGCGCCAGCCGCCGCGCCCTGAAGCGGTACTCGGTCGAGCTGTCCGGCACGGCGACGCGGTAGTGGCTGTCACCCAGCGGCTCGGGGCTGAGCAGCTTCTCGTGGCTGAACTCGGCCAGCGCCTTTTTCAGCAACAGGCGATTGGCGCGGGCCCAGAGTTCGGCTTGCAGATGGTCGGTGGCCAGGTCGCTGGTAGCGGTCGGCAGGCGTACGAGCTGATTCATTGCGGATTCTCCTGAAGGGTGGCGAGGAACTGCGCGCGGGTGCAGAACGCCAGGCAGGCGTCCTTCTCCGGCAGATGCAGCAGGCACTGGTAGACGAAGCCGACCCGGCGGTTGAGCGCATGTACCTTGGCGTTGCGCGCGTCGGGCTCGACGACGATGCGGCGGGCGAAAGGGTCGGCGAACTGATAGGCGAGGATGCTGCGCATCACCTCCAGGCTGAAGCCGTGCACCGGGCGCTCGCAGGGGGCGAGCAGCAGGTGCATGCCGCGGTCGCCGGGGCGCACCTGATAGTGGTCGGCGAGCCGGTCGTGGGCAGGGTGGTAGCCCTCGAACAGGAAGGCCGGCTCGCCGTTCCACAGGCCGAGGGCGATGTCGCGGTGACTGCTGCGCTGGATCTCGTCAACGTAGTCGGCCAGCTGCGTCAGGCTCATGTGGCCCATGCCCCAGAAGCGCGCGTAGTCGCGGCGCAGCCAGTCCTGCAGCAGCGGCAGGTGCTCGGGTTGCAGGGTTTCGAAGTGCATCGCGCCGAGTGCGCAGTAGCGGACGAAGCGCGGACCGTCCGCGCGGGAAAGAGCGGTGTTCATGGTTTGGCTCCACAGAGAGGCGCCCCGACCGGTGCCGAAACCAGCAGCCAGCGCAGGGCGCATGCGGTGAGAACGAGGCCCAGCGCCGAGAGCAGGAACGGCGCGGCGAGGCCGGCATCACGTACCACCACGCCGGCCAGCCAGGAGGCGGTGAGTACGCCGAGGTTCTGGAAGATGTTGATCAGGCTGTAGTCGCGGCCGTAGTGCTCCGGCCGGCTGAGGGCGAACAGTCGCGCATCCAGCGCCACGGTGAGCTGGTACAGCGCCCAGCCGAACAGCACGCGCCCGGCCAGCACCAGCGGCATCTGCTCGACACCCTGCAACGCCAGCCCGGCGGCGCCGAGCAGCAGCCAGGCGGTCAGGTGCTGCCCGGCGTGGTAGTGCAGGGCGAGGGCGAGCAGTGCCAGCATGCCGGGAATGGCGTAAACCAAGCCAGTGATCCAGCTGGCCTGTGGTCCGCCGAGCTGTTCCCAGTACAGCGTGAAGAACGGCCGCGCCAGGTAGACGCAGAAGTAGAAGGCCAGCATCAGCAGGCACAGTCGGGCAATGGCCAGATGCTCCTCCCGCGGCCTCGGTGGCGTGCTCGCATCGACCCGTGCCGGCTGCGGCGCATGGCGCAACAGCAGCAGGCTGACGGCCATCTGCACGAAGTCCATCAGCCCCATCAGCACGAACATCCGCGCCGGACTGAGGTAGTGCAGCACGCCGCCGCCCAGCGTCGCGCCGGCGATTGCGCCCAGGTGCACCACCACCGAAAGCAGGCCGATGGTGCGTACCTGCTGGTCGGTGCCTACCAGGCCCATGACGTAGGGATACATCAGCAGATAGCTGGCCTTGAAGGCGATCATCGCCAGCGACACCGGCCAGAACAGCCACTGCCGGTCGATGGCCGCACAGGCCAGTGCCAGCACGCCGGCTACCAGCTGACCGACGATCAGCAGCCGCAGCGGGTGAGCATGGCGTGCAAGGCGCACCCACACGGGCAGTGCGAGCATCGCCACCAGGCACACCGCGGCCAGGTACAGCCCGACCTGCTCGCTGCGCAACTCGCCGAAACGCTCGGCGAAGTATTGCGGGTAGAACGGCATCAGCAGGCTGTCGCCGAGCACGGCCAGCAGTGTCATGCCGATCAGTGCGCGTCGCAGCGTCATCGCGCCGCCACCGCGCCCTGGGGCGTGAGCGGCTGCGGCAGGCTGAACTGCTGGAAGGCGATCTTCGTCTCCACCGCGTAGTGCTCGCGCCCGCAGATCTCGCGCAGGATGCAGGCGTTGCGGTAGCAGCCCATGCCGAGATCCGGCGTCACCAGGCCGTGATCGGCAAGCCCGGCGTTCTGCACGAAGACCTCGTCGCCGTTGCGGTCGATGCTGTAGTTGCGCGCCACGGCGAAGCGCTCCGGCGCCTGCCAGACGATGCGTTCGGCGATCGGCTGGATGAAGCGTGGCAGGCGGTACTGATACCCGCTGGCCATCACCAGCGCCTCGCAGCGGTGCCGGTAGCTCTGCTGCAGTTCGTGCTGGAAGAACTCCAGCTCCAGCGTGCCGTCGGCCAGGCGCTGGCAGCGGCGCAGCTCGGCGTTGGTCAGCAGCTGGGTCGGCACCTCGCCCTTGAGGCTCTGGTTGTACAGCTCGTCGTAGATGGCATTGATCAGCGTACCGTTGATGCCCTTGTACAGGCCCTTCTGGCTGTCGATGAGCTTTTCCCGGGTGCTGCGCGGCAGGCTGTGGAAGTAGTCGATGTACTCGGGGCTGGTCATTTCCAGCGTCAGCTTGGTGTATTCCAGCGGGAAGAAGCGCGGCGCGCGGGTGATCCAGTTCAGCTGATAGTCGTGGCGGTCGATTTCCTGCAGCAGGTCGTAGTAGATCTCCGCCGCGCTCTGGCCGCTGCCGACCACGGTGATCGAGCGCTTGCCCTGCAGGCGAGGCTTGTCCTGCAGGTAGTTGCCGCTGTGGCTGACGTGGTCGGCCAGGCCTTCGCAGCAGCTCGGCAGATAGGGCGTGGTGCCGGTGCCGAGTACCAGGCGGCGGGTGAGGAACTCGAAACCCTCGCCGCTGCGTGCATGCACCCCGCGCACGCGGTAGCAGCGACGCTCGTCGAGGTAGTCGACGTGCTGGACGAAATGCCCGAAGCGCAGGCTGTCGAGCTGCTCCACCACCCACTGGCAGTACTGGTTGTATTCGCGGCGCATCAGGAAGAAGTCTTCCTTGATGTAGAAGGCGTACAGCCGCCCGATCTGCTTGGCGTAGTTGAGAAAGCTGAAACGGCTGGTGGGGTCGGCCAGGGTCACCAGATCGGCCATGAACGGCGTCTGCAGGGTGGCGCTGTCGAGCATCATGCCGGGATGCCAGTTGAAGCCCTCGGCGCGGTCGAGAAACAGGCAGTCGAGTCCGTCGATGGGCTGTGCCAGGCAGGCCAGGCCAAGGTTGAACGGGCCGATGCCGATGCCGATGAAGTCGTAGATCTTGTTCATGAGCGATCTCCTACTGGTTGGCGGTCGTCGAGCAGGCGGGCGCCGTGGTCACGAATCAGCTCGACGATGGAGCGCAGGTCGTCCAGCGTGGTTTCCGGGTTGAGCAGGGTGAACTTGAGGTACTGCCGACCCTTGACCACGGTGGCGGCAATGACCGCCGCGCCGGAGCGGAAGATGGCCTTGCGGATCTCGCGGTTGATGTCGTCCAGGCGCTCGTCCGCCACGCCTGCGGCGACGAAGCGGAACACCAGCGTGCTCAGGCGCGGGGCGAAGACTTCGAAGGCCGGGTCGTCGGCGAGCAGGCGATGGGTGTCGGCGGCGCGGTCGATGACTTCCTCGAACATCGCGCCGAGATGCTCGGCACCGAGGATGCGCAGCGTCAGCCAGAGCTTCAGCGCGTCGAAGCGGCGGGTGGTCTGGATGCTCTTGTTGACCAGGTTCGGCGTGCCCTCGCGGGTCTGGCTGCGCGGGTTGAGGTAGTCGGCGTGGTGAGTGATGTAGCTCAGGTGTTGACGCCGGCGAACGAAGAAGCCGCTGCAGCTGACCGGCTGGAAGAACGACTTGTGGTAGTCCACGGTGACCGAGTCGGCGTGTTCGATGCCGGTCAGCCAGCCGCGGTAGCGCGGCGCGACCAGCAGGCCGCCGCCATAGGCGGCATCGACGTGCAACCAGACGCCATAGTGCTGGCACAGCGCGGCGATCTCCGGCAGCGGGTCGATGCTTCCGAAGTCGGTGGTGCCGGCGGTGGCGACCACGGCCATGGGCAGCTCGCCCAAGCGCTGACAGTCCGCCAGCGCCTGGGCCAGCGCCGGCACGCTCATGCATTGGGCACTGTCGGTTTCGATGCTGCGCACGGCGTCGTAGCCCAGCCCCAGCAGCGCGGCGGATTTCTGCACGCTGAAGTGGCTGGCGCGGGAGGCGAAGATGCGCAGTCGGCCCGCGTCCGGCGGTAGCCCGTGCTGGAGGTTGCCGCCGTGGCCGGGCAAGCAGTTGCAGACGTGCTCACGGGCCAGCAGCAGCCCCATCAGGTTGGACTGGGTGCCGCCGCTGGTGAATACGCCGTCGGCCTGACTGCCGAGGCCGATGCGCGCGCAGGTCCAGTCGATCAGGCGTTGTTCGATCAGCGTGCCGCCGGCGCTCTGGTCCCAGGTGTCGAGCGAGGAATTGAGCGATGACACCAGCACTTCGGCGAGCAGCGCCGGCAGCACCACCGGGCAGTTGAGATGGGCGACGTAGCGCGGATGGTGGAAATACACCGCGTCGCGCAGATAGAGCTGATCCAGCTCGCGCAGCGCGGCGCCGGCGTCGCCCAGCGGGCGCTCGAGATCGACGCGTTCGAAGTCGGCGGCCAGCTCGTGCGGAAGGATGCCGCTGAACGGCTGCTGCTGACGCTGCAGGCACTGCTGCACCAGGTTCAGACCCTGCTGCAGGAGCCGGCGGTAGTCATCATGATTGCTGCGGGTGAACAGCCCGTTGCTGGCGGGGCCGGGGGCGAAGGGCACTACGGTACTGGACGGGGTCATGCACATTCCTCGGGCCGAGCGCGGCCGCGACCCGGAGCGGGCCGTTTTCGCGGCGTCGGTGGTTTCTTGTCTGGCGGCGTGGCCGCACGAAAGCATCTGCGAGGATGCCGTTTAATCGAGAATTACTCTCAATTGCGCAAGGGCACAGGCAAGACGAATCAGCGCGGAAAAACCATTACGGGTGACAGAAAAAAAATTACGGCCGCTCCAGCCGCTGGCGCGCCTTGGCCAGCTGAGCGATCACGGTGTTCACCGAAATGCCCAGGCGCTCGGCGATCTCCGCCTGGCTGAGCCCTTCCAGCCGCGCCAGTTCGAACACCTGGCGACAGCGTGGCGGCAAGTCGTCGAGCTGGCGCAGGACGCATCGCAGCGCACACTGGTGTTCCACCAGCCCGCAGGGGTCGGCCTGCACGGCCTCGATCAGTTCCAGCGGTGCCTCGTCGCCGGCACCGACAAGCGCGCGATGGCGCAGGGCATCGCGCAATAGATTGGTGGCGATGCGAAAGAGATAGGCCTTGGGGTTGGCGAGGCTCTGCTCGGGCATGACCTGCGCCAGTTTCAGCCAGGCATCCTGGGCCAGGTCCTCGGCCAGTGCTCGGCAGCCGCCGAGGCGAGTCAGATGGGCTACCAGCCGTTGGCGGTGATGGACATAGCATTGCAGACAGGCATCGGGAATCTTGTTGTTGTCGCGCATGGGTGCATGCCACCGGGAGGGGGCACGAACCTAACTCAGATGCGAACGCTTCGCAATTGCAGGCGCTTTGCCGCTATCGATGCCGATCAGCCGTCCAGCGGCAGCTGCAGATTGACCGGCCGGCCATTCAGCTGCAGACGGCACTGCGCTGCCGGCTGCGGTCGCGCATAGTGGAAGCCTTGCAGGCTGGGGCAGCCGTTGAGGCGCAGGAAGGCCGCCTGACGCTCGTTCTCCACCCCTTCGGCCACCACATGCAGCCCAAGGTGGCTGGCCATGGTGAGGATGCCCCGCACCAGGGCTACCGATTGCTCGCTGTCCGGCAGCCCGCTGACGAATTCACGGTCGATCTTGATACCGTCGAAGCGGAAGCGCTGCAGGTACGTCAGCGAGGCATAGCCGGTGCCGAAGTCATCGAGCAGCAGTGGCAAACCGGCGGCCTTGAGACGGCCGAGGGTCTGCTGCACATGCTCGTCGGCCTCCAGCAGCGCGCTTTCGGTGATCTCCAACTCCAGCATGTCGGGCGACGCACCCTCTTCGGCGAGGATCGCCAGCAGGCTGCCCGCCAGATCGGCCTGGCGGAAGTCCAGCGGCGACAGGTTGATCGCGATGCGAAGCGGATGGCCCATGGCGTGCCAGCGGCAGGCCTGGCGGCAGGCCTCTCGGACCACCCAGCGGGTCGCCTCGATGATCATGCCGCTCTCTTCCAGCACCGGGATGAATTCTCCGGGCGGTACCAGTCCGCGCTCCGGCGAATTCCAGCGCAGCAGCGCTTCCATGACTTCGGGCTCGCCCTGGGCATTGACCTGGGCCTGGTAATGCAGCACGAACTCGTCCCGGTCCAGCGCCCGGCGCAGAGCCTGCTCGAGGGCGCGGCGGCCGGCGGCGGCATCGCTGAGCGCCTCGTTGTAGAACACCGTGCAGTTGCGGCCGGCATCCTTGGCCGCATACAGGGCGAGGTCCACCTGTTTGAGCAGGTCGCTGGCACTGTGCCGGCCGTCGCTGATGGCAACGCCGATGCTCGGGCTGACGTAGCACTCGTACTGGCCGATGCGCACCGGCGGCTGGAAGCCTTCGATGATGCACTGGGCCAGCTGCTCGGCGCGGGCGTGGTCGCTGCCGTCGAGCAGCAGCATGAATTCGTCGCCACCGCTGCGCGACAGCAGCGCATGCTCGGGCATCAGCCGGCCCAGGCGGTCGCCGATCTGCACCAGCAGCTTGTCGCCGATCTCGTGGCCGAGGCTGTCGTTGATGCGCTTGAAGTGGTCCAGGTCGAGGTAGAGCAGCGTCAGCGGCAGGCGCGCCGCGAGCAACTGTTCGAGGCGCTGCACCAGGTAGTTGCGATTGGCCAGCTGCGTCAGCGGATCGAAGTGGGCAAGAAAGCGCAGACGCTGTTCGGCGCGCAGGCGGTCGCTGATGTCGCGCAGCAGCACGAGGAAATGGCGAACGCCGTAGCGCTGGAATGGCGTGCAGCTGATCTCCAGCGGCACCTCCCGATCATGACGGCGACCGGTCAGCTCCAGCGGCGTGTTCGCCGGGGTGCTCAGCAGGCGGGTGGTGGCATCGCTTTCCAGCAGGCGATCACTCGGCAGGTTGCCCAACAGCTCCGCCGGGGTACAGCCGAACAGCGCTGCCGCCGCAGGGTTGGCCTGCAGCACGCGCAGCTCGCGGTCGACCACCAGCATGCCGATCGGCGCGGTGTCCACCAGGTCGCGGAACAGCTGCTCGCTTTCGCTGAGCGCCAGCTGGCGCTCGTGCAGCTGGTTCATCATCCGATTGAGGGTTCTGGCCAGCCGGCCGATCTCGTCGCGGCCGCCGACCGACAGGTTCTGCGGTTGCTGATCGATGGCGAACTGGCGTGCGGCCTGGTCGATGCGGGCCAGGCGGCGCGTCAGCAGGCGACCGTAGAGGCGGTTTAGGATCACGCCAAGCAACAACAGCAGGGCCAGCGTTTGCACGAGGTAGAACCAGGCCTCGCGCTTGGTCTGCGCCAGCATCGGCGCGAAGTCGTACTCCACCAGCAGCGCTTCGCGCAGCGGCGTGCCGTCCTGGGCGACGCGGTCCAGCGGGTAGATCGCCAGCTGCCTGGAGCCTTCGCCGAACCAGCCCGCGCGGCCGCCGTTCACCTGTTTGGCGAGTTCGCCGGCATCGATCAGTGCCAGGCGCTCGGGGGACAGACCCAGCTGGGTCGTGGCGATCACCTGTAGGCTGCGGTCGATCACCATCGCCCAGCGCACACCTTCCAGGCTGGCCAGATCGGCAAGCTCGGTTTCCAGCTCGGCGTTGCGGCCGAGGCGGCGATGATCGCTCAGGCTGCTCTGCAGCAGGGCAAGATGCTGCGAGGTGTGGTTGCGCCAGCCGGCGAGGGTTTCCTCGATACGGGTCGGCAGGTGCCAGGCGGTCAGCATGACCGTGAACAGCAGACCGAAGATGCCCAGCAGCAGGGGTATTGATCGACGCAGCGACAACCTTGTCAGCATATTGGGCCCTCGCAGCGAGCGATCAGATTGACCGGATTCGAACCGTTGAGCAGCCGGCGTTCGCGCAGATATTGGCTGAGCTGGCCGATGCTCTGCTGCAACTGGCCCTCGTCGAACCACTCACGGTTGACGGCGCGATCACCCATCAACAGGCCGTCGAGGGTGACCTGCAGTGCCATCGGCGTCAGGCCCAGGCGCGCATGCAGGCGCGGATCGGTTTCGCCGCGATTGTCCTGCCAGGTGCGCAGCGCATCGAACCAGAGGTCCCGGAGGCGCCGACGCTGCTCGCGGGTGACGCGTTGCCGGTCGACCACCAGTACGTCGACGATCTCGCCCGGCAGCTGGCGGCTGTCGAAGATGCGCCGGGCGCCCTTGCTTTCCAGCGCCGGGCCCTCCGAAGCGAAGGTGATGACAGCGTCGACTTCGCCGGCGGCGAAGGCGGCGGGGCCTGCTCATGCACCGGCAGGCTGACCACCTGCAGATCGTCGATCCGCAGCCCGGCCTGATCCAGCACGCGGGAAAGGAAGTAGGCGCCCAGCGCAGTGTTTTCGACGCCGATGCGCTGGCCGGCCAGGTCCTTGAGGCTGGTCAGCGGCGCGCGGGCGAACAGCGCATCGGCGCCAGCTGAGACGTTGGTGACCAGAATGATCTCCAGGTCGAGCTCCGCCGCGCTGTCCTGCAGCAGCAGCGTTTCGTCGAGGGTGAGCATGGCGGCGTCCAGCATGCCGTTGCGAAAGCCGCGCAGCACACCTGTGGTGTTCGGGTATTCCACCAGGCGGATGCCACTGGGGGCAGTCCAGCCCAGATCGTCCGCCAGATAGATCGGCGCATAGCCAAGCCAGCGGTTGCTGCCGATACGGATCGAATCCGATTCGGGCTGGCAGCCGAGCAAGGCGACAAACAACAGCAAGAGGATTGAGCCCCGAACCATGCGATCACTCCGTGATACCTGTTAGCCACCATAGCGAAACCGTACGGTCACGGGAATCCCTTCGAAAGCAGGGGATATAGGCGCGACGTATCGGCGGTGCGCTGAATCGCATCAGCGACGCTCGTCTGCAGCGGCACCGTGCTCAACTCCGGCAAGTGGCACGGGCATAGTCGGTGATCAACCTGGGCAGGTTTTCCAGGGCCTCGGTGCTCTGGGCGGTTTGCTGGTCGGCTGCCTGCAGGATGTGACCGAGCAGCAGCGGCGCGAGGCACGTCTGGAAGACGCCGAAGCGTTCACCCGCGGGATCATCGATGCCTTGCCGCTGGCCATCGGGGTGGTCGATGGCAACGGCAGGCTGATCACTGCCAATCAGGTCTGGATGGCCGGCGGCAACGCTCCGGCTGCCTTGTCCGGATGCAAGTCGCTGGATTACCTGGCGCGCTGCCGTGCGGCCACTGGCGACGGGTTCGATGCCGGTGCCAGGCTGGCAGACGGCATCGAGGCGCTGCTCGCCGGCACTGGCGATCCGTTTGTGTTCAGCTACGAGCACGGCCGTGATGGACAGCGGCGCACCTACCAGAGCTCGGCATTGCTGATGAGTACGCTGACCCGGCAGGTGCTGGTCGTGCATGAGCTTCTTCCGGTGCGCCAGCCAGTGGCGATGGCCTGATTCCGGCCTGATGGCTGTGTTGCCCTTGCGTACACAGCGCGGGCGGGCGCGCGTCGTGCCGGTGCGTTGTCCGGTCACGTGTCTGGCCGGCGCTACCGTTCGTCTGTTAGCTTCGAGAACAAGAACTTCGCGTAGGACGCGACGGGGTGAAGCTTGAAACGCAAGGCAGGACTTCTGGCAGCCCTGGTGCTCGTGCTGACGCTGGGACCGATGTGGGCGTTCGTGCTGGACGAGATCAAGCATGAACGTACGCTGACGGTGCAGGCGGCGCGCAACAACGCGATGAACCTCGCCACCGCTTTCGAGGCCCACGTGCTCAGCACCATCCGGCTGATGGACATCGTGTTGCTGGACATGCGTGAAGACGTCCTGGAGCACATGGACTTCGGCCGCCACGTGGACGAGGAGCTCAAGGCCTATGGCGGCTTCATTGCACAGCTGGCGGTTATCGACCGGGACGGCCGGCTGGTCTTTTCCAACCTCGGGCCGTCCGGAAAGCACGTGGACCTGAGCGATCGCGAGCACTTTCGCGTGCATCGCGACAACCCGCAGGAGGATCGGCTGTTCATCAGCAAGCCGGTGCTTGGTCGGGTTTCGAAACAGTGGACCATCCAGTTCACTCGTCCCATTCACCAGAATGGCGAGTTCGCCGGGGTGCTGGTGCTTTCCGTGCCCACCAGCTTCTTCGCCGACTACTACCAGCAGATCGACGTCGGCCCCAACGGCAGCATCGTTTTGCTGGGCACCGATCGCAGCGTGCGAGCCATCGCCTCCGGAACGCAGATTCCGGGGCGCTACGGGCACTTCAAGGTGCCGGAGGACAAGCCCTACTTCGATCCGGAGGCTCCCCAGCGGGGCTTCTACGAAGGCGTCAGCGTCATCGACGGGGAGTATCGCCTCGGCGCCTATCGGCGCCTGATTGACCAGGGCGTGGTGGTGGTCGTGCTGTTGTCGCCGACGGACTTCATGGCGGCATTCCAGGAGCGCAAGACATTGCTGACCGTTTCGGCAGGTGTCATCTCCCTGGCATTGTCGGTGGTGGCGCTGCTGATCTTTCTGCTGAGCAGTCGCTACTTCCAGAGCATCGCTCGCTTGCGCCTCGCCCACGGCCAGCTGGCACAGCTGGCCAACACCGATGTACTGACCGGCGTCAGCAGTCGCCGGGCCTTTCTAGCGGGCCTGGAGGCTGAACTCGCGCGAGCCCGCCGCCACAACGAGAGCCTGAGCCTGCTGATGCTCGATATCGATCACTTCAAGCGCGTCAACGACGTGCACGGCCATCCGATCGGCGATGCCGTGCTCAAGCAGTTCAGCGAGACCTGTGCCGGAATGCTGCGCGCTCACGACCTGTTCGGTCGGCTCGGGGGCGAGGAGTTCGCCATCGTGTTGCCGCATACCGATGCCGAAGGGGCACGCTGCGTGGCCGAGAAGATCCGCACTGCCGTGGCCCAGACGCCGATGCCCACGGCGGCCGGCGACATCACGGTGACGGTCAGCATCGGTCTGGCGCAGATGGAGGGCCTACCGGGCGAGGTGGATCAGCTGATGGCGCGAGCGGACCAGGCGCTCTACGAAGCCAAGCGTGGCGGGCGCAACCAGGCGCGGGGCTAGCGATAGTCGAACCGGGCCGGTGGCAAAAGGCAGATTTGCGGGCATTAAAAAGCCGGCTTGTGGCCGGCTTTTCTTCAGTGCCTCGACTTACTTCTGGTAAGCCTCGGCAGCTTTGATGATGGCGGCACGGGCGGCGTCGGCGCCTTCCCAGCCTTCGACCTTGACCCACTTGCCCTTCTCGAGATCCTTGTAGTTCTCGAAGAAGTGCTTGATCTGCTCGATCAGCAGCGGCGGCAGGTCGGTGTATTCCTTCACGTCCTTGTACAGCTGGGTCAGCTTGTCGTGCGGGACGGCGATCAGCTTGGCGTCACCGCCGGCTTCGTCGGTCATGTTCAGCACGCCGACCGGACGGCAGCGGATGACCGAGCCCGGGGCAACCGGATAGGGGGTCACGACCAGCACGTCGAGGGGGTCGCCGTCATCGGCCAGGGTATGCGGGATGAAACCGTAGTTGGCCGGGTAGAACATCGGGGTGGCCATGAAGCGGTCGACGAACAGGCAGTCGGTGTCGTGATCGATCTCGTACTTGATCGGCGCATGGTTGGCCGGGATCTCGATGGCGACGTAGATGTCGTTCGGCAGGTCTTTGCCAGCCGGGACTTTGCTGTAGCTCATGAACGATGGGCTCCTGATCGGCCAGCGCGGCCTGGGGGCGGAAAAAAAGTGGGCGCGATTATAGGCGCAATGTCGCGCGCAATGCACGCCGGCTTCGACGCGCCAGCCCTACGCAGGTTCCCGATAGGCGGGATGTTCGGCCTGCAGGCGTTGCAGTCGAGCGAGCGGGTCCTGCCGGTAGAACGCCGCCAGCTGCGCGTAGACGTCGGGAAAGCTCTGCTGCAGCACGTCCGGGGCGCTGAAGAAGTACTCGCTGGTGACGGCGAAGAATTCCGCCGGGTTTTCCGCGGCGTAGGGGTCGATCGGCGTCTCGGCTTCCGGGTCGGCGTCCAGCGCGGCGTTGAGTCGGTCGTAGGCGCCCTGCATGGCGCTGGCCCAGGCATCGATGCGCATCTGCCGATGCAGCGGCGGCAGGCCGTTGGCATCGCCGTTGAGCATGTCCAGCTTGTGCGCCAGTTCGTGGATCACCAGGTTGTAGGCCTCCCAGCCGCCGCTTTCCTGCACCCCGGGCCAGGCCAGGATCACCGGGCCCTGCAGCCAGGCTTCGCCGCTGTGTTCGGCGTCCCATTCATGCTCGACGCCGGCGGCATCGCGGTGCTTCTGCGGGCTGAGGAAATCATCGGGGTAGATCACGATCTCGTGGAAGCCGTGATACCAGCCGAGGTCCGCCAGGTGCAGCAGGGGCAGTTGCGCCTGCAGCGCCAGGCGCAGACGGTCCTCGGCCTGCAGCTCGACGCCGGGCAGCGCGGTGAGGCGCTTGTCGTGCAGGAACAGCACGGCGCGCTCACGCAGGCGGGCGAGTTCGTCGTCGCCGAGACCGTCGAGAATCGGCAGGCTGTCGAGCACCCGCTGCCACAGATCGACATCGACCGGGTTGCGAGCGAGGATGCGTTTGCGCTGCCAGGCGCGAAAGGACCACATGGCTGATGTTTCCAGCGGGGCGGGGCGCTCACCATAAGCGCGGCGTTCACCAGCGGCAAGCCGGACCTCGGCTGCCATGAAAGCCCGCGACCGCCTCTGCGAAACACCGGTGGGATCGCCGGGCGGCTGCTACGGTGAGTACTCCGGGCGAGTGGCGCTACTGCTGGCCTTGCCCGCCGAACCCTGTAGACGAGGAGCCTGCCATGCGTGAACAGAACCGCCCAGGGGGACTTTCCCTGATCAACCCGCCGGGCTTGTACGACCCCGCCCCGAACGGCTATTCCCATGTGGCGCTGTTGCCGCCCGGCGCGCGACTGGCCTTCATCGCCGGGCAGGGCGGTGAAACCGCCGACGGAGAGCTGTCCGAGGACTTCCGCCAGCAGGTGCGCCAGGCGCTGCGCAACCTGTGTATCGCCATCGAGGCCGTGGGCGGTACACCGCAGCAGATTGCCAGGCTCGGTGTACTGATCGTCGATCACAGCGAAGCGCGGCTGCAGGTGTTCGGCGACGAACTCGCGCGGGCGCTGGGGCCGGGTCCGAAGCCGGCCTGTACGCTGATTCCCGTGCCGCGTCTGGCACTGGACGGCATGCTGTTCGAGATCGACGCGGTGCTGTTGCTGGCGGCCGGCTGAGCGTGCCGTCGGTCGGCGCGTCACGGGACTGTCAAGCGGGACGGGTACATCGGAATGACCCCCACTCGCCAGGAGACTTCCGAAATGACCGCACCGGATCAGAAGCGCCGCCAACTGCTGCAGGGTATCGGCGCCGGCCTCGCCCTGCCGGTCCTGGGCGCCGCGCCCGCCATCATCGCCGCGCCGCGGGCGCGCCCGCAGATGCTTGACGGCGTGCAGTCCGGCGACGTGACGGACGATCGCGCGCTGATCTGGAGCCGCTGCGACCGCCCTGGCCGGTTGATCGTCGAGTGGGATACGCGCAGCCGCTTCGGCAATCCGCGGCGCATGGTGTCCTCCGTAACCGATGCCGGTCAGGACTTCACCGCCCGCGTCGACCTGCGTGGGCTGCCGGCGGATCAGTCGATCTTCTACCGGGCTCGTTTCGAGGATGCCCGCAGCGGCGTGCTCAGCGAGCCCTGGTTCGGCCACCTGCGCAGCGCCGCGAAGCGCCCGCGCGATATCCGCTTCGTCTGGGGCGGCGACACCTGCGGCCAGGGCTACGGTATCAACCCGGACTTCGGCGGCATGCGCATCTACGAAAGCATGCGTCGGCGGCGGCCGGACTTTTTCCTGCACAGCGGCGACGTGATCTATGCCGACGGGCCGATTCCCGCCGAAGTGACCGCCGAGGACGGCAGCATCTGGCGCAACCTGGTCACCGAAGAGAAGAGCAAGGTTGCCGAGACGCTGCACGAGTTTCGTGGCAACTACCGCTACAACCTGCTGGACGAGAACTTGCGGGCCTTCAATGCCGAGGTACCGCAGATCTGGCAGTGGGACGATCACGAGGTGACCAACAACTGGTCGCCGAGCAAGGAGCTGGACGACCGCTACCGGCAGGTTCGCGACATCGACACCCTGGTCCGCCGTGCGCGTCAGGCCTACCTGGAATACGCGCCGATGCGCGTGGCCCGCGGCGACAAGCTCGGGCGCATCTATCGCAAGGTCAGCTACGGGCCGTTGCTGGACGTGTTCGTGCTGGACATGCGCAGCTACCGCGGGCCGAACACCGATAATCTGCAGAGCGAGCAGGGCGCGCAGACGGTTTTCCTCGGCCGTGAGCAGTTGCGCTGGCTCAAGCGCGAGCTGCGCGCCTCGCGGGCGACCTGGAAAGTGATCGCCGCCGACATGCCCATCGGCCTGCATGTGCCGGACGGCGTGGATGCCCAGGGCATGCGTCGCTGGGAGGCGATCGCCAACGGTGACGACGGTCAGGCGCTCGGTCGCGAGCTGGAAATCGCCGAGCTTCTCGCCTTCATCCAGCGTGCGCGGGTGCGCAACACCGTCTGGCTGACCGCCGATGTGCACTATTGCGCCGCGCACCACTACCACCCCAACCGCGCCGCTTTCCAGCAGTTCGAGCCGTTCTGGGAGTTCGTCGCAGGCCCCTTGAACGCCGGCAGCTTCGGGCCTAATCCGCTGGACGGCACCTTCGGCCCGGAAGTGGTGTTCCAGAAGGCGCCGCCGACGGCGAACAGCTCGCCGCGGGCGGGCTTCCAGTTCTTCGGCGAGGTGGAGATCGATGCCCAGAGCGGTGCGCTGAGCGTGAGCCTGCGCGACATCGACGGCGCGGTGGTCTACAGCCAGACGCTGGAGCCCTGGCAGCCGGCCTGATGCCGGCTAGCCGAGCAGGAAGTTGCCGGCGCGCGGCTGACCGTCCAGCGCCGGCACGTCGGCCTCGTCCTTGAGCTGGACGCCGGATAGCTGTCGGCGGCTGGCTTCGCGCATCAGGTAGAGCAGGCGGTGCGCGGCCAGGTTGTAGCTCAGCCCCTCGGGGCGGATGTTGGAGATGCAGTTGCGCTGCGCATCGTGCCGGCCGACCTGCGGTGCCCAGGTGAAGTAAAGGCCCAGGCTGTCCGGCGAGCTGAGGCCCGGTCGCTCCCCGAGCAGGATCACCACCATGCGCGCCTTGAGACGCTGACCGATCTCGTCGGCCACCGCCACGCGGCCCTGTTCCACCAGCGCGACGGGACCGAGGGACCAGCCTTCGGCCTGGCATTGTTCGGCGATCTTCAGTGCCATGGGTGCCGCATGACGCTGCACGGCCAGGGCCGAGAGGCCATCGGCGATCACCAGTGCCAGGTCGCAGCCGTCGCCGGCCTCGGCGTCGAGCGTGGCGGCGCTGGTTTCGTCGAGGCGTCGGCCGAGGTCAGGGCGTTGCAGATAGGTCTGGCGGTCGCTGGCGGCGCTGTGTAGCGGCAGGCAGGCGAGGCCGTGCTTGTCCAGTTCGGCGGTCAGCGCGGCGCAGTCCAGCGGCAGGTGCACGGCATCACGGGCCTGCGCGTGGGCGAACTGGAAATCCAGTTGCGCCACCGTCGGCAGACTGGTGCCGGCACGGCCAAGGGCGATGCGCGCCGGGGTCAGCTGGCGCAGGTGCTGCCAGGGATTGGGGATGTGGTTCATTGCGGCTCCCGATGGTCGATACGCTGGCCCAGGCGGCGGACGCTCATGGCAGCGGCCTCGCCGGAGAAGCCGTGCGCGGCCCCTGCGCGGTCGAGGTCGCTGCCGGATTTGCCCTGGCATCTCATGCCTGCTGCTCCAGCGCACGGCGGAAGGCTTCGGGCAGGTCACGGCCGAGCTGCAGGCGATTGCCGTCCTGTCGGAGGATCTGCATCTTCGCCAGCCATTCCTCGAATTCCGGTGCGGGCCGCAGGCCGAGCACCTGACGCACGTAGAGGGCGTCGTGGAAGGAGGTGGTCTGGTAGTTGAGCATCACGTCGTCCGAGCCCGGGATGCCCATGATGAAGTTGATGCCCGCCGTGCCGAGCAGGGTCAACAGCATGTCCATGTCGTCCTGGTCGGCTTCGGCGTGGTTGGTGTAGCAGATGTCGCAACCCATGGGCACGCCGAGCAGCTTGCCGCAGAAGTGGTCCTCCAGCCCGGCGCGGATGATCTGCTTGCCGTTGTAGAGGTATTCCGGGCCGATGAAGCCGACCACGGTGTTCACCAGCAGCGGCTTGTAGCGGCGCGCGACGGCGTAGGCGCGGGCTTCGCAGGTCTGCTGATCGACGCCGTGATGGGCGTTGGCCGACAGCGCGCTGCCCTGGCCGGTCTCGAAATACATGAGGTTGTCGCCGAGGGTGCCGCGCTTCTGCGACAGGCCGGCCTCATAGCCTTCCTGCAGCGTTGACAGGTTGATGCCGAAGCTGGCGTTGGCCGCCTCGGTGCCGGCGATGGACTGGAACACCAGGTCCAGCGGCGCGCCGCGGTTGATCGCCTCGATGGAGGTGGTGACGTGGGTGAGGATGCAACCCTGGGTCGGGATCTCGTAGCGGCTGATCACCGCGTCGAGCATCTTCAGCAGCTCGCAGATGCCAGCGGTGCTGTCGGTGGCCGGGTTGATGCCGATCACCGCGTCGCCGTTGCCGTAGAGCAGGCCGTCGAGAATGCTCGCGGCGATGCCGGCGCCGTCGTCGGTGGGATGGTTCGGCTGCAGTCGGGTGGACATGCGTCCGGCCAGGCCGATGCTGTTGCGAAAGCGGGTGACGACGCGGACCTTCTGCGCGACCAGGATCAGGTCCTGCACGCGCATGATCTTCGACACCGCGGCGACCATTTCCGGCGTCAGCCCCGGTGCGAGGGCTTTCAGCGACGACTCGTCCGCCTCCTCGCCGAGCAGCCAGTTGCGGAAATCGCCCACGGTCAGGTGGCTGATCGGCGCGAAGGCGGCGGCGTCATGGCTGTCGATGATCAGCCGAGTGACTTCATCGCTTTCGTAGGGGATCAGTGCTTCTTCGAGAAAACGCCTGAGCGGCACATTGGCCAGGCACATCTGCGCCGCCACTCGCTCGGCGTCGCTGCCCGCCGCGACCCCGGCGAGCAGGTCGCCGGATCGCGCCGGGCTGGCCTTGGCCATCACCTCGCGCAGATCGTCGAAGCGCCAGGTGGTGCCGCCCACGCTGTGCGAGTACGTCATGGCTGCTCTCCCTACTTGAGTGTCGCCTCGGCCTGCTCGATCGCCGCGAATTCCCCTTCCGGCGTGCCGGCCACCAGATGGTGTCGACTGTAGATCGCGAAATAGGCGATGAAGATCCCGTAGATGATCGCGGCGCCGATCACCACCCGCGGGTCGACCAGGAAGCCCGCGATGACCGCGATGCAGGCCAGTACCAGCGCCACGCCCGAGGTGACGATGCCGCCGGGTGTCCTGTACGGGCGATGCAGATCCGGCCGGCGCAGGCGCAGCACGATGTGCGAAGCCATCATCAACACGTAGGAGATGGTCGCGCCGAACACCGCGACGAGGATCAGCAGGTCGCCCTGGCCGGTCAGCGAGAGCAGGAAGCCGATCACACCGGGGATCACCAGGGCCAGCACCGGCGCCTTGTTCTTGTTGGTCAGCGAGAGGTTGCGCGGCAGGTAGCCGGCCCGCGACAGGGCAAAGATCTGCCGCGAGTAGGCGAAGATGATCGAGAAGAAGCTGGCGATCAGCCCGGCCAGGCCGACCAGGTTGACGAAGCCGCTCATCCAGGTGGACGAACCGTAGGCCGTGGTCAGCGCTTCCACCAGCGGGTTGCCGGATGCCACCAGAGTGCTGGAGCCGGCGCCGCCCGGGCCGACCAGGAGGATCAGGCCGGCAAAGGCGACCAGTATCAGCATGGCGCCGATCAGCCCGCGGGGCATGTCGCGCTGCGGGTTCTTGGTTTCCTCGGCGGCCAGCGGCACGCCTTCGACGGCGAGGAAGAACCAGATCGCGTAGGGAATCGCCGCCCAGATGCCGACGTAGCCGTAGGGCAGGAAGTTGCTGGCACCGGCAGCGGTGGTCGGCGCGATATCGAGCAGCTTGTCCACCGAGAAGTGCGGCACCATGGCGACGATGAACACCGCCAGGGCAAGGGCGGCGACCGCGGTGATGATGAACATCAGCTTCAGCGCCTCGCCGACGCCGAAGATATGGATGCCGATGAAGACGATGTAGAAGGCCAGATAGATCATCCAGCCGCCGATGCCGAACAGTGACTCGCAATAGGCGCCGATGAACACGGCGATCGCCGCCGGCGCGATGGCGTATTCGATGAGGATCGCCGTGCCGGTGAGAAAGCCGCCCAATGGGCCGAAGGCGGTGCGGGCAAAACCATAGCCGCCGCCCGCGGTCGGGACCATCGACGACAGCTCGGCCAGCGAGAAGCACATGCACAGGTACATGGTCGCCATCAGCAGCGTGGCGATGAACAGCCCGCCCCAGCCGCCCTGGGCGAGGCCGAAGTTCCAGCCGGCGTAGTCGCCGGAAATCACGTAGGCGACGCCAAGGCCGACCAGCAGCACCCAGCCGGCGGCGCCTTTCTTCAGTTCGCGTTCCTGGAAATAGCTACTGCCAACGGTTTCGAAATCGATTGCGTGGTGCGGTGGCGTTGAACTGCTGTGTTCGAGAGCCATGGGGGAATCCTCTTGGACGGGTTGGCACCTCTCTCCCTAGCAAGCGTCATGCCCCGGCACGGAATACGGGATTCCCGGTGTTTTGTCGGTGGATGTCGGCAGGAACGCACCTTTTGCGGGCTCCACAGCACCATGGCGGAGCCCGGCAGGTGTCTTGTTCGAACGCGCGGTGAGCCGAAGCCCACCGCGCTCAGCCCATCAGAAGAAGCCCAGCGGATTGATGTCGTAGCTCACCAGCAGGTTCTTGGTCTGCTGATAGCTGTCGAGGATCATCTTGTGCGTCTCGCGACCGACGCCCGACTTCTTGTAACCACCGAACGCCGCGTGCGCCGGGTAGAGGTGGTAGCAGTTGGTCCAGACACGGCCGGCCTTGATCGCCCGGCCCATGCGATAGGCGCGGTTGATGTCGCGGGTCCACACGCCGGCGCCGAGGCCGTACTCGGTGTCGTTGGCGATGGCCAGCGCCTCGGCCTCGTCCTTGAAGGTGGTGACGCCGATCACCGGGCCGAAGATCTCCTCCTGGAACACGCGCATCTTGTTGGTGCCCTTGAGCAGGGTCGGCTGGATGTAATAACCGGTGGCGAGCGAGCCTTCGAGTTTCTCGGCCGCCCCGCCGGTGAGCACTTCGGCGCCTTCTTCCTGTGCGATCTTCAGGTAGGACATGATCTTGTCGAACTGCTGCTGGCTGGCCTGGGCGCCAACCATGGTGTCGGTGTCCAGCGGGTCGCCGCGCTTGATCTGCGCGACCTTTTTCATCACCGCTTCCATGAACGGCGCGTAGATCGACTCCTGCACCAGTGCGCGGGACGGGCAGGTGCACACCTCGCCCTGGTTGAAGAAGCCCAGCACCAGCCCCTCGGCGGCCTTCTCGATGAAGGCCGGTTCGGCCTGCATGATGTCCTCGAAGTAGATGTTCGGGCTCTTGCCGCCCAGCTCCACGGTGCTCGGAATGATGTGCTCGGCGGCGCGCTTCATGATGTGCGAGCCCACCGGGGTGGAGCCGGTGAAGGCGATCTTGGCGATGCGCTTGCTCGAGGCCAGTGCTTCGCCGGCTTCCCGGCCGTAGCCGTGCACCACGTTGAGCACCCCCGGCGGCAGCAGGTCGCCGATGCATTCGAGCAGCACGTTGATGCCCAGCGGGGTCTGCTCGGCCGGTTTGAGCACCACGCAATTGCCGGCGGCCAGCGCCGGGGCGAGCTTCCAGGCGGCCATCAGGATCGGGAAGTTCCACGGGATGATCTGCCCCACCACGCCCAGCGGCTCGTGGAAATGGTAGGCCGCGGTGTGTTCGTCGATCTCCGCGCTGGTGCCTTCCTGGGCACGGATGCAACCGGCGAAATAGCGGAAGTGGTCGGCGGCCAGCGGGATATCGGCGTTGAGCGTCTCGCGCACCGCCTTGCCGTTGTCCCAAGTCTCGGTGATGGCGAGCGTCTCCAGGTTCTGCTCGATGCGGTCGGCGATCTGCAACAGGATCAGCGAACGCGCCTGGACGCTGGTCTTGCCCCAGGCATCGGCGGCGGCATGGGCGGCGTCCAGGGCCTTCTCGATGTCGGCGGCGTCGGAGCGCGGGAACTCGGCGATGGGCTGACCGTTGACCGGGGAAAGGTTGGTGAAATACTGACCACCGGCCGGCTCGACGAACTGGCCGTTGATGTAATTGCCGTAGCGGGATTTGAAGGAAACGACAGCGCCTTCGCTGCCGGGATGGGCGTAACGCATGATGAGTCTCCGGTCTTGTAATTGTGATGACTGCTGTCTTTCAGCGTAGAACAGGCTCCGTTCGTCGGCAGGCGAGGCGACGTGCGGTGCGACCGCCCCGCAGCGGACCCTGTGCTAATCTGCGCCGCAGTTTTCCAGCGTCGAATGCGCGGCCATGCCGTCTGGCGCGGCGTCTTTCAGAGGTCATCAATGCATATCCATATTCTCGGCATCTGCGGCACCTTCATGGGTTCGCTCGCGGTGCTGGCCAAGGAACTCGGCCATCGCGTCACCGGCTCCGATGCCAACGTCTATCCGCCGATGAGCACCCAGCTCGAGGCTCAGGGCATCGAGCTGATGCAGGGCTACGAGCCGGCGCATCTGGAACCGGCACCCGATCTGGTGGTGGTGGGCAACGCCATGTCGCGTGGCAACCCCGCAGTGGAATACGTGCTGAACAAGGGGCTGCCCTATGTCTCCGGCCCGCAATGGCTAGCCGATCACGTGCTGCAGGGTCGCTGGGTACTGGCGGCGGCCGGCACCCATGGCAAGACCACCACCAGCAGCATGCTGGCCTGGGTGCTGGAACATGCCGGCATGAGCCCGGGCTTTCTCATCGGTGGTGTGCCGCAGAACTTCGGCATCTCCGCACGGCTCGGCGGTACGCCGTTCTTCGTGGTGGAGGCCGACGAGTACGACAGCGCCTTCTTCGACAAGCGCAGCAAATTCGTCCACTACCGCCCGCGCACCGCGATCCTGAACAATCTGGAGTTCGATCACGCGGATATCTTCCCGGATCTCGCTGCCATCGAGCGGCAATTCCATCATCTGGTGCGCACCGTGCCGGGCGAGGGGCTGATCATCCATCCCGAGTCGGAAACGGCGCTCAAGCGCGTCATCGGCATGGGCTGCTGGACACCGGTGCAGACCACCGGCGACGGCGGCCAGTGGCAGGCGAAGCTGCTCAGCGCCGACGGCTCGCGCTTCGAGGTGATCTTCGACGGCGAGGTGCAGGGCGTGGTGGAGTGGGAGCTGACCGGCCGGCACAACGTCAACAATGCGCTGGCGACGTTGGCGGCGGCACGGCATGTCGGCGTGCTGCCGAAGCAGGGCGCCGAGGCGCTGAGCGAATTCCGTAGCGTCAAGCGGCGCATGGAGAAGGTCGCCGAGGTCAATGGCGTGACCATCTATGACGACTTCGCCCATCACCCGACCGCCATCGCCACCACCCTCGACGGCCTGCGCAAGCGCGTCGGCGATACGCCGATCATCGCCGTGGTCGAGCCGCGTTCGAACTCGATGAAGCTCGGCGCGCACCGCGAGGGGCTGGCCGAGTCGGTGGCGCTGGCCGATCAGGCGATCTGGTACGCACCGGCCAACCTCGGCTGGGATCTCGCCGCGACCGTCGCCGGCTCGCCGGTGCCGACCACGGTCTGCGATTCGCTTGAGGCGATCATTACCAAAGTGAAAGCCGATGCCGTGCCGGGCACTCAGGTGGTGGTGATGAGCAATGGCGGTTTCGGTGGGTTGCACGGCCAATTGGCCGCCGCACTGGCGTAGGTTGGAAATCGCCGCAGGCATTTCCACGCGAATGGCATCAGGAGCAAATTGAATGAGCGGACCGGAACGCATCACCTTGGCCATGACCGGCGCCTCCGGCGCGCAGTACGGTCTGCGCCTGCTCGATTGCCTGATCCAGGAAGACCGCGAGGTGCACTTCCTGATTTCCAAGGCCGCGCAACTGGTGATGGCCACCGAGACCGACGTGGTGCTGCCGGCCAAGCCGCAGGCCATGCAGGCCTTCCTCTCCGAGTACACCGGTGCCGCCGCCGGGCAGATCCGTGTGTTCGCCAAGGAGGACTGGATGGCCCCGCCGGCGTCCGGCTCCGGCGCACCGACGGCGATGGTGGTGGTGCCCTGTTCCACCGGCACGCTGTCGGCAATCGCCACCGGCGCCTGCAACAACCTGATCGAACGCGCCGCCGACGTCACCCTCAAGGAGCGCCGCCAGCTGATTCTGGTGCCACGCGAGGCGCCCTATTCGAGCATTCATCTGGAAAACATGCTCAAGCTGTCGAATCTGGGTGCGGTGATCCTGCCGGCCTCGCCCGGCTTCTATCACCAGCCGCAAAGCATCGACGACCTGGTGGATTTCGTCGTCGCGCGCATCCTCAACCTGCTCAACATTCCCCAGGACATGCTGCCGCGCTGGGGCGAGCACCATATCGTCAGCGACGACTGAGATGATCGGTCGGGCGCTGCTGGTACTGACGACGCTGAGCGTGCTGGGTGGCTGCGCCACGGTGCGCACGCTGGACGCGGCCAAGCCCGGCGCGCCGATCATCTATTCCGGCACGCGTCTGGACTGGTACAGCCTCAACGGTGGCTGCTGCCCACTGGATCGCTTCGGTGCCGTGGCGCCCAAGCATGCCGCGCTCGATCTGCCGGCCAGCGCCTTGCTGGACACGCTGTTGCTGCCCTTCGCCGTCGCGGCGGAGCTGGGCGTCGGGCTCGGTGTACGCGGCGGGCTCTGATTGCCGGCAACCGCGGCATAACTGATCTGGGTCCAGGCAAGCTCGCGGCCGCACAGGCATAGTTGACGGTCCGCGCACAAGGAGAAACGGTGTGAAAGACCGCGCTCAGTTCCATTTCAACTACTGGATGATCGCCATCCTGGTGTTTCTCGGCCTCCAGTACCTGCTGTCGGCGCAGCAGGAGGTGGCGACCATCCCCTACAGCGAGTTCGAGCAGCACCTCAAGGAAGGGCGCATAGATGAACTGGCCATCACGGACCGGCGCATCGAAGGCCGGCTCAAGGAGCCCCTGGCCGGCGGTCAGCGTCGTTTCATCACCAACCGCGTCGAGCCACAGCTGGCCGAGCATCTGCAGCAGTACCCGGTACGCTACACCGGCAAGGTGGAAAGCACGCTGGTGCGCGACCTGCTGTCGTGGATCATCCCGGCGGCGATGTTCTTCGGCATCTGGCTGTTCCTGCTCAAGCGCATCGGCAGCGGCCTGGGTGGCGGCGGCATGATGCAGATCGGCAAGAGCAAGGCGCGGGTCTACGTCGAGACCGACATGAAGGTGAGCTTCGCTGATGTTGCCGGCGTGGACGAGGCCAAGGACGAGCTCAAGGAAATCATCGAGTTCCTGCGCGACCCGCAAACCTACGGCCGCCTCGGCGGGCGCATGCCCAAGGGCGTGCTGCTGGTCGGCCCGCCGGGCACCGGCAAGACGCTGCTGGCGCGCGCCGTGGCGGGCGAGGCGAAGGTGCCATTCTTCTCCATTTCCGGCTCCGAGTTCGTCGAGCTGTTCGTCGGTGTCGGCGCGGCGCGGGTGCGCGATCTGTTCGAGCAGGCGCGGGCGCAGGCACCGGCGATCATCTTCATCGACGAACTGGACGCCCTTGGCCGTGCCCGCGGTGCCGGCCCCCTGTCCGGCGGGCATGACGAGAAGGAGCAGACGCTCAACCAGCTGCTGGTGGAGATGGACGGCTTCGACACCTCCAGCGGGCTCGTCCTGCTGGCGGCCACCAACCGCCCCGAGATCCTCGACCCGGCGCTGCTGCGCGCCGGCCGTTTCGACCGCCAGGTGCTGGTGGACCGGCCGGACAAGGTCGGACGGGTGCAGATTCTCAACGTGCACCTGAAGAAGTCGCGGCTGGGCACCGATGTCGATCCTCAGGCCATCGCCGCGCTGACCCCGGGCTTCACCGGCGCCGACCTGGCCAACCTGGTCAACGAGGCGACGCTGCTGGCGACCCGGCGCAACGCCGAGGCGGTGGCGATGCAGGACTTCACCGCGGCCATCGAACGCATCATCGCCGGGCTGGAGAAGCGCAATCGCCTGCTCAACCCGCGCGAGCGCGAGATCGTCGCCTACCACGAGATGGGCCATGCGCTGGTGGCCATGGCGCTGCCGGGCGTCGATCCGGTGCACAAGGTGTCGATCATCCCGCGCGGCATGGGCGCGCTGGGCTACACCATCCAGCGGCCCACCGAGGATCGCTTCCTGATGACCCGCGAGGAGCTGGAAAACAAGATGGCCGTGCTGCTCGGCGGCCGCGCGGCGGAGTGGCTGGTGTTCGCCCATCTGTCCACCGGCGCGGCGGACGACCTGGCCAAGGTCACCGACATCGCCCGCGCCATGGTCACCCGTTACGGCATGTCCACGCGCCTCGGCCATCTGGCGCTGGAGCGTGAGCCCAACGCCTTTCTCGGCAACGAAGCGTTGCTCGGCCTCAAGCCGCAGCACGACTACGCCGAAAGCACCGCTACGGCCATCGACGAGGAAGTGCAGGAGCTGGTGCAGGCGGCCTTCCAGCGCAGCCTGTCGTTGCTCGAGGCACGGCGCGAGCTGCTCGAGCGCTGCGCCCGGCAGTTGCTGCAACAGGAAACGCTGGATGCCGAGGAGCTGCGCCAACTGAGCGCCGCCGCGCCCGACACCGCGGCGCTTCCGGCGCCCTAGTCGGGTGTTTCAGGCTGGTGCGCGACCGGCGTGCTGGGCCAGGGCCCACTCCACATGCTCGCGCACCAGCTCCGACGGATCGTCGCGGCGCGCCTGAAGCGCTTCCAGCACCGGGATGCTCGACGGCGCATTGCCCAGGCCCACCGCGAGATTACGTAGCCAGCGTTCGTAGCCGGCGCGGCGTAGCGGCGAGCCCTCGGTGCGGCTGAGAAACTCCTCTTCCGTCCAGCGGAACAGGGTCGCCAGTTCAGCGTTGTCCAGGCTATGGCGCGGCTGAAAGTCGCTCTGCTCGGTGGGGCGTGCGAAGCGGTTCCAGGGGCAGACGATCTGGCAATCGTCGCAACCGAATACGCGGTTGCCGATCTTGTCGCGCAGCTCGACCGGGATCGGCCCCTTGAGCTCGATGGTGAGGTAGGAAATGCAGCGCCGCGCGTCCAGCAGCCGTTCACCGACGAACGCCTCGGTGGGGCAGATGTCCAGGCAGGCGTGGCAGCTGCCGCAGTGATCGCGGGTCACCGGCTCGTCGACCGGCAGCGCGATGTCGACGAAGAGTTCGCCGAGAAAGAACCAGCTGCCGGCCTTGCGGTTGAGCAGCAGGGTGTTCTTGCCGATCCAGCCAAGCCCGGCCTGCTGGCCGGCGGCCTTCTCCAGCACCGGCGCGCTGTCGACGAAGGCGCGGAAACCGAACGGACCGGCCACCTGCTGAATGCGCTCGGCCAGCTGCTGCAGGCGCTTGCGGATCAGCTTGTGGTAATCCCGCCCCAGGGCATAGCGCGACACATAGGCTTTTTCCGGGTCGGCCAGCTGCTGGCTCATGCGGGTGTCGCCCGGCAGGTAGTCCATGCGCAGCGAGATGACTCGCAGCGTACCGGGCACCAGTTCGTCCGGCCGCGAGCGCTTGCTGCCGTGGGCCGCCATGTAGTCCATCTCGCCCTGATAGCCCGCTTGGAGCCAGGCCTCGAGGTGCGCCTCGTGCTCGCCAAGGTCGACGCCGGTGATCCCCACCTGCTGGAAGCCGAGCTCGCGGCCCCACTCCTTGATGGAGTCGGCGAGTGCGACGGGATCGAGAGCGGAGCTGGACATCGGAGACTGCGGCGGGAAGTGAGCGGGTGCGTATAATTCTGCCAGACATTCCGCCGCGATGATCCCTGCACCGATGATCGATTCCCTGCCCGTCGCCCTGTACAACGCCACCCAGGTGCGCGAACTCGATGCGCGCCTGATTGCCGCCGGTACGTCCGGTTTCGAACTGATGCAGCGTGCCGCCCATGCCGCCTGGCGCGCGCTGCGCCGGCGCTGGCCCGATGCAGGTGCTGTGACCGTGCTCGCGGGGCGCGGCAACAACGCCGGCGATGGCTACCTGCTGGCGGCGCTGGCGCAGCGCGCTGGCTGGCAGGTGCGGGTGCTGGCGGTGGGCGATCCGCAAACGCTGCAGGGCGACGCGGCGCTGGCCTGCGCCGAAGCGCGTGATTGCGGAGTGCCCATCGAACCCTGGCGAGCGGAGGCGCCGCTGCAGGGCGTGCTGGTGGATGCGCTGCTCGGCACCGGTCTGACCGGCGCGGTGCGCGAACCCTATGCGAGCGCGATCGCGGCGATCAACGCCAGCGGCCGTCCGGTGCTGGCAATCGACCTGCCCAGCGGGCTGTGCGCCAACACCGGTCAGGTGCTGGGGCAAACAGTGCGCGCCGATCTCAGCGTGACGTTCATTGGCCTCAAGCTCGGCCTGTTTACCGCCGACGGCCCGGATCGCGTCGGCGCGCTGGTGTTCGACGACCTGCAGGCCGACCCGGGAATCGTCGCGCAGGTGGCCAGTGAGGCCGTGCGCCTCGACCATGGCTCGCTGGCGCGGGTCGCACCTCGTTCGCCGACCGCGCACAAGGGCAGTTTCGGCCAGGTGCTGGTGATCGGCGGTGATCTGGGTACCGGCGGCGCCGCGCTGCTCAGCGCCGAGGCTGCGCTGCGCTGTGGGGCCGGCATGGTGACCCTGGCGACCCGCCCGGAGCACGTCAGCGCTTCGCTGGTGCGCCGGCCGGAGGTCATGTGCAATGGCGTCGAGTCCACCTACAGCCTGACGGCGCTGCTGGAACGTGCCGATGTGCTGGTGGTCGGTCCCGGCCTCGGCCAGGCGCCGTGGGGGCGTAGCCTGATTTCCGCGGCTGCGCAGCGCGAGCAGCCGCAGGTCTGGGATGCCGATGCGTTGAACCTGCTCGCTACCGGTGCCGTCGAATTGCCGTCCGGCTGCCTGATCACGCCGCATCCGGGCGAGGCAGCGAGACTGCTGAAGTGCTCGGTCGGCGAGGTGCAGGCCGATCGCCCGGCGGCGGCGCGGGCGCTGGCGCAGCGTTATGGGTGCGTCGCGTTGCTCAAGGGGGCCGGCACGCTGGTCGCGGCGCCGGATGGCCGGCTGGCCCTGTGCGATCGCGGCCATCCGGCGATGGCCAGTGCCGGGCTCGGCGACGTGCTGGCCGGAGTGCTCGGTGCCTTGCTGGCGCAGCAGCTGGCGCCGTTCGATGCGGCTTGCCTGGGCGCCTGGCTGCACGCCGCCGCCGGTGAGCGCCTTGGCCCGCTGGGTCGCGGCCTGGCCGCCAGTGATCTGATTCCGGTGATTCGTCAGTTGTTCGAGGAGCAGTCGCCATGCCTGAAGTGAATCTGTATGCCGGGGACGAGGCGGCGATGCTCGCACTGGGCGCGCGCATTGCCCGGGTGACCGGTGGTCGGGGCGTTATCTATCTGCATGGCGACCTCGGCGCCGGCAAGACCACGCTGTCACGCGGCCTGATCCGTGGTTTCGGCCACGAGGGCAAGGTCAAGAGCCCGACCTTCACGCTGGTCGAGCCCTACGAACTGGGCGAGGTACAGGTGTTCCATTTCGATCTGTATCGCCTGGTCGATCCCGAAGAGCTGGAGTTTCTCGGCATCCGCGATTATTTCGAGGGTAACGCGCTGTGCCTGATCGAGTGGCCGGAGCGCGGGGCCGGCATTTTGCCAAAGGCCGACATGGACATTACCATTACGCCGCATGAGGCCGGCCGAACGCTGCGCCTGTCGCCCCATACCGCGCGGGGCGAAGCCTGGTGTGTCGCCCTGACCGACGGAGAGCTATGAATAACATGGGTTTGGGGATGCGCATTCGCACCCTGGTTGTTGGCCTGGTGCTGTCGCTGATGGCGACGGACCTGTTTGCTGCCAGCGATGTGCAGAGCGTGCGTCTGTGGCGTGCGCCGGACAACACCCGCCTGGTGTTCGACCTGTCAGGGCCGGTCGAACACAAGATCTTCACCCTCACCGCACCCGACCGGCTGGTCATCGACGTCACTGGCGCGACTTTGAAGGCCGAGCTCGACAAGCTCGCTCTGCAGAACACGCCGGTCGCCTCCCTGCGCGCCGGTCAGCACGATGCCAACACGCTGCGCGTGGTGGTCGACCTGCATGCGCCCGTTTCGCCGAAGAGCTTCAGCCTGGCGCCCAACCAGCAGTATGGACACCGTCTGGTGGTCGATCTGTTCGACCAGGCCACTGCGGCCCGTGCCGCCACCCAGCCGCCAGCGACCGCCACACCGTCCACCCCGGCTGCTCCGGTCTCGCCGACCCTGCCGGCGGTGAAGCTGCCGGCCACCTCGGGTGGCAAGCGTGACATCGTGATCGCCATCGACGCCGGCCACGGCGGCGAAGACCCGGGCGCCATCGGCCCCGGCAAGGTCTACGAGAAACACGTGGTGTTGCAGATTTCCAAGGAGCTGCAACGCCAGATCAACGCCGAGAAAGGCTTCCGCGCCGAACTGGTGCGCACCGGCGACTACTTCATTCCGCTGCGCAAACGGACCGAGATCGCCCGCAAGAAGGGCGCCGACCTGTTCGTCTCGATCCACGCCGATGCCGCGCCGCGCTCGGCAGCGTACGGCGCCTCGGTGTTCGCCCTGTCGGACCGCGGCGCCACCTCGGAAACCGCCCGCTGGCTGGCCGACAGCGAAAACCGCTCCGACCTCATCGGTGGTGCCGGCAACGTCAGCCTCGGCGACAAGGATCAGATGCTCGCCGGCGTACTGCTGGATTTGTCGATGACCGCCTCGCTGTCGTCCAGTTTGAACGTCGGGCAGAAGGTGCTCAGCAACATGGGGCGCATCACGCCGCTGCACAAGCGGCGCGTCGAGCAGGCCGGCTTCATGGTGCTGAAATCGCCGGACATCCCCTCGATCCTGGTCGAGACCGGCTTCATCTCCAATCCGTCGGAAGCCAAGAAACTCCAGACGTCCAGCCATCAACAGGCGCTGGCGCGCTCCATTCACAGTGGCGTGCGGCAGTTCTTCCACGAGAATCCGCCGCCGGGGACCTACGTTGCCTGGCTGCGTGATTCCGGCAAGATCGCCGCCGGCCCGCGCGAGCATGTCGTGCGCTCGGGCGAAAGCCTGGCGCTGCTTGCCCAGCGTTATCAGGTCAGCCTGGCCTCGCTGCGCAGTGCCAACAACCTGAGCAACGATGTGATCAAGATCGGCCAGACGCTGAACATTCCCGCTACCACCCTGGCGTCCCAGCCATGACGCAAGCGCCACGCATCCAGCTGCTCAGCCCGCGGCTGGCGAACCAGATCGCCGCTGGCGAGGTGGTCGAGCGCCCGGCCTCGGTGATCAAGGAGCTGCTGGAGAACAGCCTGGACTCCGGCGCCAGTCGTATCGAGGTGGACGTCGAGCAGGGCGGGGTCAAGCTGTTGCGGGTTCGCGACGACGGCTGCGGTATACCGCCGGACGACCTTCCGCTGGCCCTGGCCCGCCATGCCACCAGCAAGATTCGCGATCTGGAAGATCTCGAGCGAGTCATGAGCCTGGGCTTTCGCGGCGAAGCGCTGGCCTCGATCAGCTCCGTCTCGCGTCTGACGCTGACCTCGCGTACTGCCGATGCCAGCGAGGCCTGGCAGGTGGAAACCGAGGGGCGCGAAATGGAAGCGCGAGTGCAGCCGGCGGCTCACCCGGTGGGCACTTCGGTGGAAGTGCGTGATCTGTTTTTCAACACGCCGGCACGGCGCAAGTTCCTGCGCACCGAGAAGACCGAATTCGACCACCTGCAGGAGGTCATCAAGCGCCTGGCGCTGGCGCGCTTCGATGTGGCCTTCCATCTGCGCCACAACGGCAAGGGCGTGCTGGCGTTGCATCAGGCCAACGACGACAGCGCCCGTGCGCGGCGCGTCGCTGCGGTATGCGGGCCGGCCTTCCTGGAGCAGGCGCTGCCCATCGAGATCGAACGCAACGGGCTGCGGCTCTGGGGTTGGGTCGGACTGCCGACCTTCTCGCGCAGTCAGGCGGACCTGCAGTACTTCTACGTCAACGGGCGCATGGTGCGCGACAAGCTGGTCGCCCATGCGGTGCGCCAGGCCTATCGCGACGTGCTGTTCAACGGCCGGCATCCGACCTTCGTGCTGTTCCTCGACGTCGATCCGGCGGTGGTGGACGTCAATGTGCATCCCACCAAGCACGAGGTGCGTTTCCGCGACAGCCATATGGTCCATGACTTCCTCTACGGCACGCTGCACCGCGCGCTGGGCGATGTGCGTCCCGAGGACCAGCTGGCCGCGCCGGCGAGCGTAGCGCCGATGACCCAGGTGTCCGGACTGGCTGCCGGCGAGTTCGCCGGGCAGAACGAGATGAGCCTGTCCGCCAGCGTGCTCGAGCGGCCGCAAGGCGAGACACCCGCCTGGCGGGGTGCGGGGGCGGGCTATCAGGCGCCGCGCCCGGCGTCGGCCGGCTATACCGCCGAGGCTCAGGGCGCGTACCGCGAGTTTTTCACTCCGCTGCCCGAAAGCGCCGCGGCGCCGCTGCCGGCCAGCCAGGATGACGTGCCGCCACTGGGTTACGCGCTGGCGCAGCTCAAGGGGGTCTATATCCTCGCCGAGAATGCCCAGGGCATGGTCCTGGTGGACATGCATGCCGCCCACGAACGCATCACCTACGAGCGGCTGAAGACTGCCATGGCCAGCGAAGGGCTGCGCGGCCAGCCGCTGCTGGTGCCCGAGTCCATTGCACTCAGCCAGCGCGAGGCCGATTGCGCGGAAGAGCACGCGCAGTGGTTCCAGATGCTCGGCTTCGAGTTGCAGCGCCTCGGTCCGGAAACCCTGGCGATCCGTCAGATTCCTTCGCTGCTCAAGCAGGCCGAGGCCACCCAGCTTGTGCGTGACGTGCTTGCCGATCTGCTGGAGTACGGCACCAGCGACCGCATCCAGGCACACCTCAACGAGTTGCTGGCGACCATGGCCTGCCACGGCGCGGTACGTGCCAACCGCCGCCTGACGCTTCCGGAGATGAATGCCTTGCTGCGCGACATGGAGCACACCGAGCGCAGCGGGCAATGCAACCATGGCCGCCCGACCTGGACGCAGCTGGGCATGGACGATCTGGACAAGCTGTTCCTGCGCGGCCGCTGACCCGGCTCCGGGCGGCAGGCCGTGCTTGCGACCTGCCGCCTGCCACTGGAAACTATGCGGCCACGCCTGCCGAGCCCGCCGATGTCTTCTCTGCCTCCCGCCATCTTTCTTATGGGCCCCACCGCCTCGGGCAAGACTGACCTGGCGCTGGAGCTGGCGCGCGTGCTGCCCTGCGAACTGATCAGCGTCGACTCGGCGCTGGTCTACCGTGGCATGGACATCGGCACGGCGAAGCCCTCTGCCGAGGTACTGGCGCAGTTCCCGCACCGCCTGGTGGACATCCTCGATCCGGCTGAGAGCTACTCGGCTGCCGAGTTCAGCAGCGATGCGCTGGCGGCCATGGCGGAGATCACCGCCGTCGGCCGCATTCCGTTACTGGTCGGCGGAACCATGTTGTATTTCAAGGCGTTGCAGGAAGGGTTGGCGGACATGCCGGCGGCTGATGCTTCGGTGCGCGCGGAACTCGAAGCCCTGGCAGCAAGCGAGGGGCTGCAGGTGCTGCACGACCGGCTGGCGCAGGTGGACCCGGAGTCGGCGGCACGCATTCATCCCAACGATCCGCAGCGGCTGGTGCGCGCGCTGGAGGTCTATCGTGTCAGCGGCTTGACCATGAGCGAGCATCGCGCCCGACAAAGGTCGCAAAAAGCCGGCCCAGACGCGCCAGGCTCCGGCGTCTTGCCTTATACTGTCGCGCAACTGTGTATCGCTCCCGCGCAACGCCACATCCTGCACGAGCGCATCGAGAGACGTTTCCGGCACATGGTTGAACAGGGCTTCGTCGAAGAGGTCGAAGCCTTGCGGTCTCGTGGCGACCTGCACCTCGGCATGCCATCCATTCGCGCGGTTGGCTATCGTCAGGTGTGGGAATACCTGGACGGCTCATCGACTCGCGAGGAAATGGTGGAGCGCGGCATCATCGCCACCCGGCAACTGGCCAAGCGTCAGTTCACCTGGTTGCGAAGCTGGGGGGAGGTTCACTGGCTGGACAGTTTGTCCTGCGACAATCTGCCGCGCGCATTGAAATACCTGCAATCGCTCTCCATATTGAGCTGACACTGCTAATTGACCGTCTATTCTCAACAAGTGGATCGTCGGTTGTACGTTTAGAACACTAATGAAAACAGATCCTCTAAGGAGTGCGGCACATGTCAAAAGGGCATTCGCTACAAGACCCTTACCTCAACACACTGCGTAAGGCACGCGTCCCGGTTTCCATCTATCTGGTCAACGGCATCAAACTGCAGGGCCAGATCGAATCCTTCGACCAATTCGTCATCCTTCTGAAAAACACCGTAAGCCAGATGGTGTACAAGCACGCCATTTCCACTGTGGTTCCCGGCCGCCCCGTGCGTCTGCCGACCGCTGGCGATGCCGAGCAATCCGAGTCGGGTAACGACTGAGGTAGGTTTCTTTGTTCTTCGAACGTCCCGGTGGCGGTGAGCGGGCTATCCTGGTGCACCTGGACGGCCAGGATCCCGCGGCGCGCGAGGACCCTCAGGAGTTCCAGGAGCTGGCGCGTTCGGCGGGGGCGGAAACGGTTGGCTTCGTCAATGTTTCCCGCCACCAGCCCTCCGCCAAGTTCCTGATCGGCAGCGGCAAGGTCGAGGAGCTGCATGACCTCGTCAAGGAAGGCGAGGCCGAGCTGGTGATCTTCAATCACACGCTGACCCCCAGCCAGGAGCGCAACCTCGAGCGCGCGCTCGAATGCCGTGTGCTTGATCGCACCGGCCTGATTCTGGACATCTTCGCCCAGCGGGCGCGTACCCACGAGGGCAAGCTGCAGGTCGAACTGGCGCAGCTCGAACACATGAGCACGCGGCTGGTCCGCGGCTGGACCCACCTCGAACGGCAGAAGGGCGGTATCGGCCTGCGGGGGCCGGGTGAAACCCAGCTGGAGACCGACCGTCGCCTGCTGCGCGTGCGCATCCGGCAGATCAAGCAGCGTCTGGAAAAGGTCCGTGGCCAGCGCGAGCAGGCCCGTCGTGGCCGGCGTCGTGCGGACATTCCTTCCGTGTCGCTGGTGGGCTACACCAACGCCGGCAAATCCACGCTATTCAATGCTCTGACCGAATCCGAGGTCTATGCCGCCAATCAGCTGTTCGCCACGCTCGATCCCACGCTGCGCCGCCTCGAGCTCGAGGATGTCGGGCCGGTGATCCTGGCCGACACGGTGGGCTTCATCCGTCATCTGCCGCACAAGCTGGTGGAATCGTTCCGGGCGACGCTGGAAGAGTCCAGCAACGCCGACCTCCTGCTGCACGTGATCGATGCTCACGAGCCTGAACGTGATCAGCAGATCGAGCAGGTGCTCGCGGTGCTTGGCGAGATCGGCGCCAACGAGCTGCCGATGCTCGAGGTGTACAACAAGCTCGACCTTCTCGAGGGTATCGAGCCGCAGATACAGCGCGATGCCGATGGCAAGCCGCAGCGCGTCTGGGTGTCCGCCCGTGACGGTCTGGGGCTCGACCTGCTGCGTCAGGCCGTCGCCGAGCTGCTCGGTGATGATCTCTTCGTCGGCACGTTGTGCCTGCCGCAGAGGCTGGGCCGCTTGCGTGCGCAGTTCTTCGAGCTGGGTGCGGTGCAGCGCGAGACGCACGACGAGGAGGGTGGCAGCCTGCTGGAAGTTCGCTTGCCGCGGGTCGAACTGAATCGCTTGATCAGCCGCGAAGGGTTGCGGGTGGGCGAGTTCATCGAGCAACACACTTTGCAATAAAGCCTCGATCGGCAATTTTGCCGGTCGTTCGGGGCTTTCTGTAGCATTGGCGGGCGCGCCGTGGGCGCGTCTTTAGCTTTATTTGAATGGAGAGCGCTATGGCTTGGAATGAGCCGGGTGGCAACTCGAACAACCAGGATCCCTGGGGCAGTGGTGGCGGCGGCCGTCGTGGCGGCGGTGGCGACCAGAAGGGGCCACCGGATCTCGATGAGGCTTTCCGCAAGCTGCAGGACAGCCTGAACGGCATGTTTGGCGGCAAGAAACGTGGTGGCGGCAACTTTGGTGGCTCCGGCAAGCGCGGCGGTTTCGGCCTTGTCTGGGTGGCGCTGGTGGTGCTGCTGGCCGTGTGGCTGTTCAACGCCATCTACATCGTCGACGAGCAGGAGCAGGCCGTGGTGCTGCGCTTCGGCAAGTATCACGAGACGGTGGGGCCGGGCCTGAACATCTACTTCCCGCCGATCGACCGCAAGTTCCAGGAGAACGTGACGCGCGAGCGCTCGTACAGCAAGCAGGGGCAGATGCTCACCGAGGATGAGAACATCATCGAGGTGCCGCTGACCGTTCAGTACAAGATCAGCAATCTGCAGTCCTTCGTGCTGAGTGTCGATCAGCCTGAAATCAGCCTGCAGCACGCCACCGACAGTGCCGTGCGCCACGTCGTGGGCTCCACTGCCATGGATCAGGTGCTCACCGAGGGTCGTGAGGTCATGGCCGGCGAGGTCAAGGAACGCCTGCAGCGCTTCCTCGACAACTACGGCACCGGCATCGTCGTCACCCAGGTCAACATCCAGAGTGCTTCGGCGCCGCGTGAAGTGCAGGAAGCGTTCGATGACGTGATCCGGGCGCGGGAGGACGAGCAGCGCGAGAAGAACCAGGCCGAGTCCTACGCCAACGGCGTGATCCCCGAGGCTCGTGGTCAGGCCCAGCGCATGCTGGAAGAGGCCAGCGGTTACCGCGATGCGGTGATTTCACGGGCGACGGGTGAGGCCGACCGCTTCAGCAAGCTGGTCGCCGAGTACCGCAAGGCACCGGAAGTTACGCGCGAGCGTCTGTATCTGGAAACCATGCAGGAAGTCATGAGCAATACCAGCAAGGTCATGGTGAGTGGCGATGGTGGGCAGAATCTGCTCTATCTGCCGCTGGACAAGATGATCAACAGCCGTGGCGCAAGCACGCCGGCACCTGCCGGAGTGGCGTCGGGTGCGGCGGCAACCCAGGGCACTCGTCTGCCGCCGGAGCTGGATCCGCGTGAAGTTCGTACGAGGGAGAGTCGCTGATGAGCAATAAATCCCTTACCGCCCTGATCGTGGGTGTGGTGCTGGCCATCGTTCTGTGGAACAGCTTCTACATCGTTTCCCAGACCGAGCGTGCCGTGCTGCTGCGCTTCGGCCGGATCGTCGAGCCTGACGTGAAGCCGGGTCTGCACATGAAGATTCCGTACGTGAACTCGGTGCGCAAGTTCGATGCGCGACTGCTGACGCTGGATACCACCACGTCACGCTTCCTGACGCTGGAGAAGAAGGCGCTGATGGTCGACTCCTATGCCAAGTGGCGTGTGGACGATGCCGAGCGTTTCTATACCGCGACGTCGGGGATGAAGCAGATTGCCGATGAGCGTCTGGCGCGTCGTCTCGAGGCGGCGCTGCGTGACCAGTTCGGTAAGCGCACCCTGCACGAGTCGGTCTCCGGTCAGCGTGACGAGCTGATGGCGCAGGTCACCACCAGTCTCAATCGCGCCGCTCAGCAGGAGCTCGGTATCGAGGTGGTGGATGTGCGCGTCAAGGGTATCGATCTGCCCCGCGAGGTCAACCGCAGCGTGTTCGAGCGGATGAGTTCCGAGCGTGAACGCGAGGCTCGCGAGCATCGCGCAAAGGGTAAGGAGCTGGCCGAAGGTATTCGTGCCGACGCCGATCGTCAGCGCCGGGTGCTGCTGGCCGAGGCCTTCCGCGAGGCGGAAGAGCTGCGTGGTGATGGTGATGCCAGGGCTGCTGCGATCTATGCCGCCGCGTACGGGCAGGATCAGGAGTTCTACGCGTTCCATCGTAGCCTGCAGGCCTACCGTGAGAGCTTCTCCAGCAAGGAAGATGTGCTGGTGCTCGATCCGAAGAGCGACTTCTTCCGCTATCTGCAGAGCAACAAGTAGCGTTTCACGGCCATTTGCCCGGGGTTCTCCGGCGGCACGCGCGTGTCGCCGGGTGACCCATGGGGAAAAGGTTGCTATGATCCGCCAGCCGGGAAAATCCCGGCTTTTTTGCGTCTGTGCCCTTGAGGTCGCAGGCTATCCCAGGCATGCGGTGGTCATGCCGACCCCTCAGGGGCATGGCTCGGATGCCATGGTTCGAACACAACTGCACGCGACCGGAGGCCAGCTGAGGCTGCAGCCGCGGTTTTCGTCTGGGCTTACCGGAACGAGAGGTGATTTCGCGAATGGCAACGGTAGACCGCTGGCTCTTGCCAGATGGCATCGAAGAGGTGCTGCCGCCAGAGGCGGCGCGTATCGAAACGGCGCGTCGGCGCGTGCTGGATCTGTTCCAGCGCTGGGGCTACGAGCTGGTCATCACCCCGCACGTGGAATTCCTCGAGTCATTGCTCACCGGTTCCGGGCAGGACCTGGACCTGCGCACCTTCAAGGTCATCGATCCGCTCTCCGGTCGTCAGATGGGGCTGCGTGCCGATATCACCCCGCAGGTGGCCCGCGTCGATGCGCATACCCTGCGTCGTGAAGGGCCGAGCCGGCTGTGCTATGCCGGCAGCGTGCTGCATGCCAAGCCGCAGGCGCTTTCCACCTCGCGCAGCCCCATTCAGCTCGGTGCAGAACTGTACGGTGATGCGTCTGCGTCCAGCGATCTCGAGGTCATCAGCCTGATGCTGGAGATGCTCGAACTGGCCGATGTGCCCGACGTGCACATGGATCTCGGTCATGTGGGCATCTATCGCGGCCTGGCAAAGGCGGCCGCACTGAGTGGCGAGGCCGAGCAGCGCCTGTTCGACGCGCTGCAGCGCAAGGCCATGGGCGAGATTGAGCAGTTGACCGCGGCGCTTGATCCGGCCCTCGCCTCGATGCTGCGCGCGCTGGCGCGTCTGTGTGGTGGGCGCGAGACGCTCGACGACGCTCGGCATGCGCTGGCCACTGCGCCCGCTGACGTACAGGCGGCGCTGGAAACCCTGGCGACGGTGGCCGACCAGCTCGCGCTGCGCTATCCGCAGGTGCCGCTGTACTTCGATTTGGGCGAATTGCGTGGCTATCACTACCATACTGGAATGGTGTTCGCCGCGTTCGTGCCGGGCGTGGGGCAGTCGATCGCCCAGGGCGGGCGGTACGACGACATCGGTGCCGATTTCGGGCGTGCGCGCCCGGCGACAGGCTTCTCCACCGATCTGAAAACGCTGGTCGGTCTGGGTAACGCCGATCTGACCACGCCGGTTGCCGGAATCTGGGCGCCATACGGCGACGAGTCCGGCCTCTGGGGGGCGATTCGCGATCTGCGCCGCCAGGGTGAGCGCGTAGTGCAGGCGCTGGACGGCCAGTCGCAAGCCGATGCCGCGCAGTTGGGCTGTGATCGGCAGCTGCAGTTGAGTAATGGTATCTGGACGGTGGCTTCGCTGGCGTCCTGATGGCTATGGCGCCGCATGCTCGCGGCGCCGGCCAGGTTTCGATTATCGCCGGTTGCGGCCGGCATGCTTCGCCGAAGAGGACAAAGGGTTATGGGTAAGAATGTCGTGGTCCTGGGCACCCAGTGGGGTGATGAGGGCAAGGGCAAGATCGTCGATCTGCTGACCGATCAGGCGGCTGCGGTCGTGCGTTACCAGGGCGGCCACAATGCCGGTCATACCCTGGTCATCGACGGTGAGAAGACCGTGCTGCACCTGATCCCGTCCGGCATCCTGCGTGACAACGTGCAGTGCCTGATCGGCAATGGCGTAGTGGTCGCGCCCGATGCGCTGCTGCGGGAAATCACCAAGCTGGAAGAGAAGGGTGTGCCGGTGCGCGAGCGCCTGCGCATCAGCCCGTCCTGCACCCTGATCCTGCCCTACCATGTGGCGCTGGACCAGGCCCGTGAGGCGTCGCGCTCGGAAGGCAAGATCGGCACCACCGGTCGCGGCATCGGTCCGGCCTACGAGGACAAGGTGGCGCGTCGCGGCTTGCGCATCGGTGACCTGTTCAATCCGGAGCGCTTCACGGTCAAGCTGCGCGAACTGCTGGACTACCACAACTTCGTGCTGCAGAACTTCTACAAGGTCGAGCCGGTTGATTTCCAGAAGACTCTCGACGAGGCCCTCGGCTACGCGGAAATCCTCAAGCCGCTGATCACCGATGTCACCGCCCGTCTGCACGAGCTGCGCAAGCAGGGTGCCTGCATCATGTTCGAAGGTGCGCAGGGCTCGCTGCTGGACATCGACCACGGCACCTATCCGTACGTGACCAGCTCCAGCACAACGGCTGGTGGCACGGCGACCGGTTCCGGCTTCGGTCCGCTGTACCTGGACTACATCCTCGGCATCACCAAGGCCTACACCACTCGTGTGGGCTCCGGTCCGTTCCCCACCGAGCTGTTCGATGACGTCGGCGCGCGCCTGGCCGAGCGTGGTCATGAGTTCGGCTCGACCACCGGGCGTGCGCGTCGTTGCGGCTGGTTCGATGCCGTCATCCTGCGCCGTGCTATCGAGATCAACAGCATCTCCGGGATCTGCCTGACCAAGCTCGACGTGCTCGACGGGCTGGAGACCATCCGCATCTGCGTCGGCTACAAGGATCGCAATGGCGAAGTGTTGGTCGATGCGCCGACCGATGCCGACAGCTACGACGGTCTGCAGCCGGTGTACGAGGACATGCCGGGTTGGAGCGAGTCGACCGTTGGCGCCAAGAGTCTTGACGAGCTGCCGGCCAATGCTCGCGCTTACATCAAGCGACTGGAAGAGCTGATCGAGGCGCCAGTGGATATCATCTCCACCGGTCCGGACCGCAACGAGACCATCGTGTTGCGTCATCCGTACGCCTGATAGCGCGCATGGTAGAAAGACCGCCTTCGGGCGGTCTTTTGCTCTCTGGAGCTGGCGACAGCGCGAGTCTGGGTCGACGGGGATTTTTATCGGGCTGAAACGAAAAAACCGAGCCAGGGGCTCGGTTTTTTCTTGAAGAGTGGTGCCCAGGAGAAGACTCGAACTTCCACGGTGTTGCCACCGCTAGGACCTGAACCTAGTGCGTCTACCAATTCCGCCACCTGGGCACATTGCGATGATTGCTCACCGACTTTTTTGCCATTTTGCCGATTCACATCGGCCGAAGTCGGCAATCTTCGTTACTGCCTGAGACACGCATCGAAGATGCGGGTTTCATTTGAAGAGTGGTGCCCAGGAGAAGACTCGAACTTCCACGGTGTTGCCACCGCTAGGACCTGAACCTAGTGCGTCTACCAATTCCGCCACCTGGGCACGAGAAACGATGATACTTGGCCGTTTCCGTGTTACAACGTCTGCCAGACATTGTGGGCGCGAACTATACGGCCGAGGTTTGGCCTTGTAAACCCCTGATGGCGAAAAATAATTCGCATGAAAGCTGCCGTCCGGCAGCGATTCGCGCTTCAATAGAAAAAGGGCGTTCTGCCTCTATAAATGAATGAAAGGTGACATCTCTTAATGGCCGATTGGCAATCCCTCGATCCCGAGGCCGCTCGTGAAGCGGAAAAGTACGAAAACCCTATTCCCAGCCGTGAGCTGATTCTTCAGCATCTCGGCGAACGTGGCTCGCCAGCTGCCCGTGAAGAGCTGGTGGAAGAGTTCGGGCTGGAGTCCGACGAAGATATCGAAGCGCTGCGTCGCCGCCTGCGTGCGATGGAGCGAGACGGCCAGTTGATCTACACCCGGCGCGGCACCTATGCCCCGGTGGACAAGCTGGACCTGGTCTGCGGGCGCGTCAGCGGCCATCGTGACGGTTTTGGCTTCCTCATCCCCGACGATGGCAGCGACGACCTGTTCCTCAGCCCGGCGCAGATGCGCCTGGTGTTCGATGGTGACCGCTGCCTGGCGCGTGTCGCGGGCCTCGATCGGCGTGGGCGCCGCGAAGGCGCCATCGTCGAGGTGATCAGCCGCGCTCACGAGAGCATCGTGGGCCGTTATCACATCGAGAGCGATGTCGGTTTCGTCGTTCCGGACAACCCCAAGATTCAGCAGGAAGTGCTGGTCACGCCCGGGCGGGCGCTGGATGCCAAGCCGGGTCAGTTCGTCGAGGTGAAGATCACTCACTGGCCGACGCAGCGCTTCCAGCCGCAGGGCGATATCGTCGAGGTGATCGGCAACTACATGGCGCCGGGCATGGAGATCGACGTCGCGCTGCGCAGCTTCGATATTCCGCACGTATGGCCCGAGGCGGTGCTCAAGGAGGCTGCGCGGCTCAAGCCCGAGGTGGAGGAAAAGGACAAGCACAAGCGCGTCGACCTGCGCCATCTGCCGTTCGTCACCATCGACGGCGAGGATGCTCGCGACTTCGACGATGCGGTCTTCTGCGAGAAGCCGGGCGGCTGGAAGCTGCTGACCGGCGGGTTCCGTCTGTATGTGGCCATTGCCGATGTGTCGCACTATGTGAAGGTGGACTCGGCGCTCGACAAGGAAGCTGTGGTTCGCGGCAACTCGGTGTACTTCCCCGAGCGCGTGGTGCCGATGCTGCCCGAGGAGCTGTCCAACGGTCTCTGCTCGCTGAATCCCCATGTCGATCGTCTGGCCATGGTCTGCGAGATCACCCTGAGCAAGTCGGGGAAGATGACCGACTACCAGTTCTACGAAGCGGTGATCCACTCCCATGCACGGCTGACCTACAACAAGGTCAGCGCGATGCTGGAGCAGCCCAAGTCTGCCGAAGGCAAGCGGCTGAGCGCCGAGTACGCCGAAGTGCTACCGCACCTCAAGCAGCTCTATTCGCTTTATAAGGTGCTGCTCAAGGCGCGCCATACCCGCGGTGCGATCGATTTCGAGACTCAGGAAACCCGCATCGTCTTCGGTACCGATCGCAAGATCGCCGCGATCAAGCCCACCGAGCGCAACGATGCGCACAAGCTGATCGAGGAGTGCATGCTCTGCGCCAACGTCGCCACCGCGGCGTTCCTGCAGAAGCATGAGATCCCGGCACTGTATCGCGTGCACGACGCACCGCCGCTGGAGCGTCAGGAGAAGCTGCGCGCCTTCCTCGGTGAGCTGGGGCTTTCCCTGCACAAGGGCAAGGAGGGGCCGACGCCCAAGGATTACCAGGCGCTGCTGGAGAAGATCCAGGGGCGTCCGGATTTTCACGTGATCCAGACGGTGATGCTGCGCTCGCTGAGCCAGGCGGTCTACAGTGCCGAGAACCATGGTCACTTCGGTCTGAACTACGAAGCCTATGCGCACTTCACTTCGCCGATCCGGCGCTATCCGGATCTGCTGGTGCATCGCGCCATTCGCAGCGTCATCCGGTCCCGGCGAGACACGCCGCACGTGCGGCGTGAAGGCGCCCCGAGCATGCCCAAGGCGCGCATCTACCCGTATGACGAGGCGGCGCTGGAGCAACTGGGCGAACAGTGTTCGATGACCGAGCGGCGCGCCGACGAGGCCACTCGCGACGTGGTCAACTGGCTCAAGTGCGAGTTCATGAAGGATCGCGTCGGCGAGACCTTCCCCGGTGTGATCACCGCGGTCACCGGCTTCGGCCTGTTCGTCGAGCTGACCGACATCTATGTCGAGGGCCTGGTGCATGTCACGGCGATGCCGGGCGACTACTACCACTTCGACCCGCTGCATCACCGTCTCTCCGGTGAGCGTAGCGGTCGCAGTTTCCGCCTTGGCGACAGCGTCGAGGTGCGTGTCATGCGCGTCGATCTGGATGAACGCAAGATCGACTTCGAGCTGATCGCCGGTGGCAGCAAGACAGCTGGCCAGCGTGACAGCGGCGAGCGCGGCCGTGAGCCGGGTAACGCCGATATCCGCAAGAGCCGTGAGCTGAAGCAGGCATTGATGGCCGAAGCCAAGTCGGGCGGCCGCAAGGGCAAGGCCGACAAGGCAGGCGGCAGCAAGTCCAGGTCCGGCGCATCCAAGCCGAAGTCCGCTGGCAAGCCGGCCGAGAAGTCGCCAGCCTCCAGCGGTGGTCCCAGAAAGCGCAAGGCCAAGTCATGAGTCAGCTGGAAAAGATCTATGGCCTGCACGCCGTGGAAGCGTTGCTGCGCCATCATCCCAAGCGCGTCAAGCAGGTATGGCTGGCCGAAGGCCGGGGCGACCCGCGTGTGCAGGTGCTGATCGAACTGGCCGCGCAGGCGCGGGTCAGTGTCGGCCAGTGCGAGCGCCGCGAGATGGATGCCTGGGTCGAGGGCGTGCATCAGGGCGTGGTGGCCGAGGTCAGCCCGAGTCAGGTGTGGGGTGAGGCGATGCTCGACGAGCTGCTCGATCGCGCCGAAGGCCCGCCATTGCTGCTGGTGCTCGACGGGGTGACCGATCCGCACAACCTCGGCGCCTGTCTGCGTACGGCCGACGCGGCCGGCGCGCTGGCGGTGATTGTGCCGAAGGACAAGTCCGCCACCCTCAATGCCACGGTGCGCAAGGTGGCCTGTGGTGCCGCCGAGGTGATTCCGTTGGTGGCGGTCACCAACCTGGCGCGCACCCTGGAAAAGTTGCAGCAGAAAGGGTTGTGGGTCGTCGGAACCGCTGGCGAGGCTGAGCAGTCGCTCTATGCGCAGGACCTCACCGGCCCCATCGTGCTCGTCATGGGCGCCGAAGGGCGCGGGATGCGCCGGCTGACCCGCGAGCACTGCGACTATCTGGTGCGCCTGCCCATGGCGGGAAGCGTCAGCAGCCTCAACGTATCGGTTGCCACCGGTGTCTGTCTGTTCGAAGCGCTACGTCAGCGTGGGCGGGGTGCGGCGACCGATTGATCCCGGACCGATCCTTCCGGTTCGTTCGGAAACCGACTGACCTTTTTGTGGTCAATCGCTGTCACAGGCTGGTTCGCCGGATAGCGTCTTTTCATCATGTTGCTTGAGGGCTCCAGACTCGGAGCCTTGCTGGGTTCGTTACGCGGCGTCAGGCTCGTACCATGGAGGTTGTATGCAGCAGCGCCCGTCTTTTGAAAGCCTGTTCCGGCTGTCGCCGAACGCCTATGTTCTGCTCGACCGCGATCTGGTCATCCTGGATGCCAACGCGGCCTACCTGGCCCTGACCGGCCGCAGGCTGGAGGAGATCCAGGGGCAGCGCCTTCACGAAGCGTTCGCAGCAGATCCGCTCAGCCCCGAGACGACTCGTGTGCAGGAGCTGCTCGACTCCTTTGCCCGCGTGCTCAGCCGTAAGGCCATCGATACGCTGCCGGTAATCCGTTATTCCATTGCCCGCCACACGTCGCTCGGGTCTGTCTACGAGGATCGCTACTGGAGCGCCACGCACACGCCGATCCTGGATGAGCAGGGCGAAGTCGTGGCCATCCTGCAGCACACCTCGGACATCACCGAGCTGCAGGCCATGAAGGATTCGCTGAAGCAGGCTGCAGGGCATCAGCCTGTGCAGCAGCTCGAGCAAGGCGTCATGTCCCGCGCCAGGCTGCTGCAATCCGAGGGCGAGCAGTTGCGGCGCCTCTTCGCGCAGGCGCCTGGATTCGTCTGTTTCCTGCGCGGACCGAATCACGTCTACGAACTGATCAACGATGCCTACCGAGAGGTGACCGGGCATCGCCAGCTGCTGGGCAAGACGGTTCGCGAGGGCCTGCCCGAAGTTGTCGACCAGGGGCTGATCGACCTGCTGGACGAGGTCTACCGCACCGGGCAATCCTACATCGGCAAGCGCGTGTCGCTGTTTCTCAAGCGCCAAGCGGACCGGGAGCCGGAAGAGACGATTCTGGACTTCGTGCTGCAGCCGATCATCGAGAACGAGGGCAACGTCACCGGCATCTTCGTGCAGGGTCAGGATGTAACCGAGCAGCAGCGCAACGAATCGGAATTGCAGCGCTATCGTGAACATCTCGAGGAGCTGGTGCGCGAGCGGACCCTGGCGCTCGAGCAGAGCGAGGCGGAGCGGCAGGTCGCCGAACAGGCTCTGCAGCAGGCGCAGCGACTGGAGGCGGTGGGCAAGCTGACCGGCGGCATCGCCCACGACTTCAACAACATGCTGCAGATCATCGGTGGCAACCTGCAGTTGCTGCGTCGCAGTCTCGGTGGCGACGAGACCGCTGCCCGACGTCTGGATTCGGCCGTCAGCGGCGTGGAGAAAGGCGCCCGGCTGGCTTCGCAGTTGCTGGCCTTCGCCAGTCGTCAGCCATTGCTGCCAAGGCAGGTGCATCTGCCCCAGCTGCTCGAGCAGATGCATGAATTGCTCAACGGCGCGCTGGGTTCGGCCGTACAGCTGGAGCTCGAAGTGCTCGGCCAGCCCTGGCCGGTGTTCGTCGATGTCGGCAATCTGCAGAGCGTGGTGCTGAATCTGGCCGCGAATGCGCGTGATGCGATGTCTGGCAGCGGCCGCGTGGTGCTGCGCCTGGAGAATCGTCTGGTCGCTGCCGATGCCGCGTCGGGGCAGGGCGGCGACTATGTGCTGCTCAGCGTGATCGATGAAGGCAGCGGCATGAGCGAGGACGTCCGCGCCCGGGCGTTCGAGCCCTTCTTCACTACCAAGCAGGCGAGCAACGCATCCGGCCTCGGGCTGAGCATGGTCTATGGCTTCGTCAAGCAGAGCGGCGGTTTCGTCAGCCTGGAAAGCGGCGAGCGCGGGGGCACCGCCGTGCGTGTGCATCTGCCCCGTCATATTGACGAGCAGGCATGCGCGGCTGATAGGGAGTTTTCGGCTGAACCAGCGCCAGCGTCTGCGGGCGCGCCGTCCTCTTCCGGGGCTGTGCCAGAGGCCGATGGCGGTGCGCTCAAGATTCTCTTCGTCGAGGACGATCCCACGCTGCGCATGCTGACCGGCGAGGTGATGATGGAGCTCGGTCATGATGTCGTGGCCAGCGAGACAGCCGAGGAAGCGCTCGAGGCGCTCGCGCGGGAGCCGTTCGATGTGCTGCTGACCGATGTCGGTCTGGCCGGCATGAGTGGCATCGACCTGGCGCGCGAGGCGGTGACGCGGCATCCGCGACTGTCCGTGGTGATCGCCTCGGGCTACGCCGTCAACGCTTCGGACGTCGGCGTCGAGCGGTTGCGCACCATGCTCAAACCCTACGATATCCACCAGGTGCGCGAGCTGCTCGACGGCATTCGCGCCGAGCGCGAGGCGCTACGTGGCTGATTACCACGTGCTGGTTAAATAATCACCAGTTTGCCTTGCGCCGCTGTTGCCCCTTCTCTAGAATGGCGCCCCTTGCCTGGATGGCAGGCGTTTGCGCGCCTTTCTGCAAGCAAGACAACAAGTCATTCACTCCTTGCCTGACCGCATCGTCGGCAGGCTGCAACCCGTAAGGAGCAGTTATGCGTCATTACGAAATCATCTTTCTGGTTCACCCGGACCAGAGCGAGCAGGTCGGCGGCATGGTGGAGCGTTACACCAAGCTGATCGAAGAAGACGGTGGCAAGATCCATCGTCTGGAAGACTGGGGCCGTCGTCAGCTGGCTTATGCCATCAACAACGTGCACAAGGCTCACTATGTGATGCTGAACGTCGAGTGCAGCGGCAAGGCCCTGGCCGAGCTGGAAGACAACTTCCGCTACAACGACGCCGTCATCCGCAACCTGATCATTCGTCGCGACGAAGCCGTGACCGAGCAGTCCGAAATGCTCAAGGCCGAGGAAAACCGTAGCGAGCGCCGCGAGCGTCGTGATCGCCCTGACAACACTGACGGCTCCAACGAGAACGACAGTGACAGCGATAACAACGCTGACGAGTAATCCACGGATCTATTGAGGAGCCTATTTCATGGCACGTTTTTTCCGTCGTCGTAAGTTCTGCCGCTTCACCGCCGAAGGCGTGAAAGAGATCGATTACAAGGATCTCAACACCCTGAAGGCCTACATCTCCGAGACCGGCAAGATCGTTCCTAGCCGCATCACCGGAACCAAGGCACGTTATCAGCGTCAGCTGGCCACCGCTATCAAGCGCGCCCGCTACCTGGCCCTGCTGCCCTACACCGACAGCCACGGCCGTTGATCCGGCTGGTCGACAGAAGTAAGGGATAAATCGCATGCGCGCCCTGGCTGAGTTCATCATGCGCGGCCGCATGCAGGCCATCTTCGTGGTGGCCGGTGCTGCGGCACTGCCCATGTTGTTCTGGCTGAGCGCTGCCGCAGGCAGTCTCGTGCTGCTGCGACGCGGGCTGAACGATGCGTTGAGTGTGCTGGTCTGGGCGGTGATACCGGCCCTGGCCTGGTGGTACTTCGGCGATCCGCGAACCCTGCTGGTACTGCTCGGTTCGCTGGGGCTGGCGCTCCTGCTGCGCAGTCATGCGTCGTGGGTGCGAGTGATGGTATGTAGCGTGGGCCTCGGACTGCTGTATGTCTGGGCGCTCAGTGCGGTGTTCGGCGAGCCGATTGCGGCGCTGGCCAGCGAACTGCAGAAAGTGTTGCCCGACGCGCTGTCGGGGGCCTATCAGCAGCTTTCGGTGGAAGAGCGCGGGCGTCTGGAGTCGCTGTTGGTGCCCGTGCTGACCGGCCTGCTGGCCGCGTTGCTGCAGATCGTCACCCTGCTGAGCCTGATGCTGGGGCGCTATTGGCAGGCCGCGCTGTACAACCCGGGTGGTTTCGGCAGCGAGTTTCGTGCGCTGCGGTTTCCTCCGATTCTGGCGATGCTGCTGTTGGTGGGCATGCTGCTGGGGCCGAATCTCGGTGCGCAGCTGGCCGTGCTGACGCCGCTGTGCAGTGTACCGCTGGTGTTCGCCGGTCTCGCGCTGATGCACGGACTGGTGGCTCAGGGGCGCCTGCCGCGGTTCTGGCTGGTGGGGCTGTACGTCACGCTGGTGCTGTTCATGCAGTTGATTTATCCGCTACTGGCCGTTTTGGCCATTGTCGACAGTCTGTTTGATTTTCGTGGTCGCGCGGCCGGCAAGAACGGCGCGGGACCTGCGAACGGTGAAGGTTAAAAGTTAAGAGGTAAGACTCAAATGGAAGTCATCCTGCTGGAAAAGATCGCCAACCTGGGCAACCTGGGCGACAAGGTAAACGTCAAGGCCGGTTACGGCCGTAACTACCTGCTGCCGCAAGGCAAGGCTACCGCTGCGACCCCGGCCAACATCGCCGAGTTCGAAGCCCGCCGCGCCGAGCTGGAAAAAGCTGCTGCCGAGAAGAAGGCTTCTGCCGAAACTCGCGCTGCTCAGCTGGCCGAACTGGAAGTCACCATCACCGCTACCGCGGGCGATGAGGGCAAGCTGTTCGGTTCCATCGGCACTGCCGACATCGCCGATGCCCTGACCGCCTCCGGCGTCGAAGTGGCCAAGAGCGAAGTTCGTCTGCCGAACGGCACCATTCGCCAGACCGGCGAATACGACGTGGCTGTGCACCTGCACACCGACGTCGAAGCGACCGTCAAGCTGATCGTCGTAGCCGGCTAAGCCGTCGTCTGGCACCGCTGGTGCCTGACGAGTAACATCGGGCACGTTTCCACGCGAGTGGAACGTGCCCTTTGTTTTTTCCGTAGTTTCGACTTTCGAGTGCCATGAACGACATCAGTGTCCCCCAGCAGTACGATCTGGAAACCGCCGCGCTCAAGGTGCCGCCACACTCCATCGAGGCTGAGCAGGCGGTGCTTGGCGGTCTGATGCTGGACAACAATGCCTGGGAGCGCGTGCTCGACCAGGTATCCGACGGCGACTTCTATCGCCACGATCATCGCCTCATCTTCCGCGCCATCTTCGCCCTGGCCGAACGCAACTCGCCGTTCGACGTGGTCACCCTGTCCGAACAGCTGGACAAGGAGGGGCACCTGTCCCAGGTCGGCGGCCTTGCCTATCTCGGCGAACTGGCCAAGAACACACCGTCGGTGGCGAACATCAAGGCGTACGCGCAGATCATTCGTGAGCGGGCGACGCTGCGCCAGCTGATCGGCATCAGCAACGAGATCGCCGACAGCGCCTATGCCCCGCAGGGCCGCACCGGCGAGGAGATCCTCGACGAAGCCGAGCGACTGATCTTCCAGATTGCCGAAGCGCGACCGAAGACCGGCGGGCCGATCGGCATCAACGACATTCTGGTCAAGGCCATCGACCGCATCGACACCCTGTTCAATGCTGGCGAGGCGATCACCGGCCTGTCCACCGGTTTCACCGATCTGGACGAAGCCACCAGCGGCCTGCAGCCGGCCGACCTGATCATCGTTGCCGGCCGTCCGTCCATGGGCAAGACCACCTTCGCCATGAACCTGGTGGAAAACGCCGTGCTGCGTACCGACAAGGCGGTGCTGGTGTTCTCTCTGGAAATGCCCGCCGACTCCATCGTCATTCGTATGCTCGCTTCGCTCGGGCGCATCGACCAGACCAAGGTGCGCGCCGGTAAGCTCGATGACGATGACTGGCCGCGACTGACCTCGGCCGTCAACCTGCTCAACGATCGCAAGTTGTTCATCGACGATACCGCTGGCATCAGCCCCTCGGAGATGCGTGCGCGGACCCGTCGCCTGGCCCGCGAGCACGGCGAGATCGCGCTGATCATGGTCGACTACCTGCAGCTGATGCAGATTCCAGGGTCCAGCGGCGACAGCCGGGTCAACGAGATTTCCGAAATCTCGCGCTCGCTAAAGGGCCTGGCGAAGGAATTCAACTGTCCGGTGATCGCTCTGTCGCAGCTCAACCGCTCGCTGGAGCAGCGACCCAACAAGCGCCCGGTGAACTCAGACCTTCGTGAATCGGGGGCGATCGAGCAGGATGCGGACATCATCATGTTCGTCTACCGCGACGAGGTGTATCACCCGGAAACCGAGTACAAGGGCGTCGCCGAGATCATCATCGGCAAGCAGCGGAACGGCCCGATCGGCACCACCCGGCTGGCCTTCCTCGGCAAGTACTCGCGCTTCGAGAACCTCGCGCCGGGCAGCTATCAGTTCGACGACGACTAGTCGTCCGCCTCGCTCGGCGTCGGGGCAGGGTGTCGTCCATGCCCCTCGCCGAGTTCCGGTCTGCACGGTCGTGCCGAGCGGAGTAAGATTCCAGCCTCACCCGCCGTTGTACAGGAACAGTCCCATGCGTCCGCTGGTTGCCACGGTCGACCTGACCGCGCTTCGTCACAACTACCTGCTCGCCAAACAATGCGCACCCCAGCGCAAGGCCTTCGCCGTGGTCAAGGCCAACGCCTATGGCCATGGTGCGCCAGAGGCGGTAACGGCATTGCGCGAGATTGCCGATGGTTTCGCCGTGGCCTGCCTGGAAGAGGCGGAGGTGATTCGCGGATGCGCACCCGAGGCGCGCATCCTGCTGCTGGAAGGCTGCTTCGAGCCATCCGAGTATCTGCGCGCGGCCGAGCTGGGGCTGGACATCGCCGTTCAGGACGCGCGCCAGGCCGACTGGCTGCTGGCCGCCGACCTGGGGCGGCCACTGAACGTCTGGCTCAAGCTGGATTCGGGCATGCACCGGCTGGGCTTCAGCGTGGACGGCCTGCGCGAGTGTCACGCGCGGCTCAAGGGAGCGGCCCAGGTCGGCGAACTCAATCTGATCAGTCACTTCGCCTGCGCCGACGAGCGTGGCCATGCGCTGACCGAAACCCAGCTGGAGCGCTACGCAGAGCTGCTGGAGCTCCCGTTCGAGCACTGTTCGCTGGCCAATTCCGCCGCCGTGCTGACCCTGCCGCAGGCGCATATGGCCTGGATCCGGCCTGGCATCATGCTCTACGGTGCGACGCCGTTCGCCGAGCTGAGCGCCCGGGAGCTTGGACTGAAACCTGTGATGACGCTGACCGGCGCGCTGATCGCGGTGCGCGACGTGCCGGTCGGTGAAAGCGTTGGCTACGGTGCGAGCTGGGTGGCGCAGCGCCCTTCGCGTATCGGCACCGTCAGCTGCGGCTATGCCGATGGTTATCCGCGTACCGCGCCTTCCGGCACCTCGGTGGTGATCCATGGGCAGCGCGTGCCGCTGGCCGGGCGGGTGTCGATGGACATGCTCGCCGTGGATCTGACCGACCTGCCGCAGGCGCAGCTCGGCGACGCGGTGGAGCTGTGGGGGGCACAGATGCCTATCGATGAGCTCGCCCAGGCCTGCGGCACCATCGGCTACGAGCTGCTGACCAAGGTGACCGGGCGGGTGCCGCGCCGTTATGTCGGCTGATCGGCCGGCGCGCGGCCGTCCTGCTGGACCCAGCTCGCCCGGCCCTGCTGCTTGGCGCGGTAGAGCGCCTCGTCAGCGGCCTTGTAGAGCCGGCTGAACTCCTCGGCATGGTGCGGAAAGAACGCGGCGCCGACGCTCACGGTCACCGCCAGGCTGGTGCCCCGGTAAGGCACCGGCAACGACAGCTCGTGCAACAGGCGTTCGGCGACCTGCCCGGCATCCTGTTCAACGGTTGCCCCGGTCAGCAGTATCGCGAATTCATCCCCGCCCAGCCGGGCTGCCATGTCGCTGCTGCGCACCAGGCTGCGCAGTCGCTGGCCCAGTGTGCGCAACAGGAGATCACCGGCGTCGTGGCCATGGCCGTCGTTGATCGGCTTGAAGTGGTCCAGATCGATCAGTAGCAGCGCAATCGACTCACCGCGCCGCGCGGCCTCGGCGATGGCCGCTTCGACGCGCTCGATGAGGTAGCGGCGATTGGGCAGTTCGGTCAGCGGGTCGTGGAAGGCGGCCTGTTTGAGCTCGATTTCCCGTTCGCTGAGGTCCCGGTTGGCCTGTGCCAGCTCGGCGGTACGCGCCTCCACCGCCAGGCTGAGTTGTTCGGCGCTGGCCTGGACCTGCTTCAGTCGCGCGGACTTCTCCCGGTCGGCATGCTCCAGCGCCGCCGCCCGTTCCTGCTTGAGTATCTGGATGCGCGAGGCCAGGGCGAAGGAGAACAGGATGGATTCGGCCGCCACCGCCAGCGGAAAGACGTAGCCGCTCCAGGCCGCCGGCTGAATCACGCCGGTGGCGCGCAGCAACAGCAGGTTGACGCTGCCCAGGATCACGCCGAAGCCGCAGAGGTAGAGCAGGGCGGGAAAGTAACCCTGGCGCCAGCGGCGGAACGAGGCCCAGAGCGAGGCCGGGATCGCGGTCAGGGCCAGCGCGACGAAGACCCAGGCGCCGAACGCGCGCAGCCCGAAGATGTTGAGCAGCACGGCCGTGACATAGAGGCACAGGGCGAAGGTCAGCAGGCGATGGGCCCAGGGCACGAAACGGCGGGTCTGCAGCAGGGTCTGGGTGAAGCGGCAGGCGCTGAAGCCCCAGAGCGCCGGGATGCTGATGCGATCCAGCCAGAAGGGCACCGGTCCGTTCGGCCAGAGGTACTGAAAGCCGTGTCCGGTCATGCCCAGGATCATCAGCAGCGCGCCGCTGGTGGTCATCACGTACCAGAAATAGGCGGTATCGCGCAGGCTGAGGAAGATGAACAGGTTGTACAGCAGCATGGCCAGGATCAGGCCATAGATCAGGCCGAGAAACAGGTTCTCGCCCACTGCCTGCTCCTGCAGGGCGTCGAGCTGCCAGACCTTGAGCGGAAAGGAGTTGCCGGCCGGATCGTAGCTGCGCAGATAAAAGGTCAGCGGGCGCTGGTCGCTAAGCTCCGGCAGGCGGAACAGCATGCGCCGGTAGGCGTGGTCGCGCCCTTCGTGAAAGCCGACCAGCTCGCCGGATTGACGCTCGGTCCAGCCACCGTTGCCGTCCGGCAAATAGATGCGCAGGTCTTTCAGGGTCACCGAGCCAACTTCCAGCCACCATTGAGACGGCGCGTCGCTGGCCCGCTGCAGCGTGACCCGAACCCACCAGGGGTGCGGGCTCTGGCCGACGCTGGCCTTGCCCTGCGCCGGCTGAAAGCGCGCCTGCACCTCAGGGCGTTGCAGGTCCGTCACCTTCAACTCGGCGCCGGGATCCATCAGCAATTCCACGTGGGCATTCAGACTGCGGCCGCTGTCATGCGCGCCGATCAGGGCAGTATCGGCATGGGCCGGCAAGAGCGTGCCTAGGCACAGCAGCAGGGCGAGGAGGATGGCGTGCACCAGGATCTCCCGGGCTCGATGCGTGGGTCGGGTGGCGCGAGTATAGCGGGCGACAATGACACTGCGCGCGCCCGTCGCCAAGGTCGATAAAGACCCTGCACGCTGGTCGGACTTGGTTATTTTTTGTGCTATATTCCGCGCCCGTTTTCGTTGCCCCGGTTTTCCGCCATGCACGCCGTCAAGCCACTGTTCGACTATCCCAAGTACTGGGCCGAGTGTTTCGGTCCGGCGCCGTTCCTGCCGATGAGCAGGGAGGAGATGGATCAGCTCGGCTGGGACTCGTGCGACATCATCATCGTCACGGGTGATGCCTATGTCGATCATCCGTCCTTCGGCATGGCGATCATCGGTCGTCTGCTCGAGGCGCAGGGCTTTCGCGTGGGCATCATCAGCCAGCCGGACTGGCAGAGCAAAGACGACTTCATGAAGCTCGGCGAGCCGAATCTGTTCTTCGGCGTCGCGGCCGGCAACATGGACTCGATGATCAATCGCTACACCGCCGATCGCAAGGTCCGCTCCGATGACGCTTATACCCCGGGCGGTCTGGCCGGCAAGCGGCCGGATCGCGCCAGTCTGGTCTATAGCCAGCGCTGCAAGGAGGCCTACAAGCATGTGCCGGTGGTGCTCGGCGGCATCGAGGCCTCGCTGCGCCGCATCGCTCATTACGACTACTGGTCGGACAAGGTGCGCCGCTCGATCCTGATGGACGCCACCGCGGACATCCTGCTCTACGGCAATGCTGAGCGCGCCATCGTCGAGGTAGCGCAGCGCCTGGCGCGTGGCGAGCCGGTTGAAGCGATCACCGACGTGCGCGGCACCGCGTTCATTCGCAAGGACACACCCGAAGGCTGGTTCGAAATCGACTCCACTCGCATCGACCGCCCGGGCAAGATCGACAAGATCATCAACCCCTACGTCAACACGCAGGACCTGTCCGCCTGCGCCATCGAGAAGGACAAGGGGCCGCAAGACGACCCGAACGAAGCCCGGCCGGTGGAGCTGCTGCCGCACCCGAAGCTGGAGCGTGACCGCACGGTGATCCGTCTGCCGTCCTTCGAAAAGGTGCGCAACGATCCGGCGCTGTACGCCCACGCCAACCGGGTGCTGCACCTGGAAACCAACCCAGGCAACGCCCGCGCGCTGGTGCAGCGTCACGACGACCGTGAGCTGTGGCTCAATCCGCCGCCGATTCCGCTGACCACCGAGGAAATGGACTACGTGTTCGCCGCGCCCTACGCGCGCGTGCCGCACCCGGCATACAACGGCGCGAAGATTCCCGCCTACGAAATGATCCGCTTCTCGGTGAACATCATGCGCGGCTGCTTCGGTGGCTGCACCTTCTGCTCGATCACCGAGCACGAGGGGCGCATCATCCAGAGCCGCTCCCACGAGTCGATCCTGCACGAGATCGAGGAAATGAAGAACGTGCCGGGCTTCACCGGTGTGGTCTCCGATCTCGGCGGGCCGACTGCCAACATGTATCGCCTGGCCTGCAAGAGCCACGAAATCGAGAAGCACTGCCGCAAGCCGTCCTGCGTGTTCCCCGGCATCTGCGAGAACCTCAATACCGATCACAGCTCGCTGATCGAGCTGTACCGCAAGGCGCGTGCACTGCCGGGCGTGAAGAAGATCCTGATCGCCTCCGGCCTGCGCTACGACCTCGCCGTTGAGTCGCCGGAGTACGTCAAGGAGCTGGTCACCCACCATGTCGGCGGTTATCTGAAGATTGCGCCGGAGCACACCGAGCGTGGTCCGCTGGACAAGATGATGAAGCCGGGCATCGGCACCTATGACCGCTTCAAGCGCATGTTCGAGAAGTACTCGAAAGAGGCGGGCAAGGAGCAGTACCTGATCCCGTACTTCATTGCCGCGCATCCGGGCACGACCGACGAGGACATGCTCAACCTGGCACTGTGGCTCAAGGCCAACGGCTTCCGCGCAGACCAGGTGCAGGCCTTCTATCCCTCGCCAATGGCCACCGCCACCGCGATGTACCACAGCGGCAAGAACCCGCTGCGCAAGGTGACCTACAAGAGCGAGGGTGTGACCATCGTCAAGAGCGAGGAGCAGCGTCGCCTGCACAAGGCCTTCCTGCGCTATCACGACCCCAAGGGTTGGCCGCTCTTGCGCGAGGCTCTGATTCGCATGGGTCGTGCCGACCTGATCGGCAGCGGCAAGCACCAGCTGATTCCGGCGCACCAGCCGGCGGTGGACGGCTACCAGAGCGCGCGACGCAAGAACTCCACGCCGGTCGGCAGCAAGAAGGCCGGGCAGGGTGGCAAGATCCTCACCCAGCACAACGGCTTGCCGCCGCGCAGCCACGACGGCAACGCCTGGGACAAGCGCGAGCAGGCCAAGGCCGCCGCCGAGGCGCGGCGCAAGGCGGCCAATGGTGGCAAGCCCGCCGGCAAGGGCCGCAAGCCGCAGCGTCCGGTCGCGCCGCGCTAGCGGGCATCGTCTGGAGCGCCCATCGGCAAGCGCGCCGGCTAGAAGCGAAAGGCCTGGGTCGCTCGATCCAGCTCGCTGCCCAGTTGCAGCATCTCGGCGCTCTGCTCCCGGCCGCGGCTGATGTGCCCCAGGTTGGCATCGCCCAGCTGATGGATACGTTCGCTGTGGCCACGGATTTCGCCCACCGCTTCGCCCTGCTGGGCCGTGGCCTGGGCGATCTGCTCGGCCATATGGTTGATGCTGGCTATGGTCGAGACGATCTGTTCCAGGGCCTGATCGGCGCTTTGCGCCAGGCTGGCCGTGCTTTCGGCATGCTCGACCTGACTGCGCATCGCCTCCACGGACTGCCGCGCGGCCTGCTGCAGACGGCCGATCAGCTGCTGGATTTCCTCGGTGGCCCCGCTGGTACGCTGTGCCAGTGAGCGCACTTCGTCCGCGACCACCGCGAAGCCGCGGCCGTGACCACCGGCGCGGGCTGCTTCGATCGCCGCATTGAGCGCCAGCAGATTGGTCTGCTCGGCAATCGCGCGAATGACCGTCAGGACCTTGCCAATAGTGACGGTTTCGTCGGCCAGTCGTTCGATTGCCACAGCGTTGCCCTGCACCTCGCTGACCAGCCCATGCAGGCCGGTCAGGCTCTCGCCGATGACCTGCTGGCCGTGCTGCACCGCACGCGCCGCTGCGCGGCTGGCTTGGGCGGCTTCGCCGGCGCCATCGGCCACCTGCTGGATGGTCGCCTCCAGCTCGCCGAGCGAGTCGCGAATCTGCGCGGTGTCGCCGGTCTGGCGCTGGGCGCCGTCATGCAGGCTGCTGCTCATCTCGTCCAGGCTGCGGCTGCTTTCGGCGACGCGCGTCGCCTGCTTGCGCAGCGTGCCGACCAGTTCCAGCAGGTAGGTACGCAGCTGGTTCAGCGAGGTCTCGATGTCGTCGATCTCGCGAATCCGGCTCGCGATGCGTACCTCTGCGCTGAAGTCACCTCGCGCCCAGTTGGACAAAGCCGGCACCAGCTGGCCGAGGGCTCGAGTCAGCTGACGCTGCAGGCGGTCGATGGCCAGAGCGATGAGCAGGATCAGCGCAATGATGCCGATCTGGATCAGGCGCACTTCGCTCTGGATGCGGCTGTGTTCGGCCCGTACCGCGGGCTCCAGCGCGGCCAGCGCCTGCTCGACGCTGGCGATCTTCTGCGCGCTGCTGTCGAGCAGCGCGCTACGCTGGCGGATCAGCTCGCGGGTGCGCTGCAGCTCGGCCGGGTAGCGCTTGATCAGGCTGGCGAACTCGCGCTTGAGGGCAATACCACGGTCTTCGCTGTGCTGATCCGCTGCCGCCCCCAGGTCGAGCAGCGCGGCAAAGGTGCTGGTGGCGGACTGGTTCTGGGTGAGCACGCCGAGCAGCGGCAGCGTGTCGAGTCGTGCCGCCTCCTGCTCCAGGCTGCGCAGCACCTGCTCCACCTCGGAGTTCAGCTCGTCACGGCCGCTGCTCACCAGCTTGCCGCGGGCGTGGCTCAGACGAAACAGCTGCTGCCCGGCGGCGAACAGGGGGCGCTGGTAGTCTGCGGCGCGTGGATGATCGGCGTGCGCGCGGTAGTCGTCGAGCTGCGAGAGCACGCCGGCCATTTCGCGCTCGGCCTGCAGCAGCAGCCCTTGCGGGTCGCCGGCCAGCTTGCCCGCGGCCAGCAGCTCGTCGGCGGTGAAGCGCGACAGTTCGGCGAGACTGGGACGCAGCCGCGCTGCCAGGTCCTCCGGTAGCGCGCTGCTGTCATCGGCGAATTCGGTGAGCGCCTGCTGCGCCTGGCTGTGGCGCAGCGCGTCACCGCTGGCGAGGTAGCCGTGAATGTTGTCCACCGCCTGCTGCTGAAACTGCTGGGACAGCGCCAGATAGCGCACCATCAGCAGGTAGGGACGCTCCATGGCGCGCTCGGACCACCAGAGCGTCGCGCCCAGTGCCAGACACACCGCGATCAGCAGCAGGGTATTGAGAGTGGTGAGCGACTTCAGGCGCATGCTCGCCTCGCAAAGCAATTCGGAGGCCTTGCAAGGTATGGCAGTTTGATGTCATTCGCGTGACAGCCGGCCGCTCCGACGATCGCTACACGACCCGCGACGTTGGCGGCCGCGCCTGTATTGGCGGCTAGTAACGCTCGACGCGGTTACGACCGGCGTGCTTGGCACGATAGAGCGCCTCGTCGGCCTGCTGGGTAAGCGTCTTGACCTCGGCATCGGCGGTCAGCTCGGTGATGCCGCAGCTGAAGGTGCAGCTCAGATCGCGCGGCTGCGCCGGGAAACGGATCTCGGCGAAACGCTGGCGGATCTCGTTCAGCACCTTGCAGGCGGCCTCTGCCGGGGTGTCTGGCAGCACCACGGCGAACTCCTCGCCACCGTAGCGGCCGATGTGATCGGTCTTGCGCAGGCGCTGCTTGAGAAACAGCGCCAGGCTCTTGATGACCCGGTCACCCATGGGGTGGCCGAAGGTGTCGTTGACCTGCTTGAAGTGATCGATGTCGAGCATGGCGAAGCTCAGCGGTCGATTGTCGCGACGGGCGCGGAAGCGAGCATCCTCGAGCAGCTGCAGGCTGTGGGTGTGGTTGTACAGACCGGTGAGGCTGTCGCGCACGATGCGCGCCTTCAGGCTGCGCGCGCGGGTGGCGCGGGTGCGTACCGTGGCGATCAGGTGGCTCGGCTTGATCGGCTTGGTGAGAAAGTCGTCGCCGCCTTCGCCCATGGCGTCCAACTGCTTGTCCAGATCGTCCTCGGCGGACAGGTAGATGATCGGCACGCTGACGTAGCGCTCATGCTGACGGATTACCTTGGCCAGCTCGGTGCCCTGGCAGTCGGGCATGTACATGTCGAGGATGATCAGGTCCGGCTGGAACTCGGCGAGTGCGCCGATGGCCTGGATCGGCTCGGTCAGGGTCTGGGTGACGATGCCGGCGTTGTTCAGCACCCGCTCGGTATGCGTCGCCTGGGCACGCGAGTCATCGATGATCAGCACGCGAATCGGCTCGTAATGCGCGGTGCGGGTGAAGATCTCGATCTTCTCCAGCAGGCTGCTGGCGTCCAGGGTGCCGGTGAAGAACTCCAGACCGCCGGCGCGGACGGCGGCCAGGCGAGTCGGCGTGTCGGTTTCGGCGTGGCTGAAGAACAGCATGGGCAGCTTCGGCTCCAGACCGAGTTGCACCTGTTCGGCGAGGCGCAGCCCTTCGCCCGGTCCGTTGAAGTCCACCTCCATCACGATGGCGGCCGGGTGCCGGCGATGCATCGCCGTGCGGAACGCGGCGACATTGCTGAAAGCCTGTGCGGACATGCTGAAGAAGTCCAGCTGGCGTACCAGATGCTCGGCGCGCTCCTGGTCTTGCAGGGCGATGTACACCGGCTTGCTCAGCGGCGGCAGGAACGACTGGTTGTGCGGATCGCTGTGGCGCAGTCCGGTGCGGGCAAGGCGATAGATCAGCTGACTCAGTGTGGAGATGGTGCTGCTGGACAGACGCCCGCGGTTGTCGCGGATGTCGCTCAGGCAATCCTCGATGTTCAACGCCAGCTCGCTGTGCTCGGTCTGCTCGAAGCGATCGGCAAAGCGCCGAAGACGAGTCGTCGCTTCGGTCAACGCGGCATGGTAGTCCTCGTTCCATTCACTGCGTTGCAGTTGCTGCCAGACCTCCAGCACTTCCCGTGCCTGGTGGATGACCCGCTGGGCGAAATGCTGTTTAAGCTCTTCCTGATCCGACATCGCGATTATTCCTGGCGCGCCAGGTGCGCTGCCCTGGTGCATTGTAATGGCGGCATGCTATCACCGTCGGTGCGCTTTGGAAGGGCGTTGCGCGGTAGTGGTTCTCAATTTGGCGCTGAGCACGCCTGGGCCCTGCGTTATAGTAAAGACATGCCTGCGCAACGTCTCCGGTGCCGGGCGGTCGAACCCCTGAACTCGCCAGAAGGACACACAGCCCATGTCGGATTGGAAGAATCGCTTCGCTCGCCTCGGCCGCTCCAACGGCTCGGCCGGAGCGGCTGGCCAACGCGCAGGCAACCCGCTTCTGCTGATTCTTGCCGCTCTGCTGGGCATCTACCTGCTGGTGACGCTGCTGCTGGGATGGTACTGGAGTCGCGAGCCGGACCTGTTTCCGGTACAGCAGCATACGCGCCAGGCGGCGGAGGCTTCGCAGCGCCAGCTGGTCAGCGGCTATACCACGGTGGAAACCCTCAAGCGCGTGGCCAGTACCCTGCTGGACAAGCCCGGCGGCTATCTGAGCAATGACATCGCCCCGCCGGGGCTGTGGCTGGACAACATGCCGAGCTGGGAATACGGCGTGCTGGTGCAGGTTCGTGATCTGGCGCGGGCGCTGCGCAAGGATTTCGCCCGTTCGCAGTCACAGTCCACTGAGGACCCGGATCTGGCCAAGGCCGAGCCGCTGTTCAACTTCGACAACCGCAGCTGGACCCTGCCCGCCTCGGAAAGTGAATACCGCAACGGCATCCGCAGTCTGGATCGCTATCTGGCGCGCCTCAGCGAGCCGGAGCCCAAGGCGTTGTTCTATACCCGCGCCGACAACCTGAACAACTGGTTGGGTGACGCGGCGACCCGCCTCGGATCGTTGTCCCAGCGCCTGTCGGCAAGTGTCGGTCGGGTGCGCCTGGATGCCGATATCGCACCGGAGCAGGAGCGGGCCGGTATCGTGCCGCAGGTCAAGGAGCAGGTGGTCGAGACGCCTTGGATGCAGATCGACAATGTGTTCTTCGAGGCACGTGGTCAGGCCTGGGCGCTGTCACATCTGCTGCGGGCGATCGAGGTGGACTTCGCCGACGTGCTGGCCAAGAAGAACGCCACGATCAGCGTCAGGCAGATCATTCGTGAGCTGGAGGCGGCGCAGGAGCCGCTGTGGAGCCCGATGGTGCTCAACGGCAGCGGCTACGGCGTGCTGGCCAATCACTCGCTGGTGATGGCCAACTACATCTCCCGCGCCAACGCGGCGATCATCGATCTGCGCAACCTGCTGTCGCAGGGGTAGGGCGCAGCGTTCGTATCCGGTGGCAGGCGTCTACGCCTGCCACTCAGTCCAGTCCGAGTTTCTTCAGGCGGTAGCGCATCGAGCGGAAGGTCAGCCCCAGTCGCTGGGCGGCCGCGGTGCGGTTCCAGCGTGTTTCTTCGAGGGCCTGCATGATCAGCTTGCGCTCGATCTCCTCCAGGTGGTCCTCCAGGTTGTCGATCTGCGCCAGGCTGGCTTCGCCGTTTTCCGGCAGGCCGGGGCTATCCGCCAGGCGCAGGTCGCCAGCCTTGATCTCGTCGCCTTCGCACAGGGTGTAGGCGCGTTCGAGCATGTTCTCCAGCTCGCGGACGTTGCCCGGAAAGCGATAGTTCTCCAGCTTGGCCAGGGCATCGGGATGCAGGCGGGCCGTGGCCTCGCCGCATTCCTGCGCCAGACGGCGCAGCATGACATCGGCGAGCAGGCCGATGTCTTCGCGGCGTTCGCGCAGTGGCGGTACACGCAGTTCGATGACGTTCAGGCGGTAGTAGAGATCCTGGCGAAAACGGCCTGCGGCGACCTCGCTGGCGAGATCCTTGTGGGTGGCGCAGAGGATGCGTACATCGACCATCACTTCCTGCGCACCGCCAACGGCACGCACGGCCTTTTCCTGGATGGCGCGCAGCAGCTTGACCTGCATCGGCAGCGGCAGGTCCGCCACCTCGTCGAGAAACAGCGTGCCACCGTTGGCGGCCTGGAACAGGCCGGGCTTGTCCTCGATGGCGCCGCTGAAGCTGCCCTTCTTGTGGCCGAAGAACTCGCTTTCCATCAGCTCCGACGGAATGGCACCGCAGTTGACCGGCACGAATGGCTTTTCGCTGCGCGGGCCCTGCTCGTGAATCAGGCGTGCCACCAGTTCCTTGCCGCTGCCCGACTCGCCGCTGATGTAGACGGGTGCCTGGCTGCGGGCGAGCTTGCCGATCTGCTTGCGCAAGGTTTTCATCGGCGGCGAGCTGCCCAGCAGGCGACTGTCCACCGGCGCTTCGGCTGCGGGCGCGCGCAGGCGCAGGGCGGTACTGACCAGCTCGCGCAGGCGGTTCAGGTCCACCGGTTTGGTGAGGAAGTCGAACGCACCGGCCTTGAGTGCACCGATGGCGGTATCCAGGCTGCCATAGGCGGTGATCATCGCCACGGGCAGTTGTGGGTACTGTTGCTGGATGTGCTGGACCAGCTCAAGGCCACTGCCGTCGGGCAGGCGCATATCGGTCAGGCACAGGTCGTAGTGCTCGCGTGCCAGCAGCTCGCGCGCCTCCTTGAGGTTGCGTGCGCTGCGGGTATCGAGCTTCATGCGGCCGAGGGTGATCTCCAGCAGCTCGCGGATGTCCGGCTCGTCGTCGATGATCAGGGCTTTCTGGCGCGCGGTCATGGTCTTGCTCTGGTTCCTGAAGCGGGGGTCGCCTTCCGGGCGGCTGGCGAGCATGTTAACTCTCCCGGCGCCGCCGTGGCTGCCGCTTTGGTCGATGTGTGATGCGTTGCCGGCAACTGTTCTGCTGCGCCTAGCTCAGCTTGCGCGGGTGCGCGAAGACGATGCGGAAGCAGCTGCCGCCTTCGGCGCGCTCGCGGTAGTCCAGGCGTGCCTGGTTGCTCTCGCACAGCTCGCGGGAGATGTACAGCCCGAGCCCGGTGCCTTTGCTCTCGGTGGTGAAGAAGGGTTCGAAAACGTTGTGCAACTGCTCGGCGGCGATGCCGGGTCCATCGTCGAGGACCTCAACGACCGGCAGATCGCTGGCTTCGTCGCGAAACAGGCGGAGCCAGACCTGAGCGCGATCGTGCTCCTTGCCGCTGTAGCGCAGGCCGTTCTGCACCAGGTTGGTGAGCACCTGGGTCAGCTGGTTGGGGTCCATGCGCGTCTGCAGCGAGCTGCCGATGGTTTCCAGGTGAACCGTCTGCTGTGGGCTGAGCCCCTGGCGGAACTCGCTGACGAAGCGATGCAGCCAGTATTTGAGATCCAGCAGCTGGGGCTCCGCCTGGCGGCGCCGGGAAAGCTGCAGCACGTTCTCGATGACCAGATTCATCCGCCGCGAGTGGTCCTGGATGATCTGCGCCAGCCGCCGATCCGGGCCGTCCAGCTCTTCGGATTCCTGTAGCAGTTGAGCAGCATGGCTGATGGCGCCCAGCGGATTGCGGATTTCATGGGCAATGCTGGCTGTGAGTCGTCCGAGGGAGGCGAGCTTGAGTTGCTGGGCCTTCTGGGCGATCTGCGAGATGTCCTCGAGGAACACCAGAGTGTCGAGCTTGTTGCCGTGCTGCAGGGCGGCGAAACTCGGCTGCAGCGTCGGTCCGCCGGGGGTGGCCTTGAGGTTCGGCGGGCGCAGTGTGGGATTGCCACGCCAGTGCTGCAGTGCCTTGAGCAGCTCCGGGCAGCGTGGCGCGAGACGCTCGCCGGCCAGCGATTCCTGGCCGAGCAACTGCAGCGCTCCCTGGTTGGCCAGGAGCACGCGCTCCTGCGGGTCCAACACCATGATGCCGGTGCGCATGCGCTGCAGGATCAGCGCGTTGAGGGCCTCGAGGTTGGCGACCTCCTCGGCGCGCTGGCGGGCCAGAGTCTCGCTGACCTGCAGGCGCCGAGTCAGTCCCTGGACGAGAAAGGCTGCGGCGAAGCACAGCGTGCCGAGCGCACCGGCCTGGACGTACTGGCTGCTGGCTTCGGAACGGCTGATGCTCAGGTAGAAGGTCAGGTAGATCAGGCCGGTGGCAGCGACCGCGGCGATGAAGAAACCGACCCGCCCCCGCAGGAGAATATTGGCGATGGCGACGGCGACGATCAGCAGGTTGCCGATGCCGCTCGGCGTTCCTCCGCCAAAATAGAACAATCCCGACAGCAGGATCACGTCCATCAGCGCCAGGCTGAGCACTGGCAGGTCGCGCTTGGGGCTCTGCACCAGCACCGCGACGATGATGTTGAGGATCAGATAGAGCCAGGCACCGTACTGGAACAGCCGCGGATTGCTCATCTGCAGCAGATCGTTGTGCAGGTCGCTGCTGATCAGCAGCACCAGCGCGAGGCCAATGGTCAGGCGGTAGAGGTGATACAGGCGAAGGATGCGCCGCCCCTGATCGCCGAAGAAGGTGAGGTTCTCAGTGCCCACCAGAGGTGCTGTCCTGCTCGAGGTGAGCCTGGCTGCAGTACCAGCGGTCATGGGCCTGCAGGGCCTGGTTCTGCGGCACGTGCACGCCGCATTGAGCGCAGCGGACCATCGGCAGGCTGCCCTGCTGTTGCGCGGTAGGCGTCTTCTTTCGGGTCAGGCGGCGCCACAGCCAGAACGCGGCGGCGATCAGTGCGATCCAGAACAGCAGTCGAAACAGCCCCATATCGATTCCTTCCTGTTTATGCGTGGCGACCGGCCACCGGTCTAGCCAGGGCCGGTCCTGGCCCGGTGCGCCGACGGCGACGAGCACAGGGCTCGACGCAGCGGCGCATGGTCAGCCCATTTCAGTCGAACAGGCCGAAGGTCAGGCGGCTCCACCAGGAGCGCTTCGGCTCCTGCTGTTCCACTTCCTTGAGTACGGGGCGCAGTTCTTCCGGCAGATCACGCGCAGCGTTCTCGTACTGGCGCAACACGTCACGGTTGGCACGGGAGGTGTCGGGACGCGGCGCTTCGCCTTCGATCAGGCCGAGCGTGGCCTTGCTCAGCCAGCTGCGGGTGTCTTCTTCGCGCTCGATGGGGGTGAACTTGCCGTCCTCGAGGGTGGCATGATCCGGGTAGTTGAGTTGAAGGGTCTTGAGGCTGGCATCGGCGAGGTCATCGAGGCCAAGGCGCTGGTAGGCCTCGGTCATCACAGCCAGCCCGTCCGCCACGGCCGGTGTGCCCTGGAAGTTTTCCACCACATAGCGCCCGCGGTTGGCGGCGGCCACGTAGGCCTGGCGCTTGAGGTAGTAGTGGGCGACGTGAATCTCGTTGGCTGCCAGGAGGTTGCGCAGGTAGATCATGCGCGCCTTGGCATCCGGCGAATAACGGCTGTACGGATAGCGGCTGGTGAGCTGGGCGAATTCGTTGAACGAGTCGCGGGCAGCGCCCGGGTCGCGCTTGGTCATGTCCAGCGGCAAGAAGCGAGCGAGCAGGCCGCGGTCCTGATCGAACGAGGCCAGGCCCTTGAGGTAGTAGGCGTAGTCGACGTTCGGGTGCTGCGGATGCAGGCGGATGAAGCGCTCGGCAGCCGAACGTGCAGCTTCCGGCTCGGCGTTGCGGTAATAGGCGTAGATCAGCTCGAGCTGCGCCTGCTCGGCGAAACGACCGAACGGGTAACGCGACTCCAGCGCCTTGAGCTTGCTGATGGCGCTGGTATAGCTCTTGTTGTCCAGGTCGGCCTGTGCTTGCTGGTACAGCTCGACCTCGCCCAGGTTTTCGTCGACGGTTTCGTTGGATGAACAGGCGGCGGTAAGGGCGAAAATGGCGATCAGCAGCAGGTGTTTCACTTGCATGGCGGCTTGCGTCCCTGTGACGGCTGGCTGTCTCGCGCGGAGCCGTCCTGTTATGATGGGCGCCCCGGTGCGCCGGGACAAAGACGCCGTATTTAAACACAAGCGTGTAGCCGAAACCAAAGGCCGCTCCGCCATCTGCGGTCCTCCGGGCATCCATCAGCAACGGATGCCGCTCGCCTCTCTCTGACGAATCTATCTCGCCGTATGTCCACGATCTCCAAACAGGCCATTCAACTCCGTGCCGAGGTGCCGTTTGACCTAGGCGGGCAACGTCTCGATCAGGTCGCGGCGCAGCTCTTCTCCGAACACTCGCGTTCGCGCCTCGCGGCCTGGATCAAGGATGGTCTGCTGACGGTGGATGGCGCCGTGCTGCGCCCCCGCGACACCGTGCATGCCGGTGCGGTGCTCGAGCTGAGCGCCGAACAGCAGGCGCAGGGCGAATGGGTGGCGCAGGACATTCCGCTCGACATCGTCTATGAAGACGACCAGATTCTGGTGATCGACAAGCCGGCCGGGCTGGTGGTGCATCCGGCGGCCGGGCATGCCGACGGCACGCTGCTCAACGCGTTGCTGCATCACGTACCTGACCTGATCAACGTGCCGCGCGCCGGCATCGTTCATCGTCTGGACAAGGACACCACCGGGCTGATGGTGGTGGCCAAGACGCTGCAGGCACAGACCCGCCTGGTGGAGCAGCTGCAGGCGCGCAGTGTCAGCCGTATCTACGAAGCCATCGTCATCGGCGTAATCATCACCGGCGGCACCGTGGATGCGCCGATCGGCCGTCACGGCCAGCAGCGCCAGCGCATGGCGGTGGTGGAGGGGGGCAAGCCCGCGGTCAGTCACTATCGTGTGCTCGAGCGCTTCCGCTCGCACACCCATGTGCGGGTCAAGCTGGAAACCGGGCGTACCCACCAGATTCGTGTGCACATGACCCACCTCGGCTACCCGCTGGTGGGCGATCCGCTGTATGCCGGGCGTTTCCGTATTCCGCCCGCTGCCAATCCGACACTGGTGCAGACGCTGCGCGAGTTCCCACGGCAGGCGCTGCATGCCCGCTTCCTCGAGCTGGATCATCCGGTGACCGGGCAGCGCATGAAGTGGGAGTCGCCATTGCCGGACGACTTCGTCTGGCTGCTGACGCTCCTGCAACAGGATCGCGAGGCCTTCGTCGGGTGACTGTCGGCAACGAGAATTGGCTGTTGCCCGACTGGCCAGCGCCGGCACGCGTTCGTGCCTGCGTGACGACCCGCCAGGGGGGTGTCAGCGCGGCTCCGTTCGACAGTTTCAATCTCGGCGATCATGTCGGCGATGATCCGGCTGCGGTGGCCAGCAATCGCCAGCATCTGCGCGATGTGCTGGGTTGCCAGCCGATCTGGCTGGAACAGGTGCATTCCTGTGTGGCCGTGAAGGCAAGTCCCGGCGTCTGCGCCACTGCCGATGCCAGCTGGAGCGAGACGCCGGGCGAAGCCTGTGCGGTGCTCACCGCCGACTGCCTGCCGGTGCTGTTCTGTGACCGCGCCGCCAGTCGTGTCGCGGCGGCGCACGCGGGCTGGCGCGGGCTGGCTGGCGGCGTGCTGGAAACAACGCTCGAGGCGCTGGCGATTCGTGCCGAAGACGTGCTGGTCTGGCTGGGGCCGGCGATCGGGCCCGCTGCTTTCGAAGTGGGGGGCGAGGTGCGCGAGGCATTCGTCGCGCGGCACCCGGCGGCTGCGGCGGCATTCGTGCCGAGCCGCAACGAGGGGCGCTTCATGGCCGATCTGTATCAGCTTGCGCGCATTCGCCTGGCCGCGGTCGGAGTCGAAGCCGTCTACGGCGGCGGGCTGTGCACCTTCGGCGATCCGCGTTTCTATTCCTATCGCCGTGCCTCGCGCACGGGGCGCTTCGCCAGTCTGATCTGGCTGGAGCCTTAGCCCTTCCTAGCGGTTCGACAGCGCCGTGACTCCGCGGTCCCGGCATGACCTGCATCAATGTCATCCGCCTTGAATCTCCAACAATCATCCTCATCTATGCTCCATCTCGCGGGTTATTTGTAAGGCGCGATTCATGGTGCCGGCCCGCTTTACCTGAGGATGAACATTCATGCGTATCGATCGATTGACCAGCAAGCTTCAGCTTGCGCTCTCCGATGCCCAATCCATTGCCGTTGGCCTGGATCACCCTTCCATCGAGCCGTTGCACCTGATGCAGGCTCTGCTGGAGCAGCAGGGCGGTTCGATCAAGCCCTTGTTGATGCAGGTCGGCTTCGACATCAACGCGCTGCGCCAGGCCCTGACCAAGGAGCTGGACCAGCTGCCCAAGCTGCAGAACCCCACCGGTGACATGAACCTGTCGCAGGATCTGGCGCGTCTGCTCAACCAGGCCGATCGCCTCGCCCAGCAGAAGGGCGACCAGTACATCTCCAGCGAACTGGTACTGCTTGCCGCGCTGGACAACAACACCCGTTTGGGCAAGCTCCTGCTGGCCCAGGGCGTGAGCAAGAAGGCCCTGGAGAACGCCATCAGCAACCTGCGCGGTGGCGCGGCGGTCAATGACCCCAATGCCGAGGAGTCGCGTCAGGCGTTGGACAAGTACACCGTCGACATGACCAAACGCGCCGAGGAGGGCAAGCTCGATCCGGTGATCGGCCGTGACGACGAAATCCGCCGCACCATTCAGGTCCTGCAACGGCGCACCAAGAACAACCCGGTGCTGATCGGCGAGCCCGGTGTCGGCAAGACCGCCATTGTCGAAGGGCTGGCCCAGCGCATCGTCAATGGCGAGGTGCCGGATGGCCTGAAGGACAAGCGTCTGCTGGCGCTGGACATGGGCTCGCTGATCGCCGGTGCGAAGTTCCGCGGCGAGTTCGAGGAGCGTCTCAAGGCCGTGCTCAACGAGCTGTCCAAGCAGGAAGGCCGAGTCATCCTGTTCATCGACGAGCTGCACACGATGGTCGGTGCCGGCAAGGCCGAGGGCGCCATGGATGCCGGCAACATGCTAAAGCCCGCTCTTGCCCGGGGTGAGTTGCACTGTGTCGGCGCCACCACCCTCGACGAGTACCGTCAGTACATCGAGAAGGATGCCGCCCTGGAGCGCCGCTTCCAGAAGGTTCTGGTGGACGAGCCGAGCGAGGAGGACACCATTGCCATCCTGCGCGGCCTCAAGGAGCGCTACGAGGTGCACCACGGCGTGACCATCACCGATGGCGCCATCATCGCCGCGGCCAAGCTCAGCCATCGCTACATCACGGATCGTCAGCTGCCGGACAAGGCCATCGACCTGATCGACGAGGCCGCCAGCCGCATCCGCATGGAGATCGACTCCAAGCCGGAAGAGCTGGATCGTCTCGACCGCCGGCTGATCCAGCTGAAGATCGAGCGCGAGGCGCTGAAGAAGGAGGACGACGAGGCCACCAAGAAGCGCCTGGCCAAGCTTGAGGACGATATCGCCAAGCTGGAGAAGGAATATTCGGATCTGGAGGAGATCTGGAAATCGGAAAAAGCCGAGGTCCAGGGCTCCGCGCAGATCCAGCAGAAGATCGAGCAGGCCAAGGCCGACCTCGAGGCGGCGCGGCGCAAGGGCGACCTGGCGCGCATGGCCGAGCTGCAGTACGGCATCATCCCAGACCTCGAGCGCAGCCTGGAAATGGTCGACCAGCACGGCAAGAAGGAAAACCAGCTGCTGCGCAACAAGGTGACCGATGAGGAGATCGCCGAGGTGGTCTCCAAGTGGACCGGCATTCCTGTGTCGAAGATGCTCGAAGGCGAGCGGGACAAACTGCTGCGCATGGAAGACATGCTGCACACACGTGTCATCGGCCAGCATGAGGCGGTAGTGGCAGTGGCCAATGCCGTGCGCCGGTCGCGCGCCGGGCTGGCCGACCCGAACCGGCCGAGCGGTTCCTTCCTCTTCCTCGGTCCGACCGGTGTGGGTAAGACCGAGCTGTGCAAGGCACTGGCCGAATTCCTCTTCGACACCGAAGAGGCGATGATCCGCATCGACATGTCCGAGTTCATGGAGAAACATTCGGTCGCGCGTCTGATCGGCGCACCGCCGGGCTACGTCGGCTACGAGGAGGGCGGCTACCTGACCGAGGCTGTGCGTCGCAAACCCTACTCGGTCGTGCTGATGGACGAGGTGGAGAAGGCTCATCCGGACGTGTTCAACGTGCTGCTGCAGGTGCTCGAGGATGGTCGTCTGACCGACAGCCATGGGCGGACCGTAGACTTCAAGAACACCGTGATCGTCATGACCTCGAACCTGGGCTCGGCGCAGATCCAGGAGCTGGTTGGCGACCCCGATGCGCAGCGCGCTGCGGTGATGGATGCGGTGGCGCACCACTTCCGTCCGGAGTTCATCAACCGTATCGACGAGGTGGTGGTGTTCGATCCGCTCGGTCGCGAGCAGATCGCCGGCATCGCGGAGATCCAGTTGGGCCGGCTGCGCAAGCGCCTGGCCGAGCGCGAGCTGAGCCTGGAGCTGAGCCAGGAGGCGATGGACAAGCTGATCGCCGTCGGCTACGACCCGGTTTACGGTGCGCGGCCGCTCAAGCGCGCGATCCAGCGCTGGATCGAGAACCCGCTGGCGCAGCAGATCCTCGCGGGTCAGTTCGCCCCGGGCAGCAGCGTCAAGGCTCGGGTGGAGGGCGAGCAGATCGTCTTCGATTGAGGCCCAGGGCAATCCGCATGGCATGACGAATGCCATGCGGTCGTCCGATCAACGGGTCGCGGTCGCGAGCCGGACGCAAACTGTTGTCGCTAATCGCATTTTAGGGTTGACAGCAGGGTTTGGAACCGTAAAATGGCGCGCCTCTGAGGCGGGAACGTAACGCCAAGGAGCTGGAATGCTAGTTGTTCCGCGATAGCTCAGTCGGTAGAGCAAATGACTGTTAATCATTGGGTCCCTGGTTCGAGTCCAGGTCGCGGAGCCAAATTCCAATCGGGGTATAGCGCAGTCCGGTAGCGCGCCTGCTTTGGGAGCAGGATGTCGGGAGTTCGAATCCCCCTACCCCGACCATTTTTGGGTCGTTAGCTCAGTTGGTAGAGCAGTTGGCTTTTAACCAATTGGTCGTAGGTTCGAATCCTACACGACCCACCATACAGGCTTGCTCGGCAAGCATGAAAAGCTGGATGTCCATACGGGCGTCCAGCTTTTTTATTGCCTGCCGTTTATTGCTTGCCAGATGGCGCACCGCTCGGGTGCGCCATCAATGCGTCAATGGAGTTTCAAGCGTGGTTCGGTACTACGGCTGAGCTTGTCGCCCAGCATCATCAGTAGCGTGCGCGGCATGCCGTACAGTGCGATCTGGTGCATGCGGTACAGCGAGATATAGAACATCCTCGCCAGCCAGCCCTCGAGCATGACGTTGCCCGTCAAATTGCCCATCAGATTGCCCACGGCCGAGAAGGTCGAGAGCGATATCAGCGAGCCGTAATCCTTGTAGCGGTAGGTCGGTAGGGGTTTGCCTTCCAGTCGGTTGCGGATCGACCGGGCCAGCATCGACGCCTGCTGGTGGGCTGCCTGGGCGCGAGGCGGCACGTTGCGGTCGCTGTCCGGCTGCGGGCAGGCGGCGCAGTCGCCGAAGGCGAATATGTTCTCGTCGCGGGTGCTCTGCAGGGTGGGGTGGACGACCAGTTGATTGATCCGGTTGGTCTCCAGCCCATCGATTTCATGCAGGAAGGCAGGTGCCTTGATACCGGCCGCCCAGACCTTGAGACTGGCCGGCACGAATTCACCCTGCTTGGTGTGCAGGCCGTCGGCGGTGACTTCGCTGACCGCTGCGCCGGTCAGCACCTTCACACCCAGGTCGAGCAGTGTCTGGTGTACCGGTTGGCTGATGCGCTCGGGCAGTGCCGGCAAAACCTTCGGGCCGGCCTCGATGAGCGTGATCTTCACATCTTCCGGCTTGATTCCATCGAGGCCATAGGCGGCCAGTTCCTTGGCTGCATGCAGCAGTTCGGCGGCCAGTTCGACACCGGTGGCGCCAGCGCCGACGATGGCCATGCTGATGCCGCTCGGCCCGGTTTCACCGGCATGTGCCTTCATGTAACGGCTCAGCAGCTGGCGATGGAAGCGTTCGGCCTGCTCGCGGGTATCCAGGAAAATGCAGTGCTCGGCGGCCCCGGGGGTTCCGAAATCGTTGGTCGTGCTGCCGACCGCTATCACCAGGGTGTCGTAATTCAACGCACGCGAGGGCACGAGCTCCACGCCGAACTCGTCGCGTGTGGCTTCCAGGCGGATGCACTTGTTCGCACGGTCCAGGCCGGCCATGCGGCCCATCTGGAACTCGAAGTGATTCCACTTGGCTTGCGCCACATAGTTGAGCTCGTCGGCTGACGAGTTCAGCGAGCCGGCTGCCACTTCATGCAGAAGCGGCTTCCAGATGTGGGTGAGATTCGCGTCGACCAGGGTGACCCTGGCTTTGCCGCGCTTGCCCAGGGTTCTACCCAGGCGGGTAGCAAGCTCCAGGCCGCCAGCGCCGCCGCCGACGATTACGATTCGATGTGACATGGGAATGACTCATAGCTGCAAGAGAAACGGCGGCGCGACGGGGCGAGCGAGGCTCAAAGCACCAGGCGGCTCAGGAGGCGGCTCAGAAGCCCGAGGCCGACTACCACCGCCAGCACGACGAGCAGCAGGATCCAGGGGCGAAACGGCTGGCGTTCGACCTGATGCTGCGGGGCGCGGAGGTATTCATCGACGCGCTGCTGGTCTTCGGGGTTCAGGCGGCTGGGCATAGGCACCTCGAGTAGAATGCAGGCATTCTAGCTGCGCGGGGTCAAAAGCCAAGCGCGAAGTGCGGCGCTTTGCCGCGCAGGGGAAGGAGCATGCCGGCAGGCATGCTCGGCGCGGATCAGGTGTTCTTCAGCTTTCGCAGGTTGCCGATCACTGATTCCAGGGCGCGGTCGAACAGCAGGGTATCGTTGAGCAGGCGAATGGCGCCGCGCTGGAACTCGCTGGCCAGGCCCATGCGGGTCTTCTCCAGAACCTTCATGCCGGTGCGGTTGACGAAGATGTACTTGCCGGTGGGCTTGATCACCGCGGCCAGCTTGCAGCGCAGCTTGTGCTCTTCATCCTCCTGGAATTCCACCCAGCTGCCGACTCGCAGATTGTCCACCTGGATCAGCGCTTCGTCGTTGTCCGGCAGGCTGATTTCCGGCTCGGGCTCGCGGCTCTCGCCGGGTGCCAGCAGCACGATCTCGTCCACCACCTCGACCATGGTCGGCGCAGCTTCGACCGCTGCGGCGGCGATCGACTCGCCTGACGCGTCAGCGGCCGGTCCGGATGCGCCTGGAGTGGCTTGCGGTTGCTGAATGCGTTGCAGGGTCTGTACGTGCAGTGCTTCGAGCTGGGTGAAAAAGTCGCCGGTGGAGAAGGGGTCGAACGCGGCGCTGACCAGCCCCTCACGCAATGCCTTGAGCAGGCTCGGGACCAGCTCCAGCAGACGCGCGCGGGATTCGTCGTCCTCGTGGGGAGTCACGCTCCACACAAGGTCATCCATGGTGTCCAGGGCTGCCTGCCATTCCTCGGACTGGGTGCCGTGCTTCAGGCAGGTGAGCAGCAAAACCTTGCTCCAGGCCTCCTGCAGCAGGCGCACCACCACTTCCGGCAGGGTCTTGCCCAGCAGGCGCTGGTTCAGCGCGTGCTCGACTTCCTGGCGAGCGATTTCAGCCTTGGCGCGACCCTCTTCGGCGTCACGGGTGCGCTGCTCGAGCAGTTCGCTGCGGCGTCGCTCGTCACCGATGAAGGCGAGGAAATCGGCCAGAAGCTCGGAGAAGATCGCCGGATCATCGACGAAGTCGTTGAGCAGGCGGGCCACAATCTGCTCGATCTTCTGATAGAGGCTGTCGCGTTGCGCCTCGTCCTGATCGCCCCAGCCCATCGCTGCCGACGCGATTTCGTTCAGCAGGCGGCGCGCAGGGTGACTGCCGCGGCTGAAGAAGGTCTTGTCGATTACCGCGACCTTGAGCAACGGGATCTGCAGGCGCCCGATCAGGGCCTTGAGAGAATCCGGCAGGGTACGGTCGTCTAGAATGAACTCGAACAGCATGGAGACGAGGTTGATGACGTCGTCATCGATCTCGCCAACCACCCGCGATTTTCCGGTCTTGGCACTTACCCGGCTCAGCAGGCTGCCGAGCTGCTCTTGCAGATCGAAATCGTCGACCGTCTGTGGCGCGCGGGTCTGCATGTGCGACAGCAGGCGGAGCAGGTCTCCGCTGGAGATCGGAATGGCGTCGCTGGGCACGTTGCGGGCAGGCAGAACACTACTGCCGCGCAGGTCGGACAGCAGGTTGTGCAAGGCGCTGAAAGCGGCTTCCTGTAGCCCCTCGTCGACATGGACCGGCTGGCTATGCGTCGCTGGCGAGGTGTGGCTGGCAGCCGGACCGCCCGGGCGCTGCTGCCGGCGCGGCGGTGCAGACTGGAGTTCGGGCAGGATGCCGGCAGCCACCAGGGTCTGATTGGCTTCGGCATATAGCTGGTCGATATCGCCAAGAACATGCTTCTCGAACAGCTTGAAGATGATCAGCTTGACCTTGATCTGCACGCCCAGGCTGCTGCTGGCTTCGATGAAATAATCACAGAGCGCATGAGGGCCGAGGGGGTTGCTCTTGTCGTCGAGCTTCTTGCTGATCAGCGCGTTCATGCGCGTGGTCAGGTGGCCCAGCGGCTGGGCGGCACGACTCATGACCTTGGCGACCATGGTGTCGACGGCTACGGATTCTTCCAGCTCGTCGTTCTGCACCAGGGAAAGGCTGTCGAAGGAGACGGCATCCAGCGCGGGCGGCTCGCCGATTTCATACTGGTTGAGCTTGGCGAATGCTTCGAACAGCTGCTGCAGGAAGCCGCGTTCGATGTTGCGGCGCTTCATGCGCAGGTCGCGCATAGCCTCGAAAAAAGCGTTCTGTTCGGCGTTACTGGTCGCGCGATCGGCGATCTCGAAGAGCGAGTCATCGGCGTTGTCGAACAGCGATTGCAGCGCCTGACGCAGTTGCTGGGCGGCCTTGTCGCGCACGCTGATGAGCGCCACCGGAAGGCGGCCTGCCGGTGAAGACGGCTTGTGCTCAGGGGCAACCTTGTTCAGGTGCACCACTTTCGCATCGGTTCGCATCGAGACTCTCCTGCGGTCGCCTGCTTTGCGGCGGTCACAACGCTTGAATTCGGCAGCGTCTTATATAGGTAACCAAGTCGGCAGGGCAAGGCGGAAGGTACCGGGCGAGCCCGCAATCTTGTGCGGGTTTCTTCTGTCGAACCGGATCCAGACGCAGCATAGCCGAGCGCTTTGATTTTACAACGACGCCTCGTCAGCAAGTATCGTCAGTTAGGTGGCGTCAATATTCTTGGAGGGGATTATAAGCATTGTGCTCCCCTGCCAAGGTCAGTTTTTCATTGGACATGACCTGGCTCACAGATGCTCGCAGGTTTTCCGCCAGGAGGTTAAAAAAAGCCGGTCGAGCGACCCGTAGGCTGTCGGCAGCTTGACGCTGCCGCGGTCGGTGCGAGCCTTTATACTCCGCGCAAACTCGAGGAGCCCGACATGCCGAATCTCAGCCTTGCCGATCTATCCGCAGAAATTGATGCCAATGCACGCCGCGCCTTAGCCGAAGATGTCGGCAGCGGAGATATCACCGCGCAGCTGATCCCTGCCGAGCGGTTGGCACATGCCTCGGTCATCACGCGCGAGGCGGCGGTGATCAGTGGAACCGCATGGGTCGACGCGGTGTTCCGGCAGGTGGACTCTCGGGTCGCAGTCCACTGGCAGGTCGCCGACGGGGACCGGGTGGAGGCGGACAAGGTGCTGTTCCACCTGGAAGGGCCGGCTCGGGCGTTGCTGACCGGCGAGCGCAGCGCGCTGAATTTCCTGCAGATGCTGTCGGGTGTGGCCACTCGTTGCCGACACTACGCCGACATGGTCGAGGGCACGGGCGTGCGCCTGCTGGACACTCGCAAGACTATTCCAGGCCTGCGCCTGGCACAGAAGTACGCCGTGACCTGCGGGGGCTGCCATAACCACCGGATCGGCCTCTATGACGCTTTTCTGATCAAGGAGAACCACATCGCCGCCTGTGGCGGGATCGCCGAGGCGGTGGCGGCTGCGCATCGCATCGCGCCGGGCAAGCCGGTGGAAATCGAGGTGGAGAGCCTCGACGAGCTCGAGCTGGCGCTGGGGGCAGGGGCGGATATCGTCATGCTCGACGAACTGACGCTCGACGACATGCGCACGGCCGTGGCGATCACGGCGGGCCGGGCCAAGCTCGAAGCATCAGGTGGAATCAGCGACGACACGCTACGCAGCGTTGCACAAACCGGCGTGGATTACATTTCGATCGGGGCGCTGACCAAGCATGTACAGGCGGTGGACCTGTCGATGCGCTTGCGTCAGTAGGAGAGGGGCGCCTGGCGCAGTGGCTGCGCCAGGCGATGGATCAGTGACGGCTCTTCAGGCCGAAGTTTTCGTGCAGGGTGCCGGGGGTATCGTCGCCTTTGGGAGCGTAGTCCTTGGGCGGTTCGGTGAAGGCCGGCGAGGAGAGCCGCTCGCGCGAGCCATGGTTTTCCTCGTGCAGGGCGGCCATCAGGCGCTGGCGGGTCTGCTCGTCGAGCGCCAGGCGGCTGGCACCATCGGACAGGTGTTCCTGGATGTCCTGGTAGTTCTGGGTGAGCTTGCGCAGCAGGCTGGCAGTGGTGTTGAAGTGGGTGACCACTTCGCTCTGATAGGTGTCGAAGCGCTCTTGCAGGTCGTCGACCTGACGCTGTGTGCGGTTGGGTGCGCTGCTGCGCGCCACCAGATAACCGATGGCGATGCCGGCGATCAGGCCGACGATCGGGAGCAACCAGGTCGCGAGGGTCTGTTCCACGAGTCCTTCCTCTATATAAACGGCTGTGCTTACGTTAACGTCTCGTACCTGCTCTGTATACCGCAACGCGAGGCGGCGGTTATCGGCAGCTAGTTAGCAAGACGAGTCGACTCGTCCCAAGGTCACGGAGTTCCTGTTTTGTTGAAACGCGAAGAGCCCCTCTCTATCGATGGCCCCTGCGGGGTGCTGGAAGCGCTGTATTTTGATCAGCCGCAGGCCCGCGGCCTGGCGCTGATCTGCCATCCGAACCCAGTCAAGGGCGGCACCATGCTGAACAAGGTGGTCTCGACCCTGCAGCGCACCGCGCGGGATGCCGGCTACAGCACGCTGCGCTTCAATTACCGGGGTGTCGGCGGCAGTGCCGGCGCGCATGACATGGTCGAGGGTGAGGTGGATGACGCCGAGGCCGCGCTGCGCTGGCTGCGCCAGCAGAACCCCGAGCTGCCGCTGACGCTGCTGGGGTTCTCCTTCGGTGGGTTCGTTGCCGGCAATCTGGCCGGCCGATTGAACGCCGAGGGCGTGACGGTGCAGCGGTTGATGATGGTGGCACCGGCGGTGTCGCGTCTTGCGGCGCTGTCGTTGGCTGAAGATTGTCAGCTTACGATCATCCAGCCGGAGCAGGACGAGGTGATCGATGCCGAGTCCGTGTATGCCTTTTCTGCGCAGCTGCAGCACCCCCACGAGCTGCTGAAAGTGGCAGAATGCGGCCACTTTTTTCACGGCAAGCTGGTGGAGCTGAAGGAACTGGTCGTCCCGCGGCTTTGATGCTGCGTGCCAATCCCCCTCCGTCGCGCTGCAACGATTCGAGAATGACTGCATGACTACCCGCATCCTGACCGGTATCACCACGACCGGTACGCCGCATCTGGGCAACTACGCCGGAGCGATCCGCCCGGCCATCCTCGCCAGCCGCGACGCGGCCGCCGATTCGTTCTACTTCCTCGCGGACTACCATGCGCTGATCAAGTGCGACGATCCGCTACGCATCCAGCGCTCGCGTCTGGAAATCGCCGCGACCTGGCTGGCCTGCGGCCTCGATGCCGAGCGCGTGACCTTCTACCGCCAGTCGGATGTGCCTGAGATTCCCGAACTGACCTGGCTGCTGACCTGCGTCACCGCCAAGGGCCTGCTCAACCGCGCCCATGCCTACAAGGCGTCGGTGGACAAGAACGTGGAGAACGGCGAAGACCCGGATGCCGGAGTCACCATGGGCCTGTACAGCTATCCGGTGCTGATGGCGGCGGACATCCTGATGTTCAACGCGCACAAGGTGCCGGTGGGGCGTGACCAGATCCAGCATGTGGAAATGGCCCGTGACATTGCCCAGCGCTTCAATCATCTGTTCGGCAACGGCCGCGAGTTCTTCACCCTGCCCGAAGCGGTGATCGAGGAGAGCGTCGCCACGCTGCCCGGTCTCGATGGGCGCAAGATGTCCAAGAGTTACGACAACACCATCCCGCTGTTTGGCAGTGCCAAGGAGCTGAAGGCGGCGATCGCACGCATCGTCACCGACTCGCGCCTGCCGGGCGAACCGAAGGATCCGGACAACTCCCACCTGTTTACGCTTTACCAGGCCTTTGCCACCGCGCAGCAGCAGGCTGCCTTCCGCCAGGAGCTGCTCGATGGCCTGGCCTGGGGCGATGCCAAGCAACGTCTGTTCGAGCTGCTCGACAACGAACTGGGCCAGGCGCGCGAGCTGTATCACCAGCTCATCGCCAAGCCGGCCGAGCTGGAAGACATTCTGCAGGCGGGAGCGGCCAAGGCACGCCGGATCGCCACACCATTTCTCGGCGAGTTGCGCGAGGCGGTGGGGCTGCGCAACTTCAGCAGCGAAGTGAAAAGCGCGGCGCCGACCAAGAAGAACTCCAGCAAGACCGCTCGTTTTGCCAGCTTCCGCGAGGCCGATGGCGCCTTCCGTTTCCGCTTCTTCGCCGCCGACGGCGAGGAGCTGCTGCTGTCCCGTCCGCTGAGCAATCCGAAGGCCATCGGCAGCCTGACCCAGCGCCTGATCGCCGGTGGCCCGGATGCCCTGGAACTTCGCGAGGACGAAGGTGATCAATTCACCCTGTGGCTGGACGACGAATGCATCGCCGACAGCCCGCACTACGAGAGCGCCGAAGCGCTCGACGCCGCCATGTTGCGGGTGCGCGAGGCGCTGGCCACGCTTGTCGAGTAACGCTGCTGGCAGGCCGGGCGCGGCCGATGGGTGCGCTCGGCGACGCGGTGATTTCCAAGTACGGGTGTCCCAGGAGGGCTGACGCTTGAACGACCTGAGTAAATTGCCAACCACCGAGGGCGCCGCTAAAGTGGCGGCCCCGTTTCACTACCCAGACTCCGCCATGACTCCTCTTGAGCGCTATCAGGCCGACCTGAAACGTCCTGACTTCTTCCACGATGCCGCCCAGGAAAACGCGGTGCGTCACCTGCAGCGTCTGTACGACGATCTGGTGGCAGACGATCGCAGCAAGAGCGGCTTGCTCGGCAAGCTGTTCGGCAAGAAGCAGCAGGGTCCGATCAAGGGCATCTACTTCTGGGGCGGCGTCGGCCGCGGCAAGACCTACCTGGTGGATACCTTCTTCGACGCGCTGCCCTTCGAGCAGAAGATGCGCACGCACTTCCACCGCTTCATGAAGCGCGTGCATGAGGAAATGAAAACCCTCAAGGGTGAGAAGAACCCGCTGACCATCATCGGCAAGCGTTTCGCCGACGAAGCCCGGGTCATCTGCTTCGACGAATTCTTCGTCTCCGACATCACCGATGCGATGATTCTCGCCACGCTGCTCGACGAGCTGTTCAAGAACGGCGTGAGCCTGGTGGCGACGTCCAACATCGTGCCGGACGGTCTGTACAAGGACGGTCTGCAGCGTGCGCGCTTCCTGCCGGCGATCGACCTGTTGAAGAAGCACACCGAGATCGTCAATGTCGACAGTGGCATCGACTATCGCCTGCGTGCGCTGGAGCAGGCCGAACTGTTCCACTTCCCCCTCGATGCCGAGGCCGAACAGAGCCTGGAGCGCAGCTTCAAGAGCCTGCTGCCGGAGAACTGCCGGGTCGTTAACAACGACGCACTGATGATCGAGAACCGTGAAATCCGCGCGGTGAAGACCGGCAACGACGTGGCCTGGTTCGAGTTCCGCGAGCTCTGCGACGGGCCGCGCAGCCAGAATGACTACATCGAGCTGGGCAAGATATTCGGTGCCATCCTGCTGGCCAACGTCGAGCAGATGAACGTCACCAAGGACGACATGGCGCGCCGTTTCATCAACCTGGTGGACGAGTTCTACGACCGCAACGTCAAGCTCATCATTTCCGCCGAAGTGGAACTGAAGGACCTCTACACCGGAGGTCGTCTGGAGTTCGAATTCCAGCGGACCCTGAGCCGGCTGCTGGAGATGCAGTCCCACGAGTACCTGGCGCGTCCGCACAAGCCCTGACCGTGAGCCGGTCGCGAAGACCTGTTCTTCGCGGCCGGGGTCGCCCGCATGATTACTACGCTGTTGTCGGAGCGGTCTCCCTGCCAGGCCGCCCGCTGCAGTCGGCTGCCCGCTTCGGCACGCCATGGCTGTTTCCGTGTTTGCCCTAGGATGCCGGCCGGTACTTCTGCCGGTAGTGGTTCGGCGATAGCTCCGTGTGCTGGCGGAACAGGCGGGCAAAGAAGCTGGCATCGTCGTAGCCCACTTCGTAGCTGATCGTCTTGATGCTTTTGCCGGTAGTGGCGAGCAGGCTCTTGGCCGTCTCGATGCGCAGGCGTTGCAGATAGTGCAGCGGCTTGTCGCCGGTGGCGGCCTGAAAGCGCCGCATGAAGTTGCGGATGCTCATGCCGTGCTGGCGAGCGACGTCCTCGAAGCGGAATTTCTCTGCGTAGTTGGCCTCAAGCCATTCCTGGATCTGCAGGATGCGGGTATCCAGGTGCAGCTTCTGCCCGCCGAAGCCCAGTCGGCCCGGGCTGTAGCTGCGCTGCAGTTCGAACAGCACATCGCGCGCCATGCCTTGGGCGACATGGGCGCCGCAGAAGCGCTCGATCAGGTACATGTACAGGTCGCAGGCCGAGGTCGTGCCGCCGGCGCAGTAGAGGTTGTCGCTGTCGGTGAGGTGCTTGTCGGCGCTGAATTGGACCCCAGGAAAGCGCTCGGCGAACTCCCCGGCGAAGCGCCAGTGGGTGGTCGCCTCGCGGCCTTCCAGCAACCCGGCCTGGGCCATCCAGAAAGCTCCGGTGGCTTCGCCGCAGATGACGCTGCCGGCGGCATGGCGTTCGCGCAGCCAGCGGGCGACTTGCGGGTAGCGCGCGCAGAGCGCGTCGAAATCGCCCCAGAACGCCGGCAGGATCAGCATGTCGGCATTGTCCAGCGCGCCATCCACGGCAATGCTGGTTCCGCTGAACGTGCTCACCGGACCGCCGTCCGGGCTGACCAGGCGGGTTTCGAATGCCGGTTTGAGCTCAAGGCCGAGCTGGCGGCCGTAGCGCAGGCTAGCCATATGGAAAAAGTCCTTGGCCTGCATGAGCGTCGAGGCGAAAACCCCTTCGGTGGCCAATATGCTGACGCGCTGGATCGAGGCGAGATGGGTCATACGATTCTAATTATTGTGGGATTTCAGGGTAAATCAGCCGTGCGGCGGCTGGAGCGTCCTATTTTTCCAGGGCAAAGTCCAGTACGAACTCAGCGCGTCGCGTTGAACGGCGTGGGCGGTGCGGCGTCGAATCGCTGATGCAGAGGAGCGAAACATGAGCCAGATCAGTCACTATCCCGCTGCCCCGTTCGGCGACTGGGATGGCAGTCCTGCCGCGGCACGAGCGATGCAGCTGACGCTGGCTGCGCAGGTGCGGCTGCAGGACGATTTCCCAGCGCTGCGCCTGATCGCCGGGGTGGATGTCGGCTTCGAGGACGGCGGCACCATCACCCGGGCGGCAGCGGTGCTGCTGGATGCCGATACCCTGGAATTGGTGGGCAGCAGCCTGGCGCGAATCCCCACCAACATGCCGTACGTGCCCGGCCTGTTGTCGTTTCGCGAGCTGCCGGCCGTGCTGCAGGCGCTGGCGGAACTGCCGGCAGTTCCCGACCTGATCTTCTCCGACGGCCACGGCATCGCCCACCCGCGGCGCCTGGGCATCGCTGCGCATCTGGGGGTGGTGACCGGCCTGCCCACCATTGGCGTGGCGAAGAAGCTGCTCACCGGCGAGCATGACGAGCTGGACCTGCAGCGCGGTGCCCGGGTGGCGCTGCGCGACAAGAAGACCGGCGACGTGATCGGCTGTGTGCTGCGTAGCAAGGACAAGGTGCGGCCGTTGATCATCTCGCCGGGCAACCGGGTCAGCCTCGCCACGGCGCCGGAGCTGGTCATGCGCTACGTGACCCGCTACCGCCTGCCGGAACCGACGCGCCTGGCCGACCGGCTCGCCTCGCGGCGCGAGGAGAAGGCAGCCAGTCGGCGGCTGGCCGCGCTCAGGTAAGAGCGGGACACATCAGGCCATACTGGCGCCGGACGCTGCGCTTGCAGCGGGTGTCATGCAGGCGCTAGCCTGCTCGCCTGCCTTCAGCATGGGCCTTCCCACGATGCACCTGGATTCCGCCACCGGCTGGTGCCATGGCGTGCGCCACTGCCCCTCGCCGAACTTCAATCAGCGCCCGGCCGGCGAGATTTCCTTGCTGGTGATCCACAACATCAGCCTGCCGCCAGGCCAGTTCGGTACCGGCAGGGTTCAGCAGTTCTTTCAGAACTGTCTGCAGTGCGACGAGCATCCTTTCTTCGAAGAGATCGCCGGGCTGCAGGTCTCCGCACATTTTTTCATCGAGCGTGATGGCGCCATCACTCAGTTCGTCTCCTGTCTGGATCGGGCCTGGCATGCCGGTGTGTCCTGCTTCGACGGCCGCGAGGGCTGCAACGACTTTTCCATCGGTATCGAGTTGGAAGGCACCGACCACGAGCCGTTCAGCGAGGCGCAGTACCAGGCGCTGATCGAGCTTTGCCGGCTGCTGCAGTGTGCATATCCGGCGATCACGCCCGAGCGTGTATGCGGCCACAGCGACATCGCGCCGGGACGCAAGACCGATCCGGGGCCGGCCTTCGACTGGCTGCGCCTGCGGGCGGCCTCCATTACCTGCTGACGAAAGGAAGGGACGATGAGTTTTCTGGTGATCCTGCTCGTGCTGCTGGTGGACAAGTTCTCCGACTGGCGACCACGCCTGCAGCACGACGGCCCCTGGCTGACCAGGCTGCGTCAGGCCGAAGCCAATCCGCGCCTGCGGGATGCGCCCTGGCTGACGCTGCTGCTGTTGGTCGTGTTGCCGGTGGTGCTGCTCGGTCTGCTGCTGGAGGTCCTGGAGCCGCTGGCCTATGGCTGGCTGGCCCTGCCGGTGCACTTGCTGGTACTGCTCTACAGCCTCGGGCGCGGTCACGCCAAGGCCGAGCTCGGCGCCTTCCGTGATGCCTGGCGGCGCGGCGACGAAGAAGCCGCAGCACTGGCTGCCGAGCGTGATGCCGGCCTGCGCGAGAATGACCCGGCCAGCCTGATGCACGCGGTGCAGACGCGACTGTTGTGGAAGAGCTACGAAGGCTTCTTCGCCGTGATCTTCTGGTATCTGCTGCTCGGACCGATGGCGGCTCTGGCTTATCGGCTGCTGGCGTTGTGCGTCGAGCACGCCCAGCACGACGAGCTGCGCGAACGCGCCGAGCAGTTGCGACATGCGTTCGACTGGCTGCCGGTGCGTCTGCTGCTGGGGAGCTTCGCCCTGGTCGGCAATTTCGTTGCGGTCAACCGCGCGCTGCTGCACGAGCTGCTGAGCTGGGACGTGTCGGCTCGGCGCCTGCTGGCCGATGCCGGGCCCCTTGCCGCCGACCTGCCCGCTGCGATCAACGGCGAAGCCGGCATCGCTCGCCTCGACGGCCTGGCGGCGTTGCTGGTACGCACCCGCGTGCTGTGGTACGCGGTGATCGCGGTGCTGACGCTGCTGGCCTAGTTTGTGTAAACCTGGCCCGCACAGCGGGCACAGGCCACTCGCTTGGCGTTGACTGACGCAGTTCTGAATACGCCGCCATACGGCCGCTGTATGGCGCAAACCGGCTCGCAACGCTGCAGAGCTCAGGCTAGACGCTTCGCAGCTCGGGCGACCGCTGGTCGTTGGCGAGCCATCAGTTAGCCATTACCTTAAGTTACAAATTCCGCTACCGATATCCCGTATAACCCGGGCAGATGCCACTCTCTGACGAGCCCTGCTGCGCGCTGCAATTGCGTGCAAGCCCATACCAATAAGATTTGGGAGACGTCGTGTGAATAGCCTGTTGTATCCCGCGATCGCGTTCATGAACCGCCTGAGCTTCGGCATGAAGTTCAGTCTGGTCAGCGTCCTGTTCTTCGTTCCCATGCTGCTGAGCAACTACTACCTGGTGCGCGAGTCGTACCGGGCCTTCGTCGGCACGCGAACGGAGCTGCAGAGTCTCGAGCTGCTCGGCTCGACACTGCAGGTGCGGCGCAGCATGGAGGATTGGAAAGACCTCGTGCACATCGAGTCGATCATCGGCCAGACCGGCAATGTCGAGGCGTTGCAGACGCGTCTGAACCGTGTCGAAAGCGAGCTGACGGCGCAGCTGCAGGCGCTGGCCCCCGTTGGCGATGCGCCCGAGCAGGTGGCCGAATTCAATGCCCGGCGCGACGAACTGGTGGCTGGCCTGCGGGCTGCCCAGGCCGAGCAATCGCTGCAGTCCAAGGCGGCCATGGCCGAGACGCTGCTGGGTCAGTCGCAGGTGATGATCAAGCTCGTCGCCGGTCAGTCCGGCCTCAGCCAGGATCTCGAGCGTGAGGTGCGTCAGTTGGCCGAGCTGCTGACCACGGTAACCCCGGCCATCAGCGCATCGCTCGGCGAAGGACGTGCGGTGGGCTCCTACACCTTCGGCCAGGGCTACCTGAACTCCGATGCCAGCAATACGCTGGACAACCTCGTGCTGGAACTGGAAAAGCAGCAGGCGCAGTACGCCGCACAGTTGCAGGACGCCCTCGGCGCGAGCCAGGCCGCGCGAACCCGGCTCGACGCTTTCGCTACGGCCAGCCGCGAGTCCCTGCAGGCGAGCAGCGACATCCTGCAGGACGAGGTGATCATGGCCGACGCGCTGGACCAGCCATGGGAACAGTTCTATGAGCGCATCAGCGCCGAGATGGCCAAGACCTACGAGCTGAACGACGCCATCCTGACATTTCTCGACGTGGAGCTCGCCGAACGGTTGGAACAGAAGCGCCTGCTGATGACGTTGCTGCTCTCGGCCCTGGCGGTGGTGTTGTGTCTGGTGGCCTACCTGTATGCCGGCTTCTACGCTTCGACGCGCGCCTCGTTGCACAGCCTCGGCAGGATCATGGACAAGGTCGCCGCCGGCGACATGACCGCGCGCTATCAGGTACAGAGCCGCGATGAGCTCGGCGAGCTGGGCCAGGTGTTCAACACTACCGTGGCGCAGATCCGTGAACTGATCGAGCGGGTCGGCCAGACCGTCGCCGAGGTGGAACGCCAGGCCGGACGGGTGGAGAGCGTTTCCGGCGAAAGCAACCAGACGGTGTCCGAGCAACGCGGCCAGATCGAGCAGGTGGCCACTGCCATGAACGAGATGTCGGCCACCGCCCAGGCGGTCGCCACCAGCGCCGAAGCCGCGGTGGGCAGCGCCCAGAGCGTCAACGAAGAAACCGTCAACGGCCGTGCCCTGGTGGTCGCGCAGGTGGGCGGGATTCAGCGTCTGGCCAGCGAGATCGAGCAGTCGGTCACCGTGATCAACCAGCTCGCCGGTGACAGCCAGGCGATCAGCCAGGTGCTGGACGTGATCAAGACCATCGCCGAACAGACCAACCTGCTGGCCCTCAACGCGGCCATCGAGGCGGCCCGCGCCGGCGAGCAGGGACGCGGTTTCGCGGTCGTGGCCGACGAGGTGCGCGGACTGGCACAGCGCACGCAGAAATCCACGGCGGAAATCGAGCAGATGATCGCGCGCCTGCAGAACGGCGTCGGCGCGGCGGTCAAGACCATGCATGCCAGCCATGCGCTGGCCGAAGACACCGTCGGCCAGTCGGCGCAGGTGGAGCAGGCGCTGGAGCACATCCTCGATGCGGTCGGCCTGATCGTCGATCAGAACCAGCAGATCGCCGCAGCCGCGGAGCAGCAGACGGCGGTGGCTCACGATATCGATCGCAACATCGTCGCCATCAACGAGGCCGGCCAGCGCACCGCCGAGGGCGCCGGCCACACCGAGCAGGCGAGTCGGGAGCTGACCCAGCTGGTCGGGCACCTGCAGCAGCTGATCGCCGCCTTCCGCGTCTGACGGGGCGGCTCAGCGCCAGCCGAACAGTTCGCAGCTGTTGCGATAGCTGGCCGCCGCCAGCGCGTGCGCATCGATGCCCTTGAGGTCGGCCAGGCGTCGGCAGATTTCCGGCAGCAGCTCGGGGCTGTTGCGTTCGCCGGCATGGCCGGCGGGTGGAATGTCCGGCGCGTCGGTTTCCAGCACGATGGCCTCCAACGGCAATTGCCGCAGTACCCGATGCATCCGCTGCGCCTGGGGCCAGGTGCCGGCGCCGCCGAGACCGAGCCTGAATCCGAGGCGCAGATACTCGCGCGCTTCCTCCCAGCTGCCGCTGAAGGCGTGGATGACGCCGCTACGCTCGAGCTTGTAACGCTTGAGCGTGGCGATCATCGGCGCATGGGCGCGGCGCACGTGCAGCAGCACCGGCAGGGAGAAATCGGCCGCCAGCGCCAGCTGCGCCTCGAGCAACCGTTGCTGGCGCTCGATGTCCGGGTTGTCGATGTAGTAATCCAGGCCGATCTCGCCGACGGCGCAGAGCTTAGGCTCGCCGCGCAGACGCTCCAGCCAGTCGCGCAGCTGCTGCACGTGGGCGTCCTGGTGCTCCTCGAGAAACACCGGATGCAGGCCCAGCGCCGCATGCACCGAAGGTTCGTCACAGGCCAGCTGCCAGACCCGCTGCCAGTTGGCGGCATGCACCCCGAGCACCACGATGCGTTCGACACCGGCGTTCCGGGCGCGGGCGATCACCTGCGCCCGGTCATCGTCGAACATCTCGAAGTCGAGGTGGGTATGAGTGTCGATCAGCTGCACGAGAGCTCCATGCGGTCTGCGAGGGCGGGTGGGCAATGCTACCGGGACTTCAGCGGCTTTCCTCTTCGATCTGGATATCGCTGACGCCCAGTTCGCTCAAGCGGCTGGCTTCGCTGGGGCGCACCGGGTTCTCCCAGGGTGCGTCGACCGCGGCACGCGGCTCGCGGACATGATGCAGCAGGATCTCCAGCTCGGCCTGTTCGAGACCGGGCATCTCGAACGAGCTGATCAGCAGCGAGGCTGGCTCGCCATTGATGCGGTAGTGGATGCGGTAACGCTTCAGTTCGGTCATGACGGCTTCCTGCGGTGGGCGGCACTGCAATATCCGACCGCTGAAATCCGCTCAGGCTCCCGACTCGCCTTGCCCTTCCCGATCGAGCAGCCTGGCCTTGCGCGCCAAGCCCCAGCGGTAGCCGGTCAGCGCGTTCTGGCTGCCGACCACGCGGTGGCAGGGTACCAGCAGGCCGATCGGGTTGCTGGCGCAGGCGCGCGCCACCGCCCGCGCGTGGCTGCCGAGGGTTGCCGCCAGCTCGCCGTAGCGGAGTGTCTCGCCGGCGGGAATCTGCTGCAGCGCCTGCCAGACGCGCTGCTGAAAGGCTGTGCCGCGCAGGTCGAGCGGCAGCTGGGTGGCGCGCTGCGGTTCTTCCAGCTGGCTGACGATCGCCTGCAGCCAGTCGCCCAGCCCGGCCTGATCGCGGCGCAGGTCGGCGGCGGCGAAGCGCGAGCGCAGCTCCTGCTCCAGCGCGCCTTCGTCATCGCCGAACAGCAGGGCACAGATGCCCTTGTCGCTGGCGGCAAGCAGCAGCAGGCCGAGCGGACAGGGCGCCAGGGCATAGCGCAGGGTTTCGCCGGCGCCCTTGCGACGCCGTTGTGCCGGGGTCAGCGCCCGTGCCTCGGCATAGGGCGCACGGGTGCCGGAGTAACCGACGGCAAGGGCGGCATCCAATACCGAACCGGCCTCGGGCAGTTGGGCATCGAGGCGTTCACGCCGGCGCGCGGTTGCCCAGGCATGGGGCGTCAGACCGGTGCGGGCCTTGAAGGCGCGGGCCAGATGCGTCGGCGACAGGCCGATACGTGCAGCCAGCTGGGGCAGTGTCATGGGCCCGGTGGCTTCGTCGAGCAGGCGACAGGCGGCGACGACCAGCGCGTCCAGCTGCTCGCTCGGGCTTGGCCCCATTGGCGAGCAGCGTCGGCAGGGACGAAAGCCAGCGGCGCGGGCCGCTTCGCCATCGGCAAAAAAGGCCACCCGCTCGCGGGCGGGGCGGCGGGCCGGGCAGCTGGGCCGGCAGAAGATGCCGGTCGAGCGCACGGCGAAGACGAAACGCCCATCGAAGGCGGCATCGCGCTCGCACAGCGCCTGCCAGCAACGGTCTTCATCGAGCATGACGGTGCTCCAGGGAATGATGGCTCGATTGTCGGCGCTGAACGTGCTGTGCGCCAATCCAAAGCGCGCTTTCAAACTCGATGGCAGGCATGGAAGCCGGTTTGTGATTGCCGTAACCTGCAACACCGCCCCTGACCGAAGGACCTGCAAGCCGCTGATGAAAACGCCTAAACGACTCGAACCGCTGATCGAGGATGGCCTGATCGACGAGGTGCTGCGGCCGCTGATGAGCGGCAAGGAAGCAGCGGTGTATGTGGTGCGCTGCGGCGACGAGCTGCGTTGCGCCAAGGTCTACAAGGAAGCCAACAAGCGCAGTTTCCGCCAGGCCGTGAAATACCAGGAGGGGCGCAAGGTGCGCAGCAGTCGCGACGCGCGCGCCATGGCCAAGGGCTCCAAGCACGGGCGCAAGGAGAAGGAAGAGAACTGGCAGAACGCCGAGGTGGCGGCCCTGTTCCGCCTGGCTGACGCCGGCGTGCGGGTGCCCAAGCCCTACGACTTTCTCGATGGTGTCCTGCTGATGGAAATGATCGCCGGCGAGGATGGCGATGCCGCACCGCGCCTCAATGATGTCGACCTGCATCCGGACGATGCCCGCGAATTCCACGCCTTCATGATCCATGAAGTGGTGAAGATGCTCTGCGCCGGGCTGGTGCACGGCGACCTGTCGGAGTTCAACGTGCTGCTCGACGAGCACGGCCCGGTCATCATCGACCTGCCGCAGGCGGTGGACGCGGCGGGCAACAACCATGCATTCGAGATGCTTGAGCGGGATGTCGGCAACATGTCGGCCTATTTCGGCCGCTTCGCCCCGGAGCTCAGGTTCACCCGCTATGCCAAGGAGATGTGGGCGCTCTATCAGCAGGGCAAGCTGACCCCGGAGACCGAGCTGACCGGCGAGTTCGCCGAGCCGGAGGATGCGGCGGATATCGATGCGGTGATGCGGGAGATCAAGGCGACGCTGGCCGAACAGGCGCGGCGGGAGGCCATGCGGGGCGCAGAAGACGGCGAGCCGGACGAGGCGCCCGAGCCGCCCTGGATGAAGGGGTGATGGTTTTGGCTACTCGGCCCGCCCGCTGCCAAGTAGCCCATGCGCCAGCCGGCTTGCATTGTCACCAACCGACCCCTCAGGGCGCTGACTGATCCTCAGAGACCGCCGCACCATCCGCGGCGTTCCAGCCACCACCCAGTGCCACGTACAACGCCACCTGCGCGGTCGCCAGTGCGGTGCGGCCTTCCAGTGCCCGCTGGCGCGCCTGCAGTGCGCCGCGCTGGGCGTCCAGCACCTCGCTCAGGTTCGCCTCGCCCAGCTCGTAGCTGCGCTGTGCCAGCCGGTGTGCGCGCTCGCGGTGATCGCGGGTGCGGCTGAGGGCGGCGTGCCGACGTTGCTGGCCGGCAATGCGTGTCAGGCCGCGTTCGACCTCCTCCAGCGCGCGGGCCAGGGCCTGCTCGAAGGCGATGTAGGCGGTCTCGCCTTCGGCATCGGCCAGTTCGATGGCGGCGCCACGGTTTGCATAGTCCAGCAGCGGCAGGCCGAAGGTGGCGCCGACCCGGGCGAAGTTCGAAGCGCTGGAAACGGCGTCGCCCAGCGCGAAGCCGGAGCGGCCCACCGCGGCCTGCACCGCCAGCTTGGGAAACAGGTCGCGGCGAGCGGCCAGCGATTGCAGCTCGGCGGCGTCCAGCCGTGCCGCTTCGGCAATCAGGTCCGGACGGCGGCGCAGCAGGTCGATGGGCTGACCGGCGGCGATGCGCGATTCGGCCAACGGCACCGCCGTACTGGCGGCGAGCTGGACGGCGCTACTGCCCGGCGGCGCGGCGAGCAGGGTGTCCAGCGCCAGCTGCGCTTCGGCCAGGTGGATGTCCAGCTCGTCCAGATCGGCTTCCAGCGATGCGCGTTCGGCGGATGTGGCCTCCACGTCCAGCCGGGTCACCTCGCCGGCGTGAAACAGCAGTCCGGCGATGCGCTCCAGTTCGCGCGCCACCTCGATGCCTTCGACCAAGAGCGCGCGCTGCCCCTGCAGCGCGCGCAGTTGCAGATAGCCCTGCGCGGTGTTGGCGGCCACGGCCAGGCGCGCGGCCACCGTCTGCGCCTCGGCCGAACGCAGTTGCTGGGCGGCGCTGTCGCGTCGGGCGCGGGTGGCGCCGAACAGGTCCAGTTCCCAGGTCGCCTGCAGCGCCAGTTCCCAGCTGTCGAAGGCGATCGGGTCGTCATCCGGGATGAACTCGGCCAGCGGGCTGCCGGGTTCGGCGTCCTGGTCGTTCTCGATCCACTGGCGGCTGGCCGAGCCCGGCAGGTCGAAGCTCGGCAGCAGGCCGGCGCGCGACTGGCGCAGCTGCGCGCGGGCGCTGTCGACCCGCGCCATGGCCAGGCGAACATCGTGGTTCTGCTGCATGGCGCGGTGGACCAGCGCGGTGAGCTGCGGGTCGTCGAACTGACGCCACCAGCTGGCCAGCGACTCGGCATCGGCCGGGTGGGCGCCGGCGGCGCTGAACCAGGTATCCGGCAGTTGCGGCGCCGGGTGCTGCGGTGCGCTGGAGCAGGCACTCAGGGCCAGGGCGAGCAGCAGCGGAGCGGCCAGGGCCTTGGCAGTCATGCGGTTTCCTCCGGGCGCACTTTCATCAGCAGCAGGTACAGGCAGGGCACGGCCAGCAGCGTCAGCAGCGTGGCGAAGCCCAGGCCGCCCATGATGGTCACCGCCATGTTGGCGAAGAACGGGTCGAACAGCAGCGGCACCATGCCCAGCACCGTGGTGCCGGCGGCCATCATCACCGGGCGCAGGCGTGACGCCGAGGCCTCGATGATGGCGGTCAGGCGTGGCACTTCGTCATCGATCTGCCGGTCGATCTCGTCCACCAGCACCACGGCGTTCTTGATCAGCATGCCGGTCAGGCTGAGCAGGCCGAGCAGCGCCATGAAGCCGAAGGCCTGGCCGGTGAGCAACAGGCCGAAACTGACGCCGCAGATCGCCATGGGTACCACCAGCCAGATCATCAGCGGCTGGCGCACCTTGGCGAACAGCAGCACGGTGACCAGCACCATCGCCAGGTAGGGCACCGCCAGCGTGCTGGCCAGCGCCTGCTGGGCATCGGAGGACTGCTCGTAGTCGCCGCCCCACTTCAGGCTGTAGTTGACCGGCAGTTCGATGCCCTCGATCAGCGGACGGATGCGCTCATGCGCCTCGTTGGTGTTCTCGCCGTCGCGCGGTTCGGCGCGGATGGAGATGGTGCGCTCGCGGTCGTAGCGCACGATGATGCCGTCCTCGCTGCTCGGTTCGATGCGGTCGGCGACCTGCGCCAGCGGCACGTAACCGTTGCCGGCCGGGCTCCAGATCAGCCGTTGCAGCAGGTTGTCGGCGTCGATGCGGTCATCCGGCGCAGCACGCAGCAGCACCGGGATCAGCTCGTCGCGCTCGCGCAGCAGACTGACGCGCTGGCCCTCGCTGCCGGCAGCCAGTGCGCGCGCCACCGCCTGGCGGGTCAGCCCGGCATCGGCGAGGCGATCCAGCGCCAGCTGCGGACGCAGCACCAGTACCGGCTGACGCCAGTCGTCGCGCACGTTGAGCACCTGCCCCTGCTCCTGCAAGCGCTTGCGCCCCTCGGCGGATATCTCGCGCAGCACCTGGATGTCCGGGCCGCTGATGCGCGCCTCCAGCTTGGCCTCGGCATTGGGGCCGAACATGAACTGGGCGGCGCTGACGTCCGCCGATGGATAGCGCTGCGGCAACTCCTGGTTGATCTGCCGGACCAGGCCGTCGATCCGCTCGGCATCCTCGGTGCGCACGAGAAAGTGCATCAGCGAGGCATTCGGCTGCTCCGGCATGTAGGTGAGCATGAAGCGCGAGGCCCCGGCGCCGATGAAGCTCGACACATCGCTCACGCCGTCCTGCTCGGCCAGATATTGCTCGACCTCGCTGGCGGCACGCGCGGTATCGCGGATATGCGTGCCCTGCGGCAGGAACAGGTTGACGTAGAACAGCGGCGTGCTCGACGGCGGGAAGAAGCTCTGCGGCAGGCGGGTGAAGATCACCGCGCTGATCACCGTCAGCACCAGCAGCGCGCCGATGGTCAGCTTCGGCCGGCGCAGCACGCCTGTAGCCAGCCGGCGATAGCGCGCGTACCAGGGGCCGTCGTATGCGGCATCGGCGTCCTCGTCGGCGCCGGCGTTGCGCAGCAGGCAATGGCCGAACAGCGGTACCAGCAGCAGGGCCAGCAACCAGCTGAGCAGCAGCGATACGGCGATGACGAAGAACAGCGAGAAGAGGAATTCGCCGGTGGTGTCCTGGGACAGGCCGATGCCGGCGAAGGCCAGGATGCCGATGATGGTCGCCCCCAGCAGCGGCCACTGCGTCTGTTGCAGCGTCTGCTGCGACGCCTCGAGGATGCTCTTGCCCTGGCGCTGACGCACCAGCATGCCGTCGCAGACCACCACCGCGTTGTCCACCAGCATGCCCATGGCGATGATCAGCGCGCCGAGGGAAATTCGCTCCAGCTCGATGCCCGCCAGCCACATCACCAGCAGCGTGCCGAGCACGGTGAGAAACAGCACCGCGCCGATGATCACCCCGGCGCGCAGGCCCATGGCGATGCACAGCACGCCGACCACGATGGCCACCGAGAGAAACACGTTGAGGGCGAAGCTGTTCACCGACTCGTCGACGATGCGGTGCTGCTCGTACAGCGCGTGCAGCTCGGCGCCCAGCGGCATGCGGTGCTCGTTGGCCTGCAGCACTGCCTCGACGCTGTGCCCGACCTCGACGATGTTCGCTCCGGACACCCCGCTGATACCCAGCGTCAGCGCTGGCTGGCCGTTGTGGCGGATGATCTGCTGCGGCCGCTCGGCGTAGTCGCGCGAGAGTTTGGCGATGGCGCCCAGCTCGACCCGTTGCGGGCCCTGGCCGACCGACAGCGCGCGCAGCTCCTCCAGGGAGTCGAACGCCCCGCTGGGGCGCAGGCGCACGAAGAAGTCGCCGGCATTGACGCCGCCGGCCTCCACCGCGGCATCGGTATCGTCCAGCGCTGCGGCGATCTCGTCCGGGGCGATGTTCATCGCCGCCAGCTGCGCCTGATCGACCTCCACCAGGATGTGTTCCTCCTGCACGCCGGCGATCTCCACCTTGCCGACGCCATCGGCGGTGAGCAGTGCGCGGCGCAGGTCCTTGGCCGTTTCGTGCAGTTCCTTGAGCGTCAGACCGTCGCCGGTCAGGGCGTAGAAGATGCCGTAGACGTCGCCGAAATCGTCGTTGACCTGCGGCGGTTCGATCCCCGGCGGCAGGTCGCCCTGGGCATCGTTGATCTTGTTGCGCAGCTCGTCCCAGATCTGCGGCAGCGCATCGCCGTCGTAGCGGTCCTGTATCTCCACGCGAATCTCGGCGATGCCCGGCATCGAGCGCGAGCGGATCTCCTTGATCTGCGACATCTGCTGGATGGCGCTTTCCAGCGGCTCGGTCACCTGTTGCTCGACCTCCAGCGCCGTGGCGCCGGGGTACTGCACATTGACGATGGCCTGCTTGATGGTGAATTCCGGGTCTTCCAGGCGGCCGATCTCGAAGAAGGCGAGGGTGCCGCCGAGCAGGCAGATCAGTACCAGAATCCAGATGTTGACCGGCCGGGTGATGGCGTAGCGGGCGAAATCCATCGGCTCAGTTCCGCTCCTGCGCTTCGATCGGCTGGTCCTCGTGCAGCTTGCTGCCGCCAGCGACGATGATCGGCATCCGCGCCTGCAGGCCGTCACCGCGAATCAGTGCCTGATCGCCATCGATCTGCTCAAGTTGCACCGGCTGCCGCCGCGCGCGGCCATCGTCCGCCTGCCAGATGAAGTGCTGGCCGTCGCTGCCGGTCTGCAGCGCCGCCAGCGGCAGGCGGAAGGCGTCATGGGTTCTCTGCGGCTGCGGCGGACGTTCGATGCTGACGCGCATGGCCATGCCCGGCAGCAGGTTGTAGTCCTCGGGCGGCTCGCCCTGCAGCACCAGGCGGTAGGTGCGCGCGCCTTCACGCGGCTGGGTGCTGTGCTCCTTGTAGCGCAGCGGCAGGCGCACATCGGCGATCACCAGCTCGCCTTCGGCCTGCAGACCGGGGCCGAGCGGAATGCTCAAGGCGGCAGTTTCCGGCAGGTCGACGCTGACTTCGATATGGCCGTTGTCCTGCATCTCGAAGACCGGCGTGCCGACCGCGACCACCATGTCCGGCTCGGCCAGACGGCGCGCCACCACGCCGTCGAACGGTGCATTCAGCGTGCTTTGATCGAGATCGCGCTGGGCGCTGTCGCGCGCCACCCGCGCGGCCACGGTGTTGGCCTCCAGCGCCTCGATGGCGGCGGGGGCGAGAATGCCCTCGGCAAGCAGCGTGCGCTTGCGCGCCAGATCCGCCTCCAGCTGGCGCAGGCGCGCCTCGGCTTCGCGCAGCTGCAGGCGGTAGTCGGTGCGATCCAGCTCCGCCAGTGGCTGACCGCGCCTGACGCGGGTGCCTTCATCGATCAGGATGCGCTCGATACGCCCGGCCACCTCGAACGACAGCTGCGTGGACGTCACGCTCTGCACCACGCCGGAGAAGCGCAGCGCCTCGGCTTTCGGCTCGGCCGCCTGCAATGGTTCGACCAGTGCCACCCTTGGCGGCTCGGGTGCCGGCTCGGCCTCCGAGGAGCAACCACCGAGCGGCGGCAGCGCACAGACGATGATCGTCAACCAGGCACGGGACACTGGGAATGCTCGCGTTGACGTCATCATGGCTCCTGTCTGATCGGCGTTGCGGGCGTGCTGGCACACGTTGGGCTCCAACAGTAGAGCCTCGTGTCGGCGCAGGAGTTCGGCTGCAAATTGTTGCCAAATGATGTGACCGGGCGGTCGATTTCTGCCGAGGCTCTGCCGTACTCAAGGTGCGCGACTGCAGCTCTGCAGCGCTTGACCGTGACGAACCCGGCGGGGATGCTTGCCCGCTGTCAAAGGCGCATCAGTCATGGGGAATACGCAATGCAAGGCCAGGCACCGGTAATCGACTATCTCAAGGAGCTGCTGCGCGGCGAACTGGCGGCCCGCGACCAGTATTTCCTGCATTCGCGGATGTACGCCGACTGGGGCTTCAGCAAGCTCTACGAGCGCATCAACCATGAGATGGAGGAGGAGACCCAGCATGCCGATGCCCTGCTCAAGCGCATCCTCTTTCTCGAAGGTACGCCGGACATGACGCCGGAACCGATCAACCCGGGCCACAGCGTCCCGGACATGCTGCGCAACGACCTGGCGCTGGAGTACCGGGTGCGTGCGGCGCTGGCGCAGGGCATCGCGCTGGCCGAACAGCACGGCGACTACCCGACCCGCGACATTCTGGCCCTACAGCTGCACGACACCGAGGAAGACCACGCCTACTGGCTGGAGCAGCAGCTCGGCCTGATCGACCGCATCGGTCTGCAGAACTACCTGCAATCCCAGGCCAGCTGATCGCTGCACCGCGAGGCATGGCCTGCCTCGCGGTGCCTCTTCTCAGAGCCGGAAGCGGCTCACCATCATCTGCAACTGACCACCCAGACGCGCCAGTTCGGTGCTCGAGGCGGCCGTCTCTTCGCTGGCGGCGGCGGTCTGCTCCGACACATCGCGCACGTTCACCACACTACGGCTGATCTCCTCGGCCACCGCGCTCTGTTCCTCGGCGGCCGCGGCGATCTGCTGGTTCATCGCCCGGATGTTCGACACGGTGCGGGTGATGCTGCCGAGCGAAGCGCCGGCGCGGCGTGCCAGCTCGACGCCGCTGTCGGTCAGGTCGCGGCTGGTGTGCATGATCGAGGCGACCTGCTGGGTGCCGTTCTGCAGCGCGGCGACCAGCCCTTCGATTTCCTCGGTGGACTTCTGCGTGCGCTGCGCCAGCCCGCGCACCTCATCGGCGACCACGGCGAATCCGCGGCCGGCCTCGCCGGCACGGGCAGCCTCGATGGCGGCGTTGAGCGCCAACAGGTTGGTCTGCTCGGCCACCGCGCGGATCACTGTCATCACGCTGCCGATCTTGTCGCTCTCACTCTGCAGCGCGCTCATCGCCTCGGTGGAGCGCACCACGGCATCGGCCATGCGCTCGATCTGGTTGACCACCTCCAGGACCACGCGGTCGCCTTCACGGGCTTCGCCATCCGCTTCGGTGGCGGCCAGGGCGGCCTGCTCGGCGTTGCGCGCGACTTCCTGGACGGTGGCCGACATCTCGTGCATGGCGGTGGCAACCTGGTCGGTTTCTTCCTTCTGGCTGTTCACCCCGGCGCTAGTCTGCTGGGTAACCGCCGAAAGCTCCTCGGCGGCGGCGCTGATCTGGCTGACACCATCGCGGATGCCGCCGATCAGTTCGCGCAGGGTCGCGCCCATCTGCTGGATGCCGCGCTGCAGCACGCCCAGCTCGTCGCGGCGCTTGATCTGTGCGGTGGCGCTGAGGTCGCCGGAGGCGATGCGCTCGACATCGGCCAGGGTGGCACGCAGCGGCAGAATGATCTGCCGGGTGATCAGCCAGGCGGCCAGTATGCCCAGCACCAGCGCCAGCAACGCGCTGACGATCAGGCGTGTACGCGCGGCGGCGCTTTCCGCGGCGAGTAGGTCGAGCTGAAGCTGGTAGAGCGAGTCGCTGATGCGGACGATTTCCTTCTGCTGATCGGTCATTTCCTGGCGCGCCTTGGCGATTGCCAGGGTGGCCTTCTCCAGCGATTCGATGGCGCTGCGATATTCGCCGAGCACGGCACGGATCTGCTCAAGCGTCGCCGCGTGGTCGGCGTCGAGCGCGGCAGCGTGGCGATCCAGCGTGGCCTGGGCGGCATCCAGTTGCGCGTAGACGGCCTTGGCCGCCTCGGCACCCGGAGCCGCCATATAGACCCGCAGCAGGTATTGGGCGCGCTGCACGTCATCCTCGATCCGGGTGATGGCCTGGAACTGCGCGAAGCGCCCTTCATCGTATTCCGACAACCGCAGCACCTGGCCGGTGACGCCAGCGTTCAGCTCTGCCAGACGCGCGGCGGCACCGTCGATGGTGGTGCGCGCGGCGTTGGCCTGGGCGTAGCCCTTGCGCATGTCGTTCAGCGAGTTCTGGTACTGGGCGTTGTAGCCGGCCTGTTCCTTGAGCTGGGCGACGTCGTCCGGGTGCTCGAAGGTCTCCAGCAGCTTGGTCTGCTGGGAGAGGTAGACGCCCAGGTTGTTGTCCAGCCGCTTGGTGGACTCGTTGTCGCCACTGGCCAGCATGAATTGCAGGCGGGCGATGCGCAGGTCGGTGAGGGTCTTGTTCAGCTGGGATATTTCGGTCATCAGTCCGCTGCGCTGGATGACGCTGTCCAGGCTGCCCCAGCCGTTCCAGGCGAGGACGATGGTGAGTATCAGGACGGTGGCGAAGCCCAGCGTGAGCTTCCTGCTGACCCCGATATTTGCAAACCAGTTGTTCATGGCACTCCAAGCGAAAGCGAAGTAGTCGGTCCGAGTCGACGCCGCAAGGCGAGGCTCGTATACCGCAGCGCTTTCGGCCGGATGCATACGAACTTGAATGTAAAGCGAGGAGCGGTCGTAGCGCCGGATGATCGCTCCGCAACGCCGAACCAGATCTGTTCGATCGGTCAGGTCTGATTGCGCGTGAGCGGTGACGGCGCCTGCTCAGGGCGGACGCAGCAGCCGCTTTCGATGCCCTGCAGGATCGGGCAGTCCGGCCGATCGTCACCCTGGCAGTGGTCGACCAGCTCCTGCAGCGTGTCGCGCAGGCCGACCAGCTCGGCGATCTTGCGGTTCAGCTCGTCGATATGCGCGCCGGCCAGGGCCTTCACGTCGGCGCTGGCACGCTGGCGGTTCTGCCACAGCGCCAACAGCTTGCCGACCTCCTCCAGTGAGAAACCCAGGTCACGGGCGCGACGGATAAAGGCCAGCTGATGCAGGTCGCGCTCGTTGTAGTGGCGATAGCCATTGGCGCCACGCCCGGCCGGCGTGAGCAGGCCGATGGATTCGTAGTAGCGGATCATCTTCGCCGTAAGGCCGCTGTGCTTGGCTGCCTGACCGATGTTCATGGCGTGCTCCCGATCATTCTTCCGGTTTCCAGGAGCGCAGCAGCAGGGCGTTGCTCACCACGCTGACGCTCGACAGGGCCATTGCCGCACCGGCCACCACCGGGCTGAGAAAGCCGAAGGCGGCGAGCGGAATGCCCACCAGGTTGTAGATGAAGGCCCAGAACAGGTTCTGCTGGATCTTGCGGTAGGTGCGCCGGGCGATCTCCAGCGCTGCCGGCACCAGGCGCGGGTCGCCGCGCATCAGCGTGATGCCGGCGGCGTGCATGGCCACGTCGGTGCCGCCGCCCATGGCGATGCCGACATCCGCTGCGGCCAGGGCTGGCGCATCGTTGATGCCATCGCCAACCATCGCCACCACGGCGCCGCCCATCTTCAGCTCCGCCACGGTGGCGGCCTTGTCTGCCGGGAGCACCTCGGCATGCACGTCGTCGATGTGCAGCGCTTCGGCCACCACCCGCGCGCTGCCACGGTTGTCGCCGGTGATCAGATGGCTGCGGATATGCCGGGCATCGAGTGCGGCGATCGCCGCCGCGGCTCCCTCCTTGAGGCTGTCACCGAAGGCGAACAGGCCGAGCACGCGCGGTTGCGGTGCGCTCTCCACCAGCCAGGAGAGCGTGCGGCCTTCGGCTTCCCAACACTGGGCGGTATCCAGCAGCTCGCCCGGTTGCAGGCCGAATTCGTCCAGCATGCGCCGATTGCCCAGCGCCAGCTGCCGACCGTCCAGCGTCCCGGCGATGCCGCGGCCGCTCAGGGCCTGGCTCTTCTGCACATCCGGCACCGCGATGCCATCGGCTTCGCAGCGCTCCAGCACGGCACGTGCCAGCGGGTGTTCACTGCCACGTTGCAGAGCGCCGGCCAGGCGCAACAGGCTCGCCTCGTCACCTTCCAGCGCATGCAGGTGGATGATCTGCGGCTTGCCGGAGGTGAGCGTGCCGGTCTTGTCGAAGGCCACCGCATTCACCGCATGGGCGACTTCCAGGGCCTCGGCGTCCTTGATCAGGATGCCGTGGCGTGCCGCCACGCCGGTGCCGGCCATGATCGCCGCCGGTGTCGCCAGGCCGAGCGCGCAGGGGCAGGCGATCACCAGCACCGCCACCGCATTGATCAGCGCGACCTCGGCCGGCGCGCCAGTGAGCAACCAGCCGATCAGGGTGAACACGGCGATCACCAGCACCGCCGGGACGAACACCTGGCTGACCTTGTCCACCAGCTTCTGGATCGGTGCCTTGGCCGCCTGGGCGTCTTCCACCAGGCGGATGATCCGCGCCAGCACAGTCTCGCCACCGAGCGCGGTGGTGCGCACCAGCAGCCGACCCTCGCCGTTGATCGCGCCGCCGGTGATGCGGTCGCCTGGCGCCTTGTTCACCGGCAGGCTCTCGCCGCTGATCAGCGCTTCGTCGGCCTGGCTTTCGCCCTCGACCACTTCGCCGTCCACCGGGAAACGCTCGCCAGGCTTGACCAGCACCAGGTCGTCCAGGCGCAGCGCGGCGATGGCGACGTCTTCCTCGCGGCCGTCGATCACCCGTGTCGCGCGGTCCGGACGCAAGGCTTCCAGTGCCCGGATCGCCGCGCTGGTCTGGCGCTTGGCGCGGCTTTCGAGGTATTTGCCCAGCAGCACCAGGGCGATGACCACCGCCGAGGCCTCGAAATACAGGTGCGGCATCTGCCCGGCCGGCGTCGCCCACCATTGATAGAGGCTCAGGCCGTAACCGGCGCTGGTGCCGATGGCGACCAGCAGGTCCATGTTGCCGGCACCGGCGCGCACCGCCTTCCAGCCGGCGACGTAGAAGCGCGCACCGAGGACGAACTGCACCGGCGTGGCGAGCAGGAACTGGATCCACGCCGGCAGCATCCAGTGCTGCCCGAACAGCTCGCCGAACATCGGCAGCACCAGCGGTGCGGCCAGCAGCAGGCCGGCGATCACTGCCCAGCGTTCGCGCTGCAGGCGTCGTTCGGCATCGGCCGCCGGGCGGCGCTCGCTGCTCGCCGTGGCGTGATAACCGGCTGCCTCGACGGCCTGGATCAGCGCGGCCGGGTCCGGCGGGCCGAGTACTTCGACGTGGGCGCGCTCGCTGGCCAGATTCACCGCCGCGCTGCGCACCCCGGGCACCTTGAGCAGGGCACGCTCGACGCGGCCAACGCAGCTGGCGCAGGTCATGCCGTCGATGGCCAGCTCCAGACTCTGCACCGGCACGCCATAGCCGGCCTTCTGCACGGCTTCGATCAGGGCCGCGAGGTCCGCCTCGCTGCTTTCGACGCGCACCTGCTCGTTGGCCAGGTTGACGCTGGCGCTGGCCACACCCGGCACCTTGAGCAGGGCGCGTTCGACGCGGCCGGCGCAGCTGGCGCAGGTCATACCGCTGACCGGCAGCGTATGGGTGGCGCTGGACATAGCTGTGTCTCCTTGGATGGCGATGCGCTCAGGATCGACCTTAACCCTATGGCAAGGTCAACACCATGATCTGCGACAGCCAGGGCCTTGACCTTGCCAGGGTGGCAAGCTCGAGAATCGATCCATCCAACGATCGAGGAGAACGACGATGCCTGTATTCAACGTGAGCGGAATGACCTGCAGCCACTGCGAGCGCGCGGTCACCCAGGCCATCAAGGCGCTGGACGCGCAGGCCCAGGTGAAGGTGGATCTGGCGAGCGGGACGGTCGAGGTGCAGAGCAGCGCCAGCGAGCAGGCGATTCGCCAGGCGATCAGCGAGGAGGGCTATCAGGTGGCGTGATCATGCCGGCACTCAGGCACCGAGCTGGTCGGGGTCGTCCGGCCAGTCGCGGACCAGGCCGCGGAACAGCGGGTCGATCAGCGCCTTGGTGTCGACCAGCGGCGCGAACAGCCCGGTGTCGCGGGTCCAGTCGGTGAACAGCCCGACCACCAGGGCATGCAGCGACAATGCCGCCAGGCGCGGCGAGACGCCAGGTCGCAGGCAGGCCGAGGCGTTGCGCAGCAGGTTCTCGCACAGATCGATGAACTGGTTGATGAAGGCGTGATGTCGCTCTTCGGCCTCGCGCAGCTCGTCGGTGAATTCGCACTTGTGCAGCAGGATGGTGAAGATCCGGCGCTTCTGCTCGTTGCTGGCCAGGGTGCTGATGGCCTCGACCGTCAGGTTGCGCAGGGCGATCAGAGCCTGCAGCGGCTGCTGCCGATTGCAGCTGCACAGACGCTCGGTCATCTGCTCAGGCGGCAGGCGGATCTGATTGAGCATCTCGTGGAACAGGTGCGCCTTGTTCTGGAAGTGCCAGTACACGGCGCCGCGCGTCACGCCAGCGTCGCGCGCGATCTGATCGAGACTGGTGTGGGCCACTCCCTTGTCCAGAAACAGCCGCTCGGCGGAGGCGAGGATGGCGATGCGGGTCTTCTCGGCTTCTTCTTTGGTTCGGCGCATGGGCAGGTTCGGCGGTAGCGGCTGCTTCAGGCATCCAGCAGCGGTGGAGGCGACCAGTGTAACGAGGCATCTCGTCGCGATGCATGTTTACAATCGGCGGTGTATGTAACAGCATCTTGCACGCCGGTGCAATTGCCCCACCGAGGCTGCGGTCCAAGCATTGGCCTCGGCACGTCCCTTTTCCTGCTTTGCGAGCCTCTGATGTCTTTGCGGATTCTCCTCATCCTGGGCGCGCTCAGCGCGTTCGGTCCCCTGGCCATCGACATGTACCTGCCTGCATTTCCGCTGATCGCGCAGGCCTTCGGTACCAGTGTCGATCACGTTCAGCTGTCGTTGGCGGCATATTTCGTCGGTCTGGCCATCGGTCAGCTGGTCTACGGTCCGCTGGCCGATCGCTACGGGCGGCGCGGGCCGCTGCTGGTGGGCGTGACCCTGTTCACCCTGGCATCGCTGGCCAGCGCCTTCGCACCGTCGATGGACTGGCTGATCGGCGTGCGCTTCGTGCAGGCGCTGGGTGGCTGCGCCGGCATGGTGGTGGCGCGGGCCGTGGTGCGCGACCTCTGCGATCCGATGACCAGCGCCAAGGTGTTCTCACAGCTGATGCTGGTCATGGGCCTGGCGCCGATCCTCGCGCCGGTGGCCGGCGGTGCGTTGCTGGCGACGTTCGGTTGGCCGTCGATCTTCATCCTGCTGACGTTGTTCAGCGCGCTGTGCCTGGTGGCGGTGGCGCTCTGGCTGCCGGAAACCTACCCGCCGGGCTTGCCGCGCCAGCCGATGGCCGGGGCCCTGGGTCAGTACTTGCGGTTGTTCCGCGATCGTTTCTTCATGGGCCACGTGCTCACCGGCGCGCTGTGCATGGCGGGGATGTTCGCCTACATCACCGGCTCGCCGTTCGTCTTCATCGAGCTGTACGGCGTCAAGCCCGAGCATTTCGGCTGTTCGGTATCAATGCGGCGGGCTTCATCCTGATGGCGCAGGTGAACGTGCGGCTGGTGCGCTGGCGCGGGCCGGAATTCTGGGTGCGGCGCTGGGTGTGGTTCTTCTTCGCCAGTGCGCTGGCGTTGCTGGCAGTGGCGGCGGCGCAGCCCGAATCGCTCTGGCCCTTGCTGATCCCGCTGTTCTGTTGTGTGTCCTGCCTGGGCTGCCTGCTGCCCAATGCCACCGCCTGCGCCATGGCCGATCAGCGCGCCAATGCCGGCAGCGCCTCGGCTCTGCTCGGCAGCCTGCAGTTCACCATCGCGGCCATTGCCGCTTCCGCGGTGGGGGCGCTGCACAACGGCACCGCGGTGCCGCTGGCGGCGATCATGAGTCTGTGCGGGCTGCTGGCGACGTTGGTCGCCTATGGCACCGCCCGCGCCAGCACGGAGTGAGGTCAGGCGCTCAGCGGCAGCCGATGGGGCGCCTGCAGGCGCCGCTGCAGGGTCTCGGCGAAGGCCCTGGCCTCGGCTTCGCTGCGAAAGGTGATGCGCTGGCGATCCAGGCAGACCTGCCAGGCGCTGTCGGGGTGGGGCGTCATGGGGCGGACGAGAATGTGCATGGCGATCTCCTCACGTGTCGAACGCCGCACAGTCTAGGCGCAGCCATGGCTCGCGCGGCGAGCCATGGTGTCGCAGGTCGGCCTTGCGCCGACGAATGGCTCAGTAGGCCAGGCGGGCGTCCAGGCTGTTCTGCGCCAGGCGGCGGGCCTGGGCTTCAGTCATGCCCAGGCTTTCGTGCAGCGCGACGAAATTCTCCGTGACATAGCCGCCAAAATAGGCCGGATCGTCGGAATTCACCGTGACCTTCACGCCCTGCTCCAGCAGGTCGAGGATGTTGTGCTGACGCATGTCGGCAAACACCTTGAGCTTGGTGTTGGACAGCGGGCAGACCGTCAGTGGAATCTGCTCCTCGATCAGCCGGGCGATCAGCTTCGGATCTTCCGCGGCACGTACGCCGTGGTCGATCCGGCTGACCTTGAGCAGGTCGAGTGCCTGCCAGATGTACTCGGGCGGACCTTCCTCGCCGGCATGGGCAACGGTCAGCAAGCCTTCGCCACGCGCCTTGTCGAACACGCGCTGGAACTTGCTCGGCGGATGGCCGACTTCGGAGCTGTCCAGGCCGACGGCGAAGAAGGCGTTGCGATAGGGCAATGCCTTTTCCAGGGTCTTGAAGGCTTCCTCTTCCGGCAGGTGGCGCAGGAAACTGAGGATCAGCCCGCTGCTGATGCCCAGCAGCTCGCGGCCATCGGCCAGCGCGGCGCTGATGCCGTTGAGCGCGGCCTCGAACGGTACGCCGCGGTCGGTGTGGGTTTGCGGGTCGAAGAAGGGCTCGGTGTGCACCACGTTCTGCTCTTCGCACTTCTGCAGGTAGGCCCAGGTCAGGTCATAGAAGTCCTGCTCGGTACGCAGCACGTCGGCGCCAGCGTAGTAGAGATCGAGGAACTCCTGCAGGTTGCCGAAGTTGTAGGCGCTGCGCAGTGCTTCGACGTCATTCCAGGGCAGGGCGATCTTGTTGCGCTCGGCCAGACGGAACATCAGTTCCGGCTCCAGCGAGCCCTCCAGGTGCAGGTGGAGTTCGGCCTTGGGCAGGTTGTTGAGCCAGTCTTGCATCGCGAAATTCTCGTCTTGCGGGTATGAGGGCATTCTAGCGACGGGGCTGTATGACCGATATGGCCATCGGCCGTTTGAAGCGGCTATCAGGCGCCGATGACAACGCGATGAAGCTCCCGTTGCATTTGGCGAAAATTTGACCAGTGGTCTGCGGGCCAAGAACGGCGCGGGCTGGCAAGGTTGTTCCCAACGTTATCCACAAGGTTCTCCACGTGAATCGGGCATAACTGGCAGCTGGCAGAACGCAATTGATGGCATAACGTCATCGCTCGGCCGGCCAGTCAAAAAACACCGAAATTCAAGCGTTTAACGCGGCCTTACCGGGTACGAAATACGTTCTGGTTAAAAAGTGTACAGTTTTCTGCAGGCCCCGCGGCAGGCGCTTCGCAGCGCACCATACAATTGTTATCCACAATTGCGTCCACAGTTATTGTGGGCAAAGGCGCGTCTAGTCCAAGGCTTGCAGCCGGCTTCGCCCGCGGGTGATATCAGCGAGCAATCTGTCGAGTGGCTGCAGCTGGTCGGCGGGAAGGGCTATCTCCAGCGTCGCGCCTTCGGCGTCGAAGTGCTCGGCTTCCAGCAGCGCTTCAAAGTCCACCAGGCGCGCCTTGAGCAGCGCCAGTTCGGCGAATCGGCAATGACAATGGCAGCGCGAGCGTGACACCAGCTCGCTGCGCTCGCCCGCTTGCAGGCATTTGGCCGTGGTGCCGCCATAGGCGCGGGCCAGGCCACCGGTTCCTAGCTTGATGCCACCGAACCAGCGAATCACCACCACCGCGACCCGATCGAAGTCCTGCCCTTCGATCGCCGTCAGCATCGGCCGACCCGCCGTACCGCCGGGCTCGCCGTCATCACTGAAGCGGTACTGATTGCCGATCTTCCACGCCCAGCAATTATGCGTAGCGGTCGGATCGCTGACCGACTGGATGAATGTCTGAGCTTCTTCGGCGCTCTGCACGGGAGCCGCCTTGGCCAGGAAGCGGCTTTTGCTGATGACTTCCAGCAATTCGCAGGGAGCGGACAGGGTGAAAGGCATGGCAATTACGGCGTCGGTGATGGTTTGCGGGGCGTCATTGTAGCGGCGCCACCGCGGCTGCGCTCTGTGCCATCACGCAAGAGCATCCGGCGAACGGATTGAACTTCGCCGGACCGTCCAACCCCTACCTAGTAAGTGGCGGTTCGTGCGAATGGCCTAAAGGCCCGCCGTACCGCATTTCGCTGGCATATCAGATGGAGGACATTCCATGCTCAATTCCAGTTACCAGGCATGCATCCAGGCCTGTTCCAATTGCGCCCTAGTCTGCGAGACCTGTGCGGCATCCTGCTTGCGCGAGGACGACGTGAAGATGATGGCGCGCTGCATCGAGCTCGATCGTGACTGTGCCGACATGTGTGCGATCGCTGCAGTGCTGATGACCCGCGACAGCCCCTATGCCAGGGCCTTCTGCAAACTCTGCGCGCAGGTCTGCCGTGATTGCGCCGCGGAGTGCGGCCAGCATAAGCACGATCATTGTCAGGCCTGCGCCGAAGCCTGCCGCAAGTGTGCTGACGAGTGCGAAAAGATGGCCGCGTGATCGGATCTTGTCGATCCGAAGGGCCGCAGTTGCGGCCCTTTTGCTTTAGCCCAGCCAGTCCAGCGTCAGGATCAGGCGGCGCTCGGAGCTGGTCGCCTGCGGCGAGCGGTGAATGATTCCGGCGCCTTCGTTACCTAGCCATTTCTCTCCCTTGAACAACGCCACGTCGCCAGCGCCGAGCTGCTGGATGGCCGCCGGGTCGGTCGGCTCGGCGGCCGGATCACCCAGACGCCGACGCGGCATACCGCCCTCATGAAGCCATTCGCTACCTGCGCCGGCGTAGGTGGTGATCAGTCGCAGGGGGACATGATCGACGTGAAAGCGCGGGCACATTGGCTTGTCCAGCATGCGCAGACGCAAGCCAATGCGCCGCGCATCGACCAGGCAGCTGAACGCCCGCACCAGCCAGGCCACGTCGGCGACGAAACCGGCATGGCCGGCAAGGTCCCGATAGGCCGCCGCCAGGGTTGGCAGCTGCAGCTCACCGTCGCCGGCCGGTTCGAGCGCCAACGATTCCGCCAGTGGTTCGCCCAGGGCCAGGAGAGTTTCGGCGAACTCGGCTATGTGCAGCGGCAGCTGGCGCTGCCATACGGCGAGGTTGACGCCATCGTTCAGCGTTTCGCCGAGTATCGCGGGAGAATCGCCCAGCAGCTGGCGTGGCTGTGGGCGAATGATCTGCTGCGCCAGCATCAGGCGACCTGCTCGTGCCAGGGGCCGAACGGGTCCGGCAGGCGCAGCCAGCCGGTGACGCCCACGGCCCACTCGCTGTCGTTCAGCAGGCAGGCGTCGAGTTCGCGGCGCAGCTGGTCGAAGTTGATGTTCTGCCCGATGAAGACCAGCTCCTGGCGGCAGTCGCCGAACTCACCGCGGGACTTGCCGAGGATTGCCGTGCGGCTTTCGCTGTCGCTCGGCCAGGCCGATTCAGGGGTGAAGTGCCACCAGCGGCCGGCATAGTCGTAGCGCATCAGCCCACCGGCCTGGGACCAGCTGCCTGCTTCCTCTGGCCGGGTGGCCAGCCAGAAGAAGCCTTTGGAGCGCAGCAGGCGGCCGTTGCTCCACTCGCGGTTGAGGAAGTTGTAGAAGCGTTGTGGGTGGAACGGCCGGCGCGCCAGATAGGCGGTGGAGGCGATGCCGTATTCCTCGGTTTCCGGCACATGCTCACCGCGCATTTCCTTGAGCCAGCCCGGCGCTTGGGCGGCGCGTTCGAAGTCGAAACGGCCGGTGTCGAGGATTCGGTCGAGCGGCACCTGACCCATGCTCATCGGCAGAATCTCGGCATGGGTATTGAGCCGACCGAGAATGGCGGTCAGCTCTTCACGTTCGGCGGCGGAAATCAGGTCGATCTTGCTGATCAGGATGACGTCGGCGAACTCCACCTGCTCGATCAGCAACTCGGTGACCGAGCGCTCGTCGTCCTCGCCAAGGGTTTCGCCGCGGTTGGCTAGGCTTTCTGCCTCTTGGAAGTCACGCAGGAAATTAACCCCGTCGACTACCGTGACCATGGTGTCCAGGCGAGCCAGATCGGCCAGGCTCTGACCCTGTTCATCGCGGAAAGTGAAGGTCTCGGCCACCGGCAGCGGTTCGGAAATCCCGGTGGACTCGATCAACAGGTAGTCGAAACGGCCTTCGTGGGCGAGCTTGCCGACTTCCTCAAGCAGGTCTTCGCGCAGGGTGCAGCAGATGCAGCCGTTGCTCATCTCCACCAGCTTTTCTTCGGCACGATTGAGGCTGACGCCGCGCTGCACCTCGTTGCCGTCGATGTTGATCTCGCTCATGTCGTTGACGATCACCGCGACGCGGCGGCCTTCGCGATTCTTCAGGATGTGGTTGAGCAGGGTGCTCTTGCCGGCACCGAGGAAGCCGGAAAGGACGGTAACGGGGAGGCGGTTCATGGCGGTCTCTCAGGCGGATCGTTGGTGTTTTTCGCGCTGTTCCTGGCGTTGTTTCGCCTCGATGGACAGCGTCGTGGTGGGGCGTAGCAACAGGCGCTGCAGACCGATGGGTTCGCCAGTCTCGGCGCACCAGCCGTATTCGCCGCGGGCGATGCTGTCGAGTGCATCGTCGATCTTGTCCAGCAGCTTCTTCTCACGTTCAAGCACACGCAGCTGCCACTGGCGCTGTTCTTCGGCGCTGCCGATGTCGGCTGGATCGCTGCTGGGTTCAACTTCGCGCAAGGCGTCGAATTCCTCGGCGATGCGGCTCTGCAATTCTTGGCGCTGTTGCAGTAGCAAGTCGCGGAAGAAGGCCTGTTGTTCGGCGTTCATGTACGCCTCGGCGGGTTGGGCGAGTAGTTCGGCTTCGGTCATGAGCGGGTGCCCGGCAAGGTTGATTGATTAGTTATAACATAACGTTTATGGCTGATACGAGTGCATATCGGGTAGTGCCAGGCATTGCGCAACAGATGGGTAGGCTTGGATTGGGTTACGAGGATGTTTGCGATAGCGGTCTTGTCGCCGGCTTGGGGCGAGTTGGCGCGCTCTGGTGGGCTGAAGCCCACCCTACGAGGGATGCGACGTGGAGCGCAGGCACAGAAGGCTTCGAGGTTTTGTAGGGTGGGCTTCAGCCCACCGCATTCTGCACCGTGGATGCGCCCAAGCCCGCCCGATGGGAGAGCATTCGTTTGCTCAGCTGCTTGAAAGCCCGTGGTAGTTGCGGCCGAAGTACACCAGCGCATCGCTGCTGTCGCGGCGGTACACGGCGAGCACCTCGCAGTAGAGGATGTCGTGGGTGCCGACGCTGGCGCTGTGGCTGATGCGGCAGTCGAACGACACTGTGGCGCCGTCGAGCAGCGGCGAACCGGTCACGCCGGTGCTCCATTGCGCTGCGGCGAAGCGCTCGGCCATGGGCGTCTTGCCGCCGAACAGGTTGGACAGGTCCCGCTGCGCACCGGCCAGGGTGTTCACGCACAGCTGCCCGTTGGCGGTGACGATGGGATGTGCCGATGCGCTGCGGTTCAGGCACACCAGCAGCGTCGGCGGTTCGTCGGTGACGCTGCACACCGCGGTGGCGGTGAAGCCGGCACGGCCGCTGGGGCCGTCGGTGGTAATGATGTTGACCGCCGCGGCCAGGCGCGCCATGGCATCACGATAATCCTCACGAATCACTGGAGCGCTGAATTGACTGGTGGTTTCGCATTGAGCCAGTTGCATGGTCGGTTCTCCATCAGGCGAGGACGCAGGCGCGGTCGAAGGGCAGGCGTGGCAGGCGGTCGCGCAGCTTGCTGGCATCGCCGTAGCCGAGGTTGATCAGCAGATTGGATTTCCAGCTCGTGCCGGCGAAGAAGGCCGCATCCAGTGCCTTGCCGTCGAAGCCGGACATCGGTCCGCAATCGAGCCCCAAAGCTCGGGCAGCGAGGATCAGATAACCGGCCTGCAGCGAGCTGTTGCGCAGTGCGTTCTCGGTGATCAGTGCCGGCTGCCCGGCGTACCAGCTGCGCGCGTCGGCGTGCGGGAACAGCTCGGGCAGGGTTTCCGGGAAGTCCTCGTCATAGGCGACGACCACCGTCACCGGCGCGGCCAGGGTCTTGTCCAGGTTGCCCTTGGACAGGCAGGGCGCGAGCTTCTGCTTGCCCTCGGCGCTGCGCACGAAGACGAAGCGCGCCGGGCAGCTGTTGACCGCGGTCGGACCGAGGCGGACGTGTTCGTAGAGCTGTTCGAGCAGGGCATCCGGTACCGCTTTGTCCAACCAGGCGCTGTGGGTGCGGGCCTCGCTGAACAGCGTCGCGAGGGCATTCGAGTCGATGGGGGCGTGCATGTTCGGGTCCTCAGGCTGCTGCGACCTGGCCGCATTGCTCGGCAAGATGGTCCAGCAGGATCTGGTTGAAGGGTTCGCTGTCGCTGACGCTGGACGCGTGGCCACCGTAGTTCAGCAGCGCCAGCTGTGCGTTGGGCATGTTGTCGGCCAGGTGCTGCGAGCGTTGCCAGGGCACCAGCATGTCGTCGCGGTTGGCGATCAGCAGGGTCGGGGTGGTGATGCGCGGCAGCTCGGCCTCGATATCGAAGGCCAGCAGTGCCTCGATGCGCCGCACCAGATTCATCGTCGGTGGGAAATGCGCCAGTGCATGGGCATCGTCGCGTGCCAGGCGCTCGCTGTTGGCCGCGATCCAGTCGGCCGGGTAGAGGAACAGCGACTGCGCCTGCACATAGGCTGCCGGGCCGCTGTCGTGCAACAGCTTCAGGCGTACTGCGAAACAGCGCGCACTGTGCGGGTTGGGGCTGCTCCAGGCATTGATCGGCACCAGGCTCTGCAACAGCTGCGGCCGCAGCAGGGCGATCTGCAAGCCGACCAGCCCGCCGAGTGCATGGCCGATGAAATGGCAGCGGCGGATGCCCAGGGTGTCCAGCAGCTCCAGTAATTCCACTGCCATGGATTCGATGGAGTAGCCCGCCGGCAGGTTCGCCGGGCTCTTGTTGGTCCCCAGCTGATCGTAGACCAGCACCCGGTAGTCCTGCGTCAGTGCCGGCAGCTGCGGCAACCAGAAGGCAGCGGCGCCGCCGAGGCCGGAACTGAGCACCAGGGTCGGTGCATCCGGCTCCATGCGACCATGAAGTTCGTAGTGCATGTCACTCCCTCCGCGAGGTCGACCAGCGGGCCGCCGGCGTGCCGGCTGACCCGCTCTGGTAGGCGCTATTGGCCGACGTGGGCGATGCTGGCGATCTCGATCAGCGCATCGGGCTTTACCAGCCCGCATTGAATGCAGTAGCGCGCGGGCTTCTCGCCGGGGAAGTACTCGGCGTACACCTCGTTGACCTTGGCGTAGTTGGCCCAGTCGGTGAGCATGATCATGTTGAAGGTGACGTCGTGCATGCTGCCGCCGGCAGCCTCGACGACGCCCTTGATGGTTTCCAGCACATGGCGGGTCTGGGCGGCGGCGTCGCCGACGTGGACCACGTTGTTGTCCTTGTCGAACGGCAGGGTGCCGGAGACGTAGACCACGCCATCGGCCATGGAGCCGGGCACGTAGGGGGCGAGCGGTTTGCCGGTGCCGGCGGGGATGATGGATTGCTTGGGCATGTCGTTGATTCCTTGCAAGGCATTCAGGCGAACCCGGCGGGCGCCTCTGCGGGCGCCGCGGTCGGGCACTTGGGGTAATCAGCTGGCGACCGCCACCTCTGGCGCGGCCGCGAAGCTCTGGCAGAAGGCGTCGACGCTGGAGACCCAGCCGAAGAACGTTTCGATGTTGTACAGCGCCGCCTGCTGGGCGAATTCCGGCCCGGCCTGGTGGGTGGCATCGGCCAGCACCACACCGAAATATTCCAGGTGGAAGCCGTCGCGCAGCGTCGATTCCACGCACACGTTGGTGGCGATCCCGGTGAACACCAGGTTGCGGATGCCACGGGCGCGCAGGGTGCTGTCCAGCTGTGAATTGAAGAAACCGCTGTAGCGCGGCTTGGGCACCAGGATGTCGCCGGGCTGCGGTGCCAGTTCGTCCACCAGCGCGTAATCCCAACCGCCCTTGGCCAACAGTGTGCCGGCCAGTTCCGGGCGCTTGCGCATGGTCTTCAGCGCGTTGGACTTGTGCCAGTTCGGCGAGCCCGGCCCGCCCGCCTCGACGTACCCGTTGTCCCAGCCGTTCTGCAAAAAGATCACCTGCATGCCCGCGGCGCGGGCCGCGTTCAGCGCCTGGCGGATCTTCGCGATCACCGGCTGGGTCGCCGAAACATCGAAACCTGCCAGGTCGAGATAGCCGCCGCGGCTGGCATAGGCGTTCTGCATATCCACCACGATTAGCGCGGTTTCGCTCGCCTTCATCGCCAGCGGCTCTGGTCGTGCCGGCAGTTGCACAGGTTCGTCCGTTGCGCTCAGGCCGTAGCCGGAGATCTGTTCGACGGCGTTCATCAGGCCGATTCCTTCAGCGCGGTGACGTGCCGGCGGCTCTGCATCAGCGGCTGGATCTTCTGGCCGAAGGCTTCGACGCCCTCGAGAAAGTCATCGAAGGTCAGCATCACGCCCTGCATGCCCGGCACCGTGGCGATTTCGTCGAGCATCCGCGCTACGTTGGCGTAGGAGCCCACCAGCGTGCCCATGTTGATGTTCACCGCCGAGGTCGGGTCGGCCATCTGCCGGATGTTGCTGTCCGCACCCTTGTCGGCGGCACCCTGCTCGCCGAGCCAGGCGATGGCTTCCTCGTCGGCGCCGGCCTTGTAGTGCTCCCACTTGGCCCGGGCGGCTTCGTCGGTCTCGTCGGCGATCACCATGAACAGCACGCAGGAGGTGACATGTCGGCCGGTCTTGGCGCAGGCCGTCTGCAGCCGTTCGGCGGCCGGTGCGAAGGCGGTGGGGGTGTTCACGCCCTTGCCGAAGCAGAAGTTGTAGTCGGCGTACTGCGCCGAGAAGGCCATGCCGGCATCGGACGAGCCGGCGCAGATGATCTTCATGTCCGCCTGGGGTTTCGGGCTGACGCGGCAGTCCTCCATCTGAAAGTGCTCGCCCTTGAAATCGCTGCGGCCGGTGGCCCAGAGGTCGCGCAGCACCTGGGCGTACTCGCCGAGATACTGATAACGGGTGCCGAAGAATTCATCCCCCGGCCACAGGCCCATCTGGCTGTACTCCGGCTTTTGCCAGCCGGTGACGAGGTTCACGCCGAAGCGGCCGCCGGAGATCGAGTCGATGGTCGAGGCCATGCGCGCGACGATGGCCGGCGGCAGAGTGAGCGTTGCGGCAGTCGCGAACAGCTGGATCTTGCTGGTGACCGCGGCCAGGCCCGCCATCAGCGTGAAGGATTCCAGGTTGTGCTCCCAGAACTCGGTCTTACCACCGAAGCCGCGCAGCTTGATCATCGACAGCGCGAAGTCGAATCCGTAGCCCTCGGCCTTCTGCACGATGGCCTTGTTCAGTTCGAAGCTCGGCATGTACTGCGGCGCATTCTCGGAGATGAGCCAGCCGTTGTTGCCGATCGGAATGAAAACACCAACATCCATGGGTAGCACCTCTGTACGCAATGGCTAGAAAGCGCTGCCCGAACATGGCGGGCAGGGTCACAGAGCGTTAGCAGGAAGCAGGCCATAAACGAATTTCCCTTTTCATTCAGGTGCTTGGGATATTTTCCCGATAAGTGGTGGACCATTTGGTCCGAATCGGAGCACCTGGTTTGTGCGTGGCGTCCGCCGATGCGCAAAAACTGCGCAGCGTTGCGGTCGGCCGTCACCGGCCGTGCGCGGCGGCCCCGCTGCGCGCTACAGTAGCGGCCCGTTCGAGCCCTACCGGTAATGCAGTGACAGACAAGACCCCTACGCCGCCCCGCAGGCGGCTCATCGCCAGCAAGACCGCCAAGGCCAAGGGTGCCGTGCGCGAACCCAGCGCCAGCGCCCTGAACCGCCGCATGCGGCTGATCGAAAGCAAACGCGCCGGCATTCTCGACGCCGCGCTGGACCTGTTTTCCCGCTTCGGCCTGCACGGCACCAGTCTCGACCAGGTAGCGACCCAGGCCGATGTCTCCAAGACCAACCTGCTGTATTACTTCGGCAGCAAGGAAGAGCTCTACGTCAACGTGTTGCGCCAGTTGCTGGACGTCTGGCTGCGACCGCTGCGGGCGTTCAGCGCCGAGCAGGACCCGGTCGAGGCGATCAGCGAATACCTGCGGGTCAAGCTCGAGCTGTCCCGCGACCATCCTGCCGAATCACGGCTGTTCTGCATGGAAATCATGCGTGGCGCACCGTTGCTGCTGGGCGAGTTGGAACAGCCTTTGCGTGAACTCGTCGAGAACAAGGTCGCCGTGATCCAGGCCTGGATCGATGCCGGCAAGCTGGCGCCGGTCGAACCGCATCACCTGATCTTTTCGCTCTGGGCCACCACCCAGCACTACGCCGACTTCCGCGTCCAGGTCGAGGCCGTCGCCGGCCGTACGCTGGACGATCCGGCGTTCTTCGAAGAAGCGCTGCAGAGCTTGCAGTCACTGATACTCAACGGGGTTCGGCCGCGCTAGCCGGGTATTTCAAGGCAACTCATTCGTCATGGGCAGGGCGCCGGATACAGTCTCGATTCTGGCCGGATGGAATGTATGGCAACCGTATCGTCCTCGTAAGGAACACGATGATGTCACCGAATATCGAAGCACTCTCGAAAGTCCAATTTGCCGAATGCTCCATGGTTTCGGCCTGCGATGCAGAATATCCCCGTCATACTCATGAGGAGTATGTGGTGAGCGCCAATCTCGCCGGCTGTGAAAAGATCTGGTACGACGGTCGCTCCGGGGAGGTGCTGTCGAACCAGGTCACCATTTACAACCCGATGACAGTGCAGTCCTCTCGGTTTTGTTCGGCTGGATCCAGGTTCATAAGTGTTCATCTGGATGCTGAGCGCGTGCGCACGGCTTTCCGTGAGAATGGCGGTGCACTGCATGGGCCACTTTTTGACGAGGGAGTCTTCAATGATCTGGCACTGTTCAAAGCCATCTTTGCCCTGCATTTCGCGAATCTGCCTGGCCAGCGGGAAGAAGCTCTCTACGGAATGCTTGGTGAGCTCTTTCGCTTTGGAGGAAAGGGCAGTGATGAGGCCGACCCGGACAAGATAGCCAGATTGGTGGAGTACATGCAGGACAGCCTTTACGACGAAGTCGACCTCGACGATATGAGTGCCGTTACGGGCTTGTCCAAGTTTCATCTGGTGCGAAGCTTCAAAGCGGCGAAGTCGCTGCCGCCGATGCAGTTCATGAAGCAGCTCAGGCTGATCGAGGCACGTAAGAGGTTTCGGCGGGGCGATGCTGCGGCCCGGGTCGCAACCGAACTCTATTTCTACGACCAGGGCCACATGTCCAACTCGTTCCGGAGAGTGATGGGCATCTCTCCGGTGCGCTATGCATCAATGGTGGGGGACGCTCGCCGGCATCACGAATTCAAGGTATCCAGTAACCACAACGTATAGGGTGAAGTACGCGAATATCAGGGCTGATGCGATGTAAGTCCATTTCAGCATCCGTTCTCCGAGCATTCTGCCGCCATGGTAGGCAAGACCGCAAAGCACCAGAGCCCAGAACACCCCTGCGGCGAAGAAGCCGGAAAGGAAGATGATGGCACTCGTTGCATCAGCTCCTTGTCTCGCAATTATCGCCCCACCTACCGCAGCGAACCAAAGTATGGCGCTGGGGGAGGACATTGCGAGGAATACGCCCTTTGAAAACAGAGCCAGGTTGGTCCTGCCCCACTGGATATCTACCTGTGCCATCCCGGCCTTTACTCGAAGTGCACTCGTCACCATTTTTGCACACAGATAGGCAAGTACTGCCGAGCCTCCCAGCCAGAGAGCCCAACGGACGACCTCATATTGCAGCAGCACCGCCATGCCAGCCATGGCCAGAATGGCGTAGACCAGGTCGCCTATGCACGTTCCTATCCCAAGCCATACGCCTTTGCTGAACCCGCGTTGCATCGACAGCGTGATCATCGCCATATTGGCCAGGCCTATCTCCATGCATAGAGATAGGCTCAGCAAGAAGCCATTGTAGAACTCCACTCAGGTTTTCTCCGTCAAGGTTTGCTCGTAAAACAGCGATGTATCGCAAATTTCCAGTCCAAACAAAAGATCCTGATCAGTGTCGGCAAGATGGGGGCTATAGCTATTCAGAAAGGCATCGAACGAACCGACATCGCTGACTAGGACCGTTTTGACCAGCAGCTCGGCGATGCGTGCCATTGCAGAAACAAACCGCGCACAGTCTATATCGATTGATCCCGGACTATTAACCGATAGCACATCCCACTCTTCGAGTAGGCGGAGTTGAATGTAGGCAGATCCTGCGTCAGGAAAGTCTGCAGGTCCTCTTCGCAGATAACGGAGCAGTTCCAGAACATAGAGCCGGATCATCTTCGAGATGTCGAGTTCGAGGCATTCCGCGATCTCCGGATCCAGTATAAGAAGAAACCCGAAGACATCCGCTACGGCTTCTTGGACTACCATTGATCCCCAACGGTCGTGTTTACTCAGGAGGCGATAGTCGGTTGCTTCTGTGACGATGGAATGGCCGAGATCATGGCCGCGGAACCAACCGATGAGATAGCGCCCTATCTCTGAGCGACAGGGAAGGTCAATATCGGTCCAGCCAAAGATAACTTTTTGCTCATGCGCTATTTGTTGATAAAGGACCAGATAGGTGTTGGCAAAAACCACGGTGCGTTTATTTTCAGCATATTTGACGCCTTGATCTTCTGGCATGAAGTAAGCAAAGTGTTTCGGAAACGTATCGGCTTCTCCGGCGATTCCGAACAGGTCGATGATCTTATAGGCGCAGCCTGGGGTGGTTTTCAGCTCTATGCCCAGGCTAGCTGAGAGCCTTGAGACTGCTCCTTCGAAATACTTATCAACCACATCTGAAACCGCTTGAAGAGAATTATTTGGTGTGCCGAAAAAAGCGGAAAAGAACAGCTTGCGAGATTTTCCGAGCCAGGTGCCGAGCGGCCCCACATGCCCAACGAGCTCCTGTTCGTCCAAGCTTGCCAATATGGAACCGTTCGATTTGTATTGATCGTCGTTAATCAACCCTTTGGCTATTAGATCGAGGCCTTGTCTTGATGCCTTATCGGTCAACTCCGCTGACGCAGTAGTCAGATGGTTCCTGATCAGAGCTTTCATCCTGCGAGAAAGCTCTGAATCCCCCTCTCCGGCTCGTTCCAAATCACGGATAGCGTTGGCCAGCGGCAGAATGCCTTTCAATGATGCCCTTAGAGTAGGCGTAAGAAATCTAGGTTCGGCCAACTCGACGGCGCGCAGTTTATGTTGTTTTCGGTATGGCCAAAAAATGCTGTTCATGATAGCTCTCCTTGAATGAAGTGCAATCAAAACAACTGGCCAAAAAGTGGTATTGGAAATAATTGCTGCAGCAGAGCTGGCTGCTTGTCATCGTCTGGGCCGCAATCCATTGCTGATTTGGATAGGCCAGACCGTGCTGACTTCGAGCAACCCTACTGGTCGGCATAGCGCACAAACGCGGCCACCTGTTCGGCGCGATCGGCAAGGTCGTGATTGGCACTTCCGAGATAAGAGGCCCGCGCGCTAGCCAGAACGGGGCGGTGCTCCGGCGGCAGTCGTTCGAGGGCCCAGTTGGCGGCGACGTCCTTGGGGGCGACGGCGCCCGTGGCGGCGCTGTACCAGATGCGTGCCAGCGCCAGCACCACGTTGCGCTCGTCTCCCTGCCAGTCCGACGCCTCGTTCCACTGGGCGACGATATCCGCAAGCGCCCCTGGCGAAGTCCTCCCGCGGGACCGGCTCGAACAGCTCGGAGACCGGCGGTCCGGCTAGGCACAGGCTTCGCTGTCTGGCTTTGCTCAGCAGGATCGCGATATCGGGGACAGAGGCGGCAGGCGGGATGCTGCCGGACTGCAGTTCCTCGCGCAGCCATTCGCCGAACTGCAGTTCGCGTTGCGGCGGGTATCGCCAGGGCACCGCGTGCTCGCGAACCAGCAGCTTAACTTCTAGTGCGCGCCGCGATGGGGCGGTGCCGGGCCATGCCGAAACCGACAGCAGGTCCAGCATCAGCGCGCGCCGCAGCGGGGCGGGCAAGGGTGTGCTCACGGTCACCAGCAGGTCGATGTCGCTATGTGGCTTGAGCCCGCCGTCGAGCGCCGAGCTGAACAGGTGAATGGCCAGCAGCGTTCCGCCCAGGTGACGTTCGAGCACGGCGCAGGCGCTGGACAGCTGTTCGGCGATTTCGCTTGGGCTGATAGGTTCATGGCGGGCCAGCTTCCATGCTGTTCATTTAAATGACAATTGCTGATTCCGGCTTGCAGCTTTGGCAGTCCTGTGGCTTGCCAAAGCTGCGAGGGCGCGCCTCCCGCTGGTCTTGGGGCGATGCTTTTCAGTGCGCAAGGTGAAGATCGCGAAGCGTTTTCCAGCGGCTGCTCTATCAGTCTCTATTGAACCCTGCTCAACGACGCGGTCCCAATCATGGAACCAGTCTCTCCCACCGAGGCCCACCATGACCCTCCCCATCGCCAAGCAGGGCTTTCCCGTCCACCAGGTGCGCCGCTACCTCGAACCCGGCCCCATCGTGCTGATCACCTCCTGCCACGCCGGCCAGCGCAACGTCATGACCCTAGGCTGGCAGACCGTCATGGAATTCTCGCCATCGCTGGTCGGCTGCATGATCTCTGCCGGCAACCACAGCTTTGAACTCGTCCGTCAGAGCGGCGAGTGCGTGATCAACCTGCCCACCCTGCCCCTGCTGGACACCGTGGTGAAGATCGGCAATTGTTCCGGCGCCGAGGTCGACAAGTTCGAAGCCTTCGGCCTCGCCACCGCCAAGGCCGAACGCGTCGCCGCCCCGCTGCTCGAACAGTGCCACGCCAGCTTCGAATGCCGGCTGTACGACGATGTGCTGGTGGAGCAGTACAACTTCTTCATCTTCGAGGTGGTGAAGGCGAAGGTCGCGCCGGAGCCGGCGCACCCGGAAACCCTGCACTACACCGGGAACGGGGTGTTCGTGGTGGCGGGAGGGCGGGTGGTGGACAGGCGCGAGCTGTTCCGCCCGGATTTGCTGGACGATTAGATAGGCACCTCAGCCACATGAACGACAGGCCCGGCCCATGAACAAAACCGACCTTGCCGAGCGCTACCGCGGCTACATCGCCTGCCTGAACGAGCAGGACTGGCCCGGGCTCGGAACCTTCGTCCACGACGAGGTCCACTACAACGGCCAGCGCGTCGGCCTGGCCGGCTATCGCGCCATGCTGGAGAACGACTTCAGGACGATCTCGGACCTTCGCTTCGACGTGCAACAACTGATCGTCGATCCGCCACAGGTGGCTTGTCGGCTGCAGTTCGACTGCACGCCCACCGGCATCCTGTTCGACCTCCCGGTCAACGGCCGGCGCGTCCGGGAGGTCTGGTCCGTCATCGACAAGGCCGCGATCGCGGCGCAGATCGGTTAGCCCGCTCGCCCGGCCCCGGCAAGCCGACGGCCCTGCGGCCGTCGACGCCGCCCGGAGCGTCATGGGGTGCGCGTCACCCGCCAAACAGTGTTTGCCAGATCGTCGGCCACGATCAGCGCGCCGCTCGGGTCGACTGTCACCCCGACCGGGCGTCCGCGTGTCTTGCCATCTTCGGTGCGAAAACCGGTTACGAAGTCAATCGGCTCGCCAGACGGGCGTCCGTTGCTGAACGGCACGAAGGTCACCTTGTAGCCCACTGGTTCCTTGCGGTTCCAGCTGCCGTGCTCGCCAACGAACACGCCGTCGGCGAACTGCTCGCCCATGGCGGCGGTGGAGAAGTCCAGGCCGAGCGCGGCGACGTGCGAGCCCAGGCTGTAGTCCGGCGTGATCGCGGTGGTGACCTTGTCCGGATTCTGTGGGCGCACCCGCGGGTCGACGTTCTTGCCCCAGTAGCTATAGGGCCAGCCGTAGAAACCGCCTTCGCGCACCGAGGTCAGGTAATCCGGGACCAGATCCTCGCCCAGCTCGTCCCGCTCGTTCACCACCGCCCACAGTTGCCCGGAGCCGGGTTGTATCGCCAACGCCGTCGGATTGCGCAGGCCGGTTGCATACGGCTTATAGGCACCTGTCTCGGCATCGATCTGCCAGACCATGGCGCGGTCGACCTCGGCTTCCATCCCGCGCTCGGTGATGTTGCTATTCGAGCCGATGCCGACGTAGAGGTACTGGCCATCGGGGCTGATGGTCATCGCCTTGGTCCAGTGGTGGTTGATCTCCGAGGGCAGGTCAACGACCTTGGTCGGCGGACCGCTGGCCTCGGTCTGACCGTCCTGATATTCGAAGCGCACCAGCGCGTCCTGATTGGCAACGTAGAGGTTGCCGTCGTGGAACGCCAGCCCGTAGGGGGCGTTGAGATCCTCGGCGAACACCGTCTGCAGCTCGTACTCGCCGTCGCCATCGGCGTCGCGCAGCAGAGTGACACGGTCGCCGCTCTCCACCGAGGTGGTGCCGCGTGCCTTGATCACGTCGGCGATCACGTCCTTGGGCTTGAGCTTGGGTGCATTGCCGCCGCGGCCTTCGGCCACCAGGATGTCGCCGTTGGGCAGCACCAGCGTCTGGCGGGGGATCTTCAGATCGGTGGCAATTGCCGTCACGCTGAAACCGTCCGGCACGGTGGGTAGCTGATCGCCCCAGGGGGTTGGCTCGGCGATCTTCATGCTCGGCAGCAGCCCACGCTCCGGTTCGGGCAGCTTGGGATCGGGTCCGTAATGCTGGGCAGCGTTCTGCTCTTCACCGCCGCAGCCGCTGAGCAGGGCAGCCATGGCCAGGGTGGTCAATGCGCTCGAGTGCTTCATGCTTCACCTCCCGAGCGCAGATTGCTCAGGCCGATCCAGCTGGCCGCGCAGGCCAGCAGGGTGACGATCACCGAAAGCACCAGCCCTTGGGGCATGGTCGCCCAGGCATCCTTGGCGTGTTCCAGGGCGTTGAAAAAGCCCAGCACCCAGGTGGCCAGCAGTAGTGCGAAATAGATCAGCGGTCGCCCCTGCTTGTGCCGCGCGCCGATCAGGTTCGCCAGCGCGAACAGCAGCGCCAGGCCACAGAACACCAGCCCGCCGGCGATCAGCCAGGCGGAGAAGTTGCTCCATTGGATCTCGTAGGTCTTGAAGTAGGCGATATCGCTCAGCATGGCCCCGAGAAACAGCGGGACCGAGCCGGCGAGCAGGGTCGCGTGCACGGGGTTCGGTACGTGGCGGGAGACGCTGTGGGTGGTCTGGGTGGTTTGCGTGCGGTGGGTGATAACGGTCACGGAGGGGCTCCTCATCGCTTGAGACCGGACCTGCGCGGCGCGCTGCCGGCCCGGATCGCTCTGACTGTGCTTAAAAGGGGATCGCGACGCTGCGTCGTTAGTTCACTGCCGACGGGCATTCAAGTGCGCGTGTAGGCGGCGGGGCATGGCGCGGCGTGGAGGCTGCGGCGCCGCGGAACGGCAAGGAGCGCAGGGATGCCCCCCGATTCGGTCGTTCGAGCTTCCGTGTGCTGCGGTGCTGGCGAGGAAATGAAATGTTGCAGCTTGCCTCGCGCCATCGCCCGCCTGGCTGCCGATTCGCCCCGCAGCGCCCTTCAGTCCGGCGCACCTCGGCCGCCCGCTTTTCGTGCCTGACGCACAAACCAAGTGCTCCGAAGCGGACCACTTGATCCGGTTTTTCTCTGATGCGACGCCAAGTCCCTGATCCATAAGCGCTTCGATCCAGTGGCACGCTTTCTGCTCTCTCCTCCCCGTCGCCCGGCGTGCACGCGGGCGGCGGCGTCACGCATACAGAGAAGCGCCCGCGCCATCGGCGACGCGCTCGATACCCGCCTTGCGTCAGAGGAGTGCGTCACCCATGACTCTGCAATACGTTCCCATCATCGACCTGGCGCCATATTTCGCCGGCACGCCGGAGGGCAAGCTGCAAGTTGCCCGCGCCGTGGACCAGGCCTGTCGCGACATCGGCTTTCTGGTCATCACCAACCATCAGATTCCTACCGAATTGGTCGAGCGGGTGTCCCGGCTGACACGGCAGTTCTTCGCCTTGCCGCTGGCCGAGAGGCGCAAGGTCGACCGGCCCAGCCCGGACATGGTGCGCGGCTACAGCGCGGTGGCCGAGGAGAGCCTGTCCTATTCGCTCGAAGAGGCGGCCCCGGGTGACCTGAAGGAGTCCTTTTCCATCGGCCCCAGTGACGTACCGGACGAGCCCTACTACCGCTGCGCCGCCGCCGGCCCGCATTTCGCACCGAACGTCTGGCCCAGCGGCATTGCGGGCTTCGAGCAGGCCTATCGCGAATACTTCGCCGCCATGAGCACGCTGGCGCAGTCGCTGATGCGCATCTTCGCCCTGGCGCTGGACCTGCCGGAGACCTTCTTCGACGACAAGATCGACAAGCACATCAGCATGTTCCGCAGCCTCAGCTACCCGGACCTGAAGGGCGCGGTGGAGCCGGGGCAGATGCGCGCCGGTGCCCACACCGATTACGGCAGCCTGACCATCGTCAAGCCGGACAACGCTCTCGGCGGCCTGCAGGCGCGCAACCGTCAGGGCGAATGGGTGGACGTGCCGTACGTGGAAGGTGGCTTCGCCGTGAACATCGGCGACCTGATGATGCAGTGGACCAATGATCAGTGGATTTCCACGCTGCATCGAGTGGTCAACCCGCCGGCCGACAGCGCCGCCGACAACGGTCGCCAGTCGCTGGTGTTTTTCCATCAGCCCAACTACGACGCGCTGATCGAGTGCCTGCCGAGTTGCTGTAGCGCCGTCAATCCGCCTCGCCACGCGCCGGTTACCTCCGGCGACAACCTGCTCTCCAAGTTCGTCAAGCAGACCACCTTCGGCAAAGGCCTGGAGGTCGCATGAGCACGCTGTCCTACGTCAACGTCTTTGCCCGCGACATCGAAGCCCTGAGCGGCTTCTACCGCGAGCTGTTCGGCTTCCGGAACATTCCCGAGATCGCCTCACCGATCTTTCGCGGGCTGGATACCGGCAAGAGCTGCATCGGCTTCAACGCGCCGGACGCCTACGAACTGCTGCAGCTGGATGAGTACGCCGACACGCGCGGCTGCAAGTTCCTGCTGAACATCGACGTCGACTCGAAAGAAGAGGTCGATCGCCTGGTGCCCGTTGCCGTCGCCATGGGCGCGACGCTGATCAAGGCACCCTACGAGACCTATTACCACTGGTATCAGGCGGTGCTGCTGGACCCGGAAAACAACGTGTTTCGCATCAACCACATGCTTTGACGTGCCAACCCTCAGGAAGACCCAAAATGCTCAAACAGATGAAACGGACCTTGTGTGCGGCGGTGGCTTTCGGCCTGGCGACCACCCTTGGCGTCGCCTCGGCGCAGGAAGGGCTGACCCTCGATAAACCGGCGAAGATCGCCATGCTCTACATCAGCCCGCGCAATGACGGTGGCTGGACCCAGGCCTTCGACGAGGCGCGGCAGAAGCTCGAAGCCGAGCTGGATACCAAGATCCAGTACGTCGAAAGCGTGCCGGAGAACGCTTCGTCGATCCGCCCGGCAGTGGACCGGCTGATCCAGCGCGGCGCCAACGTCATCATCGGCACCGCCTTCGGTTATTCCGACACCTTCAAGGAGCTGGCCGCCAAGTATCCGGACGTGGCCTTCCTCAACGGCTCGGGCACCACCAACAGCGCCAACCTCGAATCCTTCTACGGCCGCACCTACGAGAGCCAGTACCTGTGCGGCATGGCCGCCGGCGCGGCGTCGAAGACCGGCAAGCTCGGCTTCGTCGCGGCCAACCCCTTCGGTCAGGTGAACTGGACGGTCAACGCCTTCGCCCTCGGCGCCCAGGCAATCAACCCCGACGCCACCGTCACCGTGGTCTACACCGGCGCCTGGAACGATCCGGTCAAGGAGCGCGCCGCGGCGATGGCGCTGATCGATGCCGGCGCCGACGTGCTCGGCCAGCACGTCGACAGCCCGACGCCGCAGATCGTCGCCCAGGAGCGCGGCGTGCACGGCACCGGTCACCACCGCGACATGCGCGAATTTGCCCCGGACGCCACCGTCTGCTCGTCGGTCTGGGTGTGGGACAGGTTCCTCGCGCCGGAGCTGAAGAAGATCAGCGCCGGCAACTGGACGCCGCCGGAGAACGGCGCGCTGCTGTCCATGGCCGAAGGCGGTACCGATGCAGCCTGCTGTGGCCCGGCGGTCTCCGAAGCGGACAAGGCGAAGATCATGGCCGCCCGCGAAGCGCTGCTCAAAGGCGAGATGCAGATCTACGCCGGCCCGATGCTCGACCGTGACGGCACCGAGCGCATCGCCGCCGGTGAGGTGATGGCCGACCCAGCGCTGTGGCAGATGGACTGGTTCGTCAAGGGAGTGACCACCCAGCAATGAGCAACCTCAACGCGATCCAGCTTTCCGGGGTCAGCAAGTCGTTCGACGGCTTCATGGCCCTGTCCCAGGCGGACTTTACCGCCAGGTGGGGCGAGGTCCATGCGCTGCTCGGCGAGAACGGCGCGGGCAAGTCGTCGCTGATGAACATCGCCGCCGGCCTCTACGCACCGGAGAGCGGATCGCTGTTGATCAACGACAATGCGGTGCGGCTCAGCGGCCCGCGGGATGCCAGCCGCTACCACATCGGCATGGTTCATCAGCACTTCAAGCTGGTGAAGCCCTTCACCGTGGCCGAGAACATCCAGCTGGCGCTGCCCGAGGGGCCGGGCAACCACGCCTTCTCGGGCAGCCATCGCCAGCGCCTGGCGGATTTGGAGCAGCGGATCAGCGACAAGGCGGCCGAACTGGGTTTCAGCATCGACCCGCGCAAGATCACCGAGTCGCTTTCGGTGGCCGAGCAGCAGCGGGTGGAGATTCTCAAGGTGCTGCTGGCCGGTGCGCGCATCCTGATCCTCGACGAGCCGACGGCGGTACTGACCGACGGGGAAGCCGAACGCCTGCTGGAAACGGTGCGCGCGTTCGCCCGCCAGGGCGCGGCGGTGATCCTGGTCACCCACAAGATGAGCGATGTGAAACGCTTCGCCGACCGCGTCACCGTGATGCGGGGCGGTCGCACCATCCAAACCCTCGACCCGCAGACGGTCTCGGTGCCCGAGCTGGTGCGCCTCACCGTGGGTGAGTCGGCGCCGGCCAGCGAGTACCAGCCGGCGATACCGGGCGAGGTGCGGTTGCAGGTGCGTGACCTCAGGTCGACTGGCGCGGGCGGCCAGGGCGTGCTCAACGGCGTGAACCTGAGCCTGCGAGCCGGCGAGATCTACGGCATCGCCGGCGTCGGCGGCAACGGCCAGAGCGAACTGGCCAACGTGCTGATGGGGCTGCCCGAGCCCTGCGATGGCACGCTGGAGTTGACCGGCTTCGGCGATCTGCGCCGGGCCAGCGCCGAGCAACGCCGCGAGCTGCGCATCGCCGCAATCCCGGCGGATCGCTACGGCGCCGCGCTGGCGGGGGAGCTTTCGGTGGCCGAGAACTTCGGCGTCGGCCAGGTCCACAGCGGCCGCTACGGTTCCTTCTTCCGATTGCGCCGCAAGCGCCTGGAGGCGGAGGCTGCCGAGGCAGTCGCGGGTTTCGATGTGCAGGGCGTGCGCTCGCTGAAACAGAAGGCCGCGCTGCTTTCCGGCGGTAACGCGCAGAAGCTGGTGATCGCCCGGGAGTTCTCCCGCGACCCGCTGCTGGTGCTGGTGCACAGCCCCAGCCGCGGCCTCGACGTGCGCGCCACCGCCGCGGTACATGCCCGCCTGCGCGCCGCCCGCGAGGCCGGCGCAGCGGTGCTGGTGATCAGCGAAGACCTCGATGAGGTGCTGGCCCTGGCCGATCGCATCGGCGTGATGAGCGGCGGACGCATCGTCGCCGAATTCGACCGGCCAGCGGATCGCCAGGCGATCGGCAGCGCCATGGTCAGCCACGACGAACCGGGCCACGCAGAACCAGTAGCTGAAGGGGCAAGCCATGAATGAACAGGTACACCCGGTGATGCTCGAGCAGGTCTCGCAGGCCGCGAAACAGCCCAAGCCACCGCTTTTGTCGCGACGCTACGCTCTGGAGATCCGCCAGCAACTGGCCTGGCATTGGCAGGCTGTGATCATCGGCCTCGCGCTGTTGCTGGGGCTGGGCATTTCCGCCGCGATCCTCGTCGCCGCTGGCGTACCGGCAGGCGAGCTGCTCAATGAGTTCGTCGTTCTCACGGTATTCGATGCGCAGAGCCTGAAGGCCGTGCTGTTCCAGGCCTCGCCGATGATCCTTGTCGGCCTGGCCGGCTGCATGGCGTTTCGCGCCAAGTTCTGGAACCTGGGCCTCGAGGGGCAGATGATCCTGGGCGCCATCGGTGCCACGGCGATCTCGCTGTTCGAGGTCGGCCCGCCGGCGCTGCGCCTGCCGCTGATGCTCGCCGCGGCAATTGGCTGTGGCCTCGCCTGGGCGCTGGCGCCGGTGGTGCTCAAGCTGCGGCTTAAGGTCAATGAGATCATCTCGACACTGATGCTCAACTACCTGGCGATCAATTTCCTGCTGCACCTGCTGTACGGCAGCTGGAAAGACCCGAGGAGCTCGTTCCCCTATTCGCCGCAGTTCCAGCCGTTCGAACGCTTGCCCGAACTGTTCGATGGCATCAGCGCGGCGGTGCCACTGGCGGTGGTCGTCGCGCTGCTGGCGCTGTGGTTTCTCGGCATCTCCCGCGCCGGGCTGTACCTGCGCTTTGTCGATGCCAACCCGCGGGTGGCCGGCGCGGTGGGCGTGCCGGTGCAGAAGATGATCATCGGCACGGTGCTGATTTCCGGCGCCATTGCCGGGATCGCCGGCTTCCTCGTCACCGCGGGGCAGGAGGGGCGGCTGACGCAGTCGTTCTATCAGGGCTACGGCTTCTCCGGCATCCTCATCGCATTTCTCGCCCGCAACAACCCGGTGGCGGCACTGGTGGTGGCGCTGCTGATGGCGATGCTGTTCGTTGCCGGGCGCAGCCTGCAGGTGTTCTACCAGATCCCCTTTTCCATGGTGCAGCTGATCCAGGCGATCCTGGTGATCTGCGTCGCCTCCTCGGATTTCTTTATCCGCCACCGCATCCGCCGCGTTCAGGGAGGCGAAAGCTGATGGACATGATCGCCAACTGGCTCGGCAACACGCCGGACTTCGCCGTGCCTTTCGCCCTCGCGGCGCTGGGCTTGATCCTCACCGAACGTGCTGGCGTGCTGGCCCTCGGTGCCGAGGGCCTGATGCTGGTCGGTGCGCTGGCCGCCATCGGCGCGCAGCTGGCCTATGGCAGTCACGGCGTTTCGCTGCTGCTGGCGATGGGGGCGGCGGCGGTGGTGTCGCTGCTGTTCGCGCTGATGGTGCTGGTGCTGCGCATCAATCAGGTCATCGCCGGCCTGGCGCTGGTGTTTTTCTGCCAGGGGCTGACCGGCTTGCTCGGCACGTTGCTGGACTGGACCAACAAGCCGGTCAAGGGGCTGGCTGCCGTCGAGCTCTGGCCGCTGTCCGAGCTGCCACTGCTGGGCAAGCTCTTCGTGCAGAACCCGCTGGTGTTCATGACGCCGCTGATCGTGCTCGTCGTGGTCTGGTTTCTCACCCGCACCACCACGGGCCTGCGCCTGCGCGCGGTGGGGGAGAACCCGCAGGCGGCGGATGCCGCGGGCATTTCCGTGCTCGGATACCGGCTGGCAGCGATCCTCGCCGGTGCCGCGCTGATCGGTCTGGCAGGAGGCTATATCTCGCTGCTCAGCACCAAACTGTGGATCGCCGACATGACCGGCGGCCGCGGCTGGATCGCCGTGGCGCTGGTGATCTTCGCCCGCTGGTCACCCTGGAAGGCGCTGGCCGGAGCGCTGCTGTTCGGCTGCATCGAGGCGCTGATCCCGCAGCTGGCCGCCGCTGGCGTGCGCCTGCCGCAGTACTTCGTGCTGATGACGCCCTATGCGGTGACCCTGGCGGTGATGATCTGGGTTGCCAGCGGCAAGTACGCCACCGGCAACCAGCCGGGCGCGCTGGGCATTCCCTTTATCCGCGAGGAGCGCCGCTGAAAGCCATACGGCTTACTGCGCCTGGTTCTGGCTCTGGTCGCTGGAACGGCAGGTGATCTCCGCGTAGGGTTGATCGGGCGAATAGTCGCCTGGCACGCGTTCGGTACGCTGGGTATTTGGCGCGACGGTGAACACCGGCGAGGCCGAGGTATCCGAGCGCGCTTCGGCCGGAACGTGGAATTCGCAGGAAATCTGGCCGCCGGTACGGTTCATCACCTTCACCGCGCGTACGCCGAGCAGTTCGCCCTCCACACCCTCGGACTTGGCTGGCACACCCATTGGGCTGATCTCGACGTCCAGGCCGTTGAGGTGGGTGATGATCTCTGGCTGCGGCGTCTGCGCCAGCGCTGCCGGCACGCAAATCGCCAGGCCGCAGGCGAGTAGTAGCTGCTTGCTCATGGAAACCTCCATTAATCGGTCCCCTTTAGAAGAGCGCATCCGCCCTCGGTTCGATCGTTGCGCCAAGGAATGATTGCAAATGATTTTCTAGCGTCAAAAAACCGTTTGGCACGATATGTGATAGCTCATTGCCATGACTTTCCTTGCCGTGTCATTAGCGTCGTGTTGAACTGTATCCGTCGCCAATGTTACGTGCGCTCCTCCGAGGGTGGCTGAAGTGACTAGGTATCTGCTTCTGGCGTTGCTGGCATTTGCAGGTGGTGCAGCGGCAACGGCTGATGTGGCGCTCGATCTCAACGCGGCCGAACGCGAATGGCTGGCTGCCAATCGTTCGGTCAGCATCTGTGTCGACCCCGACTGGCTGCCGTTCGAAATGCTCAATGCGCGCGGCGAGCACGAGGGAATCGCGGCCGATCTGCTGCGGCTCGTTGCGCAGCGGTCAGGCCTGCAGCTGGATATCGTGCCGACCAGTGACTGGGGCCAGTCGGTCGCCTTTTCCCAGGCTGGTCGGTGCCAGCTGCTCAGCTTTCTCAACCAGACGCCCGTGCGTGATGCCTGGCTGATCTTCACCCAGCCGCTGTTCACTGACGCCAACGTGGTGATCGCCCGGGAGGACCACCCGTACGTGGCCGATCTGTCCGCCCTGGAAAACGCAACAGTGGCGCTGCCGTCCGGCACGTTCATCGAGGAAAGCGTGCGGCGCGATTTCCCCCGGTTGCACGTCATCAGCACCGAGACGGATGCCCAGGCACTGGCGCTGGTGAACGAGCGCAAGGCCGACCTGACGGTGCGCTCGCTGACCGTGGCCGCCTACACCATTCGCCGCGAAGGCTGGTTCAACCTGAAGATCGCCGGGCAAGTGGCCAGCCTCGACAACCAGTTTCGGATCGGCGTGCTGAAGAGCGAGCCGGTGCTGCGCGATATCCTGAACAAGGCGATTGCCACCATCACACCGGTAGAGCTGCATCAGATCGCCAACCGCCATGCGCCCATCCTCGTCGAGTCCGGCACCGACTACCGGTTGCTCATGCAGGTGGTGGTGGTCTTCTCGGCGATGCTGCTGACGAGTCTGTTCTGGATCAGGCGCCTGCGCCGGCTCAACGATCAGCTGCGCATCAAGTCGCAGACCGACTCGCTTACCGGGCTGGCCAACCGCGCGGCGCTGGATCGGCGCTTCGCCACGGCGCTGGAGCAGGCGCGGCGCTATCGCCGACCGTTGTCGATCGTCATGCTGGATATCGATCACTTCAAGCGCATCAATGACGACTTTGGCCACCAGATGGGTGACCGCGTGCTTCGAGACTTCGCCGCGCTGCTGGACGACTGCCTGCGCGGCAGCGATGCGGTGGGGCGCTGGGGCGGTGAGGAGTTTCTGATTCTCTGCCCGGAAACCAGCGGCCCGCAGGCGGTGCAGTTCGCCGAACGTCTGTGTGAGCAGGCGCGGGCATTTCCCTTCGCCACCGGCGTCAGTCAGACCCTCAGCGCCGGTGTCGCCGAGCTGAGCCCGAGCGACACGCCGGACAGCCTGCTGCGCCGCGCCGACGCCGCGCTGTACCGGGCCAAGCATGAAGGCCGCGACCGTGTCTGCTGGCTGGCGGCCGACGCGCAGCCGAGCTGAAGCGCGCTAGTGCTTGGCGGGCTTGCGCAAGCGCACGTAAAGGTCCTTGCCGCCGGTGGCACTACTGCCGCGTGACTCCAGGTCGAAGCGCTTGGGCTGGCCGGCGATCAGGTCGCTGAGCTTCCTGCAGCCGTACAGGCGCGGATCGAAGGCCGGGCGCAGCTTGCTGATGTTCTGCCCGAGCGTGCCGAGCTGGATCCAGTCGTCCTCCTCGGTCAGGTCGTCGAGAATCTTGGCGATGAAGTCCACCGGCACCTGCTGGCACTTGATCGCCTCGCCCTTGTCGCTGGTGCGTGCCGGCCTGGCTGCGCCTTCCTCGACCTGCGCGGCGGCTGCGGCGAGTTTCTCCGGCGTCGGAGGCTCGACGCTGGCCTTGGCCGCGTCGGCGCGCAGGATCTCGGTATAGATGAACTTGTCGCACGCCGAGACGAATGGCGAGGGCGTCTTCTGTTCGCCGAAGCCATACACCGTCAGGCCTTCCTCGCGGATGCGTGCGGCCAGGCGGGTGAAGTCGCTGTCGCTGGAAACCAGGCAGAAGCCGTCGAAGCGCCGGGTGTAGAGCAGGTCCATGGCGTCGATGATCAGCGAACTGTCAGTGGCGTTCTTGCCGGAGGTGTAGGCGAACTGCTGAATCGGCTGGATCGAGTGATCGAGCAGCACCTTCTTCCAGCTGCCGAGGTTGGGTTTGGTCCAGTCGCCATAGATGCGCTTGACGCTGGCGACGCCGTACTTGGCAATCTCCTCGAACAGGCCCTCGACGATGGCCGCCGGCGCGTTGTCGGCGTCGATCAGAACCGCGAGGTGTTTCTGCTTGTTCGCACTGCTGGGCTTGCTGGCCATGGTTCATCCCTGGGCTGATGATCACCCGACCATAACGCCGACCGCCATGCCGTGGCCATAGCGACCTGCCGCGCGGATGCCGAGCGTCGCCTGCTCGGTTAGCATGCGCGCTTTGCATTCTCGGGCTGGGGCATGGAACGACGGGGTACGCTGAAAAGCTGGAACGACGACAAGGGCTTCGGCTTCATTCGTCCGGAGCAGGGCGGCGAAGAGCTGTTCGTGCATATCTCGGCGGTGCATGGTGAGCGCCGGCCGCTGGTGGGCGACCGGGTGCTCTTCGTGGCGGGGCGCGATGCGCAGGGCCGTCTGCGAGCCGAGCATGTGCGGCTGGATGCCCCGCTGACGCTGGATCAGCCGGCGATTCGTCAGCGGCCGGCCCGCTCGCACTCGACTGGCAAGCGCGAGTCGGGGCGGGGCAGGCCTGCGCGGCGGCTGGTGGCGGGCAATGTCCAGCAGCTCCCGCTCAAGCTGGCGCTGTTCGCCCTGCTCTGTCTGCTACCGCTGCTGGGCAGCCTGCATCGGCTGGGCTCGGCGTTGCCGCTGGCGCTCTATGCCGTTGCCAGCCTGCTGACCTTCTTTCTTTACTGGCGCGACAAGCACAGCGCGTTGAAGGACCGCTGGCGCACGCCGGAAACCACGCTGCATCTCTTCGAGCTCGCAGGTGGCTGGCCGGGTGCGTTGCTGGCGCAGCAGGTTTTCCGTCACAAGACGCGCAAGCTCGGCTACCAGCTGCTGTTCTGGCTGATCGTGGTGCTGCACCAGGCGTTCTGGATCGACCTGCTGTTCATCGGCAGCGGCTTTACCCGCGAGCGCCTGGACTGGCTGCTGCGGCTGCTCTGAGACGCAAAAGCCCGGCGAATGCCGGGCTTTCGGGCGAGCATCGCGGCTCAGACCTTCTTGACGAACTCGGACTTCAGCTTCATCGCGCCGATGCCGTCGATCTTGCAATCGATGTCGTGATCGCCGTCGACCAGGCGGATGTTCTTCACCTTGGTCCCGACCTTGACCACCAGCGACGAGCCCTTGACCTTGAGGTCCTTGATCACCGTGACGGTGTCGCCGTCCTGCAGGGTATTGCCCACCGCGTCCTTGATCACCTTGTCTTGATCGCCCGTGGCGGCGGCGCTGTCGCTGGCGGACCACTCATGGGCGCATTCGGGACAGACCAGCATCTGGCCGTCTTCATAGGTGTATTCGGAGTTGCATTTGGGGCAGGGGGGCAGCGCGCTCACGGCAGGTCCTTGAATGGAATGTGCGGAAAGCCGTGCATTGTATAAGGTTTTGTTACAAAGCGGGCGACGTGGCCACCAGGCCGGCCAAGACCACGTCGATTCCGGGATGCAGCTTACTGCACGGCGGCGAGGCGCTCGTTACCGGCACGCAGCTCGCTGTAGCGGTGTTCCAGCTCACGACGGATCTCGCGGCGCTGGTAGGCCTGGGCGAAGCGGCGCTGCTGCTCGGGGGTTTTTGGATTCAGCGGCGGCACCGGCACCGGTTTGCCGTCCTCGCCGAGGGCGACCATGGTGAAGAAGCAGCTGTTCGTGTGACGTACCGTCTTCGAGCGGATGTCTTCGGTCACGACCTTGATGCCGATCTCCATCGACGTGGTGCCGGTGTAGTTGACCGAGGCGAGGAACGTGACCAGCTCGCCCACGTGCACTGGCTGACGGAACACTACCTGGTCCACCGAGAGGGTGACGACGTACTGCCCGGCGTAACGGCTGGCGCAGGCATAGGCGACTTCGTCGAGATACTTGAGCAGCGTGCCGCCATGTACGTTGCCGGAAAAATTGGCTTTGTCCGGCGTCATCAGCACGGTCATGGTCAGCTCTGCATGTCCATCTAGCATGGGGGTTACGGCTCCTCGGTGGTGAAGGGTTGCTACTTTAGTCGAATACCTCCCGTCTGTCTGGCCTATCTGGCGAAACGCTTCATCGATTTTTTCTATCGTCAATGCGGCAAAGGCGCGCACACGTCGGTTTTGGCGGAAATACGATCAGCTAAGGCGTGAATGGCCTGTTATTTCTTGGGGGTAATCGTTCGAGTGTGATCTGGATCACGAAAGGCGGGCGATGCGTCGCTCTCGGGCACTTTTGTTGACCTGTGCCGGGTTTCGCCGGGCACAGGCTTCCTATAGTCGGGCGCCTAAAAAAAACACCCACCGGCTACTTCAGTAACGGATGCCTCCCATGCGTAAGCTCGTTCTCGCTCTGCTTGCCTGCTTCGTTCCGCTCGCCCATGCCAGCGATGAGGTCATCGAACGGTTCAACTACGTCATGGCCGACGAGCAGCGGCGCGAGCAGGCCACCCTGGCCGGCCAGGAGCGCGCGGTGTTCTGTGCCTATTGCCATGGCGAGAAGGGCAACAGCAAGCGCAAGCACATTCCCAATCTGGCCGGGCAGAACCCGCAATACCTGTTTCATTCGTTCGAGAAGTTCGCCAGCGGCGAGCGCGTCGATTTCGTCATGTCCAAGCTGGCGCAGAACCTGAGCATGGAGGAGCGGGTGAACATCGCGGTGTTCTTCAGCCAGCAGAAGGTCAACCCACCCGAGGGTGGAGCCGCCCCGGCATTGCGCAAGACCGGCGAGAAGATCTTCCAGACCACCTGCACCGGTTGCCACGGGGCTCATGCCGAAGGCATGGAGACCATGCCGCGTCTGGCCGGGCAGCCCGACGAGTACATCCGCAAGGCGCTGACGCGCTTCCGCGAGAACGACCCGAGCCGAGCCGGCTCGGTGATGATCGGCGTCGCCAGCCATCTGTCCGCAGCGGATGTCGAGGCGCTGGCGGCCTACCTGTCGCAGCTGAAGCTGACGGCTGCCGAGGAAACGGCCAACATCGACCGCCTGCGCAAGACCACCGCCGCCGCTCAGTAACGCTGAATCTGCGCCGGCGTGCGGCGCATCAGCACCTCACCGTTGCGCACCGAGAGCAGGGCATGGCCCTGGGTGCGCAGCATCTCGTAGTCGTCCGCTGCCGACAGCACCAGCAGGTTCGCCGGACGCCCCACTTCCAGTCCGTAGCGCTCGCCCAGGTTCAGGGTGCGTGCGCTGTTGTCGGTGATCAGGTCCAGGCAGCGCTGCAGGTCCTCGTAGCCGAGCATGTGGCAGATGTGCAGCCCAGCTTCGAGGATGCGCAGGATGTTGCCGTTGCCCAGCGGGTACCAGGGGTCGACGATGGAATCCTGGCCGAAGCAGACGTTCATCCCGGCGCGGTCGATCTCGGCCACGCGGGTCAGGCCCCGGCGCTTGGGGTAGGTGTCGAAGCGGCCCTGCAGGTGGATGCTCTCGGTCGGGCAGGAGACGAAGTTGATCTGCGACAGCTTCAGCAGGCGGAACAGCTTGGAGCAGTAGGCGTTGTCATAGGAGCCCATCGCCGTGGTGTGGCTGGCGGTGACCCGCTCGCCCATCTCGCGTACCCGTGCCTCTTCGGCGAGCACTTCGAGAAAGCGCGACTGCGGGTCGTCGGTTTCGTCGCAGTGCACGTCCACCAGACAGCCGGTGCGCTCGGCCAAGTCCATGAGGAACTTGATCGAGCTGACGCCCTGGTCGCGGGTGTTCTCGAAGTGCGGAATGCCGCCGACCACATCGGCGCCCATGGCGATCGCCTCGGTCATCAGCTCGCGACCGCCCTTGAACGACTCGATGCCCTCCTGCGGAAAGGCGACGATCTGCAGGTCGATCAGGTGGCGGGTTTCCTCGCGCACCTCGAGCATGGATTTGAGCGCCGACAGCGTCGGATCGGTGACGTCGACATGGGTGCGCACATGCTGGATGCCGTGGTCGACCAGCATGTCGATGGTTTTCTTCGCCCGCGCCTTGGTGTCTTCGTGGGTCACCAGCGCCTTGCGCTCGCCCCAGCGTTCGATGCCTTCGAACAGCGTGCCGCTCATGTTCCAGGCCGGCTCGCCGGCGGTAAGGGTGGCGTCCAGGTGGATGTGCGGTTCGATGAATGGCGGCACCACCAGATTGCTGGCGGCGTCGATATCGCCCTCGCTGGCTTCGGCCGGCGCCTGCTGCGCGCTGATGGCGGCGATGCGCGCGCCGTCCAGTTCGATGCGGTACAGGCCGCTGCGGCCGCGCAGGCGGGCGTTGAGGATGTTCATGGTGGCTCCTTGATCAGCGTGCGTCGGTTTGCGTCAGCACCGTGCGCGACAGGGCCAGGCGCTGGCCCTCGTACAGCACAATATAGGCTGCGGCGGCCACCAGTATGCCGACGATGGGCGCCACCCAGGGCGAGAAGTAGGCGCAGGCGGCACCCAGCACATAGGCCGCCAGGCCCAGGCTGTTGTACCTGGGCAGGTGCGCTTCGGCCAGCTTCGGGTACTGTCCGCGATGGCGGTAGAAATAGTCGGCCATGATCACGCCGCCGATGGGCGGGATGATCGAGCCGAGCAGGATCAGAAAGGGGATCAGCAACTCGTACATGCCGCCGAGTGCCAGCAGCGTGCCGACGAAGGCTCCGCCCAAGGTTACCAGGCGGCGGCGCTCGGTGCGCAGCAGGTTGCAGCCGGCCGCGGCGAAGTTGTAGATGGTGTTGTCCTGGGTGGTCCAGAGGTTGAGAAAGAGCATCACCACCGCGGCCATCGACAGGCCCTGCAGCACCAGCACTTCGACGATGTCCGGCTGCTGGTAGACGATGGCCCCGTAGGCGCCGGCGACGATCATCAGGCCGTTGCCGATGAAGAAGCCGATCAGACTGGCCCATACCGCGACCTTGCTGCTGCGGGCGAAGCGCGTCCAGTTGGTGGCCTGGGTCGCGCCGCTGACGAAGGTGCCGAAGATCATGGTGATGGCCATGCCGAGGGTCAGGCTGTCGCCAGGCTGCACCGCCAGCAGGCCGTCCAGCCCACCAATGTCGCGGGTCGCGGTCCACAGCGAAGCGATCAACAGGATCAGCATCGCCGGCACCGCGATGCGCGAGAGCAGGTCGAGGCCCTTGTAGCCGACGAAGGCGGTCAGGCAGAAGCCGAAGCCGAACAGCACCATCAACGGCATCGTCCAGCTTTCCGGTAACGCCAGCAGGCGCACCAGGACGATGGCGATGGTCGCCGTGCCCCAGGCGTACCAGCCGATCTGGGTGAAGCCGAGCAGGAAGTCGGACAGCCGGCTGCCGACCTCGCCGAAGCAGAAGCGCCCCATCAGCACCGAGTTCAACCCGCTGCGGCAGGCGATCAGCCCGAGCGCGGCGGCATAGAGGCCGAGCAGCAGGTTGCCGATCACCGCGGCCCAGAGCATGGTCTTGAAGTCGAAGGCCAGGCCGATCTTGCCGCCGGCGAACATGGTGGCGGTGAAGAAGGTGAAGCCGAACAGCAGGATGGAGGTGGACCACAGCCCCTTGCGCGCGCCGGCGGGCACTTCGCTCAGGGGGTAGTCGGTATCGACGGGCTGTATCATGGTGGTTGCTCCGCAAGCGCCGGTTGAATGCGCTGGGAGTGCAGATGCCATGCCATAGCTGACCGATCGGCCAAGCGGGGCTGTCGCGTCGGATGACGGCGGCGAATGTCTCATCGCGGTGCAGCGGCCTGTCGCCTCGCACCGCCATGGCGCCTGGCGCGAAGTTCCTCCACGCGGCGCGACATTTTCTCTATCGCGCTGTTCGGCTTATTCAATTGGGGCATCTTCGGCCCCCCTCTTAGGCTTTCGGACGCGCCATAAGCGCATCAGAAAATCGAAGAGGAATCACCCATGTCCCGTATGACCTTTGGCTCCACGCCAGCGCGCCTTGCGCTGGGCGTCCTTTCCGCGAGCCTCCTTGCGTTGCCTGCCCACGCTGCCCCGCTGACCCGCGACAATGGCGCGCCGGTCGGCAACAACCAGAATTCCCAGACCGCCGGACCCAACGGCCCGACCCTGCTGCAGGACGTGCAGCTGCTGCAGAAGCTGCAGCGTTTCGGTCGCGAGCGCGTCCCCGAGCGCGTCGTGCACGCCCGTGGTACCGGTGCCCATGGCGAGTTCACCGCCACTGAAGACATCTCCGACCTGACCCTGGCCAAGGTCTTCGAGAAGGGCAGCACCACGCCGGTGTTCGTGCGCTTCTCCACCGTGGTGCACGGTCTGCACTCGCCGGAAACTCTGCGCGACCCGCGCGGCTTCGCCACCAAGTTCTACACCGCCGATGGCAACTGGGACCTGGTCGGCAACAACTTCCCGACCTTCTTCATCCGCGACGCGGTCAAGTTCCCGGACATGGTCCACTCCTTCAAGCCGGACCCGCGCACTAACCTGGATGACGACAGCCGCCGCTTCGACTTCCTCTCGCACCACCCGGAAGCCACCCGCACCCTGACCCTGCTGTACTCCAACCAGGGCACTCCGGCCAGCTACCGGATGATGGATGGCAACGGCGTGCACGCCTACAAGTTCGTCAACGAGCAGGGTGAAACCCACTATGTGAAGTTCCGCTGGAAGAGCCTGCAGGGCCTGAAGAACCTCGACCCGAAAGAGAACGAGGCGATGCAGGGCAAGGACTACAGCCACCTGTCCCGTGACCTGATCACCGCCATCGACAGCGGCGACTATCCCAAGTGGGACCTGATGATCCAGGTGCTCAAGCCGGAGGACCTGGCCAGGTTCGACTTCGATCCGCTGGACGCCACCAAGATCTGGCCTGACGTGCCCGAGCGCAAGATCGGCCAGATGGTGCTGAACAAGAACCCGGACAATATCTTCCAGGAAACCGAGCAGGTCGCCATGGCGCCGGCCAACCTGGTGCCGGGCATCGAGCCGTCCGAGGACCGCCTGCTGCAGGGCCGTCTGTTCTCCTACGCCGATACCCAGATGTACCGCGTCGGTGCCAATGGCATGAGCCTGCCGATCAACCGCCCGAAGGTGCCGGTCAACAACGGTAACCAGGACGGCCAGCTGAACGCCGGCCACACCACCAGCAGCGTCAACTACCAGCCGAGCCGCCGCGAGAACCGTGAGGAAACGCCACGCGCCGTCTACTCCAAGCTGCCGCTGAGCGGGACCACCCAGCAGGCGCCGATCCAGCGTCAGCAGAACTTCAAGCAGGCCGGCGATCTGTATCGCTCGTTCAGCAAGAAGGAGCAGACCGACCTGATCAACACCCTGGGCGGCGAGCTGGCCAAGGCGGACGACGAGGCCAGGCACATCCTGCTGTCGTTCTTCTACAAGGCCGACGCCAACTACGGCGAGGGCCTGACCAAGGTCGCCAAGGCCGACCTCAAGCGGGTCAAGGCGCTGGCCGCCGAGCTCAAGGACTAAGGTCCCCGGACCGGCGCCCGGCATGCAGTGGAGGCTCCTTTGCGCTGCATGGGCGTCGGTTGTTTCGACCCGGGTCGGGCGATGGCCCGGGTCTTTTTTTGTGGAGGCTATATGCAAGGTCTTTTGCTGATGGCAGCGCTGCTGTTGGGCAGCGGGGCCGCCCTGGCCGCCGATGGCCCGCTGACGGATGCTGTGGACACGCCCGAGGCGGTCCGGCAGCAGTTGCGCGACTACTTCTTCAATGCCGCGCGCTTCGGCGATAACGAGGTCCTCGACGAATTCATCCGGGCCGGGTACGACCTGAACAGCGCCGACGACAAGGGCTATACCGCCCTGATCCTGGCGGCCTACAACGGCCATGGCGAGACCGTGGAGCGCCTGCTCGCCGCCGGGGCCGATGCCTGCGCCGAGGACAAGCGCGGCAACACCGCCCTGCTCGGGGCCATCTTCAAGGGTGAGCTCGGCATCGCCAAGCGTCTGCTGGCCACCGAGTGCGATCCCAACCAACGCAACAACGCCGGGCAGACGCCGGCGATGTACGCCGCGCTGTTCCAGCGCGAGGCATTGCTCCAGGCGCTGCGCGAGCGTGGTGCGGACCTCAATGCGGCGGACCCGTTGGGCAACAGCGTGGAAAGCCTGGCGCGCGGGGAGATCCGCACCCGCTGATCCGTCAGTAGCTCTTGTAGGGCAGGAACTTGCCGGACAGCACCACGTTGACGCGATCGCCCTTGGGGTCGCTCTGGCGCTGGATATCCATGGAGAAGTCGATGGCGCTCATGATGCCGTCACCGAACTCCTCGTGGATCAGTTCCTTGATGGTGGTGCCGTAGACGTTGACCAGCTCGTACCAGCGGTAGATCAGCGGATCGGTCGGCACCGCGGTGGGCAGGGAGCCCTTGTAGGGGACGATCTGCAGCCAGGCGACGGCTTCGTCGGAGAGCTCGAACAGCTGCCCCAGGGTCTCGGCCTGGGCCTTGTCGAAGGCCATCTGGCCGAGGCAACCGGCGGTGGTCCACTCCTTGGACATACCGATGCTTTCGGCGACATGCGCCCACTTCAGGCCCTTGCGCACCTTGGCGGCGACGATCATCTGGGTGACCTGTTCACGACTGCTGATCATGGCGAATCCTCATCTGGCGAATGCGAGTCAATGGCCGCGCGGGCGCGGCGGGCCTCGGTCGATGCAGGTTCGGTGCCAGGGGGTTCAGTCGTACTCGGCCGCCTCGTGCTCACCGAGCAGGCGGCGCTGGCGCGGTGTGGCGGCGGCCAGCACCTCGGGATTGAAACGGAAGTGCAGGTAGGGCGAGAACTTCTGCGCCACCATGCGCCGACCATAGTGGATCTGCAGCAGGTAGCGGCTGCGCTCGGCGCTGCGGTTGCGGCTGCCCGCGTGCCAGAGGTCGCTGCGAAACAGCAGCATGTCGCCGGCCTTGCACAGCACGGGCTCGGCCGAGCGGCCGTGCCACTGGGTTTGACCCGGCTGCGGTTTGCGCCCGGCGCGGTGGCTGCCGGGGATCACCAGCGTCGGGCAGAGGTCGGCGTCGATGTCATCCAGATACAGGTGTGCGGTGCAGATCTGCATCGGCAGTTCGAAGGCGGGATCGGCCAGCAGGCTTTCCGGCAGCTCCATGGCCAGGTAGTCGGCATGCAGCTCGCCGCCGATAAAGCCCGGGCGGCTGCGCCAGGCGGTCTGGCCGATGATATGGCAGTCCGTCCCGAGTGCCGCCTCGGCCAGTTCGATCACCCCGGGCAGATCAAGAAAGCGCAGCCAGAACGGCGAGCGATTGAAGACGCACTTGTAGTGGTCGTCGACCAGGCCCTGGTAATCCCAGTGGATGGGTTCGAGGCCATCGATGGCTTCGCGCAGCGCCGCGATGCCCGCGGGATCGAGTACGGCAGGCAACAGCACGAAGCCTTGCTGATGCAGGGCGGCGAGCTGTTGCCGAAGGGTGACGGAGTCGGTCATGGCATCGGCCGGGTAGAGCGCCAGACTCCAGCATAGGCAGCTCGGCTGCGCGTTGAAAGCCGGTTGAAAGCTTGCGGCGCTACTGTGCCGGCGCTGCTGCGGCAGCCAGTCGCGTGGTCACGAGCCGCGCCTCTGCTCTCTCGCTCCGGCGCACCCGGCGGCGTCGCCAGAAGCGGCGTCACCGGCGCGCACCTTCACATCGTTCAGGCCTGCACCACCCGTGCAATGGCCCTGGCCAGATCGTCCAGGCGCTCGGCATCCAGCCCGGCGACGTTGGCGCGACCGCTTTCCACCAGATACACCGAATCTTCGGCGCGCAGCCGGCGTACCTGCTCGGCGGTCAGGCCGGTATAGGAGAACATCCCCCGCTGCCGGGCGATGTGCGCGAAGCGCTCGGCCAGCCCATAGGGCGTCAGCGCCTCGACCAGCCCCTGACGCAGGTTGGCGATGCGCCGGCGCATGCGCTCCACCTCGTCCTGCCAGATCTGCCGCAGCGGCTCATCGGCCAGGATCGTCGCCACCACCGCGGCGCCGTGGGCCGGTGGCGTCGACCAGAGGTTGCGGGCCAGCGACGCGAGCTGGCTGCGCACGTCGAGCAGGCGCTCGGCATCGCTGGTGACGGCGATCAGCGCGCCGGTACGCTCGCGGTAGAGGCCGAAGTTCTTCGAGCAGGAACTGGTGATGAGCATCTCCGGCAGCGTTTCGGCGAACAGCCGTACGGCCCAGGCGTCCTCTTCCAGTCCGTCGCCGAAGCCTTGGTAGGCGAAGTCGAACAGCGGCAGCAATTCGCGCGCGCGCACCACGTCCAGCACCCGCAGCCAGTCGTCGTGATTCAGGTCGAAGCCGGTGGGGTTGTGGCAGCAGGCGTGCAGCAGCACCACGTCGCCAGGCGGCACCTGTTGCAGCGTGGCGAGCATGCCGTCGACATCGAGGCGGTTGTCGGCACCGACGTAGGGGTAGTGCTGCACGCGCAGGCCGGCGGCGGCGAACAGGGTTTCGTGGATCGGCCAGGTCGGATCGCTCAGCCAGATGCTGCGCCCTGGCAGGCATTTGGCGATGAACTCGCCGGCCAGGCGCAGCGCACCGGTGCCGCCCGGCGCCTGGGTGCAGCCGGCACGCTGCTCGCCGAGGGCAATGGCGCGGCTGCCAAGCACCTGACGCAGCAAGAGGGCACCGAACTGGGCGTCGCCGTGGCCGCCGATGTAGCTCTTGGTCTGCTCACTGTCCAGCAGGCGCTGCTCGGCCAGCTTCACCGCGCGCGGGATCGGCGTCAGGCCATGGGCGTCCTTGTAGACGCCGACGCCCAGGTCGAGCTTGGCCGGGTTGGTGTCGGCGCGATACAGGTCCATCAGGCCGAGGATCGGGTCGCCGGGCACGCGGGGAATCTGGCCGAAGTGCATTACTTGCGGCCCTCCGCGCTGGCGGCGAGCTGGTCGGTGCGGGCGGCCATGATGAAGTCGTTGCGGTGCAGGCCGCGCATCTCGTGGCTCCACCAGGTGACGGTGACCTTGCCCCACTCGGTGAGCAGGGCGGGATGGTGGCCGACTTCCTCGGCAATGGCGCCGACTGCGTTGGTAAAGGCCAGGGCGTGGCGGAAGTTGCGGAACAGGAAGACACGTTCCAGCTCCATGTGGTCGCCGCGCACTTCGATGTTCCAGTCGGGGATCTCGCGGATCAGCTCGGCCAGTTCTTCATCGGACACCTTGGGTGCATCGGCGCGGCAGGCTTCGCATTGGGCTTGGGCGAGGGCGGTCATGGTGTAGGTCCTTTGTTTGCAGATTGGAAAGGGTAGGTGAATTGGCCGGGGCTTACTGGCCGCGTGGATAAGCCTTCGGCGTTATCCACCCTACAAAGTAGGAGGCTTTGCGGCCAGGTTCCTTCCGCAGGGTTTAGATCAGCGTAGGGTGGAAAACCGCGAAGCGTTTTCCACGCGTCGGCTTCGACCAGCGAAACGCGTGGACAAGCCTGCGGCGTTGTCCACGCTACGCCGCCTTCGGCGGGAACTTCGGCTGGTGCAGGCCCATGCGCATGGCCTCGCGCACCATCGCCATGATGTCCTGCTGGGCGAGGTCGAACAGCTGCTTGAGGTCCGGCAGGACGAAGTACAGCGGCTGCAGGATGTCGATGCGATAGGGCGTGCGCATCGCCTCCAGCGGGTCGAACGGCTGGTGCTCGGGTTCGGCGGACAGGCTGTAGAGCGTTTCCTTCGGCGAGGAAAGGATGCCGCCGCCATAGATGCGCCGGCCGGCGGGCGTATCCACCAGGCCGAACTCGACGGTCATCCAGTACAGGCGGGCAAGGAACACCCGCTCCTCCTTGCTGGCCTCGAGGCCGAGCTGGCCGTAGGTGTGGGTGAATTCGGCGAACCAGGGGTTGGTCAGCAGCGGGCAGTGACCGAAGATCTCGTGGAAGATGTCCGGCTCCTGCAGGTAGTCCAGCTCTTCCGGGGTGCGGATAAAGGTCGCGACGGGAAAACGCTTGCTTGCCAGCAGTTCGAAAAAGCGTTGGAAGGGGATCAGCGCCGGTACGCGCTCCACTTGCCATCCCGTGGTGGCGGCCAGCACGCGGTTGATCTCGCCGAGCTGCGGGATGCGCTCGTGGGGCAGGGCGAGCTGGTCGAGGCCGTCGAGGTATTCCTGGCAGGCGCGCCCGTCGAGCAGTTTCAGCTGACGCTCGACCAGCGTCTGCCACACCGCGTGCTCGGCGTCGGGGTAATGAATATGCCCCTGCGCGTCCGGTTCGCGGGCTACGTAGTGGGTGGTCTTCATCGCTTCTCCTGGGCCGCTTGGGCATCTTGTTGTTGCCCTCATTCGAACGCGAAGGCGTGCCGCAGGGGAGAGGCGCTGTGGCGCAATGTCGCATGTGCGTGGTGTTGCGCTGTAAGAAATCCATGACAGAGAGGTCGGCAGCTGGATCGGCGGCGTTGCCAATCGAGCAAACTGTCAAATAATCTTGACGATAATTTGCGCTGCACTGCAGCGCCGGCCCCACAACAAGACAACAGGGCTCCGCCATGCGTATCAAGATTCTCTGCCAGAACCGCGTCGGCATTCTGCGCGACATGCTCAACCTGCTGGTGGATTACGGCATCAACGTGGCCCGCGGCGAGGTGGGCGGCGAGCAGGGCAATGCCGTCTACCTGCACTGCCCCAACCTGATGAACCTGCAGTTGCAGGCGCTACGGCCGAAGATCGAGGCGCTGCCCGGCGTGTTCGAGCTGCGCAAGGTCAGCCTGATGCCCAGCGAGCGGCATTCCCTGGAACTCAATGCACTGCTCGGCGCGCTGGAATTCCCCGTCCTCTCCATCGACATGAGCGGTGCCATCGTTGCCGCCAACCGTGCCGCTGCGCAGCTGCTCGGCGTGCGCGTCGACGAGGTCCCGGGCATGAGCCTGTCGCGCTACGCCGAGGACTTCGACCTGCCGGAACTGGTGCGCGCCAACAAGGCGCGGATCAACGGGCTGCGGGTGAAAATCAAGGGCGATGTGTTCCTCGCCGACATCGCCCCGCTGCAATCCGAACACGACGACAGCGAGGCGCTGGCCGGCGCGGTGCTGACCCTGCATCGCGCCGACCGGGTCGGTGAACGCATCTACCAGGTGCGCAAGCAGGAGCTGCGCGGCTTCGACAGCATCTTCCAGAGCTCGAAAGTGATGGCCGCGGTGGTGCGCGAGGCGCGGCGCATGGCACCGCTGGATGCGCCGCTGCTGATCGAGGGCGAGACCGGCACCGGCAAGGAACTGCTGGCGCGCGCCTGTCACCTGTCGAGCCCGCGTGGGCAGTCACCCTTCATGGCGCTCAACTGCGCCGGCCTGCCGGAGTCGATGGCCGAGACCGAGCTGTTCGGCTACGGCCCCGGCGCCTTCGAGGGCGCGCGGCCGGAAGGCAAGCTCGGCCTGCTGGAGCTGACCGCAGGCGGTACGCTGTTTCTCGATGGCGTCGGCGAGATGAGCCCGCGGCTGCAGGCCAAGCTGCTGCGCTTCCTGCAGGACGGCGGCTTCCGCCGGGTCGGCAGCGACGAAGAGGTCTATCTGGATGTGCGGGTGATCTGCGCGACCCAGGTGGACCTGTCCGAGCTCTGCGCCAAGGGTGAATTTCGCCAGGACCTGTATCACCGGCTCAACGTGTTGTCGCTGCACATTCCGCCGCTGCGCGATTGTCTGGACGGACTGCAGCCGCTGGCGCTGCACTTCATCGATCAGGCCAGCCGGCAGATCGGCTGTGCGCTGCCGACGCTCTCGCCGCAGGCGCTGGAGCGCCTGGCCGGCTATCACTGGCCGGGCAACGTGCGGCAGCTGGAGAACACCCTGTTCCAGGCGGTTTCGCTGTGCGAGGGCGGCATCATCAAGCCCGAGCACATCCGTCTGCCGGGCTACGGCGCGGCGCAGCCACTGGGTGATTTTTCGCTGGAGGGCGACCTGGCCAGCATCGTCGGGCGCTTCGAGAAGGCCGTGCTGGAGGGGCTGTACAAGCAGTTTCCGAGCAGCCGTCAGCTGGGCAAGCGCCTTGGCGTGTCGCATACCACCATCGCCAACAAGCTGCGCGAGCATGGCGTGGGCAGGGCCGACGGCTGAGGCCTGCTGGCGGCCGCGCAGAGCGCTTCATGCTCGGCGGGAGCATGAACGTCCGCGAGCCATCAACCTGCTACCGAGCGTGGCAGTCAGTGCACCGCCTGGCTCACCGCGTCGATCAGCGCCTGAAGGTCGATGGGTTTGCGCAGGTGCAGGGTGAAGCCCGCGGCCATGGCCTTTTCCACGTCGCGCAAGGTGCCGTAGCCGGTCAGGGCGATGCTCGGGGTGTCCCGATTGGCGCCCTGCTGGCGGATGATGGCCATCATCTTGTGGCCGTCGATCTCCGGCATGCCGATGTCGGAGACGATCACATCGAACGGCGTCTGCTCGGCCAGCTCGATGGCCCGCGCACCGCCGTCGGCAGTGGTGACCTCGGCGCCCTCGCTTTGCAGCAGCTCGCACATGGTTTCGAGGATGTCCGGCGAGTCGTCCACCAGCAGGATGCGGATGCCCCTGAGCCCACCGGCGTCATCGGCATTGGCCAGGTCGCTGAGTTCGAGTTCGGTCTGCAGATGCACCGGCAGCCAGACGCTGAAGCGCGCGCCGCGGCCGATGCCTTCCGAATAGGCCTCGATGCGCCCGTTGTGCGCCTCGACCAGCTGCTTGACCAGCGCCAGGCCAATGCCCAGCCCGTGCTTGGCACGCTGCGCATGCTGCATCTCGGCCTGGCCAAACATATCGAAGACCTTGGGCAGAAAGTCGGCGCTGATGCCTTCGCCGGTGTCGATGACGTCGAGCCGGGCCTGGTCGCCCTCGCGCTCGAGTTGCATGCAGATGCGTTCGCCACCCTTGGAGAACTTCCAGGCGTTGTTCAGCAGGTTCCAGATGATCTGGTCCAGGCGTGTCGGGTCGGCCTGGATGTAGATGGGGGCGTCCGGCTTGAAGCTCTCGAAGCTGATGTTCTCGCTCTGTGCCAGCGGCGCGAACACCGCTTCGATGCCGCGCAGCACGTCCTGATAGCGCAGCGTGGCGAAGTGCAGCTTGAGCTTGCCGGTGCGGATGCGCGAGACATCCATCAGGTCGTCGATGATCCTCGACTGGCTGCGCACCGCGTTCTGGATCGACTGCGTCGCCTTGTGCAGGCTCGGGTTGTTCTTCACCGCCTGAGAGCGGGCGACCAGGTCGGTGTTGAGCTGGATGAGGTTCAACGGGTGCTTCAGCTCGTGGGAGAGTACGGCGAAGAACTGGTCCTTCTGCAGGTTGGCCGCTTGCACACTCTCCAGTTCGTTCTGCTGTTCGGAGCTGCGCTGGCGTTCCTCGGTGAGGTCGCGGGCGATCTTGGCGAAGCCGATGACCTTGCCCGTACCATCCACCAGTGGATTGAGCAGGCCGCTGAGGAAGCACCGACTGCCATCGCGGCGGGCGTGCCAGCGCTCGTCCGTGGCCTGGCCATGTTGCAGTGCGCGCTGGCGTTCGGCTTCCGGAACACCGGCCTGGCGATCCTGCTCGGTGTAGATGATGTCCACCGTCTGGCCGAGCACTTCGGTTTCGCGGTAACCCAGGATCAGCTCGGCACCGCAGTTCCAGGTGGTGATCAGGCCGTCACAGTCCAGGGTGATGATGGCGTAGCCCTTGGTGCTCTGCGCCAGCAGCTTGAGGTGGGCTTCGCCGGCGCGTAGCTCTTCCTCGGCCCGGCGGCGGTCGCTGATGTCGATGAAGGTCAGCACGGCGCCTTCGATGCGGTCGTCCAGCGTGCGATAGGGCAGGAAGCGCGCCAGGTACCAGTGCTGGCCCTCGCGGTCGCGCACCTCGCGCTCGACCAGGTGCAGCTCTTCGAAGGCTTCGGCGGCGTCCTTGGCCAGCAGCGGGTAGTCCAGCCGATGGGTGATGTCGAACAGCGAACGGCCGGCATCGTTGCCGATCACGTTGAAGATGTCCCTGGCACGCGGGGTGAACCACTTGATGCGCATCTTGCGGTCGACGAAGACCGTGGCGATGTCGGTGGAGGAGATCAGGTTCTGCAGGTCGTCGTTGATCTTGCTGGTCTCGTCGACCTTGCTCTTGAGCTCGTAGTTGACGGTGGTGAGTTCTTCGTTGATCGACTGCAGCTCTTCCTTGCTGGTTTCCAGCTCCTCGGTGGCCGAGCGCAATTCCTCGTTGATCGCCTGCAGCTCCTCGTTGGAGGCGCGCAGTTCCTCGGTGGAGGTTTCCGAGTGCTCCATGGTGATCTGCAGGCGCTCCTTGGTGTGCTGCAGTTCCGCCTCGAGCTGGGTCAGCACGCTGTCCTTGGTGTCCGGATCCTCCAGTGTGCTGCTGTCCATGCAGGCTTCCACTTCGTCGAACAGCACCAGCATGTAGTCGCTGCCTGCCTCGTTGTCGCGGAACGGGCGCACCACCATGTTCACATAGTAGCTGCGGCCGTCGCGCTCCAGACGCACGCGCCGAGCCTCGACGCTCTTGCCGGTGTGGGCGGCCTGGTACAGCGCGGTGCGCAGTTCGAGGCGCAACTGGGGATGCACCAGGGTGGTCAGGTTCAATGAGGGCTCGCCACCGACATAGCGCAGGAAGTTCCCGGCGCGGTCGGACATGTGCACGATCTCCGCCTCCTGGTTGACGATGACGCTGGGCGGCGCGTACTGCTCGAGCGCGCGCTGGTGCACGTCGGCGAAGGAGAACTTGCGGTGGCGCCGGTGCGGCTCGCTGAACGGCGGGCGCGGCGGCGTGCTGAGGGTGAAGCCGTGCACCGGGCCGAGGGGCGCGCGGCGCAGCGAGGAGCCCACTTCCTTGGCGAGGTAGATGCGGTTCTTCTTGTCCACCGCGGTGAACAGCTGGCTGCAGACGTCGGCGGTTTCGGAGCTGCCGAGAAACAGGTAGCCACCGGGGTTGAGGGCGAAGTGGAACATGCGCAGCACTTCGATCTGGATGTCGCGGTCCAGGTAGATCATCAGGTTGCGGCAGGAGATCAGGTCGAGCCGCGAGAATGGCGGGTCGCGCAGGATGTTGTGACGGGCGAAGAGGATTCGCTCGCGCAGCTCCTTCTGCAGGCGCAGCTGGTTCTGATCCTTGACGAAGTACTGGCGCAGTCGGGCCGGGGTGACGTCGGTGACGATGGCCTCGGGGTAGACGCCGGCGCGCGCGGTTTCCAGGGCGCGATCGTCGATGTCGGTGGCGAACAGCTGGGTCTGGATGTCGACCCCGCTGTGGGCGGCCTGGTCGGTGAGCAGCATGGCCAGCGAATAGGCTTCCTCGCCGGTGGAGCAGGCCGCGGCCCAGACCCGCAGAGCGCGGTCATCGGTGGCGAGCTTCTGCTCGAACAGCACGGGGATGATGTCGCGTTCCAGCGCCTCGAAGGCCTCGCGGTCGCGGAAGAAGTTGGTCACGCCGATCAGCATGTCGGCCAGCAGTGCCGGGGTTTCCTCCGGGTTGCCCTGCAGGTACCGGGCGTAACTGGGCATGTCGGGCAGGGCATTGACCTGCATGCGCCGTTCGATGCGGCGCAGTACCGTGGCCAGCTTGTAATGGCGGAAATCGTGGCCGGTGCGGGTGCGCAGCGCGGCGAGGATCTCGCGCAGCGCCAGCTCGTTGGGCTTGGTCTGGGGTTGCGCCTGGATGTAGTCCATCTCGCCCGGCTCGACCGCGGGGTGCTCGCCGTCCTCGGGCGCCGGCACCGGGCGGAACTGCTCGAGCAGCGTCTGCATGTTGCGGTGCAGTTCGACCAGCTTCTGCGCGATGTCGGCCACCGGCAGAACGATGTCGACCATGCCGGTTTCGATGGCGCTGCGCGGCATCGACTCGAACTCCGCATCGCCGGGTTCCTGCGCCAGGGTGATGCCGCCCTGTTCCTTGATGCGCGACAGCCCCACCGAACCGTCGGCACCGCTGCCGGAAAGCACGATGCCGATGGCGTGGGTGTGGTGGGTGTCGGCCAGCGTGCGGAAGAACAGGTCGATGGCCACCTGCACGCCACGCTCGCGCTGCGGCTCGGTCAGGCGCAGGTAGCCGTCGTTCATCGACAGGTCCAGCGCCGGGGGAATCACGTAGATGTGGTTGCGCTCGATGGGCGTCGGCTGGGTGACCTGCAGCACCGGCATGCGGGTCGCCTTCTGCAGGATCTGGTCGGCCTTGCTCTCGTGTTTGGGCGAGAGGTGCATGATCACCACGAAGGCCATGCCGCAATCGGCCGGCATGCTTTCGAACAGCGTGATAAGCGCCTTGAGGCCGCCTGCCGAGGCGCCGATACCGACCACGGGAAACTGCAGCGTGCTGCGGGTCAGGTTGCTGTTCTTCGGCACGGACGGCTCAGGGCTGGTACTCATCGAATCCTCGGGTGCATTGGGACTTCCGGGCATTAAAGGGCAGACAGCAGAACGAAGCAGGGAGTCCATCGCTGCCGAGCAGTGCTGCCGAACGGATGATACGGCTTTGCGCACGCGATTACTGTGCGGCCGGCTCGCGTGGCGCGGCCCATGTCCTCAGCACTCGATGATGTTCACCGCCAGACCGCCGCGGGCGGTTTCCTTGTACTTGCTCTTCATGTCGGCGCCGGTCTGGCGCATGGTGCGGATCACCTTGTCCAGCGAGATGAAGTGTCGGCCATCGCCGCGCAAGGCCATGCGCGCGGCGTTGATCGCCTTCACCGCGCCCATGGCGTTGCGCTCGATGCAGGGCACCTGCACCAGCCCGCCGACCGGGTCGCAGGTCAGCCCGAGGTTGTGTTCCATGCCGATTTCGGCGGCGTTCTCGACCTGTTGTGGCGTGCCGCCGAGCACTTCGCACAGGGCGCCGGCAGCCATCGAACAGGCCACGCCTACCTCGCCCTGGCAGCCCACCTCGGCGCCGGAAATCGAAGCGTTCTCCTTGTAGAGGATGCCGATGGCGGCGGCGGTGAGCAGGAAGCGCACCACGCCGTCCTCGTCCGCACCCGGGACGAAGCGCATGTAGTAATGCAGCAGCGCCGGAATGATGCCCGCCGCGCCATTGGTGGGCGCCGTGACCACGCGCCCGCCGCTGGCGTTTTCCTCGTTGACCGCCAGCGCATAGAGATCGACCCAGTCGAGAACGTTGAGCGCATCGCGCAGGTTGGCCTCGGGGTGTTCGCTGAGCTGGCGATACAGGCCCGCCGCGCGGCGACGCACCTTGAGGCCGCCGGGCATCACGCCTTCGGTACGGCAGCCGGCCTCGACGCAATCCTGCATGACCTGCCAGATGCGCAGCAGGCCACTGCGGGTCTCTGCTTCCGGCCGCCAGGCGGCCTCGTTGGCGAGCATCAGCTGGCTGATGGACAGCCCATGGGCAGCGCAGTGATCGAGCAGCTCGGCAGCGCTGCGAAAGGGGTAGGCCAGTGCGGTGGCGTCCTCGACGATGCGATCGCTGCCGGCGGCCTGCTCGTCGACCACGAATCCGCCACCCACCGAGTAGTACTCGCGGCTACAGAGCTGCAGGCCGGCGGCGTCGAAGGCGCGGAAGATCAGACCGTTGGGGTGGAAGGGCAGCGGCCGGCGGATGAAGGCCAGCTGCGCCCGGCTGTCGAACGGGATCGGGTGCTCGCCGAGCAGGCGCAGTTCGCCACGCTCGCGGATCGTCGCCAGGCGCGCCGGGATGCTGTCGGTATCCACCGATTCGGGATGTTCGCCCTCCAGCCCGAGCAGCACGGCCTTGTCGCTGCCGTGGCCCTTGCCGGTAGCGCCGAGCGAGCCGTACAGCTCGACCTTGATGGCGCGGGTCGCTGTCAGCTGCCCGTCACGGCGCAGGCCTTCGGCAAAGCGCAGGGCGGCGCGCATCGGGCCCACCGTGTGCGAACTGGACGGGCCGATACCGATCTTGAACAGGTCGAAGACACTGAGGGACATTGGGAGGCTCCAGGCGAGGCTTGTATAAGCCTAGACCCTCGGCCGCCCGTCAAGGTTGATCGGGAAGGCTTTCGTTGTCGTTCTGGGCGGTCGCGGCGCCGGGCTGGTCCGCGGCCTGGCGCGAGCCGCCCCAGGGGTTGGCCTCCAGGCTGTTGTGCACCGCGGTCGCGGCCTGCGCGGCCTGGCCGATGGCGACGCTGATCTGCTTCAGGCCCAGGGTCACGTCACCGATGGCATAGAGGCCGCGCAGCGAGGTCTGCAGGTGTTGGTCCACCTTCACACCGCCGCATTCGTCGCAGTCCAGACCCAGCTGCAGCGCCAGCTCCGAGCGAAAGCGTGCGCCCAGGCTGGGGTAGATGATGTCGAAATTGTGCCGGTCGCCGCGGCAGGTCAGCAGGTCGATGCCGTTCTCGCAGGGCTGCATGGATTCGACCCGGTCGCCGATCACGCGGATGGCGTAGTGCTCGGCCAGGGCGATGGCCTGTTCGCATGCCGCCTGGTCGCCGTGCACCACCACGGTGACCCGGTCGGTGAAGGTGCGAAGGAACACTGCGTGGGTGATGGCGCTTTCCGCTTCGCCATACACGGCGACGTTGTCGCCGTCGACCTCATAGCCATCGCAGATCGCGCACAGCCGCACCTTGCCGGCGTGAATGGCCGGCTCGATGTCGGGCATGTCCGGCAGCCGGTCCTCGATACCGGTGGCGAGGATGATCCGCCGGGTGATGCAGCTGCGCTCGCCGTAACGCACGCTGAAGCCCTCGACATGCGGCTCGATGTGCTCGACCTGGCCGTGCTCCAGGCGTGCGCCGTAGCCAGCGGCCTGTTCGCGCAGCCTGGCCAGCAGGTCATTGCCGCTGATGCCCGGTGGAAAGCCCGGGTAGTTGCGCGACCGCGGTATCCACGCGGCGCGGCTGCTGCCAGCATCGACCACCAGACAGCTGCGTCGGAAGCGCGCCAGGTACAGCGCGGCGGTGAGGCCGGCGGGACCGCCGCCGACGATCAGGCAGTCGGTCACGGCAGTTTGCGGGTTCGCTTGCTCGGGGGGCATGGCGTTGGCCGGTGGCGGGTGGTTGCCAGTAGAAGGGGGGCGTGACGAGAAAGTTCGGTCCGGCCGATGGATGCAATGTGCGGTTTTGAGAGCTGGTTGGAGCTTCAACCCTTGTGCCAGAGCCGTCGATGGCCAAAACTGCGCGGCTCGGTGACCGTAGGGTCCAACCCGTACCGATCGGTCACCGCCATTCCAATAAAGACCAGCCTGCGGCTCCGCTCGCGGTGCACTGGTCCCCTCGCTGTATCCCAGCCTCGCCACACCCGGCGCCGGCTGAACCATATCGAATTGCAAACACCACTCGAACGGTGCTCACGAGGCGCCGTGTCGGGCTTATTTCCCGTGGGGGTAGATCGTGTTCAAGTCTCTGGTTGTTGCGCCCTGTGCGGCGCTGTTGCTCCTGCTTTCGCCAATGGCCGCGAAAGCCGCCGAGCCCATCGTCATCAAGTTCGCCCATGTGGTGGCGGACGACACGCCCAAGGGCAAGGGCGCACTGCTTTTCCAGAAGCTGGTGCGCCAGCGCCTGGCCGGTCAGGTGGATGTCGAGGTGTACCCGAACTCGACGCTGGTCGGCGATGCCGACGAGATGCAGGCCGCTGCTGGACAACAAGGTGCAGATGCTGGCGCCATCGCTCTCCAAGCTCATCGAGTATTCGCCGAAGCTGGAGGTATTCGACCTGCCCTTCCTGTTCGATGACGACGCCGCGGTTGCGCGCTTCCAGAAGCGCGAGGCCAGCCGTGAGCTGCTGCGTTCGATGGCCGGGCGCGGCATCTACGGCCTGGCCTACTGGAACAACGGCCTGAAGCAGATGACCGCCAGCCAGCCGCTGCGCAACCCGGCCGATGCCGCGGGTCTGGCCTTCCGTATCCAGCCCTCGCCGCTGCTCGAGGCGCAGTTCGCCGCGGTCGACGCCAAGGCCGTGCGCCTGCCGTTCTCCGAGGTGTCCAAGGCCATGCAGAGCGGCACGGTGCAGGGAACCGAAGGGCCCTGGTCGAACCTGCGCGGGCAGAGCGCCGCCGGCAAGCCGAGCTACGTTACCGAGACCAATCACGGGGTGCTCAACTACATGCTGGTGGCCAACTCCGAGTTCTGGACCAGCATTCCCTTCGCGCTGCGCTCGGAGCTGGAGAACATCGTTCTTGAAGTCACCCAGACGGTGAACGCCGAGGCGGCGGCGATCAACCAGCGCGAACGCGAACAGCTGATCGCCAGCGGCAGTGCCACACTGGTCACCCTGACGCCGGAACAGCGCCAGGCCTGGCGCACGAAGATGCAGCCGGTGTGGAAGTCGTTCGAAAGCCAGATCGGCGCGGACATCATGCGCGCCGCGCTGACCGTCAACCGCCGTTGAGCTCCACGGCTCCGGTTCACCGGCCGGAGCCGCCCAGCCCAGAGCGCTGCGATGAGCCTGATCGGGCTCGTCGCCGGGCTTTCATGCGCCAGCAAAACGCCATTTTGAGAGCTGGTCGCACTTTCTGGCCTTGTGCCATCTGCGGCGTTCCCTAAGACTTTCGTATAGCTGCGGATGGCTCTCGCCGCATTCACCGCAGCGGCATTCCAAGAAAGGCCAGCGACGACCGCGGCACGCGTGTCGATCGGGCCACCTCAGCAAAAGACCCTTGGCGTTGCGCGTCAGCGGGCCTTTTCAATCCATATCGACTAACCACTCGGACGGTGCTCACGAGGCGCCTTCGGGCTTTTCCCATTGGGGGTTGGATGTACAAGTCTTGTGTCGCTGCGCTGGTCGCAGCCCTGTATTGGTTGAGTGCTCCCGTGATGGCTGCCGAAGGCGGGCCGATCGTCATCAAGTTCGCCCACGTTGTGGCGGACGACACCCCCAAGGGCAAGGGGGCGTTGTTGCTCAAGCAGCTGGTCGAGGAGCGTATGGCCGGCAAGGTGAAGGTCGAGGTCTATCCGAACTCGACGCTGGTGGGCGACGCCGACGAGATGCAGGCGCTGTTCGACAACAAGGTGCAGCTGCTGGCGCCGTCGATGTCGAAGTTCGCGCCCTACACCAAGAAACTGCAAGTATTCGATCTGCCGTTCCTGTTCGATGACGCCGAGGCGCTGCAGCGTTTCCAGAAGCGCGAGGCCGCGCGCCAGCTGCTGCGCTCCATGGCCGATCACGGCGTCTACGGCCTGGCCTACTGGAACAACGGCCTGAAGCAGCTCTCGGCCACGGCGCCGCTGCGCAAGCCGAGCGATGCGGCGGGTCTGGCCTTCCGTATCCAACCCTCGCCGGTGCTTGAGGCGCAGTTCGCGGCGGTCGGTGCCAAGTCGGTGGTGCTGCCGTTCGCCAAGGTCTACGAGTCGCTCAAGGGCGGCGTGGTGCAGGGGGCCGAGAACCCCTGGTCGAACATCCTCAGCCAGAACATGCACAGCGTTCAGCCGTACATCACCGAAACCAACCACGGTGTGCTCGACTACATGCTGATCACCAACAACGAATTCTGGCTGAGCATGCCGTTCGCCGTGCGTTCGGAGCTGGAGGGCATCATTCTCGAGGTCACCCAGGCGGTGAATCGTGAGGCTGCGGCGGTCAATCGGCGCGACCGCGATCGCATCCTGGCCAGCGGCAGCAGCCAGCTGATCACCCTCACGCCGGAAGAACGCCAGGCCTGGCGCGAGCAGATGCTGCCGGTATGGAAAACCTACGAGGCCGAAATCGGTGCGGACCTGATTCGCGCCGCGATGACGGTCAATCGTCGCCGCTGAGGCCGCGATCGAACTCGCCGGCCATGCAGGCCGGCGAGCTCGGGCGGTTCAGCCGCTCACCCTCCTGCTCCAGCCATTCGGCCAGTACCCGTGCGTTGTTCTCGTGCTCATCCCGAGCCGCGTAGACCAGCGTCAGGGTGCCCCCTTCGGCCATCTCCAGCAGTGGCCACCAGTGCTCCGGATGCGCCGCCAGCTCGCTGCGGTAGCGCCGGCGGAACTCGGCGAAGTTCAGCGTGCCGTTCTTGAACGCCCTGCGCAGCTCGGTCGATGGCGCCAGATCCGCCAGCCAGGCTTCCAGCGCCAATCCTTGACGATCGCAGCCCCGCGGCCATAGCCGGTCGACCAGTATCCGGCGGCCGTCCGTGGCCTTGGCGGGTGCATAGGCGCGTTTGCACTGAATCATCACCAGACCTCCTCGTTATCGGTAATCCAGCCTAGACCGCTCGTTCGCTGAGGTGTGGTTTATTTTACTGGTGAAAGGGTCAATCAAACCCTATGCGATTGGGTTTCTATAACCATTTAATACGTATCTTTATGATTTCAAAGGACTAAAAAGCGGCACGCTTTCTGAAGTGAAGCCTTGGCGGCAAATCAATTACGACAGGAGCATTACATGAAAAGCGCAAAGGTTCTGGTGGCGGCAGCGGCAATCCTGGCAAGCGGACTGGCCAGTGCGGACGAGATTCTGGAAGTGCACAAGGACCGCGCCGTCGGTGGCGGCTTCGGTGGGCTCAGCGGCTTCATGATCGGGGCCGCAGCGGGCGGCCCGATCGGGGCGCTGATCTGTGGCGGGGTCGGTTATCTGATGGGGCAGGGCACGCAGCAGGCCGCCGGGCTGGAGCAGACGCTGTATGTGGTCAAGCGCGAGGATGGCAGCATCGCCCGCATCCGCACTTCGGATGACCGCTTTCTGCAGGGCCAGCACATCGAGCGCGATGGCGCGCGGGTCACCGCGTCGACCCGCTGATGCACGGCGGCTGGTCCGCCGGCCGTCGGATGGGGGATGATCGCGGCTGACCGTCATCGAGGAGGCACTGATGAGTTATTCCGTTCTGCATGTGGTGCATCTGCTGGCCGCGATCTTTTTCATCGGCACGCTGTTCTTCGAGGTGATGATCCTCGGCCGTATCCGTCAGCAGATCGGCGAGCAGACCATGCCGCTGGTGGAGCGCGCCGTAGGTGCGCGCTCGCGGGTAGTGCTGCACTGGGTGGTCCTGTTCGTCTACGGCGCCGGTATCGGCCTGGCCTGGTATCACCGCCAGGCGCTGGCCAATCCGTTCGCCAGCAGCTTCGCCACACAACTGACGCTGAAGATCGTGCTGGCGGTCGGCGTGTTTCTCACCTTCGGCCTGGTGGCCGTGCTGCTGCGCAAGGGGCGGATGACGCCGGCACGCTACCGGACGCTGCACTGGGCCATCTTCCTGCAGATGATCGGCATCGTGCTGCTGGCCAAGGGCATGTTCTACCTGCACTGGTAGTCGACGCCGCCTTCATCCGTCCGGCGCCTTAGCAGGTCCGCCGCGCGGGGTGATGATTCCGGTCAAGTTTGCCGGCGCTTTTCGTGGTGCTTATCGGGGCCGATTCAGTGGCTGCAGTCTCGTTGCGTTCGCCGTATCGGCGACTAAGGTGGCTGCATCCATTCCAGTCAGCAGAGGTCTGCCATGAACTTCGCCTACAGCCCGCGTGTGGAGGCCCTGCGGCAGCAGCTGCAGGCCTTCATGGACGACCACATCGTGCCGCGCATCGGCGCCTGGCACGCGGAAGTCGCTGCCGGCCAGTACCCCGTGTCGTTCATGGAGGACCTGAAGGCGCTGGCGCGGGAGGAGGGACTGTGGAACCTGTTCCTGCCATCGCTTGGCGAAGACGAGCCGGGCACCGGGCTGAGCAACCTTGAATACGCGCCGCTGGCGGAGATCATGGGGCGCGTGCACTGGGCTTCCGAAGTGTTCAACTGCAACGCGCCGGACACCGGCAACATGGAGCTGCTGCACCTGTTCGCCACGCCTGAGCAGCGCCAGCGCTGGCTCGAGCCGCTGCTGAACGGCGAGATCCGCTCGGCCTTCGCCATGACCGAGCCGGACGTGCCGTCTTCCGACGCCACCAACATCCAGACGCTGATCCGCCGCGACGGCGACGACTACGTGATCAACGGACGCAAGTGGTTCATCACCAACGCCTCGCATCCCAACTGCAGGCTCCTGATCGTCATGGGCAAGACCGATCCGGACGCCGAGACTCATCAGCAGCAGAGCATGATCCTGGTGCCGTTCGACACGCCCGGTGTCGAGCTGGTGCGCAACATTCCGGTGATGAACCACATCGCCCCGGAAGGCCACAGCGAACTGCTGCTGCGCAACGTGCGCGTGCCGGCGAGCAACCTGCTCGGCAGGGAAGGCGACGGCTTCATGATGGCCCAGGCGCGCCTCGGGCCTGGGCGCATCCACCACTGCATGCGCTCGATCGGCATGGCCGAGCTGGCCCTGGAGCTGATGGTCGAGCGCTGCCAGGAGCGCAAGGCGTTCGGCAAGTACCTGCAGCAGTATTCCAATGTCGCCGACTGGATCGCCGAGTCGCGCATCGAGATCGAGCAGGCGCGCCTGCTGGTACTCAAGACCGCCTGGATGATCGACGAGGTCGGCGCCAAGGCCGCGCGCAAGGAAATCTCGATGATCAAGGCGCTGGTGCCGCGCATGCACACCAGCGTGGTCGACCGCGCGATCCAGGTCTACGGCGCGATGGGCCTGACGCCGGACACGCCGCTGGCCGACATGTGGACCGGCGGCCGCGCGCTGCGCTTCGCCGATGGCCCGGATCAGGTGCATCTGCGCAGCATCGCGAAAATGGAAATCAAGGCCAGTGAAGCCAGCCGCGGTGCCACGGCGGCTTATCTAACCCCGCCGGGTCGTCACTGATCGTGACTGCTGCTGGCCGCGCGACGCCAAGGCGCGCGGCCTATCTCCGTTCGCGCGCATGCTCCGTCCTGTGCGCTAGCTTGCGTCTCTCTCCTACTGGCCTAGGCTAGTCATAACAACGTCTTTGTTCACGGTCATGGTGTTCTTTGACATGGGACAACGAAACCAGTCGCCGGGGGAGTCCTTGATTGCAATCAAGGGGAGGGATGTAGACGCTCACCTACCATCCGCTTACGCCAACCGTACAAGCAGGTAATTCGATGGCTTCCCGTGAAATCTGGTCGCTGGCCGGTACGTTCAGTACCTGGGTCAAGGGCTTTGTCATTCTGCTGATCCTGAGCGTCTGCGCATCGTCGCTGCAGGCCAGGGAATATGAAGCCGAGCAGCAGCGCCTCGACAAGTTCTTCCCCGGTGCCAGTCTCTCGTCAGCCGAGGGCGACTATCAGGTCCGCACGATCACCAAGGGTGACGAGGTACTCGGCTACGCCTTTCAGTCCATCAATGTGGTGGACATTCCCGCCTATTCCGGCAAACCCATCAACATGCAGGTGCTGCTCGATCCGCAGGGTGTGATCGTCGATGCCTATGTGCTTGAGCACCATGAACCGATCCTGCTGATCGGCATTCCCGAACAGAAACTGCACGACTTCAACGCCAAGTACCAGGGCATCCGGGCCGACCAGCGCGTGGTGGTCGGTCGCTCCAGCGACAGCAATGCTGTGACCATCGATGCCGTGACCGGCGCCACCGTGACCGTGATGGTGGTCAACGAGATCGTCATGCGCGCCGCCCATGAGGTGGCCGTCTCGCTGGGCCTGATCGAGGGGGGCGGCAACGCGCGGCCGAAGATCGCCAGCGTGCGCCAGGACGTCTACCAGCCGGCCAACTGGACCGAGCTGACCGGCAGTGGCGCGATCCGGCGTCTGCACCTGACTCGCGGGCAGATCGACGAAGCCTTCAAGGGCACCGAGGCCGAAGGCATCGACGAGGCCACCGCACAGACCGCCGACGAGACCTTCATCGACCTCTACGCCGCGGAGCTGAACCCGCCGACCATCGGCCGCAACCTGCTGGGCGACAATCAGTACCGCTTCCTGATGGAAGAGCTCAAGCCGGGCGAGCACGCCATCGCCGTGCTGGGCAGCGGCGAGTATTCGTTCAAGGGCTCGGGCTACGTGCGCGGCGGCATCTTCGATCGGGTCCAGCTGCGCCAGTTCGGCGACATCATCAGCTTCCGCGACCTCGACTTCCAGCGTCTGAACGATATCTACCTCGACGGCGCGCCGCGCTTCAGCGAGATGGCGATCTTCATCGTCCGCGAGGCTGCCCGCTTCGATCCGGGCTCGCCCTGGGTGCTGGAGTTGCTGGTGCGCCGCCAGACCGGCCCGGTGAGCGGCGTGTTCACCAGCTTCGAACTGCCCTACCAGATGCTCGAGGACTACATCGAGCGGCCGCAGCCCACCGCCGAGGAACTGGCTGCCATTGAGGAAGCCAATCGGCCGATGTGGGTCAACATCTGGTACCAGAAGAGCTTCCAGATCGGCGTCATCCTCGCCGCCCTCGGCCTGCTCACGGTGATCCTCTTCCTGCAGGACACCTTCACCCAGCGGCCGCGCTTCCTGCACTGGCTGCGCCGCGGCTACCTGGTGTTCACCGTGGTGTTCATCGGCTGGTATGCGCTGGGGCAGCTGTCTGTGGTCAACGTGCTGACCTTCGTCCACGCGCTGTTCCAGGACTTCCGCTGGGAGCTGTTCCTCTCCGACCCGGTGATCTTCATCATCTGGACCTTCACCGCCGCCACCATCCTGCTCTGGGGCCGCGGTGTGTTCTGCGGCTGGCTGTGTCCGTTCGGCGCGCTGCAGGAGCTGATCAACGAAGCCGCACGCAAGCTGAAGATTCCGCAGTACGAGCTGCCCTTCGCGGTGCACGAGCGGCTTTGGGCCATCAAGTACATCGTCCTGCTGGTGCTGTTCGGCATCTCCCTCGAGTCGATGATGATGGCCGAGAAGGCCGCCGAGGTTGAGCCGTTCAAGACCGCCATCACCCTCAAGTTCGACCGCCAGTGGTGGTTCGTCGCCTACGCGGTGTTCCTCCTGGTCATCAACATCTTCACCCGCAAGGTGTACTGCCGTTACGTCTGCCCGCTGGGCGCGGCGCTGGCGATCCCGACCAAGCTGCGCCTGTTCGACTGGCTCAAGCGCCGCAAGGAGTGTGGCAGCCCCTGCCAGCTCTGCGCCAAGGAATGCGAGATCCAGGCGATCCATCCCGACGGCCATATCAATGCCAACGAGTGCCACTACTGCCTCGATTGCCAGATGACCTACCACAACGAGCACAAGTGCCCGCCGCTGGTGAACAAGAACAAGCGCAAGAAGCGCGACAAGAAGGCGCCGGCATCCGCCGAGCTGATTCCCGTAGTGCAAGTGGTGGAACCCTGAGCCATCGCCCCGGCGAGGTGCTCGATCGAGTGTGTTTGAAGCAGATGTCCCAAAGGAGCAAAACCCCATGAGCGACAAGAGCAAGAACAACCCCGAGGCGCTGGAGAAGGGCGGCATCAGCCGTCGTAACTTCCTCGGCGCCAGTGCGGTGACCGGCGCGGCCGTTGCGGCCACCGCCTTCGGCGGCGCGGTGATGACCCGCGAATCCTGGGCCGCCGCGGTCAAGGATGCGCAGCAGAACATCCACGTCGGTCCCGGCGAGCTGGATGACTATTACGGTTTCTGGAGCGGCGGCCACCAGGGCGAGGTGCGCGTGTTGGGCATCCCGTCCATGCGCGAGCTGATGCGCATCCCGGTGTTCAACGTCGACTCCGCCAGCGGTTGGGGCCTGACCAACGAAAGCCGCGCGATCATGGGCGACAGCGCCAAGTTCCTCAACGGCGACTGCCACCACCCGCACATCTCCATGACCGACGGCAAGTACGACGGCAAGTACGTGTTCATCAACGACAAGGCCAACACCCGTGTCGCGCGTATCCGCCTGGATATCATGAAGTGCGACAAGATGATCACCATCCCCAACTGCCAGGCCATCCACGGTCTGCGTCTGCAGAAGGTGCCCTACACCAAGTACGTGTTCGCCAACGCCGAATTCGTCATCCCGCACCCGAACGACGGCAAGGTCTTCGACCTGCAGGATGAAAACAGCTACACCATGTACAACGTCATCGATGCCGAGAAGATGGAAGTCGCTTTCCAGATCATCGTCGACGGCAACCTCGACAACACCGATGCCGATTACACCGGCCGCTTCACCGCAGCCACCTGCTACAACTCGGAGAAGGCCTACGACCTGGGCGGCATGATGCGCAACGAGCGCGACTGGGTCGTGGTGTTCGACATCGAGGCGGCGGAGAAGGCGGTCAAGGCCGGCAAGTTCATCAATCTCGGCGACTCCAAGGTGCCGGTGCTCGATGGCCGCAAGAAGGGCGACAAGGACAGCGAGTTCACCCGCTACATCCCGGTGCCGAAGAACCCGCACGGCTGCAACACCTCGTCCGATGGCAAGTACTTCATCGCCAACGGCAAGCTGTCGCCGACCGTATCGATGATCGAGATCGCCAAGCTGCCCGACCTGTTCGCCGGCAAGATCAAGGATCCACGCGACACCATCGCCGCGGAAGTGGAACTGGGCCTCGGCCCGCTGCACACCACCTTCGACGGTCGCGGCAACGCCTACACCACGCTGTTCATCGACAGCCAGGTGGTGAAGTGGAACATGGCCGACGCGGTACGCGCCTACAAGGGCGAGAAGGTCGAGTACATCAAGCAGAAGCTCGATGTGCACTACCAGCCGGGCCACATTCATGCCTCGCTCTGCGAAACCAGCGAAGCCGACGGCAAGTGGCTGGTGGCGCTGTGCAAGTTCTCCAAGGACCGCTTCCTGCCCACCGGGCCGCTGCACCCCGAGAACGACCAGCTGATCGATATCTCCGGCGACGAGATGAAGCTGGTGCACGACGGCCCGACCTACGCCGAGCCGCACGACTGCATCATGGCCCGTCGCGACCAGATCAAGACCAAGAAGATCTGGGACCGCAACGACCCGTTCTTCGCCCCCACCGTGGAAATGGCGAAGAAGGACGGCATCAACCTGGAAACCGACAACAAGGTCATCCGCGACGGCAACAAGGTCCGCGTCTACATGACCTCCATGGCGCCGAGCTATGGTGTTCAGGAGTTCACCGTCAAGCAGGGCGACGAGGTCACCGTGACCATCACAAACCTCGACCAGATCGAGGACGTGTCCCACGGCTTCGTCATGGTCAACCACGGCGTGAGCATGGAGATCAGCCCGCAGCAGACCTCCTCGATCACCTTCGTCGCGGACAAGCCGGGCCTGCACTGGTACTACTGCAGCTGGTTCTGCCACGCGCTGCACATGGAGATGGTCGGCCGCATGCTGGTCGAACCGGCCTGATGCCGGGGCCGGCCCCGCTGACCAGGGGCCGGTTCGCTGTAACGGTCACGGGCCCGGCCTTGCGGTAGGGCCCGTCCAGAATTTCTGCCTGAACGCTGAAGAAGGTAAACGTCGTGCTCAGAAATCAGGCGCCTCATTCGTTTCAGCTGATCGCCGGATGCGCGCTGGCCCTGCTGGCCGGGCTCGCCCAGGCGGCACCGCAGCCGATCCGCGACCTGCCGCTGCAGGCCATGGGCGAACAGCGCTGGCGTTTGCCTGCCGGTGAATATGCCGGACAGTTCCGCATCGACGAGTCGCTGCAGCTCATCTGCGAGCCAGGCGCGGTGCTCGATGCCCAGGGCCAGGGCAACGTGCTGACCATCGCCGCCAGTGATGTGCAGGTCGAAGGCTGCACGCTGCGCAACTGGGGACGCGACCTCACCGCCATGGACTCGGCCGTGTTCATCCTGCCGGAGGCCGAGCGTGCAGCCATCCGCAACAACCGCATGCAGGGCCCGGGCTTCGGCGTGTTTCTCGATCGCGCCGTGCAGGCCGAGGTGAGCGGCAACCGCATCGACGGCGACGCCAGCGTGCGCTCGCAGGATCGCGGCAACGGCATTCACCTGTTCGCGGTGAAGGGCGCGCGCATCCTCGGCAACCAGGTCCGCGACGTGCGCGATGGCATCTACATCGATACCTCTCATGGCAACCACATGGAGGGCAACCTCATCGAGGATGTCCGCTACGGCGTGCACTACATGTTCGCCAACGAAAACAGCCTCATCGACAACATCACCCGTCGCACCCGTACCGGCTACGCGCTGATGCAGAGCCGCAAGCTGATCGTCACCGGCAACCGCTCCGAGCAGGACCAGAACTACGGCATGCTGCTCAACTACATCACCTACTCGACCATTCGCGACAACTTCGTCAGCGACGTGCGCAGCGGGTCGACCGGCGACAGCATGATCAGCGGTGGCGAGGGCAAGGCGCTGTTCATCTACAACTCGCTGTTCAACAGCATCGAGAACAACCATTTCGAGAAGAGCGCGCTGGGCATCCACCTCACCGCCGGCTCCGAGGACAACCGCATCAGCGGCAATGCCTTCGTCGACAACCGCCAGCAGGTCAAGTACGTCGCCAGCCGCACCCAGGAATGGTCGGTGGACGGCCGCGGCAACTACTGGAGCGACTACCTGGGCTGGGATCGCAACGACGATGGCCTGGGCGACGTCGCCTACGAGCCCAACGACAACGTGGACCGTCTGCTCTGGCTGTATCCGCAGGTACGTCTGCTGATGAACAGCCCGAGCATCGAGGTGCTGCGCTGGGTGCAGCGCGCCTTCCCGGTGATCAAGTCGCCGGGTGTCCAGGACAGCCATCCACTGATGCGCCTGCCCACCGAAAAACTCCTATCCGCCAAGCAGGAACCAACGTCATGAACGCCGTCGAGATCCAGGGCGTAAGCCAGCGTTACGGCAGCATGACCGTGCTGCACGATCTGAACCTGACCCTTGCCGAAGGCGAGGTGCTGGGGCTGTTCGGCCACAACGGCGCCGGCAAGACCACCAGCATGAAACTGATCCTCGGCCTGCTCGCGCCCAGCGAAGGGCAGGTTAAGGTGCTTGGCCGCGCGCCGAACGATCCGCAGGTGCGCCGCCAGCTCGGCTATCTGCCGGAGAACGTCACCTTCTATCCGCAGCTCAGCGGCCGCGAAACCCTGCGCCACTTTGCTCGCCTCAAGGGCGCGGCGCTAAGCCAGGTGGATGAGCTGCTCGAGCAGGTCGGCCTGGCCCATGCTGCCGACCGTCGGGTGAAGACCTATTCCAAGGGCATGCGCCAGCGTCTCGGCCTGGCCCAGGCGCTGCTCGGCGAACCGAAGCTGTTGCTGCTCGACGAGCCCACCGTCGGCCTCGACCCGATCGCCACTCAGGATCTGTACCTGCTGATCGACCGCCTGCGCCAGCGCGGCACCAGCATCATCCTCTGCTCTCATGTGCTGCCGGGTGTCGAGGCCCACATCAATCGTGCGGCGATCCTGGCCAAGGGCCGCCTGCAGGCCGCAGGCAGCCTGGCGCACCTGCGTGCCGAGGCCGGTCTGCCGGTGCGCATCCGTGCCAGCGGCATCAGCGAGCGTGACAGCTGGCTGCAGCGCTGGGCCGCTGCCGGGCACAGCGCCCGCGGCCTCAGCGAGTCGAGCCTGGAGGTGGTGGCGGTCAACGGCCACAAACTGGTGCTGCTGCGTCAGCTGCTGGGCGAGGGGGAGCCGGAGGACATCGAGATCCACCAGCCGTCGCTGGAGGATCTTTATCGTTACTACATGGAGCGCGCCGGCGACGTGCGCGCCCAGGAGGGTCGGCCATGAACCAGGTCTGGAACATCGCGCGCAAGGAACTCAGCGACGGCCTGCGCAACCGCTGGTTGCTCGCCATCAGCCTGCTGTTCGCCGTGCTCGCAGTGGGCATCGCCTGGCTCGGCGCCGCGGCCTCCGGGCAGCTGGGCTTCACCTCGATCCCGGCGACCATCGCCAGCCTGGCCAGCCTGGCCACCTTTCTGATGCCGCTGATCGCGCTGCTGCTGGCCTATGACGCCATCGTCGGCGAGGACGAAGGCGGCACCCTGATGCTGCTGCTGACCTACCCGCTGGGCCGCGGGCAGATCCTGCTGGGCAAGTTCGTCGGCCACGGGCTGATCCTGGCTCTGGCGGTGCTGATCGGCTTCGGCTGTGCCGCGCTGGCCATCGCCCTGCTGGTGGACGGCGTCGAGCTGGGCCTGCTGCTCTGGGCGTTCGGTCGCTTCATGATCTCCTCTACGCTGCTCGGCTGGGTGTTCCTCGCCTTTGCCTACGTGCTCAGCGGCAAGGTCAACGAGAAGTCCAGCGCCGCGGGCCTTGCGCTGGGCGTCTGGTTCCTCTTCGTGCTGGTCTTCGACCTGGTGCTGCTGGCGCTGCTGGTGCTCAGCGAAGGCAAGTTCAATCCGGAGCTGCTGCCCTGGCTGCTCCTGCTCAACCCCACCGACATCTACCGGCTGATCAACCTGTCCGGCTTCGAGGGCAGCGGCAGCGCCATGGGCGTGCTGTCGCTTGGGGCGGACCTGCCGGTGCCGGCGGCCATGCTCTGGCTGTGCCTGCTGGCCTGGGTCGGTGTCTCGCTGCTGCTGGCCTACGGCATCTTCCGCCGGCGCCTGGCCTGACCTTTCACGAATCGAGGAGAACGCCATGAACACTTTGCATCGCATCGGCGCCGGCGCCGTCTTCGCCCTGCTGCTGGGCCTCGGCCTGGCCGGCTGCGGCGAGCAGGAGGAGGTCCGGCAATCGCTCGAGCCGGTGGCCTTCCATGCCAGCGACGAGTGCCATGTCTGCGGCATGATCATCAGCGACTTCCCCGGGCCCAAGGGTCAGGCGGTGGAGAAGGGCGGGGTGAAGAAGTTCTGTTCCACCGCCGAGATGCTGGGCTGGTGGCTGCAGCCGGAGAACCGCCTGCTCGAGGCCCGGCTGTATGTGCACGACATGGGCCGCAGCGTCTGGGAACATCCGGACGACGGTCATCTGATCGACGCAACCAGCGCCTACTATGTGGTCGGCACGACGCTCAAGGGCGCCATGGGCGCGTCGCTCGCCAGCTTCGCCCAGGAGCAGGACGCCCAGGCCTTGGCGAGCATGCACGGCGGCCGTGTGCTGCGCTTCGAAGAGATCGATCAGGCGCTGCTGCAGGAAGCGGCGAGCATGCAACATGGCGGCATGCACGGGCACCTGTCCGACGATGCACACGGCGCGCATGCGGGGCACTGAGCCCCGGACAGTGACGACCAGTCTTCCGACACTTGCGAGGTAACACAATGATGGGTATCAGCGTCTGGCAACTTCTGATCATTCTTCTGATCGTGGTCATGCTGTTCGGCACCAAGCGCCTGCGTGGCCTGGGCTCCGATCTGGGCAGCGCGATCAGCGGGTTCCGCAAATCGGTGAGCGAAGGCGAGACCGCCGCCCATACCGAAACGGTGAAGCAGGAACTCAAGTAGCCGTCATCTCCGAAGCAGCCCGTCCGGCCGCGCCACGGCATCTGGACGGGCTACCTCGGGCACCTCGTGCCCGCCGCCACCTGCCTCCGCACGATCAGCTGCGTCGCTTCGCACCGCCATGGTGCGCCTGGCTGCGGCCCTTGCCCGCCGATCGTCACTTTCCCGCCCCCTCGGAAAAAAGCTGATTGCAATCAAGTCTGCCGAGGGCACCTACCCTGTAGAAAGTAATCCTGGCTCCCGGATTCGGGAGCGGTCATCGAGTCCGGCGCGTCGCGGTTGTCGCAGCCGGGCGCAGAACGTCTGGAGGCCCTTCCGTGCAAGTTATCGATCGGCGAAAAGCCCTGAGTATCGCGCCCATCTGGCGGCTCGCATTTCGCCCGTTCTTTCTCGCCGGCAGCGTTTACGCGTTGCTGGCGATCCCGCTCTGGGTGGCGACCTGGACTGGCCATTGGCCTGGCTTCCAGCCCACCGGCGGCTGGCTGGCCTGGCACCGCCACGAGATGCTGTTCGGCTTCGCCATGGCCATCGTCGCCGGTTTTCTGCTCACCGCCGTGCAGACGTGGACCGGGCAGATCGCGCCGTCCGGCAATCGCCTGATGGGGTTGGCGCTGCTCTGGCTGGCGGCACGCCTGGGCTGGTTGTTCGGCCTGCCGGCCGAGTGGCTGGCCCCGCTGGATTTGCTGTTCCTGCTGGCCCTGGCCTGGATGATGGCGCGCATGCTCTGGGCCGTGCGGCAGAAGCGCAACTACCCGATCGTGGTGGTGCTGGCGCTGATGTTCGGTGCCGATCTGCTGGTGCTGACCGGCCTGCTGCAAGGCAGCGATGCCCTGCAGCGCCAGGGTGTGCTGGCCGGTCTGTGGTTGGTCGCAGCGCTGATGGCACTGATCGGCGGCCGCGTGATCCCGTTCTTCACCCAGCGTGGGCTGGGCAAGCTCGAGGCGGTCAAGCCCTGGGTCTGGCTGGACGTCGCCCTGCTGGTAGGCACCGGTGTGATCGCTCTGCTGCACGCCTTCGGCCTAGCCATGCGCCCGCAACCTTTGCTGGGGCTGCTGTTTGCCGCCATCGGTGTCGGCCACCTGCTGCGCCTGGCGCGCTGGTACGACAAGGGCATCTGGAAGGTCGGCCTGCTCTGGTCGTTGCACGTGGCGATGCTCTGGATGGTGGTCGCGACCTTCGGCCTGGCGCTCTGGCATTTCGGCCTGCTGGCGCAGTCCAGCCCGGCGCTGCACGCACTGACGGTCGGCTCCATGAGCGGACTGATCCTGGCGATGATCGCCCGGGTGACCCTCGGCCATACCGGCCGGCCTTTGCAGCTGCCGGCGGGGATCGTCGGGGCCTTCGTCCTGTTCAACCTGGGCACGGCGTCGCGGGTGTTTCTCTCGGTCGCCTGGCCGGTGACCGGTCTGTGGCTGGCGGCGATCTGCTGGTCGCTGGCCTTTGCCCTCTATGTCTGGCGCTACGCGCCGATGCTGCTGGCCCCGCGCGTGGATGGCCACCCGGGCTGAACAGCGGCACCTGAAACCGGAGCAGGTGCCGCGCATCTGCCCGTCCAACAGCCAACCCAAAACCCGCTGCCTCCGCGAGGCAGCCTGTGACTCGGCGTGCGTCGAGCTCGGAGATGATGATGAAAAGCGAGTTTCAGGATCGCCTGGCCGTGGTCACCGGTGCCAGTTCCGGAATCGGTCTGGCCCTGTGCGCAGCCTTGCTGCAGCGGGGCGCGCGGGTGCTGGCGATGTCGCGCAGCCTCGGCGGGCTCGAGACCATGCTGGAAACCCATGCCGAACAGCTGCAGTGGCTGCAAGGCGACGTGACGTCTGCCGACGACCTGGCGCGGCTGGCCCGCCGTGCTGCGCAACTGGGAACGGTGCACTACCTGGTACCCAACGCCGGCATCGCCGAACTCGCCGACGGGCTGGACATGGCTGCCTTCGACCGGCAGTGGGCGGTCAACGGCGCCGGCGCGCTGAACACCTTCGCCGCGTTGCGCAACGAGCTGGCCAAGCCCGCCTCGGTGGTATTCATCGGCACCTTCCTGATCCGCTCGGCATTCCCCGGCCTTGGCGCCTATATCGCCAGCAAGGCGGCGCTGGCCGCGCAGATGCGCACCCTGGCGGCGGAATTCGCACCACTGGATGTGCGCCTGAACATGGTGTCGCCGGGGCCGACCGCCACGGCGATCTGGGGCACGCTGGGGCTCAGCGACGACCAGCTCGAAGCGGTCGCCGATGGCGTCACCAAGCGCCTGCTGCCGGGGCATTTCCTCGAATCGGCGGCGGTGGCCAACGTGATTCTGTTCCAGCTGTCCCAGGGTGCGCGCGGTGTGTTCGGCCAGGACTGGGTGGTGGACAACGGTTACACCATCAGCTGACGGAGGTGACCGATGTGGTTCGAAAGCAAGCGCGCGCTACGCCAGCGTGACGAACTCGCTGCGCTGCATGCCCGGTGCGATGCCCAGGCGGCGCGCATCGCCGCACTGGAGCTGTCGCTGGCCGCGGCCGAGGAGGCCAATCGCTGCAGTCAGCGCCAGCTGGCTTATTACCGCGGCGTATCGGCCAACCTGATCCGCTTCAGCCACTCGGTGGCCCATCTCGGGGACTCCTTCGAGCACCTCAGCGGACAACTGGAAGAAAACCGCGCCCGCGCCGAGCGGGTCGCGACGGCGGCGCTGGAAAACCAGCGTCACTTCGGTGAACTGCAGGGCCGTTCCGCTGAGATGGAAAGCGGCCTGGAGCAGGCCTCGAACAAGGTCGACACCCTGGCCGAGCGTTCGCGGGAGATCAACGGCATCGTAGATCTCATCAGCGGTATCGCCAGCCAGACGAATCTGCTGGCGCTCAATGCGGCGATCGAGGCGGCACGCGCCGGCGAGGCGGGCCGCGGCTTCGCCGTGGTTGCCGGGGAGATTCGCAGCCTGGCGGAAAAGACCGCCCTGGCCACCGGCGATATCGTGCGCAAGATCGACGAGGTGCAGGCCGAGATCGCCAACGTGCACGACTACATCCGCCAGCAGGGCAGCCAGGCCCGGGCTTCAGTCAGACCACCCAGCAGGCCGTACAGGCCATGGGCACACTGCACCAGCTGGCCGGGGTGATGCGCGAGAGCACCGCGGCCTCGGCGTTGCGCGCCGGGGTGGAACTGGCCAACCTCGATGAGCTTTCGCTCAAGTTCGTCGTCTACAACCACCTGCTGGGCAACGAGCGGCACAACCCGCCGCAGCTTCCCGGCGAGCGTGACTGCCGCTTCGGGCGCTGGTACTACGGCCAGGGCAACCGTGAGCTGCAGGGCCTGGAGCATTTCCGCCGGATCGAACGCCCGCACACCCAGGTCCACGATCAGGGCCAGGCCGCACTGGAGGCATTCGGCAAGGACGCACTGGAACGGGCGTTGGAGCATCTCGGGCAGATGGAGGAGGCGAATCTCGAGGTGATGCGCATTGTCGGAGAGGTGATCCAGCACTGCGGCGCCGGGGGCTAGCCATCTCGCCTGAGGGCCAGCCGAGCGGCATCGATGCGCTTGGTTCAAAATAATTGCATCAAACCAGCAATAACATTCGTTAGAGATTATTGAAGTTACTGTCGACAATGCCGCCCGCATCCCGTCCGCGCGGCAATCTGCCGCGCCTGACTCAACGAATCAGGAGGAGCGGCGAGTGGATGCGGCGTGCCGGTCCGTCGACTCTCGCCAGCGCAGCGCTGGTGAATTTCGCGGTCGCTCACTGGCGCCCGCGTCGCCCGCCCAGCAGTATGAGCGAACTGCACAACAGCCCCGAACCCACTGCCTACAACTACCGCGTGGTGCGTCAGTTCACCCTGACTCCGCGGCTGCGGGGGCGCGAGCAGATGCACAGCTTCGGCCTGATCAACGCGCCTTCTGGCTGGCCACCATCGGTACCGTGCTCTACATCGCCTCGATGTGGGGCAACGGCATCACCCAGGGGCTGATGTGGCGCGCAATCAACGAAGACGGCACGCTGACCTATTCCTTCGTCGAGGCGCTGCAGGCCAGCCACCCCGGCTACGTCGTGCGCATGGCCGGCGGCGGCATCTTCGCCAGCGGCATGCTGCTGATGGCGTTGAACACCTGGCTGACCGTGCGCCGTCGTCGTGACGAGCGCGCACCCCAGGCTTCGCCGCTGCTGGCCGGCTGAACGCCCGAACAGCGATCTCGCTCAAAACCGGTCCAGGGACGGACCGCTCCACCGCCCGCTGGCGGCCTCTCCCGATTTCGACACAAGCAGGACCAATGCACGACTCTTTTGCCCTCTGGATTCGCTCGTTCATCCCCGCCCCGTTGAATGCCTCGCCGAAGGAGTGGCTGCGCGCCGCCCTCGGCGTCGCCATCGTCATGCCGCTGGTGTTCTGCAGCGGCTATCTGCTGGTCGGCAGTTCGCTGACCCTGCAGATCATGGGCCCGGCCGGCGCCTCGGCGGTGTTGATATTCGTCGCCTCGTCCAGCCCGTTCGCCCAGCCCTGGGCGGTGCTTGCCGGCAATCTGCTGGCCGCGCTGATCGGCATCAGTCTGGGTATGAGCGGACTGCCGAGCGTGGCTTCGCTGGCGCTGGCGGCGTGCCTGTCGCTGCTGTGCCTGTTCTACCTGCGCTGCCTGCACCCGCCGAGCATCGCGCTGGCGCTGGTGGCGGCGGTCGGCAGTCCGGAGCTGCATCACCTCGGTTTCATGCTGGTCGGGCCCGTGCTGTTCTATTCGGCGCTCCTGGTGGCGGTGGCGTTGGTCTACAACAACCTAACCGGGCATCCCTATCCGAAGCCGCGGCTGAGCCGCGAGAACAGTCATCACACCCGCGACCTGCCGCCGGGCGAGCGCATGAGCTTCACCCATGACGACGTGGATCGTGCACTGCTGGAGTTCGGCGAGTATGTCGACGTCACCCGTGATGACCTGGAACGGCTGATCAAGCAGACCGAGAAGCATGCCCTGCGTCGCAGCATGGGCGAGGTCACCGCGGCGCACGTGATGTCGCGCGACCTCTATTGGCACACGCCGGATACCTTCATCGAACAGGCCTGGCAGACGCTGCAGGCGCATCGGCTGCGCTCTCTGCCAGTGGTGCAGGGCGACGACCACCGCCTGGTGGGCATCGTCACCCAGGTGGACCTGCTCAAGCACTTCCACCCACGCCCGGGGCGGCTCAGCTTCGGTCAGCTGAACTTCCTGCGCGGCACCAAGCTGCGCGCCATCATGAGTTCGCCGGTGGTTTCGGTGACGCCGGATACGCACATGGTCGAGCTGGTCTACCTGCTCTCCGATCGCGGCCTGCATTGCCTGCCGGTGGTCGACGCGCAGCAGCGCCTGGTGGGCATGATCACCCAGACCGACCTGATCGCCGCGCTGTACCGCAACTGGCTCAAACAGTTGCCGGACTGAGCGCTGCCGGAACGCTCGATCCACGCCAGCGCGCGTCCCGCCTCATAGCTCCGCGTAGTACCAGCGCGACCAGTCGTAGTCGTCCAGGGCGATCTCGCGCAGCAGCTCGATGGCCTTGGTCAGGGCCGGCGACTCGCTGGCTCGGGCATGGACCAGATAGATCGGGTAGGAAAACTCCGGCGCCTGTTCCACCCGCTTGAGAATTCCCTCGTCCAGATAGCGCTGCACGACGCGGGTGCGGAAATAGCCACGCCCGCCGCACTGCACCAGGTATTGCAGGGCCAGCGGCCCGAGACTGAACGACAGCGCCGCGCGACTGCATTCGGGCAGCGCCTGGTTGTGCTGCTTGCGAAACGCCGGCCCCCAGTCCACGTACAGGTAGGGCGCCGGGTTCTGCGTCTGCACCACCTGGATCAGCTTTTCTTCCAGCAGCTGCTCGACCTGCAGGCTCGGCCAATACTCCGGCTGGTGCACCAGCGCGGCGTCCAGCACGCCCAGGTCGAGCTTCTTCTGCAGCTCCTCGCCACTGGCCACTTCCAGCCGTATCGCATGGCTGGCCAACCCCTGTCGCAGGCGCTGGGCCCAGGCCAGCATCAGCGGGTTGCACAGGCTCACCTCGGAGCCGAGGGTCAGCAGCTTGTCACCGCTCTGCGACAACGGCAGGTCGCGCCGCGCGGCTTCCCAGGTCTGCACCAGCTGAGTGGCATAGGCGACGAAGCGCTGACCGTCATCGGTCAGCCGCGCCCCGGCCCGATTGCGTACGAACAGCCGGCAACCCAGCTGCTCCTCGAGGTTGTGCACCCGTGCGGTCACCGCCGTCTGGGTGATGTGCAGGCGTTCGGCGGTGGCGATGAAACTGCCGCTGCGAATGATCTCGAGAAAGGTGCGGGCGAGATCGATGTCCATGGTCGGCCTTCAGTGCAATGAAAGTGCTGGAACCACGGATTGTATTGGCTTGCGGATGATAGGTCGCCCGCTGTTCTCTGCGGGCGACCCGCAAGGTGCTAATGCGAGGTGCCTTCGGCGAACTCGATCTTGTTGCCGACGTTGTACTTGCCCGATGGCTTGTTCATCGGGATGCGTTTGACCTCCTCCAGCGTCTTGGCGTCGTAGACGATCAGTGCACCGTCGGTGTCCCAGACGCTGAGCAGGGCGTAGCGGCCGTCGTTGGTGAATTCGACGTGGGCGGCGTTCTTGCCCGGCATCGGCCGCAGCGTGTGGGCGACTTCCAGGGTCTGCTTGTCGATCAGGTGCACGGCGTCGTTGTTCGGGCCGAAGAACACGTCGGTCCAGGCGTAGGACGAGTTGGCCTGGCTGCGCATGAAGAAGCCCGGGCCTTCGGTGGGGATCTCCTTGATCAGCTTCCAGGTGTCCAGATCCAGCACCGAGATTAGTCCCTTGCTGACGTTGGGGGTGGCGAACACCCATTTGCCGTCGCGCTTCCAGTAGATGCCCGAGCCCAGGTGCGGCATGCCCGGCAGCGGAATGTCGGTGACTGCCTGGCCGTTGTCGAGATCGATCACCTGGCCACCGTGGGCCTTGCGCGAGGTAGCCAGCAGGTAGCGGTAGTCCGGCGTGAAGGAGAAGTCATCGAGGAAGTCGGCGGCCTCGATGCGCCGCGGTTCGAAGGTCGGCTCGCCGGCATAGGAGAGCTCCCAGGCCTCTTTCACGTCCTTCAGCGCGACCACGAAGCTGTCGCGCGGCGGCGCGGTGTACACGGCGCTGACCCGTGACGGCGTGCCGTCCTGGCCGACGGCGGGGATGTGCTTGACCAGCGACAGGTCGCGGGCATCGAGCAGCACCAGGTTGCCCGGCAGGTAGTTGCCCACCAGCACCCAGCGGCCGTCGTTGCTGACCGCCAGGTTGCGGGTGTTCAGCCCGGCGCGGACCTCGGCGAGCATGGTCAGGTTGTGCAGGTCGTAAACGCTGACCCAGCCATCGCGGGAGGCGAAATAGACGAAGCGGCCATCGGGCGAGAACTTCGGCCCGCCGTGCAGGGCGAAGTGCGACTGGAAGTTGGCCAGTTCCTCGAAACGATCACCATCCAGCACCCGCACGTGATGATTGCCAGCCTCGACCACGACGAACAGGTTGCGTGGATCGGCGCCGTGCTGCGGAGTCGTCGGCAGGGTGGCGACGTCGGTGAGGATGCGGTGGCTGGCCCGGATATCGGCATCGCTCCAGGTCGGCGGCACGGCCGAGGGCTGATACAGGTAATCGACCAGGCCGGTGATCTGCGCGTCATTCAGCACGTGGGAATAGGCGGCCATCTGGCTCGCCGGGCGGCCGTCGCGGATCACCGCCTGGGCCTCGGCCGGTTTGATGCGGCTGAGGCTTTCCGGCAGCAGCGCCGGCCCGGCGCCACCGAGGCGGTTGACGCCGTGGCAGGCCTGGCAGTGCTGTTCATAGAGGGCCTGGCTGTCGTCCGGCGTGGCGGCACTGGCCATGTCGAGGGCGACGAAGGTGGCGGCCGGCAGCGCGGCGGCCAGCAGCAGGGCGGGTATCAGTTGCATAAGGCCTCCGTTTGCGGGGTGGGGTCGCCGTGCAGGCGCGCCGGGTGGCGGACCTGGCGCTCGGCGAACAGGCCCACCACCTTGCCGATTACGGTGAGAGTCGGTGGGGTGAGGTGCTGCTCGTCGGCCATGTTCGGCAGTTGCCGTAGCGTGCAGCGCACCACCTGCTGGTCCGGCCGGGTGCCGTTGCCGATCAGTGCGGCCGGGGTATCCACCGGCAGGCCGGCGGCGATCAGGTTGCGCGAGATCTCGCCGAGGCTGGCCAGCCCCATGTAGAACACCAGGGTCTGGCCGCCCTGGGCCAGTGAGTCCCACGGCAGGTGCAGTTCGCCGTTGGTCTGCAGGTGGCCGGTGATGAACTGACAGGAATGCGCCAGGTCGCGATGGGTCAGCGGGATGCCGGCATAGGCGCTGCAACCGGCTGCGGCGGTGATGCCCGGCACCACCTGGCAGTCGATGCCGCGCTGCAGAAGGAACTCCAGCTCTTCGGCGCCGCGACCGAAGATGAACGGGTCGCCGCCCTTGAGCCGCACCACGCGCTTGTTCTGCTTTGCCAGGTCGGCGAGCAACTGATTGATTTCCGGTTGCGGCAGGCTGTGATAACCGCTGGTCTTGCCGACATAGTGGCGGCTGCAGGCGGCGGGCAGCAGGTCCATCAGGGCATCGCTGACCAGTCGGTCGTAGACCACCGCATCGGCCTGTTGCAGCAGGCTCCAGGCACGCAGGGTGAGCAGGCCGGGATCACCCGGGCCGGCGCCGACCAGAGCGACTTCGCCGGGGGCGAACGCGGCGCTCAGCGAAGCGGGAAGTGTGAGTGGCTGGTCCATGCGGTGCTCCTGAATGCTCATCGGACTACGGTGTGCGGGCGGCGCTTGGCGGCCGCTTCGATCAAATGGCGATGCTGGGAATGCGCTCGGGTGTCGGCAGACCGATCTCCTCGTCGGAGAGGTAGCAACCCGGGTCCTCGGCCCAGAGGTCGCCCTGCGCCCAGGCGCGGGTACGGGTGTTGCCGTTGCAGATCGACAGCCAGCGGCATTCGGCACAGCGGCCATTCACCGCTCGCGGATGCTGGCGCAGCTCCTGCAGCAGTGGGGCCGGCTCGTGCAGCCAGATGTCGCTGAAACGCTGGCGGCGCACGTTGCCCACGGTGTGCTGCCACCAGTAGGTGTCCGGGTGCACGTCGCCGATGTTGTCGATGTTGGCGATGCCGCTGCCCGAGGCGTTGCCGCCCCAGGCCCGCAACATGCCTTCCAGGCGCTCGCGATGCTCGGGCAGGTGCTGCTCGACCCACTGCAGCAGGAGGATGGCGTCGGCGTCGTTGTTGCCGCTGACGAAGTCGGTCTCGCGGCCGTGCTGCACGTCGTCCCAGGCCTGCTCGAAGAGCTGGCGCATGGCATCGCGGGTCATCTGGTGATGGGCGTCGGCCTTGCGGCTGCGCTTGCCACGGCCGCTGTAGTTGAGGTGCGAGAGGTAGAACTTCTGTACGTCGTGCTCACGCATCAGTGCCAGCAGGGCGGGCAGCTGCGGGTAGTTGTTCTGTGTCAGGGTGGTGCGCAGGCCGACGCGGATGTCGTGCTGGCGACACAGGTCGATGGCATGCATGGAGGCGGCGAAGCTGCCCTTGAGCTGGCGCCAGTCGTCATGCACCGCTTCCAGGCCATCGATGCTGATGCCGACGTAATCGAACCGGGCCGCGGCGATGCGCGCGATGTTGCCTTCGTCGATCAGCGTGCCGTTGGTCGACAGGGCGACGAAGAAGCCCTTGTCGCGAGCGTAATCGGCCAGCTGGAAGATGTCGCCGCGCAGCAGCGGTTCGCCACCGGAGAGGATCAGCACGCGCACGCCGGCTTCGTGCAGATCGTCGATCACTCGGAGCGCCTCGGCGGTGTCCAGCTCGTCGCGGAATTCGCTGTCGGCGGAGGTTGCATAGCAGTGCCTGCAGGTCAGGTTGCAGCGCCTGAGCAGGTTCCATATCACCACGGGTGGGCGCTTGCCGCTGACACTGCGGGCGCCGAGCACCGGCGTGGTCGGCTGGGCCAGGGCGCGCAGGTAATGGCTGATTCTCAACATGGGCGGCTCCGCTTCGGCAGCGTGTCACAGCGGGCGCGCCGTGCTGGCCGCCCCTTGGTTGAGCAGCAGGATCACCGAGTGGGATAGGCCTGGCCTTGATCGGAAACAATAAAAGTCGCGCGGCCTTGGTGCCCAGCACGGCCGGCCCGGGCCGCCGGTCAGAGCAGAGTCAGCAGCACGCCGACTGCGATGACCAGCGGCCAGCCGAGCAGCAGCAGGCGCCACGGCCAGGGTGCGTGGCGCAGCTCCATGAAGCCATCGGTGATCAGCCAGGCCTTGCCGAACGCAGCGAGCAGCACGCCGCCTGCCAGCGCGAGGGTGGCACCGGCATTGCCCAGCACGACGGTGGATATCGACAGCACCGCCAGACCGAGCCAGCAGGCGACCAGGACCTTGGAAGCGGACATGTTTGCCTCGTCAGTTCAGCACGTAGACCAGCGGAAACAGCAGCACCCAGACCAGATCCACCATGTGCCAGTAGAGCACCCCGGATTCCAGGCCACCGTGGTCGTCCGGCCGGTAGGCACGACGCCGGCAGCGTTCGGCCAGCCAGGCGAGGATGACCATGCCCAGCAGCACGTGGAGGAAATGAAAGCCGGTGAGAATCCAGTACAGGGTGAAGAAGGTGTTGTGCTCCATCCCCAGGCCGAGCCCTGCCAGATGACCATACTCGTTGAGCTTGAGCACCACGTAGACGCATGAGGTGCCCAGTGCGGCGAGCAGAAGCAAGGCGGCGCGTTCCTGCCGAGCCTGACGAACCTGCTCGACGGCCAGTGCGGCGAACAGGCCCGAGGTCAGCAGGCTCAGGGTCAGTGCCAGGCCGATGGAGCTGTCCAGCGCCGCGCGGCTTTCGCCGAACAGCTGCGGGTTGAACATCTGCGTGACCGCGAACGCCAGGATCAGAATGGCGAACACCGTCAGCTCGGCGAGGATGAAAAACCACATCGCCAGATCGCCCGGCAGGCGCCCGGACAGTTGGCTGGTGGCTTCAGGCGAAGTGGACATCGACCACATCCATCAGCGCGGCAACGGTCTGCGGATCATCTGACAGCGGTTCGGCGAGACAGGCCAGGCAGGCCTGCCGCGGCGTCATGCCGGAGCGGATCATGCGTGCGGTGAAGATCAGCAGGCGGGTCGAGGCGACTTCCTCCAGATCGTGCTGTTCCAGCCGACGCAGTGCCTGGCCAAGCTTGACCACCTGGGCGGCGAGCGCGGCATCGACCTGCGCCTCGTTGGCGACGATGCGCTCTTCCTCGGCGGCCGGCGGATAGTCGAAGCGCATCGCCACGAAGCGCTGGCGGGTGCTCGGCTTCATGCCCTTGAGCAGGTTCTGGTAACCGGGGTTGTAGGACACCACCAGCATGAAGCCCGGCGGCGCCTTCAGCGCCTCGCCGGTGCGCTCGATGAACAGCTCGCGGCGATCGTCGGCCAACGGATGCAGCACCACGGCGGTGTCCTGGCGCGCTTCCACCACCTCGTCCAGGTAGCAGATGCCGCCTTCGCGCACCGCGCGGGTCAGCGGGCCGTCCTGCCACCAGGTGCCCTGGGCACCGATCAGGTGGCGGCCGACCAGGTCGGCGGCGGAGAGGTCGTCATGGCAGGCCACGGTGTACAGCGGCAGATTCAGCCGGTGCGCCATGTGCTGCACGAAGCGCGTCTTGCCACAGCCGGTCGGGCCCTTGATCAGCACCGGCATGCCGTGCTGCCAGGCCTGCTCGAACAACTGCTCCTCGTTGCCCAGCGGTTGATAGAAAGGCGCGTCCGGCGTGCCAGCGGCGATTCGGATTTCAGGCGCGTTCACAGGCAGTACCTCACGACAGCGGTTGGTTATTTCCATCGCCACGCTACCGGCCCCGTGCGACCCCCTCAAGCCGTGCGCCGGCAAAGCTTGATTGCGGTCAAGTCTGCGTCGAGATCTGCGACGAACAGGCGGCGAAACGAGGCGCTTTGTCGCAGCTGTAGCGGCGATCTCCGCGACAAGGCGTCACGTCTGGGGCATCTCGGGGGGGCTCTTGATTACCGTCAAGCGCCTTCGCTTCCGCGCTCTCATAGCATCCGAATCGCAAAAAGAAGAAGTCCCCGGGAACTGCCACACCGCCGTAACTAGCAGGAGTCGCGCCTGAGCGCTCCCATAGGAGAGAAGGATGAGCAATGTCGGTAAACCTATTCTGGCTGGCGTGATCGCCGGCCTTTCGCTGCTAGGTCTGGCAGTCGCCCAGGCTGCCGCCCCAGAGATGACCGCCGAAGAGAAAGAGGCGGCCAAGCAGATCTATTTCGAACGCTGCGCCGGTTGCCATGGCGTTCTGCGCAAGGGCGCAACGGGCAAGAACCTCGAACCGCACTGGACCAAGACCGATGCGGACGGCAAGAAGACCGAGGGCGGCACCCTCAATCTGGGCACCAAGCGCCTGGAGAACATCATTGCCTATGGCACCGAGGGCGGGATGGTCAACTACGACGACATCCTCACCAAGGAAGAGATCAACATGATGGCGCGCTACATCCAGAACACCCCGGATGTGCCGCCGGAGTTCTCCCTGCAGGACATGAAGGACAGCTGGAAACTCATCGTTCCGGTTGATCAGCGTCCGAAGAAGCAGATGAACAAGATCAACCTGAAGAACGTCTTCGCCATCACCCTGCGCGATGCCGGCAAGCTGGCGCTAGTGGACGGCGACACCCACACCATCTGGAAGGTGCTGGATACCGGCTACGCCGTGCACATCTCGCGCCTGTCCGCCTCCGGTCGCTATGTCTACACCGTGGGCCGCGACGGCCTGACCACCATCATCGACATGTGGTACGAGGAGCCGACCACCGTCGCCACCGTGCGCCTGGGTTCCGATGCGCGCTCCGTGGACACCTCCAAGTTCAAGGGCTACGAGGACAAGTACCTGATCGGTGGCACCTACTGGCCGCCGCAGTACTCGATCATGGACGGCGAGACCCTGGAGCCGATCAAGGTCGTCTCCACCCGTGGCCAGACGGTCGACGGCGAATACCACCCCGAACCGCGTGTGGCGTCCATCGTCGCCTCGCACATCAAGCCGGAGTGGGTGGTCAACGTGAAGGAGACCGGGCAGATCATCCTGGTCGACTACACCGACCTGAAGAACCTCAAGACCACCACCATTGAGTCGGCCAAGTTCCTCCACGACGGCGGCTGGGACTACTCCAAACGCTACTTCATGGTCGCCGCCAACGCCTCCAACAAGGTCGCGGCAGTCGATACCAAGACCGGCAAGCTGGCCGCGCTGGTCGACACCGCGAAGATCCCGCACCCGGGGCGCGGCGCCAACTTCATCCACCCGCAGTTCGGCCCGGTCTGGACCACCGGCCACCTGGGTGACGACGTGGTCTCGCTGATCTCCACCGCATCGGACGATCCGAAGTACGCCAAGTACAAGGAGCACAACTGGAAGGTGGTGCAGGAGCTGAAGATGCCGGGCGCCGGCAACCTGTTCGTCAAGACCCATCCGAAGTCGAAGAACCTCTGGGCCGACGCGCCGATGAACCCCGAGCGGGAAGTCGCCGAATCCGTCTACGTCTACGACCTGGCCGATCTCAGCAAGGAGCCCAAGCGGCTGGACGTCGCCAAGGACTCCGGCCTGCCGGAAAGCAAGGCGATCCGTCGTGCCACCCACCCCGAGTACAACGAGGCGGGTGACGAGGTGTGGATCTCCCTCTGGGGCGGCAAGACCGACCAGTCCGCGATCGTGATCTACGACGACAAGACGCTGAAGCTGAAGAAGGTGATCACCGATCCGGCGATCGTCACGCCGACCGGCAAGTTCAACGTCTTCAACACCATGCACGACGTGTACTAATCCGCCCGAGGATTGCCTGTTAACACCCACCACGCCCGGCGTGGTGGGTCTGGCAAGGGAACCGATTCCATGACCGATCAAGACGGCAACAAGCAACAAAAGGGCGGCGGCATCCTGGCACTGCTGCGGCGGCCGAGCACGCGCTATTCGCTCGGCGGCATTCTGGTAGTGGGCATCGTTGCCGGCATCATCTTCTGGGGCGGGTTCAACACCGCGCTGGAAGCCACCAACACCGAAACCTTCTGCATTTCGTGTCACGAGATGGGCAACAACGTTTACCCCGAATACAAGGAAACCATCCACTACAGCAACCGCACCGGCGTGCGTGCCACCTGCCCGGACTGCCACGTCCCGCGCGACTGGACGCACAAGATGGTGCGCAAGGTCGAGGCCTCCAAGGAACTGTGGGGCAAGATCGTCGGCACCATCGACACCCAGGAGAAGTTCGAAGCCAAGCGGCTGACGCTGGCCCGACGCGAATGGGCGCGGATGCGGGCATCCGATTCCCGTGAATGCCGCAACTGCCACAGCCTCGAGAGCATGAGCTCCGACAAGCAGAAGCAGCGCGCGCGCAAGCAGCACGAGATGGCGCGCGAAGACAACCTGACCTGCATCGCCTGCCACAAGGGCATCGCGCATCACCTGCCCGAAGGCATGACCGAAGAAGACGAAGACTGACCCAGGTTCTGGCGGGCCAGCCAACCATCGATGATGAGGAACCGACTATGAAAAAGACTCTGATGGCCAGTGCGGTGGGGGCGGTGATCGCTTTCGGCGCACAGAGCGCCATGGCCGCCGCGCCTGCCGACTGGAGCTCGGTGGCCGCGACCGACGTCACCCTGTTCTACCCCGGTGTATCGCCGGTGGAGTGGATCACCAAGGGCACCGAGCACGGCGGCGCGCGCGCCCTGAAAAAAGGCGAAACCTGCGCCGGCTGCCACTCCGAGGAAGCCGGCGACATGGGCGCCAAGATGGCCAGCGGACAGAAGCTCGAGCCCAGCCCGATCGCCGGCAAGGCGCCCTTCATCAATGCCAAGGTCCAGGCCGCCAATGACGGCGAGAACCTCTACCTGCGCTTCACCTGGAAGCAGCCGGCCGCCTCCGGCGCGGCACCGATGGATGCCGCCAACCCGGTGAAGATCGCCTACATGCTCGAAGGCGGCTCCAAGGTGGAGCTGGCCGAGCAGGGCGGCTGCTGGGGCAGTTGCCACGGCGATGCGCGGACCATGCCCGGCGCCGTCGAGACCAAGACCAAGTACGTCAAGGGCGGCTCGCTGGCCGATGGCGTGTTCTACGACCTGAACCAGTGGCGCAGTGGCGAGAACAAGGCCTTCGACGGCTACATCGCCGGCGAGCGGGTGATGGAGGGCGGGCAGGCGCTGGTCGGTGCTCAGGGCCAGCTCGACGGCGACACCTGGTCGGTGGTCTTCACCCGCAAGTTCGCCGGCGGCGAGGGTGACGTCACACTGGCACCCGGCAACCTCTACAACTTCGGCTTTGCCATCCACGATGACAGTGCCACTGGTCGCTACCACCACGTGTCGCTCGGCTACACGCTGGGTATCGACGCCCAGGGCGACATCACTGCCGCCAAGCAGTAACCAGGCGAGAGGCAACGGGCCGGCATGATGCCGGCCCTGTGTTTTCCGGCCGCCGACCAACGGCAGGCAGCGGCAGCGCGCCGGAGGAACGATTTGATTGCAGTCAAGGAAGCGCTGCCGCGGCTCATTCATCCTGAGCTTGCCCGCACCGGTTGCGACGCAGCCGTTTGAGGTCCGGAACCCACAAACAATGACCAAGGACAAAAGGTTGCCTAGCACAAGCGGTAAATTTACCGTGCACTTGCTCAGTGCGTTTTTGCTGAGCACCCTTTGGGTGGGCGGTAACGTTCACCCCTTTAGCCTTGAGGAATAGTTCTAATGAAGAAAATCCTTATCCCGATGCTCGCCCTTGGTGGCGCGCTGACCCTGCAGCCGGCCCTGGCTCAGGACGGTGAAGCGCTGTTCAAGAGCAAGCCCTGCGCGGCCTGCCACAGCGTCGACACCAAGATGGTTGGCCCGGCTCTGAAAGAAGTCGCAGCCAAGAACGCGGGCGTCGAAGGCGCCGCCGACACCCTGGCCCAGCACATCAAGAATGGCAGTCAAGGCGTTTGGGGTCCGATCCCGATGCCGCCAAACCCAGTTACCGAAGAGGAAGCCAAGACCCTCGCCGAGTGGGTTCTTAGCCTCAAGTAAGTCGCCCCGGAGGACGCCATGACAGTTGCCCGACACGCCGTTTCACGTCTGGGGCTGGCCCTGGCGTCCTTTCTCCTGATTCCTCTTTCCCTGGCCGCAGCGCCCGCTGCCGAGCGTCAGGCAAAGCTCGACCATCTCTTACTTCAGGACTGTGGCTCCTGCCATGGCCTGCGCATGACTGGCGGCCTCGGCCCCGCGCTGACCCGCGAGGCGCTCGCCGGCAAACCCCGTGACAGCCTGATCGCTACCGTTACCCACGGCCGCCCCGGCACCGCCATGCCTGGCTGGAATGCGCTGCTCGACGAGCAGGACATCGCCTGGCTGGTCGACCGCCTTCTCGAAGGATATCCCAAACCATGATTCGTCCTTTCCTGCTGCTGGCTGCGGCTGGCCTGCTTGCGGCCTGCGCACAGCAACCGCTGCGCGGTACCGGTGACCTGGGCGTGGTGGTGGAACGCGCCACCGGCAGCCTGCAGATCATCGAGAGCACCAACCAGAGCCAGCTTGCCCGTGTCGAAGGACTGGGCGATCTGTCCCACGCCTCGGTGGTGTTCTCCCGTGATCAGCGTTACGCCTACGTGTTTGGCCGCGATGGCGGGCTGACCAAGGTCGACCTGCTGCGCCAGCGCATCGATCGCCGGGTGATCCAGGGTGGCAACAGCATCGGCGGCGCGATCAGTCAGGACGGCACGCTGATCGCGGTCGGCAACTACGAGCCGGGCGGGGTCAAGGTGTTCGACGCCAATACCCTGGAACTGGTGGCCGATATTCCCGCCACGCCGCTGGCCGATGGCAGCCGCAATGCCCGCGTCGTCGGCGTGATCGACGTACCCGGCCGGCGCTTCATCTACAGCCTGTTCGACACCGACGAAACCTGGCTGCTGGATTTCAGCCAGGGCAACGAGCCGCAGATCACCCGTTTCGAGGGTATCGGCCGCCAGCCCTACGATGCCCTGCTGACGCCGGAGGGCCGCTACTACATCGCCGGCCTGTTCGGCGAAGATGGCATGGCCAAGATCGATCTCTGGCATCCCGAGCGGGGCGTCGAGCGCATTCTCGATGGCTACGGTCGCGGCCAGCAGAAACTGCCGGTGTACAAGATGCCGCATCTGGAAGGCTGGACCGTGGCCGGCAACCAGACTTTCGTGCCCGCGGTCGGCCAGCACCGGGTGCTGGTGATGGACTCGCAGAATTGGCAGCAGACCGCGGCCATCGATGTTGCCGGTCAGCCGATCTTCGTCATGGCGCGACCGGACGCGCGGCAGATCTGGGTCAACTTCGCCCATCCCGACAACGGCAAGGTGCAGGTCATCGACAGCGAGACCCACGAGATCATCGCCGATCTGGAACCGGGCCCGGTCGTGCTGCACATGGAGTTCACCGCCCGCGGCGACCAGCTCTGGCTGTCGGTGCGCGATGGCGAGGAAATCCAGGTCTGGGATCCCTATACCCTGAAGCTGCTCAAGCGACTGCCGGCGCACAGTCCGAGCGGCATCTTCTTCAGCAGCCGCGCCCACGAGACGGGGTTGTGACATGCATATCGACGCACTCAGCCGCCGCCTGATCGACCGCTACCAGCATGGCATGCCGCTGTGTGCCGAACCCTACCGCGCCATGGCCGAAGAGCTTGGCTGTAGCGAGGACGAGGTGCTCGCCTGTCTTGGACAACTGCAGGAGGGCGGTGGCCTGTCGCGCATCGGCCCGGTGTTCGAGCACAGCCGCGCCGGGGCCAGCACGCTGGTAGCGCTGGCCGTGCCCGAGGCGCGCCTGGAGCAGGTTGCGGCACGCATCAACGCCTTTCCCGAGGTCAATCACAACTACCTGCGGGAGCATCGCTACAACCTCTGGTTCGTCCTGACCGGGCCGGACCGCGCGCATATCGACCGCCTGCTCGCCGAGATCGAGGCGGACACCGGCCTCGTTCCGCTCGATCTGCCGATGCAGCAGGCCTTCCGTATCGACCTGGGCTTCCCGCTGGGAGACATCCGATGAACGCTTGTCTCGACGAACCACGGGCATTGCAGCTGCGGCGCCTGCTGGAAACCGGGTTGCCGCTGGCGGCCCGACCGTACCGTCAGCTGGCCGAGCAGATCGGCTGCAGCGAGCAGCAGGTACTCGAGCAGGTGGAACAGTGGCAACAGGTCGGACTGTTCCGCCGCGTCGGCCTGGTGCTCAAGCACCGCGCCCTGGGTTTCCGGGCCAACGCCATGCTGGTGATGGACATCCCCGATGAGCAGGTGGACGAAGTCGGCCGTCGCCTCGGCCAGGCCGCCGGCGTCAATCTCTGTTACCAGCGACCGCGGCGCCTGCCCCAGTGGCCCTACAACCTGTTCTGCATGGTGCATGGGCGCGAGCGCGAACAGGTCTGCCAGCTGATCGAGCAGCTGCTGGCCGAGCACGGCCTGAGCGGCGTGCCACACCAGCTGCTGTTCAGCACCCGCGCCTTCAAGCAGTGCGGTGGGCGTTTCGCCCCGCCGCCGCGGGAGGTTGCCCATGGATGAGCTCGATCGCCTGCTGGTCAACCGCCTGCAGCACGGTCTGCCGCTGGTGCGACATCCCTGGGAGGCGTTGGCCGAAGAGCTGGGCAGCTCGGCTGAAACGCTGCGTCAGCGGGTCCAGGCCCTGCTCGACGATGGCACGCTGACCCGATTCGGGCCGATGTTCGATGTCGACCGCCTCGGTGGCGCCTTCACCCTGGCCGCGCTGGCGGTGCCGGAGGCGCGTTTCGACGAGGTCGCCGCGCTGCTCGAGGCGATGCCCGAGGTCGCCCACAACTACCGCCGCGAGCACCCGTGGAACATGTGGTTCGTGCTCGGCTGCGAGACCCCTGCGGGCATCGCCGAAGCCATCGCTCGCATCGAGGCGCAGACCGGCCTGACGGTGCTCAACCTGCCGAAGGAGGAAACCTTTCATGTCGGTTTGCACTTCCCTGTCTGATGAAGTCCTGGTGCGTCGCTTGGTCGAGCTGACCGAGGCCGGGCTGCCGCTGGTGGCCGATCCCTGGGCCTGGCTCGCCGACGAGCTGGGGCTCGAGGTGGACGACACGCTGGCGCTGCTGCAGCGCCTGCAGGCCGAAGGGGCGATTCGGCGGATCGCCGCTGTGCCCAACCACTACCGCCTGGGTTACCGGCACAACGGCATGACCGTGTGGGATGTCGACGATGCCGAGATCGACCGTCTGGGTGCGCTGATCGGTGCCCAGCCCTTCGTCAGCCACTGCTATCGACGGCCACGCCGCGAGGGCTGGCCTTACAACCTGTTCGCCATGGTGCACGGGCGCGATGCCAGCGACATCGAGGCCTACCGCAACCAGATCCGCGCGCTGCTCGGCAGTGCCTGTCGCGCGAACGAGATGCTGGTGTCCAGTCGCATCCTGAAGAAGACCGGCCTGCGCCTGGCCGCTCAGCGCCGCGCCTGAGCCCCCGTCGGCGCTGCCGTTCGCCCTCGCCGGCAGCGCCGGCCAGCGGGTGCACAGGCCCGTTGCACAGCGGCACGATGCCCGGCGGGCGCGCCTGAAAAGCGCTGGAACCCTTGCCCCGCAAGGGCTTGCGACCTCCCTTCGATCCCCCTGGAAAGCCTGACTGTTGCGTTCGGGTTTTTCTTGATTGCCATCAAGCAGGTTTCGATAGCCCCCTTCTTAAACTGGCCACGCCAAGCCATGAGGAGGCGACCATGTCCGAGACCTTCACCAAAGGGATGGCCAGGAATATTTACTTCGGAGGAAGCGTGTTCTTCTTCCTGGTATTCCTCGGCCTCACTTACCACACAGAGCAGACTTTCCCCGAACGAACCAATGCATCGGAGATGACCGAGGCGGTGGTTCGCGGCAAGGCGGTCTGGGAAAACAACAACTGCATCGGCTGCCACAGCCTGCTGGGTGAAGGCGCCTACTTCGCGCCGGAGCTGGGCAACGTGTTCGTCCGCCGGGGGGGTGAGGAGGCCTTCAAGCCCTTCCTGCACGCCTGGATGAAGGCTCAGCCACTCGGCGCCCCCGGACGCCGCGCGATGCCGCAATTCAATCTGACCGAGCAGCAAGTTGACGATATGGCGGAGTTCCTCAAGTGGACTTCGAAGATCGACACCAACAACTGGCCGCCAAACAAGGAAGGTTGAGTGATGAACGTCTTTGTTTCCGAATTCAAAGGAGGGCCACGAGATGGGCATCATTAACCCGCATCTCAAATTCCAATCGCAGGCGGTCGCCAAACCCTACTTCGTGTTTGCACTGATCCTGTTCGTCGGTCAGATCCTGTTCGGTCTGATCATGGGGCTGCAGTACGTGGTGGGCGACTTCCTGTTCCCGCTGCTGCCGTTCAACGTGGCGCGGATGGTGCACACCAACCTGCTGATCGTCTGGTTGCTGTTCGGCTTCATGGGCGCGGCCTACTACCTCATCCCCGAGGAAGCGGACCGTGAACTGCACAGCCCGAAACTGGCCATCATCCTGTTCTGGGTGTTCGCCGCCGCCGGCGTGCTGACCATTCTCGGTTACCTGTTCGTGCCCTATGCGGGCCTGGCGGAAATGACCAAGAACGAGCTGCTGCCGACCATGGGGCGCGAGTTCCTGGAGCAGCCGACGATCACCAAGATCGGCATCGTGATCGTGGCGCTGGGCTTCCTCTACAACATCGGCATGACCATGCTCAAGGGTCGCAAGACCGTGGTCAGCACGGTGATGATGACCGGTCTGATCGGCCTCGCGGTGTTCTTCCTGTTCTCCTTCTACAACCCGGAGAACCTGGCGCGCGACAAGTACTACTGGTGGTTCGTCGTGCACCTGTGGGTGGAAGGCGTGTGGGAACTGATCATGGGTTCGATGCTGGCCTTCGTCCTGATCAAGATCACCGGCGTGGATCGCGAAGTGGTCGAGAAGTGGCTCTACGTGATCATCGCCATGGCGCTGATCACCGGCATCATCGGCACCGGCCACCACTTCTTCTGGATCGGCGCACCGACCGTGTGGCTGTGGCTGGGCTCGATCTTCTCCGCCCTTGAGCCGCTGCCGTTCTTCGCCATGGTGCTGTTCGCCCTGAACATGGTGAACCGTCGTCGCCGCGAACACCCGAACAAGGCCGCCTCGCTGTGGGCCATCGGCACCACCGTGACCGCCTTCCTCGGCGCCGGTGTATGGGGCTTCCTGCACACCCTGGCCCCGGTGAACTACTACACCCACGGTTCGCAGCTGACCGCTGCGCATGGTCACCTGGCCTTCTACGGCGCCTACGCGATGATCGTGATGACCATGATCAGCTATGCCATGCCGCGTCTGCGTGGCCTGGGCGAAGCACCGGATGCACGGGCACAGCGCGTCGAGGTCTGGGGCTTCTGGCTGATGACCCTGTCCATGGTCGCCATCACCCTGTTCCTGACTGCTGCCGGCGTGGTGCAGGTCTGGCTGCAACGCATCCCTGCCGATGGCGCCGCCATGTCCTTCATGGCGACTGCCGACCAGCTGGCCATCTTCTTCTGGCTGCGCCTGGTCGCCGGGGTGTTCTTCCTGATCGGTCTGGTCTGCTACCTGTACAGCTTCCGCCAGCGCGGTCGAGTACCGGTCGCAGCAGCGGCAGCCGCCGCGGCCTGAGACGGTTCGCAATGAGCATCGACGGCCCGGCTGGTAATAGCGGGCCGTTTTGCGTTCCAACTGCCAGCACGGAGTAACCCGCCATGGCCTTTACCATCGAAGTGGAAGAGTGGGTCGGCAGTGTCTGGCACCGCTTCATCACCCGTCGCGCCAGCCCGGACTTTCCCGAGGCACGAGTGGAACTTGAGAGCATGCAGCGGCCGCTGTCGCTGCTGTTCCGCGCCATGGGCGGCGCCAGCGGCGTGGGTGTCGAGGCCGCCAGCGCGCGTGACATGCTCGTGCGGCGCAACCTGCTGCAGCAGGTCGCCGGCACCTGCAAGCAACTGCCGGTGGCCTGGTGCGACGCCAGCAACCTGCGGCTGCCACAGAGCCTGGCGGTGTACCCGGAAGTCTCGCTGAACCAGGACCTGTATCGCTGGCTGGCGCTGCTCGCCGCGCAGGCGGGGCAGATGCGCCATTGGGCGCGGGACAACCAGCGCTGGACCCAGGCCATCCTCGAGCAGTTCCCGGCCATGCGTGCGCGTTACCGGCGCCTGGTCGAGGCTCATCTGCAGTTGCGCCCGGACCCGAGCCAGCTGCCCAAGGCCGAGGCCGCACTGGAACGCGCGCTGTGCCAGGCGCTGCGTGAACCGGGCAGCGTCAGCCAGTTCCCGCGTAGCGAGCGCGCGCCCTGGCCATTGCCGCTGTGGCTGTATCCGGCGGACAACCTCGGTGAACCCCAGGCCGCGCAGCGCGCCGAGGAAGGCGAGGGCAATCTGGAAACCCCGCCCGGTGGCGAGTCGCGCCAGCGCAAGCGGGCTCGGCGGGTCGAGGAAAGCTCGAGCAAGGGCGGCCTGCTGCTGTTCCGTCTGGAAAACCTGTTCAGCTGGTCCGAGCATATCGAGCTGGATCGCTGCGGCGACGATACCGAGGATCTGGACGCGGCCCGTGTCGCCGAGGATCTCGACGAACTGGCTCTGTCGCGTCAGCGCATGCGTCAGGGTGGCGGCCTGAAGCTGGACCTGGACCTGCCGGCCGCGGACTTCGACGATGTGCCGCTGGGTGAGGGCATCAAGCTGCCCGAATGGGATTATCGCAAGCAATGCCTGCAGAAGGACTTCGTCAACCTGCAGCTGATGCTGCCCCGTGGCGCCGAGGCGAAGCCGCTGCCGCTGCACCTGTCGCCCCTGGCGCGGCGCCTGCGCCGGCAGTTCGAGCATCTGCGCAACGACCGCCAGTGGCTGCGCCAGCAACCCCAGGGTTCCGAGCTGGACATGCAGGCCTGGCTCGATTTTCACGTCGAGCGGCAGAACGGCCAGTGCGCCGAGCGCGGCCTGTTCATGGAACAACGGCAGAATCGCCGCGACCTGGCCTGTCTGCTGCTGGCCGACCTGTCGATGTCCACCGATGCGCACCTGGACAACGAGCACCGGGTGATCGACGTGGTGACCGACAGCCTGCTGCTGTTCGGCGAGGCGCTGTCGGCGGTGGGCGATCCCTTTGCGCTGTACGGCTTCTCCTCGCTGCGCCGCCAGCAGGTGCGCATGCAGGAGCTGAAGAGCTTCCGCCAGCCCTACGGCGACGAGACTCGCGGGCGCATCCAGGCGCTCAAGCCCGGTTACTACACCCGCATGGGCGCGGCCATCCGCCAGGCCACCGAACTGCTCGGTGCCTGCAAGCAGCGGCGCAAGCTGTTGCTGCTGGTCACCGACGGCAAGCCGAATGACCTGGATCTCTATGAAGGTCGCTACGGCGTCGAGGATACCCGTCAGGCCGTCATGGAAGCGCGCAAGCAGGGGCTGCTGCCGTTCTGCATCACCATCGACCGCGAAGCCGGCGACTACCTGCCGTACATGTTCGGCGCCAACGGCTACACCCTGATCAAGGAGCCACAGCAGCTGCCGTTCCGCCTGCCGCAGTTGTACAAGCAGCTGACCCAGCCGTAGGCGGGCAATGGCGGATATCGTGTTGCGCAGCCGCCGCGGTTCTGTATTGCAGGACGGTAGGGTGAATGTAGCTTTTCACGTCCACCGAGCAGCCGCTCGGTGGATGGCCATTCCGTGAAATCGGTGAGGCGCGGTCCATCCTGCGGCCGACGGGGTTCGTTGGCCGGGCGGCTGGCGTGGCATGTAGGTGGATGGCGCTGTTCACGCCCGCGGCGCACCGTTCGTGGGGATCGGTTAAGCGTGATTCGCCCTGGCGATCAGAACAGATAACGCGGCAGCCAGACGATCATCACCGCGCAGAAGATGCTGAGGGCGATGCAGAACCAGAGGAAACGCCGTTGGCGGCGCTCCGGGGCGCCATCGGCGTGTTCCGGCAGGGGCATGCCGCAGTTGCTGCATTCGGCGTCCCCCGGCGGATTGTCTTGCTGGCAGTACAGGCATTTGGGCATGTGGTGCTCCTCCTCGCCAGCAAAGCCTGACACGCTGCTCGCGCCGTTGACTTTGATGGCGATCAACTCACTCGAACTGCTCGAGCCGCTGGCGATCGAGGATGGCGATCTGCCGACCTTCCTGGGTGATGATGCCCTCGTCGATCAGTCGGCGGATGATCCGTGAGAACGTCTCCGGCTGGATCGACAGGTGCCCGGCCACCAGCTGCTTGGCCATCGGCAGTTCGAAGCTGTTGCTGTCGTCCTTCACCCGCGCCAGTTGCGTCAGCAGGTAGCGCACCACGCGGTGGGTGGCGTTCTTCAGCGACAGCGTCTCGATCTCGTTGATGCGCTGGTGCAGGCGCACGCAGAGCTTGCCGAGCAGGGCGAACGTCAGTCGCTGGTTGGCCTCCAGCAGACGCATGTAGGCAGCGTTGGAGAAGCGGTAGACCTGCGACGGGCAGACCGCCTGGGCCGAGGCGACGTAGTTGGGCGTGTCCATCAGCATCATGGCTTCGGCGAAGGTCTGCCGGTTGCCGATCACCTCGAAGACCTTTTCCTGGCCGTCCGGTGTCAGGCGGTAGACCTTCACCGCACCGGAGATGACGAAGTAGAAGTTGTGTGCCGGCTCGCCCTGATGGAACAGGTTGTCGCCCTTGTCCAGGTTGAGCAGCTGGCTGGCATTGAGCAGTTCTTCCATCTGCTCTTCGTTGAGCGGTTCGAACAGGTGATGGCTGCGGAGGATCTGGTGGTGTACGCGGTGAAGCACCATGCAAGGCGTCCTGTTTCAATTGAACAACAACAAACGTCGGGCTTCAGCCTAGCGCAAGTGCTGGGCGATGGCGCAGGCCAGACGTTGATGACGGTCAAGGTCTGGCCAATAGGTCGTGTCGCCGCGGCGTGGGATCAGTGCAGACGAGCGACGAAACCGTCACGCCAGAGCGGCTCGGCGAACAGCTGCGGGTAGCGCTCCAGCGCCTCGACGAGGCGTTGCAGGCCCTGCTCGCGCTGGTCGGCCTCGGACAACGCCTCGGCGCCCCTGAGCAGGTCGATGAGCAGACCGTGCAGCCCGGCATCGGCGGCTTCCGGCAGTTTGCAGTTGGCAATGAGGTAGCTGGTCGCTGCCTCGATGTCGCGCTGCAGATCGGCGGCGGCTTCGTCACCGATCGGCTGGCCCGGGGTGTCCGGCAGGCTGCGCTGGACCGCTTCGTGGATGCGGGTCATGCCCTCGCGCAGGGCCTCGTCGGTGCTCCAGCGCGCACCTGGCGGGGGCTCGCTGATCATTGCCTGGCCGTGCGGGCCATGATCGTGGGCCATCGCCGCCTGCGCGGTACTGGCCACCATGCTGAGCGCGAAGCCGCTGGCCACGGCGACGATGGAGGCCATGGCCATGCCCCAGGCGAGCGGTTGCAGGTACTGTTTCATGGCTGCCGCACCTCGATGGTTTGAGCGTCGTCTGCGCTGGCCGCGAGCGGCGCTTCGGCGTTGCGGAACAGCACGTTGTTCTCCAGGTGGATGTGCTGCATCAGGTCGCTGCGCATTTCCTCCAACCCGCGGTACAGCGCGCGCCAGGTATTGCAGGCGTTGGCCGGCGGCGTGATGTCGTTGGTCAGTGCGGCCAGTCGTTCCAGCGCGTTGCCGTGCTCCTGATGCTCGTAGCGCATCACCGAGATCGGCCCCTGGGCCTGCGGGAAACGCATGCCGCGCTGCAGCATGGGGAAGAGAATCTGCTCTTCCTTGAGCATGTGGCTCTCAAGCTCCTGCTGCATGTGCCACAGGTGCTGGGCGAGCCCGTTGGGGCATTCGGGGCGGCTGCCATGAACCTGCTCGACCCGGCTGGCCAGGCGGATCAGCTCGGGGAACTGGTCACGGTGACGTTCGTGGAAGCGCGCCAGCAGGTAGTCGATCAGCTCGCCAGCGGGCACGTTGCGCCAGTCCCGTTGCGCTTCCTCAGGCTCGAGGGCGAGCAGCGCCTCGGCGATGATCTGGGGCTCGACGCCGATACGCCGTGCGGCCTCGCCCAGCGAGAGATCGCCGCCGCAGCAGAAGTCCAGGCGATAGTGGCGGAAGACGCGGGTGGCTCCCGGCAGCGAGCAGGCGAGGTTGCCGAGGGTCTGGTCGATAAGGTCTGTGCTCATGACAACGTTCCTGATGACGATGACTGAGCCATCGCAACAGGCGTGCCATCGCTGGAGACACCGAAAATCGCCAACTGCAGCACGCCGCTGGTGAAAATTACCCGTGCAGGTTATGGTGCGGAAAACCTTGAGGGTAACTAGAACCATGATGGCTGATGCCCTGCTTGCCGACCTGACCACCGAACTGCCCAACGCCGTGCGCCTGCAACGCCTGGTGCACACCTTGCACCAGCATTTTCGCTGCGGCGCAGTGGTGCTGCTGCGGCTGGACGAGGACAGCCTGCGTCCGCTGGCGGCGGTCGGTCTGGTACAGGAGGCGCTCGGCCGGCGCTTCGTCGTTGCCCAGCACCCGCGGCTGGCGGCGATCCTCTCGCAACGCGAGCCGACCTGGTTCGAGCCTGACAGTCGCCTGCCCGACCCCTACGACGGCCTGCTCGACGCGCATGTCGGCGAACCCCTGCCGGTGCACGACTGCATGGGCGTCAGCCTCTACGTCGAGGGCAAGCTGTGGGGCGCGCTGACCCTCGATGCCTTGCATGCCGGCACCTTCGACGATGCGGCCCGCTGCGACCTGCAGCGTTTCACCCTGGTGATCGAGGCCGCCGTGCGGGTGACCCGTCTGGAACATGAGAACCGCGGCCTGCGCCTGGCGCGCAGCGATGTGCTGGAGTCCTCGGTGGAGCACGGCGAGGGTGAGATTCTCGGCCAGAGCGAGGCGATCCGCGAGCTGCTGCGCGAGCTGCAGGTGGTGGCCGACTCCGAGCTGCCGGTGCTGCTGCTGGGCGAAACCGGGGTCGGCAAGGAGTTGTTCGCGCGCTGGCTGCATCGGCATTCCCGCCGTCGCAACAAGCCGCTGGTGCACGTCAATTGCGCGGCGCTGCCGGAGTCGCTGGCCGAGAGCGAGCTGTTCGGGCACGTCAAGGGCGCCTTCTCCGGCGCCACCACCGACCGTCCGGGGCGGTTCGATGCCGCCAACGGCGGCACGCTGCTGCTCGACGAGGTCGGCGAACTGCCGCTGACGGTGCAGGCCAAGCTGCTGCGCACCCTGCAGAACGGCGAGATCCAGCGCCTGGGCGCGGACAAGCCGCGGCAGGTGGATGTGCGCATCATCGCGGCGACCAACCGAAACCTGCGCGACAGTGTGCGCGACGGGCATTTCCGCGCCGACCTCTATCACCGGCTGTCGGTCTACCCGGCGCCGATCCCGCCGCTGCGCGAGCGTGGCAATGACGTACTGATCCTCGCCGGGAATTTTCTCGAACTCAACCGCGCGCGCCTGGGGCTGCGCAGCATGCGCCTGTCGCCGGCGGCCGAGCGCGCGCTGCTGGCCTACTCCTGGCCGGGCAACGTGCGCGAACTGGAACACGTGGTCAGCCGCGCGGCCCTGCGCCTGCTCAGCCGGGGCGCCTCGCGCAGCGAGATTCTCACCCTGGAGCCCGAGCTGCTGGATCTGGACAGCCATGTCGCGGGCACGGAAGCGCCAGCGCCGACCGAGCAGCCGCTGGCAGTCGACGAGATACTGCCGTTGCGCCAGACGGTGGACGCGGCGCAGCGCAGGGCCATCGTCTACGCCCTGGAGGCTTCCGGCGAGAACTGGGCGCAGGCCGCGCGGCTGCTGGATGTCGACCCGAGCAACCTGCACAAGCTGGCGCGGCGGCTTAAGCTCAAGTAGCGCCTGTCGGCCGGTCGAGGACGCCGGTGGCCAGCTATGGTCTAACCTCAGGTCATCACTCGAGGAACGCCCAATGGCCCTGGACAACAATGAATTCAACGCCCTGCTGAACGAGGCGCAAGCCTTCGCCGAGCGCGCCGCCAGCGAGAACAACCCGCTGCATTACCGTGATGCCTTCGCCGCCAGCCTCAAGGCCATGCGCCTGCTCGGCGAAGAGTCCGGAGCCTGGCGGCAGATGGTCGCCCGCGCCACCGAGGAATTCGAGGGTGACGAGGGCATCTGAGAGCCCCGCTCTGCGCCGGCGGCCGTGCGGTCGGCGCGGATTTTCCGCTGCATTTCGTCGCAGTCGCGACGTCCGGTCAATCTTGACCCCTATCAATGCTGGCCACTGGTCAGCTGCCTAGACTGCCGGCTGTTTTCCGTTCAGCCGAACGACCGCTGCGCTGTTTGCGCGGCGCGCATGTACCCGAATGTCTAGGAGTTGTCATGCACCTGGTCTGCCCGGCAGGAAGCCTGCCCGCGCTCAAGGCCGCCGTCCAGCAGGGCGCCGATGCCATCTACGTCGGATTTCGCGACGACACCAACGCCCGCCATTTCGCCGGCCTCAATCTTGACGAAAAGCAGCTGGACAAGGGCCTGCAGCTGATCCGTGAAAAGGGGCGGCAGCTGTACATCGCCGTCAATACCTATGCCCAGCCGGAAGGTTGGAATCGCTGGCAGCGCGCCGTCGATCAGGCCGCCGACATGGGCGTCGATGCGCTGATCGCCGCCGATCCCGGCGTGCTGGGCTATGCCAGCAAGCGCCACCCCAAGCTCAAGCTGCACCTGTCGGTACAGGGCTCGGCCACCAATGCCGCGGCGCTGGGTTTCTATCAGCAGCGCTACGGCATCAGCCGCGCGGTGCTGCCGCGGGTGCTCTCGCTCAAGCAGGTCAAGCAGGTCGCCGCGAGCAGTCCGGTGCCGATCGAGGTGTTCGCCTTTGGCAGCCTGTGCATCATGGCCGAGGGGCGTTGCCATCTGTCTTCATATCTCACCGGCGAGTCGCCCAACCTCTGCGGCGTCTGCTCGCCGGCCAAGGCGGTGCGCTGGAGCGAGGAGCCTGAGGGGCTGACCTCGCGCCTGAACAACGTGCTCATCGACCGCTACGCCGCAGGCGAATCGGCCGGTTACCCGACGCTGTGCAAGGGTCGCTTCATGGTCAACGGCCAACGCTTCCATGCGCTGGAGGAACCGACCAGCCTGAATACCCTGGACCTGATCCCGGAGCTTTCCGCCATCGGCGTCACCGCGATGAAGATCGAGGGGCGCCAACGCAGCCCGGCCTACGTCGAGCAGGTCACCCGGGTCTGGCGCGCGGCGCTGGACAGCTACCTCAAGGCACCGCAGCGCTATGCGGTCGAACCCGGCTGGCGGCAGGTACTGGATGGCCTTTCCGAAGGCTCGCAGACCACCCTGGGTGCCTACCACCGAGCCTGGCAATGAACGAGGAGCCACGCATGAAACTCTCTCTCGGCCCGGTGCTGTTCTACTGGGATCGCCAGCAGACACTGGATTTCTACGCGAACATGGCGGAACAGCCACTGGACGTGATCTACCTCGGCGAAACGGTGTGCTCCAAGCGCCGCGCCATGATGCTCGACGACTGGCTGGGGCTGGCCCGCGACCTCGCCGAAGCCTCGTCGGCGCAACTGGTCCTGTCCGGTCTGACGCTGGTCGAGGCCGCCTCCGAGCTGTCCAGCCTGCGCCGCCTGTGCTACAACGGCGAGCTGCTGGTGGAGGCCAACGACATGGGCGCAGTGCAGCTGATGTCCGAGCGCAAGCTGCCCTTCGTCGGCGGCCCGGCGCTCAACCTCTACAACGGCCACGCCCTGGCCGAGCTGGTGGCCAGCGGCATGAGCCGCTGGGTGCCGCCGGTGGAAGCCTCCGGCAAGCTGATCAAGAGCGCCCGCGCGCAACTGCAGGAACTGGGCGTGGCGCTGCCGGAAATCGAAATCTTCGCCTACGGGCACTTGCCACTGGCCTATTCGGCGCGCTGCTTCACCGCGCGAGCCGAGAACCGGCCCAAGGACGATTGCCAGTTCTGCTGCCAGAACTACCCCGAGGGCATCCCGCTGCTCAGCCAGGAAGGCGAGGCGCTGTTCACCATCAATGGCATCCAGACCATGTCCGCTTCGGTCAGCAACCTGCTCGCCGACTATCAGGGGCTGGTGGACAGCGGCGCCGACCTGCTGCGCCTGAGCCCGCGGGCCGCCGGCATGGAGGAGGTGATCGGCGCCTTCGACGCGGTGCGCAAGGGCGCGCTGCCGCCCCTGGCGGTGGATGGTTGCAATGGTTATTGGCATGGCCAGCCGGGCATGCTGCGTGCCGAGGAGGCCGGTTTATGCTGAATCCGCGTGCCCATCTGGTGAATCTTGGCGGCCGCCTGTTGCCACTGGCGGCGAAAACGCCATTCCTGCTCCAGCGCCTGGCGCTGGAGCGCAGTCTCAATCAGGTATTCGCCGAGGCTCTGAACGACGGGGCCTTCGACGTGCTTGATGGCCATTGGATGAAGCTCGAGGTCGCCGATCTGGGGCTCGCCTGGTGCCTGACCTGCGAGCGCGGCAAGCTGCGCATCGCGGCGCAGGCGCCGGTCGAGGTGACCATCCGCGGCAACTGGCGCGAGTTCCTCTTGCTGGCCAGCCGTCAGGAAGACCCGGACACCCTGTTCTTCCGCCGCCGGTTGGTCATCGAAGGGGATACCGAGCTGGGCCTGGCGATCAAGAACCTGATCGACAGCCTCGACCCGGACACCCTGCCGAGCTGGCTGTGGAAGCTGCTGCAGGGCGCGGGGGAGGAGGTGGCCGCGGCCAATCGGGCGCAGGCGGCAAACGCCTGATCGAGGCACCCAAGCCGGAGCGCCGCGAATCGCAGGCGCTTCTGCTCGTTGGCACGAACGGTGGCTTCGGCCCACCTGCAAACCGTGATCTCGTTGCGCTGGCCCGGATTGATCGGGCCAGCGTCAGCTTCGGCAGATGTCACACAGCGCGCATCTGCATGCGGTCGCTGGCGATGATCTGTTTCATGTCCTCGAACAGCGCCGCGATCTCTTCCTCGCTGCAGTCTTCCCGATACCGCTTGCGCAGACCGTAGCTGCTGAGGGTGATGTGCACATCGGGCATCACGCCGTGCTGTGCCAGGCAGGCGCGGGCGCAGTGCATCGGGCAGCCGTCGATGGCCAGGATCGGTCGTCCGGAGTGGGCCTTCTTCACCAGCGCCGCGACGCGGCCGCCGACGCCGGCGATGCAGGACATTTCCGCGAGCCCGGCGCGGTCGAGGCGGACGGCCAGCGTGTTGGCCAGCTGGGCGACGTTCGAGCAGCCGGAACAGGAATAGACCAGGGGGATGGGGGTGACGGTCATCGCGCGCTCCCGGCAGTGGTGTGGGTTGGCGGGCGGACATGCCGCGGGTCATTCGTCATAGGCGGCCAGCTTGCGGTTGTCGAGGATCTCGATGCGCCGACGCTGTACGGAAATGGTTCCGGCGTCGATCAGTCGATGCAGGATGCGCGAGAAGGTTTCCGGCTGGATGCCCAGCTTCGAAGCGATCAGCCGTTTCGGCACATCGAGCACCACCACGCCGCTGTCGTCCTGCTGCGACTGCGCGAGAAAGCGCACCACCCGATGGCTGGCGTTGGCCAGGGTCAGGGTGTCGATCTCGGTCATGCGCTGGTGCAGACGGATGCTGAGGGTGGCGAGGATGTCCAGGCAGATGTCCGGCTGCTGCTCGAGGATGCGTCGGTAGTGGGGCCCGTTCAGGCTTGCCACCAGGCTGGCCTTGAGGGCGGTGGCGCTGACCGGATAGCAGGGCGTGCCCTTGAACAGCAGTGCCTCGGCGAACGACTCGCCGGCGCGCATCACTTCCACCAGCTTCTCCTGACCGTCGCAGACCACCCGATGCAGCTTGATCTGGCCACTGAAGAGGAAATAGAAGCGGTCGGCCTTGTCGCCCTGGTGAAACAGCGAGGCTCCGGCCGGCAGGCGCTTGAGGTTGGCCGAAGCGCATACCTCCTGCAGCGCGGCGTCCGGCAGCCGGCTGAACAGATGATGGCGGCGTAGCTCCGCTACCAGGGTCTTTTCGGTGAGCATGGTTCCTCCCCCGGGCTGGGCCGGGTCTTATCTGGCTGCATCCTAGGAGCGCCGCCGCGGGAGGTTCCTTGATCAGGGACAAGTCTGCGCGTCACGCAGGGTCGATGCCGTTCGCCGGCCAGCCGCTCGGGCTTGACGATGGTCAATTCGACAATGGATTTCCACCGCTAAAGTCACACCATATTGTGGTTTTCTGAAAAAATAACACTACATATGGTTATGGAGGCGGGAGTGCCCAGACAGGCAGAGGTGAACCAACCGGTCTCGCTGCGCAAGCGCGATGGCCGCTTGGCGGCGTTCGAGTTGGCCAAGATCGAGCGCGCCATTGCGGCGGCCGGGGCGGCCACGGGTGAATTCGATGCAGCGGTCGCACAGGCCCTGGCCGAGGCGGTGCGGCTGCAACTGGCCCGCCGCACGGCAGTGGAAGTCGAGCAGGTGCAGGATGCTGTCGAGCGTGCGCTGATGGCCGCCGGCCACTTCGACACGGCGCGTGCCTACATCGTCTACCGCGAGCGGCACGCCCGCCTGCGGCGTGATCGCAAGGCAGTGGTGGATGTCGCGGCCTCGATGAACGAATACCTCTCGCGTGAGGATTGGCGCGTACGGGCCAACGCCAACCAGGGCTATTCACTGGGTGGGTTGATCCTCAACGTGTCGGGCAAGGTCACCGCCAACTACTGGCTGGACGAGGTCTACAGCCCGGAGATCGGTACGGCGCACCGCGAAGGCGATCTGCATATCCACGACCTGGACATGCTCGCCGGCTACTGCGCCGGCTGGTCGCTGCGCACGCTGTTGAACGAGGGCTTCAACGGCATTCCCGGGCGAGTCGAGGCGGGCCCGCCGAAGCACCTGTCCAGCGCCCTGGGGCAGATGGTCAACTTCCTCGGCACGCTGCAGAACGAGTGGGCCGGCGCCCAGGCGTTCAGCAGCTTCGATACCTACCTCGCGCCCTTCGTGCGCAAGGACCGGCTCGGTTACGACGAGGTGCGGCAGGCGATCCAGGAGTTCATCTACAACCTCAACGTGCCGTCGCGCTGGGGCACGCAAACGCCGTTCACCAACCTGACCTTCGACTGGGTTTGCCCGGAAGACCTGCGCGAGCAGATCCCCTACATCGGCGGCGAGGAAATGCCCTTCGCCTACGGCGAGCTGCAGGCCGAGATGGAGCTGATCAACCGCGCCTACATCGAAGTCATGCAGGCCGGCGACGGCCTCGGCCGGGTGTTCACCTTCCCGATCCCGACCTACAACATCACCCACGACTTCCCCTGGGACAGCGACAACGCCGAGCGCCTGTTCGAGATGACCGCGCGCTACGGGCTGCCGTACTTCCAGAACTTCCTCAACTCGGATATGCAGCCCAACCAGGTGCGTTCCATGTGCTGCCGCCTGCAGCTGGACGTGCGCGAGCTGCTCAAGCGTGGCGGCGGATTGTTCGGCTCGGCCGAGCAAACCGGTTCGCTGGGCGTGGTGACGATCAACTGTGCGCGGCTGGGTTACCTCTACCGAGGCGACAAGGCGGCCCTGCTGGCGCAGCTGGATCGCCTGCTGGAGATGGCGCGGCAGAGCCTGGAGGTCAAGCGCAAGGTCATCCAGCAGCATATGGATGCCGGGCTCTACCCCTACACCAAGCGTTACCTCGGCACCCTGCGCAATCACTTCTCCACCATCGGCGTGAACGGCTTGCATGAGATGCTGCGCAACTTCACCGATGACGCCGAGGGGCTGCACAGCGAAGCCGGTCGCGCGCTGGCGCTCGAGGTGCTCGACCACGTGCGGGCGCGGCTGGTGCAGTTCCAGGAAGACACCGGGCACCTCTACAACCTCGAGGCGACACCGGCGGAGGGCACCACCTATCGCTTCGCCAAGGAAGACCGCAAGCGTTTCCCGGACATCCTCCAGGCGGGTACGGCCGAGGCGCCGTACTACACCAACTCGTCGCAGCTGCCGGTGGGTTTCACCGACGATCCCTTCGAGGCGCTGGCATTGCAGGACGAACTGCAGTGCAAGTACACCGGCGGCACCGTGCTGCACCTGTACATGGCCGAGCAGATTTCTTCGGCCGAAGCCTGCAAGAAGCTGGTACGCAATGCGCTGTCGCGCTTCCGCCTGCCCTACCTGACGGTGACGCCGACCTTCTCGATCTGTCCGGTGCACGGCTATCTCACCGGCGAGCACGAGTTCTGCCCGAAATGCGACGAGGCGCTGCTGCACAAGCAGCAGGCCGAAGCGGCCCTGGCCGTCTGATCTGCGATCCCATGTCACGCCGCGCCATGAGGTGCGGCGCCGCATACTCACCCCCCGCAAAGGAGCATCAGCATGACCCAAGCCAACCAACTGCCCCAGGACCAGCGCCAGCGTTGCGAAGTCTGGACCCGCGTGATGGGCTATCACCGCCCGGTCGCCGCATTCAATCCGGGCAAGCAGTCCGAGCATCGCGAGCGCCTGCACTTCACTGAAGCGGCGGCGCGGTGACCGCAGCACTTCGCGTCGGGGGGCTGGTCCCCCTGACCACGCTGGATTTTCCCGACCATCTGGCCTGCGTGCTGTTTTGCCAGGGCTGCGGCTGGCGCTGTCGCTACTGCCACAACCCGCAGCTGATTCCCGCCTGTGGCAACGAAGAAAAGCCCTGGTCGGAGATTCTGGCGTTCCTCGAGCAACGCGTCGGCCTGCTCGAGGCGGTGGTGTTCAGCGGCGGCGAGCCAACCCTGCAGACCGCGCTGCCCGAGGCTATCGCCCAGGTGCGGGCGCTGGGCTACAAGGTCGGCCTGCACAGCGCCGGCATCAAGCCGAAGCTGTTCGCCGGTATCCTGCCGCTGGTGGACTGGGTCGGTTTCGACGTCAAGGCGCTGCCCGAGCAGAGCACGGCGATCACCGGCGTGGACGGCAGCGGCACGGCCAACTGGAGGAGCCTCGAGCACCTGCTGGAAAGCGGTGTCGAGCATGAATGCCGGACCACCGTGCACTGGCAGCTGTTCGATGCCGACAGCCTGTGGGACATGGCCCAGCGTCTGCGCCGTCTGGGTGTCGAACGCTTCGCCGTGCAATGCGTGCGCACCGCGCGCATGCTCGACGACAACCTTGCCGAGAGCCGCGCACCCTACGACCAGCAGCGGCTGTGGGAACGCCTGGATCGACTGTTCCCGTCCTTCGTGTTGCGCGGTTAGTCGCAGGCGCTCCCTGCAGCCCCCGGCCCCGGGGCCGGGCTTGCTGGAGTGAAGAGGGGGAACGCGGGTGGGCTTGAGCCCACCATGAGCAGGCGGCTCACCAACCCCAGAACTGCAACCACCAGCCATAGCCCACCAGCGCGCAGCCGGCGTTGACGCAGGCAAACGCCAGCAGCCGGCGCAGGCCGTTGCCGCCGTGGCGACTGATGACGTTCCAGGCCAGATACAGGCTCCATGCGATGGCGCCGATCAGCAGCGCGGCGCGAGCCGGTTGTGCCCAGGCCAGCAGGAAACCCTCGTAGCGCAGCAGCTTGACCGTGGTCGCCGAGAGGCCGAGAAACAGCCCGGCGCCGCCCAGCGGCACCAGCGCCAGCGCCAGGTGCTGGAACACATTGTCGCCGCGGCGCATGACGCGCACGGCTGCACGTAGCAATAGCCAGAGTGCGCCGCCAATCAGCAGCGAGGCGCCGAAGATATAGGTGAGGATCGCCGCACCATCGAGCCAGGTGAAGGCATCGTTGGCCTGCGGATAGTGGGTCAGCAGCCACCAGGGCGCGTTGGCTTCCAGCGGCCAGAAGATATCGCGATCCACCAGCCATTCCGCCGCGGCCTGCTTGAGGGCGATGAACCAGGGGCTGACCGTCCACTGGAACGCGCCCATGGCTAGGCCGATCATGCCGAACAGCAGCAGGGTGCTGTCCCAGTGCTCGCCTTGCCGCTGGCCGCCGACAATGAGGATTTCCGCGTTTGGTGAGCGGGCGCTCAGCTGCACTGCGCCGCGCTGTCCGCTGCAGCGGCCGCAGGCATGGCAGTCGGCGTTGCCCTGCATGCGGCGAATGTCGATCAACGGCGCACAGTTGGGTGTCGGCAGGTGCGGTTCGCGGTTTTCCAGCCAGCGCTGCTCATCGACCTTGTAGTGCACCGGCGCCAGCCGGGCGAGCAGGGCGAACACGCCGCTGACCGGGCACAGGTGGCGGCACCAGACGCGCTTGCCGCGGCCGTAGAGAAAGCCCACCAGCATCGCCGCGACGGTGGAGCCGCCGAGAATCAGCAGCGCCGCCTGAGCGTAGTCGTAGACACTGATCAGCTGGCCATAGACGGTGGTGAGGATGAAGGCAATGGTCGGCCAGCCGCTCCAGCGCACCCAGCGCGGCGTGCGCTTGTTCAGCCCACGCCAGCTGATCCACTCGCTGAGCGAGCCTTCGGGGCAGAGTACGCCGCACCACAGGCGGCCGAAGAAGATCATCGACAGCAGCACGAAGGGCCACCACAGCCCCCAGAAGATGAACTGCGCCAGCACCGTCAGGTTGTCGAGCATGCCGGCCTGGGCCGGCGGCAGGTCGAGAAAGGCGGGAATCACCAGCAGCGTCAGGTAGAAGCCCACCACCAGCCACTGCAGCGTGCGGATGGCCTTCGCATGCTGGCGCAGCAGATCACCGAGTCGCGCCAGCCATGGCGCCTGGATGATCACGCCGGCCTCGCAGCGAGCTGCACCTGGGCCCGGGGTTTGAGCCAGGCCCATGCGGCGAGCCAGTACAGGCCGAGTGTCACCACCGCGGCCAGTGACGGCATGGCGCGGTAGCCGGTGAGGCCGGCCAGGGTGCCACCGAGGGCGCTGCCGTCATCCAGCAGGGCGGAGGTGTCCCAGAGCGGATCGCCGAACACCGTATAGAACACTTCCGGTACATCCATGCCCATCAGCTGGCCGCTGAAGCGATCCAGCGCGGCCATCAGCAGGGCGCCACCGAGCAGCAGCAACATCACCTCGCTGACCTGGAAGAAACGCCGCCAGCTGAAGTAGCGGCTGCCAGCCTGCAGCGCGGCATAGCTGAGCAGGGCGAGGACAAAGCCCAGAACTCCGCCGATGACGAAGCCGGTGAGGTCCTGGCCCTGCTGCTGGTTGCCGATGCCGTAGAGGAACACCACCGTCTCGCTGCCTTCGCGCCCGACGGCGAGCATGGCCAGCACCAGCAGGCCGAAGCCGCTGCCCTGGCTGAGCTTGTCCGCCGCGCTGTTCTGCAGGCTGGTCTTCAGGGTCCGGCCGTGCTGGTGCATCCAGCCGACCATGTGCAGGATCAGCAGGCTGGCTACCAGCAGCATCGCGCACTGGAACCATTCGCCACCGCTGCCGGCCAGCCAGTCGCCGGCCTGCAGCACGCCCCAGCCCAGCGCGCCGGCCAGGCCGAGCCCGGCGGCGACGCCGGCCCAGAGCATGCGCAGGGCGTTGCCGGCACCCGGTTGCTGACGCAGCCAGGCATGCAGGATGCCGATGACCAGCAGGGCCTCGACGCTTTCGCGCCAGACGATGAACATGGATTGGCCCATGGGGTTCTCCTCGGAAAAACTACTTGGCGATGATCTCGCCTTCGGGAAGATCCATATGGAATTCGTCGAAGAACGGGTAGCGGCCCGGCTTCAACGGATGGATCACGACGAAGGAGGTCACACCCGGTGACAGCACCTTCTCGACGCGCAACGGTGTGCTCTCGAACTCGGTCGGTCCGCTGCCGGCGTTGTGCACGATGATCTTGAAGCGCTGACGGGCCGGGACTTCGATGGTTGCCGGCTCGAAGTGGCCGTCGCGGATGGTCAGCTCGTAGGTCGGCAGCGCGGCCTGCACCGGGCCCGCAAGCCCGGCCAGCAGGGGCAGCACGCCGAGCAGCGAACGCCCGGCGCGGCCCATCAGTAGCCCCCTTTCTTGCCGATGCCGGCGTAGGTGAACTCGTAGTTCAGCTCGCAGCCTTCGAACCAGGGCGCGACGCCGGTTTCCTTGTCGGTGTGGCGACCGAACATGGCGTGCCCCGATCCCGGCGGCAGGATCTTGTAGGTCAGCTGGTACTTGCCGGGGCCGAGCAGCTTGACGTTGTCGCCGTAGTGCGGGCCGTCGTTGGCCACCATCGGATGGAAATCGCCTTCGACCACTTCGTCGGAGCCCTTCTTGCGCAGCGTGTAGTGGATGCTCAGGTAGGGCACGAAGCTGCCTTCCTGCCAGCCGTTGCGGTTGTCCTCGGTGGCGCTGATGTCGGCTTCCAGATGCACGTCGGACTCGGCGGCGGCGCGCATCATGCCCGGCGGGTCCATCTCGACCGGTTGCAGGTACACTGCGCCGACCTCCATGCCGCCGCACTGCTGCGGTTCGCCGATGGGATATTCCTTCGCCTGGGCGAGCGGGGTGAGCAGCAGGGACGTGATGGCGAGCGTGGCGGGGATGCGCATTGGGGAGCCTCCGGAAAGCTGTAAAGGACGGGGCGAAGATTGCACTTGCGCTTCCGAATGATAATGATTCGCGTCAATTTCCCAAGAAATATTTTGTTACCGGTGCCCGTATGCAAAGCCGTATGCCGCTGCAGGCCGCTGTTGGCGGGCGTCGGCGGCTGACTGCGACCGGTCGTCACAGCGCCGTCGTGGCACTGACTCCGGTCGTGTCGAAGCCTCGCTGCAGCACGTCGCCGTTCCGGTGGAGCAAACGGCTGCGCTGACGAAGCCGCGGCGGCGCGAACCGTCGCCTGGGGAATCCTCTAAGATGGTGCACCTTTCGTTCCCGGGGACTTCATGCAACCGCCCGTAGCACTCGATGCCCGCACTGCGCGAATTCTGCCGTGGCTGGTGGCCATCGCCTTCTTCATGCAGACGCTGGACGGCACCATTCTCAATACCGCGCTGCCGGCCATGGCCCGCGACCTGGCCGAGAACCCGCTGCGCATGCAGGGTGTGGTGATCGCCTACATGCTAACGGTCGCCTTGTTGATTCCGGCATCGGGCTGGATTGCCGATCGCTTTGGCAGTCGGCGAATCTTTGTCGCGGCCATCGTGCTGTTCTCCCTGGGTTCGCTGCTCTGCGCGCTGTCCACCAGCTTCAACCAGCTCGTCGCATCCCGCGTGCTGCAGGCGCTGGGCGGGGCGCTGATGCTGCCGGTGGGGCGGCTGGTGGTGCTGCGCGCCTTTCCGCGCAGCGAATTCGTGCGGATCATGGCCTTCATCGCGTTGCCGGGGCTGGTCGGGCCGCTGCTCGGGCCGACCCTGGGCGGCTGGCTGGTGGAGTACGCCTCCTGGCACTGGATCTTCCTGATCAACCTGCCGGTGGGCGTGATCGGTTGCATCGCCGCGCTGCGCTTCATGCCGGATCTCAAGGGGCCGGAGCGGGTGCGTTTCGATACCCTGGGTTTCGTGCTGTTCGGTGCCGCGATGGTGCTGATCACCATCGCCCTGGAAGGGCTCGGCGAGATGCACATGCCGCATGCGCGGGTGATGCTGCTGCTGTTCGGCGGTGCCGCCTGCATGGCTGCCTACTGGCTGCGCGCCGGTCGCATCGATGCGCCGCTGTTCAGTCCCACGCTGTTCCATACCCGCAGCTTCGCGGTCGGCATCTTCGGCAACCTGTTCGCGCGCCTGGGGGGCGGCGCTCTGCCGTTCCTGGTGCCGCTGTTGCTGCAGGTGGCGCTGGGCTATTCGCCGGCTCAGGCGGGCATGAGCATGATTCCGCTGGCCCTGGGGGCGATGGCGGTGAAATCCCTGGCCAAGCCGATCATCGACCGCCTCGGCTATCGTCGCCTGCTGATCGGCAACACCTTGCTGCTCGGCGGCCTGATCGCCAGCCTGGCGACCATCGGCACGCAGACGCCGACCTGGCTGCTGCTGGTGCATCTCGGGCTGATCGGCATGGTCAACTCCATGCAGTTCACCGCGATGAACACCGTCACCCTGATCGGCCTCAGCCATGCCGATGCCAGCAGCGGCAACAGCCTGCTGTCGGTGGTGGTGCAGCTGTCGATGAGCCTTGGTGTCGCCACCGCTGGCGCGCTGCTCGGCGGCTTCACCGTGGAGGGTGCGGCGGGCAGCGAGGTGCTGCACGCTTTCCAGCTGACCTTCCTCTGCGTGGGTGTCATGGCCATGCTCGCGGCCGCGCTGTTTCTGCAGCTGGAGCCCCGCGACCCCGGCCACGACGATGACTCGCGGCGCGCCGTTGACGTGGCCGAGTAGAACAGCTGGTTGCGACCTGTAAGCTTTGTGGGCAGGTCGGTCAGCCGCCCCACGGCGCGCTCCCTGCAGGCTTGATCGCGATGGCTATTGCGCCACCGCGAACCCGCTGCATTTGTTTACCTGTTCAAGTAAACATTATCGACCTGTCGTATCAGGCTACATATTGTTGCGGCTCTGGACTGGCATTCTGCCGTTATGGAAGGAGCGAAGGAATGAATGGGATGAGCCTGGCCTGGCTGCTGATCGGAGGATCGCTGTGCAGCGTGATGGTGCTGCTGGTTCTGCTATGGCTGCTGTGGCTGGAACGCAGGAGCCAGCGGTGCGAGCTGACGGTGTTGCGTGAACTGCTCGACGGCCTCGGGCAGGTGATCGTGCGGCTGGAGAAGGACAAGGCCGAGCTGACATCGGGGTTGCGCGCGGAAAAAGCCCACGTCGCCCAGTTGCGTCGGCAAATCGAGCTGCTGCGTCGCTGAAATTTGTTGTTAGTACGAACATATTACTTCGAAAGGCCGATGTGTACGGCTATGATGCGCTCCTGTTTGTTATAAAAACTACAATCTTGGAGGTTTCATGCATCCCCGGGTCGTCGAAGTCACCGAGCGCCTGATCGAGCGCAGCCGTCCGACGCGCGAGGCCTATCTCGCCATGATTCGCGCCGCCGCGAGCGCCGGGCCGGCCCGCAACGCGGCGCAGTGCGCCAACTTCGCCCATGGTGTCGCCGGCTGTGGCGCGAAGGACAAGCAGCGCCTGCGCCTGCCTGATGCGGCCAACGTGGCCATCGTCACCGCCTACAACGACATGCTCTCGGCGCACCAGCCCTACGAGGACTACCCGGAGCGCCTGCGCCAGGCGCTGCGCGAGATCGGCTCGGTGGGTCAGGTGGCCGGCGGCGTGCCGGCGATGTGTGATGGCGTTACCCAGGGCGAGCCTGGCATGGAGCTGGCCATTGCCAGCCGCGAGGTGATCGCCATGAGCACGGCGGTGGCGCTGTCGCACAACCTGTTCGACGCCGCGCTGCTGCTCGGCATCTGCGACAAGATCGTGCCTGGCCTGCTGATCGGTGCGCTGCGCTTCGGTCATCTGCCGGCGCTGTTCGTGCCGGCCGGGCCGATGCCCTCCGGCCTGGCCAACAAGGACAAGGCCGCGGTGCGCCAGCGTTACGCCGAAGGCAAGGCTGGCCGCGACGAGCTGCTCGCTGCCGAGATGCAGGCCTATCACAGCCCCGGCACCTGCACGTTCTACGGCACCGCCAACACCAATCAGATGCTGATGGAAGTGATGGGGCTGCACCTGCCCGGCTCGTCCTTCGTCAATCCGGGGACGCCATTGCGCGATGCGCTGACCATCGAGGCGGCGCGCCAGGTCACGCGGCTCACGCCTCAGGGGGGCTGCCACACGCCCCTCGGCGAGCTGGTCGACGAGCGCGTGCTGGTCAACGCCGTGGTTGCGCTGCATGCCACCGGCGGCTCTACCAACCACACCCTGCACATGCCGGCCATCGCCCAGGCGGCGGGCATTCAGCTGACCTGGCAGGACATGGCCGACCTCTCCGAAGTGGTGCCGACGCTGGCCCGCGTCTATCCCAACGGCTCGGCGGACATCAATCACTTCCATGCCGCTGGCGGTGTCGCGTTGCTGGTGCGCGAGCTGCTCGACGCCGGCCTGCTGCACGACGATGTGCATACCGTGATGGGGCGAGGCCTGCATCGCTATACCCAGGAGCCCTTCCTCGAAGATGGCAGGCTGACCTGGCGTGAAGGGGCTGCGCAAAGCCTTGACGACAGCATCCTGCGCCCCGTGGCGCGGCCGTTCTCCGCCGAGGGCGGATTGCGGCTGATGAGCGGCAACCTCGGGCGCGGGGTGATGAAGGTGTCCGCCGTGGCGCCGGAGCATCGCGTGGTCGAGGCGCCGGCGCGGATCTTCTCCGATCAGCTGGAGCTGGTGGAGGCGTTCAAGGCCGGCGAGCTGGAGCGTGATTTCGTCGCCGTGGTGCGATTCCAGGGACCGCGCGCCAATGGCATGCCCGAGCTGCACAAGCTGACGCCTTATCTCGGCGTGCTGCAGGACCGCGGCTTCAAGGTCGCGCTGGTCACCGACGGGCGCATGTCCGGTGCGTCGGGCAAGGTGCCGGCGGCGATCCATGTCTGCCCGGAAGCGATCGATGGCGGGCCGCTGGCGCGGCTGCGCGATGGCGATCTGTTGCGTGTGGATGGGCAGGCCGGTGTGCTCGAGGTGCTGGTGGATGCCGTCGAGCTGGCTGACCGCTCACCTGTTGCTGCGCCGGCGGCGGGCGTGCAGGGCTGCGGCCGCGAGCTGTTCGGCTTCATGCGGGCGGCGTTCAGCTCCGCCGAGCAGGGCGCCAGCGTATTCACCGCCGGGCTGGAGGTGCTGCGATGAGGCTGGCGCTGGTCGGTGACATCGGTGGGACCAATGCGCGCTTCGCGCTCTGGCGTAACGCCCGGCTGGAAGCGGTGCGCGTGCTGGCGACGGCGGATTTCGCCACGCCCGAGCTGGCGGTCGAGTACTACCTGGCGTCGCTCGGTCTTGCGCCGGGCAGCGTCGGTGCGGCCTGCCTGGCCTGTGCCGGGCCGGTCAAGGGCGAGCAGTTCGTGTTCACCAACAACCACTGGCGGTTGGGGCGCAGGGGTTTCTGTGGTGCCCTGCAGCTGGATGAGCTGCTGCTGATCAACGACTTCGCGGCCATGGCGCTGGGTATGACCCGGGTCGCCGAAGCGCAGCGGCGCACCATCTGCAATGGCGCCGCGGAGACGGGCGCGCCGGCGCTGGTGATCGGGCCCGGCACCGGGCTTGGCGTGGCCACGCTGCTGCCGCTGGCAGGCGGCGGCTGGCAGGCGCTGCCGGGAGAGGGTGGGCACGTCGACCTGCCGTTGGCGGATGCCTACGAGGCGGCGCTGTGGCAGCAGCTGTTCGCCGGGCTCGGCCATGTGCGCGCCGAGGATGTGCTCAGTGGCGGCGGCCTGCTGCTGCTGTACCGCGCGCTCTGCCTGCTGCACGACCAGGCGCCGCGGCTGGCAGCGCCGGCCGAGGTCACGGCGGCGGCGCTGGCCGGCGATACGCTGGCCGCGGCGACCCTGGAACAGTTCTGCGTGTGGCTCGGTCGCGTGGCTGGCAACAACGTGCTGACCCTGGGCGCGCGCGCGGGCGTGTATATCGTCGGTGGTGTGGTGCCGCGCTTTGCCGATTTCTTCGCCGCCAGCGGCTTCGCCCGTGGCTTTGCCAGCAAGGGCTGCATGAGCGCTTATCTCGCCGACGTGCCGGTGTGGCTGGTAACCGCGGAATATCCGGGGCTCGAGGGTGCCGGAGTGGCGCTGGAGCAGGCCCTGGCGTGCGTGCCCGGCTAGCGCGGTCGATATCCATGATGTTGTTGGAGCAACATCATGGAGCGGTGCGTGGTTCCTTGCGGGGCTGCGAGCTCCGCATCATGGCTCGGGATTGTCGATGCCCGAGCGGTCGGGCTGGCGGCGTCAGCTCGGCTCCTCGTCCGCCGGATAACGGCTGGCGTTGAGGCTTTCCTTCACCTTGCGCAGGTGCGGCTGGAAATCCACGCCGCGGCGCAGAGTCATGCCGGTGGCGAGCACGTCGAGCACCGTCAGCTGGATGATGCGCGAGGTCATCGGCATGTAGATGTCGGTGTCCTCGGGCAGTGGAATGTTCAGGCTCAGCGTGCTGGCCTGGGCCAGCGGCGAGCCGGCGGCGGTCAGGCCGAGTACCGAGGCGCCGTTCTGGCGGGCGATGCGTGCCACTTCCACCAGCTCGCGGGTGCGCCCGGTGTAGGAGATGATCACGAACAGCTCGCCCGTGTGCGCTACGGACGCCAGCATGCGCTGCATCAGCACGTCCGAATGGGCGGTCACCGCCAGGTTGAAGCGGAAGAACTTGTGCTGTGCATCCAGCGCCACCGAGGCCGAGGCGCCGAGGCCGAAGAAGTGGATCTGGCGGGCCTGGATCATTAGGTCCACGGCGCGGCTGACCAGTTGCGGGTCGAGGCTCTGACAGGCGCTGTCCAGCGAGGCGATGGCCGAGCCGAAGATCTTGCGTGTGTATTCCGCCGGGCCGTCGTCGGGCTCTACCGCCTGGCTGACATAGGCGGCGCCGCTGGCCAGGCTCTGCGCCAGCTGCATCTTCAGTTCCGGGTAGCCGCTGACGCCGAACGAGCGGCAGAAGCGATTCACCGTCGGCTCGCTGACCTGTGCGGTCTGCGCCAGGGCGGCGATGCTGAAGCGGGTGGCCTGCTGAGGGTTGCGCAGGATGACTTCGGCCACCTTGCGCTCGGCCTTGTTGAGGTCTTCGATGCGACGCTGGATCTGCTCGAGCAGGTTGTGTACGCGGTCCATGACGATCCTGATGCGGCGGGTCAGAGGTGCCCTATGCTACTGAGCGGGCTGCGGAGCGACTACCGGAATCTCTTTTTCTTGCTAAATGTTGTTTTTATTACTACATCATCCTTGAATAAACGCGGCTTCGCGTGTATTCATAGTGCAGTGTTAGTAGAAGAACAAACATCATGACGCCATTATCTGTCGAACCCTGCACCCTGGCGCTGTTCGGCGCCCTCGGTGATCTGGCCCTGCGCAAGCTGTTTCCCGCGCTCTATCAGCTCGATCGCGCCGGCCTGCTGCCAACCGAAACGCGCCTGCTCGCGCTGGCTCGTGAGAGCGGCGAGGCGGCGAGCCATCTGGCGATGATCGAAGAACATCTGCGTCGCCACGTCGGCGAGCGCGACCTCGATGAAGCCGTGCTGCAGCGCTTCATGGCGCGCCTTGACTACCTGAGCATGGATTTCCGCCGCGCCGAGGATTTCGCTGCGCTGGCGGACAAGGCCGGCAACGCGGAAAGCATCGTCGCCTTCTTCGCCACCCCGGCATCTGTCTACGGTGCGATCTGCGCCGGGCTGGCCGAGGCCGGGCTGGCCGAGCGCACCCGCGTGGTGCTGGAAAAGCCCATCGGCCATGACCTGGAATCTTCCCGCGAAGTGAACGACGCGGTGGCGCGCTTCTTCCCGGAAGACCGCACCTACCGCATCGATCATTACCTGGGCAAGGACACGGTGCAGAACCTGATCGCCCTGCGCTTCGCCAACAGCCTGTTCGAAACCCAGTGGAACCAGAACCACATCTCCCACGTGGAGATCACCGTCGCCGAAACCGTCGGCATCGAGGGCCGCTGGGGCTACTTCGACCAGGCCGGCCAGCTGCGCGACATGATCCAGAATCACCTGCTGCAGTTGCTCTGCCTGATCGCCATGGACCCGCCCAGCGACCTCTCGGCCGACAGCATCCGCGACGAGAAGGTCAAGGTGCTCAAGGCGCTGGCGCCCATCGCGCCGGAGCATCTTGGCCAGCAGCTGGTGCGCGGCCAGTACGTCGCCGGCAGCATCCTTGGCCGCCACGTGCCGGGCTATCTGGAGGAAGAAAACTCCAACACCCAGAGCGACACCGAAACCTTCGTCGCGCTGCGGGCGGAAATCTGCAATTGGCGCTGGGCCGGCGTGCCGTTCTACCTGCGTACCGGTAAGCGCATGCCGCAGAAGCTGTCGCAGATCGTTATCCACTTCAAGGCGCCGCCGCACTACATCTTCGCCCCGGAACAGCGCCAGCTGATCGGCAACAAGCTGATCATCCGCCTGCAGCCGCAGGAGGGCATCTCGCTGCTGGTTATGACCAAGGACCAGGGCCTGGACAAGGGCATGCAGCTGCGCAGCGGCCCGCTGCAGCTGAACTTCTCGGAAACCTACAAGAGCCCGCGTATCCCCGATGCCTACGAGCGCCTGTTGTTGGAAGTGATGAAGGGCAACCAGAACCTCTTCGTGCGCAAGGACGAAATCGAATACGCCTGGAAGTGGTGCGACCAGCTGATCGACGGCTGGCAACGCGTCGGCGCGCCTCCCAAACCCTACGCAGCAGGCAGCTGGGGACCGGCTGCCTCGATTGCCCTGATCAGCCGTGACGGCAGGAGTTGGTATGACGATCTCTAATCTCGATCTGCCTGTGCAGACCTTGGGTTTCAGCCTCGGCAACGCCGACCAGCTGGCCGGCGAACTGGCGCTGACGGTGAGCAACGCCCTGCGCAGTGCGATCGCCGAGCGCGGTGCGGCGACCCTGGTGGTGTCCGGCGGCCGCAGCCCGATCGCGTTCTTCGAGCGCCTGGCGCAGCAGGAATTGGACTGGAGCAAGGTCACCATCAGCCTCGCCGACGAGCGCTGGGTGCCGGTCAGCCATCCCGACAGCAACGAAGGCCTGTTGCGCCGCCATCTGCTGCAGGGCCCGGCCGCTGCGGCGCGCCTGGTTGGCCTGTACCAGAGCGCGGCAAGCCTGGAGCAGGCCGCCGAACGCGCCGACGCCAAATTGGCCGAACTGCCGCCGATCGACGTGCTGGTGCTGGGCATGGGCGAGGACGGCCACACCGCCTCGCTGTTCCCCGACAGCCCGAACCTGGAAGCGGCGCTCGACCCGCGTGGTGCGCGGCGCTGCCTGCCGATGCAGGCGCCGAGCGTACCGCGCCAGCGCCTGAGCATGTCCCTGGCGCTGCTGGCCAGCGCGCGGCTGACCCTGCTCGCCCTGCACGGCCCGGGCAAGCTGGCCACGCTCAACCAGGCCCTGGCCGGCGAATCCTATGAAGCGATGCCGATCCGCGCCTTCCTCGCCCGCCCCCTCGAAATCTACTGGTGCCCCTGAGGCCGCAAGGAATCTTTTATGACAGCTACCCAAACCCGCGCCGTCAGCATGACCGACAAGATCGCCCTGATCGACCAGTGGTGCAGTGCCGCACGCATCCTGCCGGTGATCACCATCGAGCGCGAGGCGGACATCCTGCCGCTGGCCGACGCCCTGGCCGCCGGTGGCCTCAAGGTGCTGGAAATCACTCTGCGCTCGGCGCTGGGTCTGAGTGCCATCTGCCTGCTGCGCGAGCAGCGCCCCGAACTGATCGTCGGTGCCGGTACCGTGCTGGATGCCGCCATGCTGGCCCAGGCCGAGGCGGCCGGTGCGCAATTCATCGTCTCTCCGGGCAGCACTGGCGAGCTGCTGGATGCCGCGTTGCACAGCCCGTTGCCGCTGCTGCCGGGCGTGGCCAGCGCCTCGGAAATCATGCTCGGTTACGCCCTGGGTTACCGCCGCTTCAAGCTGTTCCCGGCCGAAGTCTGTGGCGGCGTCGCCGCACTCAAGGCGCTGGGCGGGCCGTTCGGCAATATCCGTTTCTGCCCGACCGGTGGCGTCAACGCGCGCAATGCCAGGGACTACCTGGCGCAGTCCAATGTGATGTGCGTTGGTGGTACCTGGATGGTCGACGCCAAGGCCGTGCGTGCTGGCGACTGGGCCGCCATCGAAAGCGCCACACGCCAGGCCCTGCAGGCGCTGGACAGCGCAGCGCCAGCCGAACTGCCGCGCGACTTCGACTTGCGCGCCGAGCGTGCCGAACAGCGCGAGCTGTAATCTGTCCGACCCATCGCGGTGGGCGTGGGGCCTGCCGTGATCGCCCCGATTCGCTACCTGGAGGTTCCATGACTACTGCGCGCCCGCTTGCCGACCTGTTTCCCCGTCTCGATGAGATTCCCGCTGCCTATCAGCCGGATGCTCCGGTCGAGCAGCGTGACTATCTGGTCGATGGCGAGTTGATGCACTGGGACGGCCCGCTGGCGGAAGTTCGCAGCCCGGTGTTTCTGCGCGAGGCCGATGGCAGCGAGCGTCAGGTGGTGCTGGGCAGCACGCCGCTGCTGGATGCCGACGCCGCGCTGCGTGCACTGGACGCCGCCGTTGCCGCCTATGACTACGGCCGCGGAGCCTGGCCGACCATGCGCGTGGCCGAGCGTATCGCCCATGTCGAAGCCTTCCTGGCGCGTATGCGCGAGCAGCGCGAGGCGGTGGTCAAATTGCTGATGTGGGAGATCGGCAAGAACCTCAAGGATTCGGAGAAGGAATTCGACCGCACCTGCGACTACATCGTCGACACCATCCATGCCCTGAAGGAACTGGACCGCAGCTCCAGCCGCTTCGAGCTGGAGCAGGGCACCCTCGGGCAGATCCGCCGCGTGCCCATGGGCGTGGCGCTGTGCATGGGGCCGTACAACTATCCGCTGAACGAAACCTTCACCACGCTGATCCCGGCGCTGATCATGGGCAACACCGTGGTGTTCAAACCGGCCAAGTTCGGCGTACTGCTGATCCGCCCGCTGCTCGAAGCCTTCCGCGACAGCTTCCCGGCGGGGGTCATCAACGTCATCTACGGCCGCGGTCGCGAGACGGTCAGCGCGCTGATGGCCAGCGGCAAGGTCGACGTGTTCGCCTTTATCGGCACGCACAAGGGCGCGGCCGACCTGAAGAAACTGCACCCGCGTCCGCACCGCCTGCGCGCCGCGCTGGGGCTGGATGCGAAGAACCCGGGCATCGTCCTGCCGCAGGTCGATCTCGACAATGCCGTGGAGGAGGCGGTGACCGGAGCGCTGTCGTTCAACGGCCAGCGCTGCACCGCGCTGAAGATCCTCTTCGTGCATGAGGCGGTGCTCGATGGCTTCCTCGAACGCTTCGCTGCGCGGGTCAACGCGCTCAAGGCGGGCATGCCCTGGGAGCCGGGCGTGGCGCTGACGCCGCTGCCGGAGCCGGGCAAGACCGATTACCTGCATGCGGTGCTGGAAGACGCCGTGGCCAAGGGCGCGCGGGTGATCAACGCCGGCGGCGGCGAGTCGCACCAGACCTTTTTCCAGCCGGCAGTGCTGAGCCCGGTGGATTCGTCCATGCGTGTCTATCACGAAGAGCAGTTCGGCCCGCTGGTGCCGGTGGTGCCCTACCGCGACCTGCAGGAGGTGATCGACTACGTCACCGCCTCCGACTACGGCCAGCAGCTGTCGATCTTCGGCAACGACCCGGCGCAGGTAGGCCGGCTGGTGGATGCCTTCGTCAACCAGGTCGGGCGCATCAACATCAACGCCCAGTGCCAGCGCGGACCGGACAGCTATCCGTTCAACGGTCGCAAGAATTCCGCCGAAGGCACGCTGTCGGTACATGACGCCCTGCGCGTGTTCTCCATCCGTACCCTGGTGGCGACGCGCTTCAACGAGGCCAACAAGGAGCTGGTCGACCGGATCATTCGTGACCGCCAGTCGAGCTTCCTGACCACCGACTATATCTTCTGACGGAGCGCCACGATGGCCGCACCCGTGCTCGCCCAGCCGCTGTTGCTGGGCATGATGCGCCTGCTGGAATACCCCGAGCTGGGCGAGCCCCAGGCGTTGTTGCGCTTTATCGAACGCTGTGTCGAGCGCGGGCTGAACGGCTTCGACCATGCCGACATCTATGCCGGCGGGCAATGCGAGGCGCACTTCGGTGCGGCCCTGCGCCAGGCACCGGGACTGCGCCAGCGCCTGCAGATCATCGGCAAGGCCGATATCGTGCCGGCGGGGCAGGACTGCTCGCGCTGGCGGGTCAAGCACTACGACTCCAGTGCCGGCTACCTGCGCCGGGCGGTGGACGACAGCCTGGCGCGACTGGGCGTGGAACGACTCGATGGTTTCCTGCTGCATCGCCCGGACCCGCTGCTGCAGGTCGACGAGGTGGCCGAGACGCTGAACGGACTGGTCGCCAGCGGCAAGGTCGGCTGGGTGGGGCTGTCCAACGCCGGCATCCTGCATTGCCAGGCACTTGCGCAGTGCGTGCCGCTGCGCTGCAACCAGATCGAGCTGTCACTGCAGGCCCAGCACTGGGTATGGGATGGCAGCCTGCATGCGTTGCAGGCTGCCGGCCTGCAGGTGCTGGCATGGTCGCCCATGGGCGGTGGACGCTTCGGCGATCGGCTATGTAGCGCACTCGATGAAGTCGCCGCCGACCGGGGCGCCACGGCCAATCAGCTGGCGCTGGCCTGGCTGCGGCAGCTGCCCGGCCGGCCGTTGCCGATCCTCGGCAGCCTGCGCTGGGAGCGGATCGAGGAGGCGCTGCTGGGCGCCGAACTGGAGCTGGACCGTCCCGCCTGGTTCTACCTGAGCGAAGCGGCCCGCGGGCATGAGGTGGCCTGAGCAGGGACATCTGTCCGCTATCCGAGGTGGAAAATGCTTTGCAGTTTTCCACCCTACGCGGGACTCGTAGGGTGGATGACGCTTCACCCATCCACCGCGAGCATCTCCGATGGTTCGGCATATCCCCGCTTAGAGTCGCTGCTGATCAACGGGCGCTGTGAGTGGTCCAAAACGGTGCGCGACTGTGCTAGGGTCGCATCCGCCGCGGGACGACCCGGGGCGTGTCGAATCATGCGGGGACGGCCCTGCCGTTGCTGGAGTCATCGTCATGCATTCGGCCTGGATCATGCTGATCATCGCCGGCCTGCTCGAAGTGGGCTGGGCCATTGGCCTCAAGGCTTCCGAAGGTTTCACCCGCCCGCTGCCGAGCGTGCTCACTCTGGTGGCCATGGCCGCCAGCTTCTTCCTCCTCGCCCGTGCCATGCAGGTTCTGCCGGTGGGGACCGCCTATGCGATATGGGTCGGCATCGGTGCGCTGGGCACCGTGGCGCTGGGCATCGTCATCTTCGGCGAAAGCGCCTCGCCGGCGCGGTTGCTGAGCGCGGTGCTGCTGCTGGCGGGGTTGGTGGGGCTGAAATTGACCGCCTGAGGCAGGGTCTGTCGTCCTGAGGGTTCCACTCTGCGGAGCTGAAGCCCAGCCCAAGGGAGCCACAGGGTGGATAGCACTTCGCTCGCCCATCCACCCGTTGCTGCCGACCGTGTCAGCGAATCTCGATTCGCTGCAGCAGATGCTGCTTCGCCTGGGTATCGCCGACGCGCGCGGCCTCGTCGGCCAGGCGCAGGGCGCGCTCCAGGTCCTTCTGCGCCAGCGCCGCATCGATCGCCTGGCGATAGTAGGCCGAGGTTTCCGGCAGCACCGTCGGTGCCGGCGCGGTGGGCAGTTCGTTGCCCATCTCCTGGCCGATGCTGTAGCCCGGTACGTAGCCCTTGGCGTTCGATCCGGCGGCACTGTCGGGGATCATCACCAGCTTGATCACGCCCACCGGGGAGTGCTGCGCCACCGGATCGGGGATGCTCGGCGGTTCGTTGCCCAGCGCCTTGGCGTAGGCCTTGGCCGGATGTTGCAGGACGGTCTGCCCGGCCATCTGCGCCTCGCTGGTGTAGAGGATCAGGTAGCGCTCGTTGCCTGGATGCTCGGGCTGCGAGCGATCGATGCGCAGGCGTGCGTCCAGACTGTCGCCCTTGAGCCCGGTTGGCGGAACGTAGACGAAGTCGTCGGCATCCAGCAGGCGGGTCGGGCGCATGCGGCTGTCCAGCAGCATGGCATTGGGTGCCAGCACGCTGCTGCCGGCCTGGCTGTACAGGCGCAGCTCGAACGACGGGCCGCCGGCCGGCAGCTTGAAGGCGCGCAAGAAGCTCTTGCCAGTCTCGAAGGCATAGGCCGGTGCCTGGCTGTCAATCACGACGTTGCTGCTGAAGCCTGCCTCCAAGGGCTCGTACGGCAGTTGGTCGAGGCCGTTGCAGCAGGACGGCGCGGCCGCCAGCGCGGCACGGGCCTGTTCGACCGAGCCTTGCAGCGGGGCCGGGCTGGCGGCCAGGGCGTCGACCCGGCGCAGCGGCTCGCTGCTGCAGCCGACGAGTGCCAGAGCGATCAGCCCGGCGGCGAAAAGAGAGAGAGGATGCATGGTGCTTCTCCGGATAAAAAATGCCCCGACCTGCCAGAGTCGGGGCAAAAGGCACCGTCTGGACGGTGGGAGCGGAAAGCCTGTCGTTGCGCGCAACGGCGTTCAGCCAGTGCGGGTTACCACCAGGCCTCGGCCTGGATGCCGAAGGTGATGCCGTCATCGTCACCGGCATCGATCGATTCGCTGGCGGCCTGATAGCGGCCGCCGTCCCACTGGGCGTAGGTGGCGAACACGCGGATCTGCGGGCGCGCCCAGAAGCTGTTGCCGGCCGACCACTGCTGGGCCAGGGTGAGCTTCTTCAGGTCGCGGGTGCGCTCGCCGTCGGCCTGCGGATCGACCCGGTCGTAGCCGAACTCCAGCGCGGTGCTCATCACGTCGCTCCACTTGTACACCGGGCGCACACCGAAGCTGGCCCAGGTTTGCCCGGAGTCGTTGTCGAAGTCGCGGTCCTCGTAGATCTGCACGTACATCATCTCGATGTTGTCGGTCAGGCCGACCACGCCCTGGTTGACCAGGCGGAACATCTTGCCGTCGCTGTTGCCGGTGCTGTTGCGCCCGCTGCTACCGATGATGCCGTCGGTGCCGTACTGCAGGGCGAGCTTGTTGTAGCCGCCGAACCAGTTGCTCTGGGTGTGCTCGAGGGTGACCAGATGACCCTTCTGGTCCTGGTAGCCGGGGTCGCGTTCCTGCTCGTCGGTGAGGTTGGCCTTGCCGTAGTCGTAGCCGATCTCCAGCTTGCCGCCCGGGTTGACGTCGATCTCGGCGAGGCGGAAGTCGAGGGTGTCGTTGGCCAGGTTGGTGCCGGTGCCCGAGCCCTGGTAGACCCAGTCGCCGTCGGTGTTGCGAATCCACGCGACGCTGGCCTTGGCGAAGCCCAGGTCGATGTCTTCGATACCGGCGCCGGGGCCGGAGACATCCCAGTAGTAGTAGTCATTGATGTGCACGTCGTGGCGCTTGTAGTAGCGCTTGCCGGCCCAGATCGCCGCGCCCGGCAGGCTCGGGATGAGGTTCTTGCCGACCACGTTGAACTGGCGGATGGAGGTGGTGCCGGCCTCGTCGAAGGGGTTGTTCTCGCCGCCGTTGGTGTCGGTGCCGGTGGCTTCCCAGTCGTTACCCTGGTCGGAGCGGTAGGCGATCATGCTGTCGACGTAGAAGCTGCGGTTGCCTTCGCTCCACACCTCCTGGCCGAGGCCGATCTCGGCGTAGGTTTCGCATTCGTTGCCCAGGCGATATTTCGCCGGTGCGCCAGCAGCCTGGAAGCAGGCCTGGTCGCCGCCGCCGGCCGTGGCGCCGACGCCCGAACGCAGATAACCGTGGAAATCGACCGCCAGGGCCGGGCCGCCGACCAGCAGGGCAGCAAGCAGACAGGCGGGTTTGAGGACGAACAGGGGGTGCGCGGTGTGCTTCATGACGAGGTCCTTGTTTTTCTTGTTAATGCCGAATCGATCACGCCTTCGCTGCGTGTCGCAGGGCGCAGCTCGGTGGCGAAAGCCTCGGGGATGGCTCCGCTGGCGGCATCCTCCCGCCCAGAGATTTCGCTGGCGCAGCTCGAGGGCGTAATCAGGATGAGTGCGGCGTAATCCCCCGGGCGGGGCTACGCCCGGCAGGGCGCAGATGATTGCCAGGGGCCTTCGGCCTGGCCACTACGCCGCCTGCAACTGGGCGGGGGAGGTTGGTGGCCGGGGCGTGCAGGGGCAGCCTGCCGGTGCCGGTCGAAGACCCGGCCGGCGTTCATCCTCGTCCGGCGGCCTTGCCGTCGGATACCCGAACAAGCACAAGAACCGGAGTATTGCGATGAGCCACATCCTGCGTGCCGCCGTATTGGCGGCGGTCCTGCTGCCGTTTCCCGCACTGGCCGATCAGGCCGGCAAGAGCCCGGCCGGGGTGCGCTACCACGGCGGCGACGAAATCATCCTCCAGGGCTTCCACTGGAACGTCGTCCGCGAAGCGCCCAACGACTGGTACAACATCCTCCGCCAACAGGCCTCGACGATCGCGGCCGACGGCTTCTCGGCAATCTGGATGCCGGTGCCCTGGCGTGACTTCTCCAGCTGGAGCGAAGGCGGCAAGTCCGGCGGCGGCGAAGGCTACTTCTGGCACGACTTCAACAAGAACGGCCGCTACGGCAGCGATGCCCAGCTGCGTCAGGCGGCCGGTGCGCTCGGCGGTGCCGGGGTGAAGGTGCTCTACGACGTGGTGCCCAACCACATGAACCGCGGCTACCCGAACAAGGAAATCAACCTGCCGGCTGGCCAGGGCTTCTGGCGCAACGACTGCGCCGACCCGGGCAACTACCCCAACGACTGCGACGACGGCGATCGTTTCGTCGGCGGCGATGCCGACCTCAATACCGGCCATCCGCAGGTCTATGGCATGTTCCGCGACGAGTTCGCCAACCTGCGCAGCCAGTACGGCGCCGGCGGCTTCCGCTTCGATTTCGTCCGCGGCTTCGCCCCGGAGCGGGTCAACAGCTGGATGACCGACAGTGCCGACAACAGCTTCTGCGTCGGCGAGCTGTGGAAAGGCCCTTCTGAATATCCGAGCTGGGACTGGCGCAACACGGCAAGCTGGCAGCAGATCATCAAGGACTGGTCCGATCGGGCCAAGTGCCCGGTGTTCGACTTCGCCCTCAAGGAGCGCATGCAGAACGGCTCGATCGCCGACTGGAAGAACGGCCTTAACGGCAACCCCGATCCGCGCTGGCGCGAGGTGGCAGTGACCTTTGTCGACAACCACGACACCGGCTACTCGCCCGGGCAGAACGGTGGGCAGCATCACTGGCCGCTGCAGGACGGGCTGATCCGTCAGGCCTACGCGTACATTCTGACCAGCCCCGGCACGCCGGTGGTGTACTGGTCGCACATGTACGATTGGGGCTACCGCGACTTCATCCGCCAGCTGATCCAGGTGCGTCGCGCCGCTGGCGTGCGTGCCGATTCGGCGATCAGCTTCCACAGCGGCTACAGCGGCCTCGTCGCCACCGTCACCGGCAGTCAGCAGACCCTGGTGGTGGCGCTCAATTCCAACCTGAGCAATCCCGGCCAGGTCGCCAGCGGCAGCTTCAGCGAAGCAGTCAATACCAGCAATGGCCAGGTGCGGGTCTGGCGGACCGGCGCCGGCAGTGGTGGCGGTGACAATGGCGGCGGTGAGCCCGGTGCCCTGGTCAGCGTGAACTTCCGCTGCGACAACGGTGTGACGCAACCCGGCGACAGCGTCTACGCGGTGGGGAACGTCAGCCAGCTCGGCAACTGGAGCCCTGCCTCCGCGGTGCGGCTGACCGACACCAGCGGCTACCCGACCTGGAAGGGCCGCATCTCGCTGCCGGCCGGCCAGAACGTGGAATGGAAGTGCCTGATCCGCAACGAGGCCAATGCAACGCTGGTGCGGCAATGGCAGGGCGGGGCCAACAACAGCGTGAAGCCCACCGAAGGTGCCACCACGGCGGGGCGGTTCTAGCCGCAAGCGGTAGCGACGGCCCGCCTCGCCGATGTGAGGCGGGCTTTTTGTTGACCGGTCTCGGTCCCGATCTATGTGCGCAGCCGCGCCGCTCCGGGCTCGGTGCGCATCAGCCCACCAACGCAGCACTGCGGTCAGTCAGCTACCGATCGGTCCGCGGCGCGTCACTCACGGCTATCCGGCATTCTGCGTATCGCCCAGCTGCCAGCGAATCGCCTGGGCTTCGGCCTGGCGTAACTCATCGAGCAAGGCATCGCGGCCAGGGTTGCGCGCGTTGGCCAGTGCGCCGCTGGCGAGCAGGTCGGCATGCAGGGTAGTGGCTTTTTCCCGGAGCCAGGCCAGGCGCTGCAGGGTCAGTGGCGTGCAGCTCTGCCCGCTGAGGTCGTCCTTCACGTCCAGCCAGTGCGAGCGCCAGGCCTCCTGCAGGTATAGCCCGCCCGGATCGCCGGCCAGTGCGTTGCGCCAGCCACGCATCAGGTCGCTCAGCCAGCCCGATACCGTCTCGCTTGCGCCGCGGGCGGTCAGCTCTCGATGCAGGCGCTGGTAGGCATCCAGCGCGATGCGTTTCTCCTGCTCGAAATCGGCCAGGGCCCAGGCCTCGCTTTGCTGTTCCAGCTGCAGGAGGCAGGCGAACAGCTGGCGTGTCTCGAAGCGTTCGGCCGGATGAAACCCCGGCGAGGCGAGGCCGTCGCTGTTGTACTGACGCAGCGGGTCGAAGGGGTAGAGGTAGCCGAAATCGAACAGGCGGATGCGGCCATCGTCCAGGGTATTGCCTGGCGCCAGATCCCATTCGAACAGGCCGGCCAGCACCAGCGCGATCAGCAGGTCGAACAGCTCGACCAGCTGTCGCTCGTCCCAGCGCTCGATGCGCCGGCCTTCGACCCAGGGCGACAGCAGGATGCCCTGCTGCAGCGAGGCGTACTGCGTCGGCACGATGCCGGCCAGGCGTTCGGCCTGCTCCGGTGTGCGCATCAGCCGGGCCAGGTCGCGGCGGCGCTGCAGCTCGTTGAGGAAACTCGCCTGGCCGTCCGGGTTCTGCACACGACAGGGACGCCGGGCGACCTTCAGCGCCCAGTCGCGCCCGGCCAGCTGCACGCGGTAGACCCGAGCGGTCAGGCCGTCGTCGAGGCAGGCGTGTACCCAGGGCTCGTCGCCACGCACCGCCGCCAGTTGTTCCGATGGCAGCGGGCAATCCTCCGCGCGGCCCAGGCGAAACTCGGTGCCGCTGGCGAGAAAGGCCAACTGGGCCTGGCGCCGTGCCGCTGCGGTCAGGGATGCAGTACTCATCGGGCCTGCACCACGATGACCTTGTCCTCGCCCAGCTCGCGGGCGAAGGCATAGGGCTGGCCGGGCGAAAGCAGTTTGTGTTCACCCGCGCCGATGGCTGGATGGCGCGTACGGAACTGACCAATCCGCTGCCAGTGCTCGATCAATCCAGCGATCTCGGGTCGCTGGTGCTCGGCCCAGTTCATCGAACTGCGCGTGCCCTGGTACGGGTCCGAACCGCTGGGGCCGAAGCTGCGGGCGCTTTCGTCGCCGTAGTAGATCTGCACCGCGCCGGGCGCCAATAGCAGGGCGGCGGCGAGACCGCGCTGGTTCGCCAGGTCGCCCTTCGCCAGCTGGATGAACAGCGCCGTGTCATGGGACGAGGCGTAGCTCAGCAGGTTGTGCCCGGGCGTCTCGGCCAGGCGCCTGGCGTAGTCGGCGTAACTGGGCTCGGCGGCGGCCAGGCAGTCGCTGGCGGCCAGCGCCTGATCCTGGAAGGCGAAGTTGATCAGCGCATCGAAACCCTGGTCGAGATAGTCGCTGGCCTCTGGGCCGTGGCCGAACACTTCGCCGACCATCCAGAACGGCTCGCCGGCCATGGGGTCGTCCGGGTTGGCGCGGGCCCAGTCGGCGCGGGCGCGCTCGGCCGCCACGCGCAGCTCGGCCCAGGTCGACGGCTCGACGTGCTTGACGGTGTCGGCACGAAAGCCGTCGACGCCGAACTCGCGGACCCAGCCGGTCAGCCATTCGATCAGGTAGTCGCGCACCCGGTAGCCTTCGCGTGGCTCGGCACGGGTTTGCGCCTTGTGCGCGAGAAACTCCGGCAGCGCGACGACCGCCTCGGACTCGGTACGGAAATCCGGCAGAAAGGCCAGCGAGCCCTTGAGTGGATCGACGGTGCTGCTGGGCGGCGTGTCGTAGTCGGCGATGCCGGCACGGACCCATTCGCGGCCCCACCAGGCGGCCCAGCTCGGGTGCTCGTAATCCACCAGGTTGTGGTAGGCGTGCAGATTCTCGTGAGCTTCCGGCTGCCAGGCGCTCCACTGCTCGGGCAGATACTCGGCCATGCCGTCGCGCAGGGCGCCGAAGCCGAGCTGCTGCATGTCCTGCAGGGTGGAATAGCCCGGATGGTTGAGCACCACGTCGAACAGCACGCGGATGCCGCGGGCATGGGCCTCGCTGATGAGGGCACGCAGGTCGTTCTCGCTGCCCATGTTGGCGTCAAGCTGGGTGAAGTCCAGCGCGTAGTAGCCGTGGTAACCGTAGTGGCGGAAGTCGCCGCGATCGCCGCCGCCGACCCAGCCGTGGATCTGCTCGTAGGGCGCGCTGATCCATAGCGCATCGACGCCCAGGCTGGCGATATGGTCGAGGCGCTTGGTCAGCCCCTTGAGGTCGCCACCGTGGAAGGTGCCGATCTCATCCTTGCCATCCGGCTCGCGGCCATAGCTGCGGTCGTTGCCTGGATCACCGTTGGCGAAGCGGTCGGTGAGCACGAAGTAGACGATCGCGTTGCGCCAGTCGCGTGTGATCGGCTGCTCGGGCGATTCGGCGCGTTCGAGCAGCAGCAGACCGTCACTGCCGGCGGCGGGTTGCAGCCTGACCCGGCCGTCGCGGACCACCGCGGTGGCGCCGGACAAGGCGTCACGCAGGGTCTCGCCTTCGCCGAAGACCTCGCTGACCGCCAGCTCCACCTCGCCGCCATCCCAGGGCTTGCAGGTCGCGGCGGCTGTCACCGGAGCGGCGGGTTTGATCGGCAGCAGACGCACGGCTGGCGCGGCGCCGGTCTCGACGATCAGCCGATAGCGACCGGCCTCGGGCACTTCGTAGCGGTAGGCGCTGTCTCTGCCAAGCGGCTGGCGGCGAAAGGGCGCGAGCGGCACGGCCTCGTCGCCGGCCTGAGGCATACGCAACTGCAACTGGCCGGGCGCGAGACTGAGCTCGATGTCGTAACGGTCGCTGGCCAGCGCATTCCAGCTCAGCGCCAGCGGCTGGTCGTCCAGTCGGGCGGCCAGTTCGGGGTCAGCCAGGGCGGAGAGCGGCAGGGAGAAGCAGAGCAGCGGCAGCAGGGCAGGCAGGCGGTTGGCACGCATCGAGAAGCTCCATTGTGCTTTTTCGCCACATTTGACCGCGCGTTGCCGGCCAGGTATAGGCGTAAGCCTGAATCACCTGGCGTATTTCGCGCAGCTGAGCCGAACGATCTACGCCCCGCTTCTACGCCCTCGGTGCCCCCGAAGGGGAGGATGCAGATGGCGCGTCAGGTGCCGAGGATGGAACGACTGCCAGAGCCAAAGGCCGGCAGCGGGTGGAACAAAAAACAAGAAGCCACGAGGAACGCGAAGCATGAACACTAAATTCTGGTGTCTCGCCACCATTGGCCTGGCGGCCACCTTCAGCCTGCCGCTGCCGGCCCTGGCAGCGATCGAGGAAGGCAAGCTGGTCGTCTGGATCAACGGCGACAAGGGTTACAAGGGCCTGGCCGAGGTCGGTAAGCGGTTCACTGCCGAGACCGGCATCCCGGTCGAGGTGGCCCACCCGGACAGCGCCACCGACAAGTTCCAGCAGGCGGCGGCCACCGGCAACGGCCCGGACATCTTCATCTGGGCTCACGACCGCATCGGCGAGTGGGCCAAGAGCGGCCTGCTCACCCCCGTCACCCCCAGCGCCGAGACCAAGTCCGGTATCGCCGACTTCTCCTGGCAGGCGGTGACCTACGACAACAAACTGTGGGGCTACCCGATCTCGGTGGAAACCATCGGCCTGATCTACAACAAGGCCCTGGTCGATACTCCGCCCAAGAGCTTCGACGACGTCCTGGCGCTGAACGAGAAGCTCGCCGCCCAGGGCAAGCGCGCCATCCTCTGGGACTACAACAACACCTACTTCACCTGGCCGCTGCTGTCGGCCAAGGGCGGCTATGTGTTCGAGCAGACCGACGGCGGCTACAACGTCAAATCCACCGGGGTCAACAACGCCGGCGCCAAGGCCGGTGCACAGGTGCTGCGCGACTTGATCGACAAGGGCGTGATGCCCAAGGGTGCCGATTACAGCGTGGCCGAGGCAGCCTTCAACAAGGGTGACTCGGCGATGATGATCAGCGGCCCATGGGCCTGGTCGAACATCGAGAAGAGCGGCATCGATTTCGGGGTCGCGCCGATCCCCGCCATCGATGGCGAGGCGGGCAAGCCTTTCGTCGGCGTCGCCGCCGCGTTGCTCAACGCCGCCAGCCCGAACAAGGACCTGGCCGTGGAGTTTCTCGAGAACTACCTGCTCGAGGTCGACGGCCTGAAGACTGTGAACGCCGACGTGCCGCTGGGTGCGGTGGCCAACACCGCCTACATGGAAGAGCTGTCCAGCAATCCGCACATCAAGGCGACCTTCGAGAACGCGCAGATGGGCGAGCCGATGCCCAACGTGCCGGAGATGGGCGCGTTCTGGTCATCCATGGCCGCCGCGCTGACCAACATCACCTCCGGGCGACAGGACGTTGACGCCGCCCTGGACGATGCCGCCAAGCGCATCACCCGTTGAACCCGTCGCCGGCCGCCGCCTCGGGCGCGCCGGCGGACTATGCTCCGTTCTCAAAGGTTCCGCTCCCGTGAATGCCCGTGCCGAGTTGCCCAGCCCAGCCATGACCCGTACGACCTCCCGGGGCCTGCCCCGCTCCCTGACCAACGGCCTGCGCTGGCTGGCGTGGCTGACCTTCAACGCCTTTGCGCTGTACCTGGTGGTCGCGCTCTACGTGCAGGGGCAGATGGCCTTCGCCCTGCTCGGGCTGGTGGTGACCGGGATCGCCAGCTACCTGTTCATCAACCGGCGGATGTACGCGCAGCGCTACATCTTCCCGTCGGTGGCCGGGATGCTGGTGTTCGTCATCTTCCCGCTGCTGTACACGGTGGGCATCGGCTTCACCAATTACAGCGGCAGCAATCTGCTCAGCCAGGCCCAGGTGGAGCGCTACCACCTGAGCCAGACCTACCTGGCCGGCGAGCGCTTCCGTTTCACCCTGCATCCAAGCCCTGATGGCGAGCGTCTGCGCATCGACAAGGGCGAACTGGGAGTGTTCGTCAGCCCGCCGCTGACCGGCGAGCCGGACCCGCAGGCGCCGCTGACGCTGCAGCCGGCCGAGGGCGTCGAGGGGCTGGGCGAGGCGCTGCCGGTGCGCGACGTGATCCAGCGGCGCAAGGCGCTGGAGCAATGGGTACTACAGGCACCGGACGGCAGCCTGCTGCGCTTGTACGGCCTGCGTGAGGTCGCCGCGGTGGAACCGGTCTACCGGCAGGACGGCCCCGGTGTGCTGGTCGACACCCGCAGCGGTGCACGCCTGACCGCCGACATGGAGCGCGGCTTCTATGTAGACGAGACGGGCAAGGCGGTGCCGCCGGGCTTCACCGTGTTCGCCGGCTTCGCCAACTTCACCCGGGTGCTGAGCGAGCCGAGCATCCGTGAACCCTTCGTGCAGATCTTCGCCTGGACCTTCGCCTTCGCCGGGCTCACCGTGGTCTTCACCCTCGCCGTGGGGCTGGTGCTGGCCAGCCTGCTGCAATGGGAACTGGTGCGCGGCAAGGCCTTCTACCGGCTGATGCTGATCCTGCCGTATGCGGTCCCGGGGTTCATTTCCATCCTGGTGTTCCGCGGGCTGTTCAACCAGAACTTCGGCGAGATCAACCTGCTGCTCGAGGGGTTGTTCGGCATCCGTCCGGACTGGTTCAGCGACCCGACCCTGGCACGCACGATGATCCTCATCGTCAACACCTGGCTCGGCTACCCCTACATGCTGCTGCTATGCATGGGCTTGCTGCAGGCCATCCCGCGGGATCAGTACGAGGCCTCGGCCATCGATGGCGCCAGTCCGCTGGACAACCTGCTGCGCATTACCCTGCCGCAGCTGATCAAGCCGCTGATGCCGCTGTTGATCGCCTGCTTCGCCTTCAACTTCAACAACTTCGTGCTGATCACCCTGCTGACCCGTGGCGGCCCGGACATCATCGGCGCGACCACGCCGGCCGGCACCACGGACCTGCTGGTCAGCTACACCTACCGCATCGCCTTCCAGGATTCCGGGCAGGATTTCGCCCTGGCCGCGGCCATCGCCACGATGATCTTTATCCTCGTCGGTGCTATGGCGCTGCTGAATCTCAAACTCTCGAAAGTGAAGGTATAAGGAGACGGTCATGGCCATGGTGCAACCGAAATCCGCGCGTTACCGGCTCTGGGCGACCCACGCGGCGCTGCTGGCCTTCGTCGCGGCAATCCTCTTCCCGCTGCTGATGGTGGTGTCGATCTCCTTTCGCGAGGGCAACTTCGCTACCGGCAGCCTGTTTCCCGAGAACCCGACGCTGGAGCACTGGTCGCTGGCCCTCGGCATTCCTTACACCCATGAGGACGGCAGCGTGACGAACCCGCCGTTCCCGGTGCTGTTGTGGCTGTGGAACTCGGTGAAGATCGCCCTGGTCAGTTCGGCGCTGATCCTGCTCCTGTCGACCACCAGCGCCTACGCCTTCGCGCGCATGCGCTTCGGCGGCAAGGCGCCGATCCTCAAAGGCATGCTGATCTTCCAGATGTTCCCGCCGGTGCTCTCGCTGGTGGCGATCTACGCCCTGTTCGACCAGCTCGGCCAGCACGTCAGCTGGCTCGGGGTGAACAGCCACGGCGCGGTGATCGTCGCCTCGCTGGGCGGCATGGCGCTGCACATCTGGACCATCAAGGGCTACTTCGAGAGCATCGACGCCTCGCTGGAGGAGGCTGCCATCGTCGATGGGGCGACCACCTGGCAGGCGTTCTTCCATATCCTGCTGCCGATGAGCGTGCCGATCCTGGCGGTGGTGTTCATCCTCGCCTTCATCACCAGCGTCACCGAATACCCCATCGCCTCGGTGCTGCTGATGGACGTGGACAAGCTCACCCTCTCGGTCGGCGCGCAGCAGTACCTCTACCCGCAGAACTACCTGTGGGGCGACTTCGCCGCCGCCGCGGTACTCTCCGGTCTGCCCATCACCGCCGTGTTCCTCTACTGCCAGAAGTGGATCGTCGGTGGCCTGACCGCCGGCGGGGTGAAGGGCTGACCAGCTGAGTTGAACGAGGCGCGGAACCGGGGAGCGGGAGCGGTGCGAACCGGTGCGCCAGACCACGACAAGAACAAGAACAGGGAACCGTCCATGAATGCCGCGATGCCACCACTGCTGCCATTGATCCCCACCAAGCTGGCGATTCCCATGTTGCCGCCGGGCCTGCTCGAACGGCCGCGCCTGGACGAGTGGCAGCAGCGCCTGCCGCAGGTGCGCCTGGCGGTGCTGCATGCCGCCAGCGGTTTCGGCAAGACCACCCTGGCGGCGCAGTGGGCGCGGGCCTTCGATGGGCGTATCGCCTGGTTCCAGCTGCATGCCAGCGACAACCTGGGGCTGCAGTTCGGTCGCTACCTGACCCAGGCGCTGGACCGCCAGCTGGACGCCGGCTGTCCGCTGGCAGTGGCGCTGGCCGAGCAGGGCCGGGTATCGCTAGATGCGTTGTTCACCCAGTTGCTGGCCGAACTGCCGGGCGAGCACGAGGCGATCCTGATCGTGCTCGACGAGTTCGAGGTGCTGCACGACGCCGAGTTGATCGCCGGCCTGCGCTTCTTCCTGCGGCATATGCCGAGCTGGATGACCCTGCTGGTGTGCAGCCGACGCCTGCCCGAACTGGGCGTGGCCGAGCTGCGGGTCAAGCATCAGCTGCTGCTGCTCGACGCGCGCCAGCTGGCCTTCGAGGATGATGAAGTGCAGGCGCTGCTGGAGCTGGGCGTGCCGGTGAGCATCAATCGCGAGCAGGTCGAGCGTCTCAACCGCCGCATCGGTGGCTGGCCCTGCGCGCTGCAGCTGGCCTTGCAGGAAGTGCAGACCAGCCGTGGCATGGACCTGTTCCTGGAGAACCTGCAGCTCGGCCACCCGGACATCCGCGACTACATGCGCGAACAGGTGATCGAGGGGCTGCCCGAGGACCTGCGCGGTTTTCTCGAGGCGACCTGCCTGCTCGACCGCTTCGACGCCGCCCTGGCCGATCGCCTGACCGAAGCCTGTCACGGCCGCGAGATGCTCGAACGGCTCGAGCGTGGCGGCCTGTTCATCCAGCCGCTGGACAGCCTGCGCCGTTGGTACAGCTATCACCCGTTGTTCGCCGTGTTCCTGCAGGGCGAGCTGCGCACCCACCAGCCGCAGCGGGTCAACCAGCTGCACCTGCGTGCAGCCTCCGCGCTGCTGGCCGAGAACATGCCCGAGGAAGCTGCGCGCCATGCCGTACAGGCCGGCGACCCGCAGCAGGTCGACGAGATCCTGCAGCGCCACGGCCGGGCGTTCTATCGCCAGGGTCGTCTCGGGTTGTTGCAACAGTGCCTGGAAACCCTGCCGGAACCGGTGATCGCCGGCTCGCCGCTGCTCACCCTGCTGCAGGCCTGGGTGTCGCAGAACTCCTATCAGTTCGATCATGTCGAGCGCTGGTTCAAGGCCGGCGAGCTGGCGCTGCAGCGCAGCTGCTCGGAGCAGGACTGGGCGCGTATCGTCTGCGAGTTCAATGCCGTACGCGCGCAGGTGGCGATGAACCAGGGCGACGAGCAGCGCGCCATCGCCCTGGCGCGGGAGGCGTTGACCCGCGAGCCGCTGATCATGCGCACCTCACGGGTAGCGGCGATGTCGGGCCTGGCCGAGGCGCATTTCGTCCAGGGCGAACTGCCGCAGGCGCAGAAACAGTACGAGGAAGCCGAGCGCCGCGCGCGGGAGATCAATGCCTCGCACCTGGTGGTCTGGAGTCTCGGCCAGCTGTCGGAAATCGCCATCGCCCAGGGGCATCTGCAGAAGGCCTATACCCTGCAGGAGCGCGCCATCCAGTACATCGAGCAGCAGAACCTGCAGGCCACGCCCATCGTCGAGTTCATCTACCGGGTGCGCGGCCAGGTGCTGTTGGAGTGGCACCAGCTGGACGCTGCCGAGCAGTGCGCGCTGCAGGGTATCCAGATCCTCGACGAACTGGACGACCCACGCTGGCGCCTGCAGAGCTACGCGCTGCTGGCCGGCGTCGCCTACGCCCGCGGCCAGCAGCACGCCTGTGCCGACTACATCGCGCAGTTGCAGACGATGCTCGCCGACGACCGTTACCACATCGACTGGCTGGCCAATGCCCACGCGATCATGCTCGCCTACTGGGACTCCAGCCAGGATCGCGAGGCGATCCGCCAGTGGCTGCTCAGTGCCCCGCCGGTGTGCGGCGGCGCCAACCATTTCGCCCAGCTCAATGCACGCAATCACGCCCGTGCCCACCTGGCGCTGGGGCAGCTGGAGCGCGCCCTGCCGATCCTGCGCCAGCTGCTGACCGATGCCGAGCGCCACGGCCTGATCATGGACCGCAACCGCAACCACATCCTCCTGGCGCAGCTGCACTGGTTGCGCGAGGAGCGCCAGCAGGCACTAGACCACCTGCAGCGGGCCATGACGCTGGCCAGCGGCAGTGGCGCGATCGGCAGCTTCCTGCGCGTCGGCAAGCCGATCATCGGCATGCTCAAGTGCCTGCTGCACGAGCGCACCCTCGATGAAGCCGAGGCCCAGCGCGCCGCGCGCTTGATCCAGCTGGCGCAGCAGCAGCGCGATTTCAGCCGCGCCATTCGCATCACGCTGGACGAGGCGGTCATCCAGGACATCATCAACCGCCCCGACGTGCCCGAGCTGATCCGCCGTTCGCCGCTGACCCGGCGCGAATGGCAGGTGCTGAGCCTGATCCACGCCGGGCAGTCCAACGAGCAGATCGCCGATCACCTCAACGTCGCGCCGACCACCATCAAAACGCACATCCGCAGCCTCTACCAGAAGCTCAACATCACCCACCGCAGCGAAGCGGTGCAGCTGGCGCGCGACCTGTTGAGCAAGATTCAGGGCGAGTAGGGCCGCTCGCCGCCGCCCGGGCGAGCGGCTATGCTCGCTGTCCGTACAGCACAACAGGGACGTGGCGGATGATGAAGACAGCTCAGCGAACCGGCCGGCGTGCGCCCGGCGCCGCACTGCACGCCGGGGGCCGCCCATGAGCCTGACCCGCGTCCTGTTTATCGCCGCCGTCCTGGGTCTCGGCTACAAGCTGTGGAGCGGGCATCCGCAGGAGGCGCTGCTCCAGGCAGGCACGGCAAGCAGCCCCTCGGGGTTCGTCCCGGTGGCGATGCCCGGTGGCGCGCGCTCGGGCGTGGTGATGGTCTTCGCACCGGTCAACTGCCCCTCCGACGCCGCACGGCGGGCCGACGAGCTGGCGGCCGGGCTGACCCGCACGGGCATCGCGGTGCAGCGTTCCAGTCATTTCAGTACCGAGACGACCAACCCCAGCGCCGAACAGCAGGCGCAGCTGCAGCGTACCGTTGCGGTGCTCAACGGTGGCATCCCGGCGGTGTTCTTCAATGGCATGGGCAAAGCCAACCCGACCCTGGACGAGGTGGTGGCGCAGGTTCGCGCGCCGCGCTGAGTACGCCGGGGCAGCGCACTGTTAGCGCGCGGCCTGCGGTGCGCCGCTCAGCCCTTCCACTGCGTCTGAGCGAAGGCGGGCAGGCTGTTGGCGCGCTGAGACGCTGAGGCCAGGTGGGGGAATGCGCCGTCCGGCGCCAGCGTGTCGGGCAGGGTAAGGCGGGCGAAGTCATAGGCGACCACCGCGCTGATATCCACCTGGCTCATGCGTTCGCCCAGCAAGGGCCGCTCGGCGCGCTCGGCCTGGCGTGCATCCAGCAAGGCCAGCGCGCCACGCGCCTGGTCTTCGCAATGGCGGTACCAATCGTCCCACACCAGCCCTTCCGGCCGACGATCGCGCTCGTAGTACGCCGCCACGGTTTTCTCGCAGGCACCGACGGCGAAGGCCAGCAGGTTCATCGCCTCGCTGCGCTCGGCGCCGGACAGCGGCAGCAGCGCTCGCTCGGCGCCCGCCTGCTGATCGAAATGGTCGAGGATGGCGTTGCTGTCGATCAGCACCCGGCCATCGTCCAGCACCAAGGCGGGCACTCGACCCAGCGGCGAGTATTCGCGAATCTTCAGACTATCCGTCAGAACGCTGAGGGGCTCGTTGGTGAACGGTATATCCAGCAGATGCAGGCTGACGCCGACGCGGCGGACGAATGGCGACATGTAGCGACCGATCAGTTTCACGGGCAGTGCTCCGGACGGGGAGAGGTGCAACAACCCTAGTCGAGCCCGGCGGTTAATGCGAAGGCGCGACCGTCGATCGTCTCATCCGCTCGCGACCGTCAGGGAGGAGGAAGGCGCGGCGGGCGCTGTGGCACCCTCGGGCTTTCAGCGAAGGAGGCGTTGCCATGGCGATGAGTGAGAAACAGAAGATGCTGGCGGGCGAGCTGTACCACCCAGGCGACCCGGAAATCCTCGCCGACCAGGCCGCGGCCAAGGCCTGGATGGTGCGCTACAACGCAGCGCTGGCAGCCTCGCCGGACGAGCGCCGGGCGCTGCTGGCCGAGCGGCTGGCCTCGGTCGGTGCCGGCGCGGTGATCCGTCCGCCGTTCCACTGCGACTACGGCTACAACATCCACCTGGGCGAAGGCGCCTTTCTCAATTTCAACTGTGTGATTCTCGATGTGGTCGAGGTGCACATCGGCGCCGGCGCGCAGATCGGGCCGGCGGTGCAGCTCTACACCGCCGACCATCCGCGTGACCCCGAGGCGCGTCGTTCGGGCGTGGAGTTCGGTCGGCCGATCCATATCGGTCGCAACGTCTGGGTCGGTGGCGGGGCGATCATCCTCCCGGGTGTGACGGTGGGCGACGATGCGGTGATCGGTGCCGGCAGCGTGGTCACCCGCGACGTGCCGGCCGGCGCCACCGTGGTCGGCAACCCGGCGCGGGTGCGCTGACCGGCTCGCTGGGCCGCTCTACGCCCTCGCTCGGCAGGCCAGCTACGCCCGCCTGTTACGCCTGCGCCCGCCCGCCGCCGGAGGATGTTGCGACCGCTTGCCGCACCTAGAGTGGCCCCGTCTTCACGCTCACTCAAGGTACGTGGTATGTCCGAGCAACTTCAGAACTGGTGGCGCGGCGGGGTGATCTATCAGGTCTACCCGCGCAGCTTCTTCGACAGCAACGGCGATGGCGTGGGCGACCTGCCCGGCGTGCTGCACAAGCTGGACTACATCGCCAGCCTCAACGTCGACGCCATCTGGCTGTCGCCCTTCTTCACCTCGCCGATGAAGGATTTCGGCTACGACGTGGCCGACTACCGCGGCGTCGACCCGCTGTTCGGCACGCTGGATGATTTCGTCCGGCTGGTGGAAGCCTGCCACGAGCGCGGCATGCGCGTGCTGATCGATCAGGTGCTCAACCATTCCTCGGACCAGCACCCCTGGTTCGTGGAGAGCCGCTCCAGCCGCGACAACGACAAGGCCGACTGGTACGTCTGGGCCGACCCCAAGCCGGACGGCACCGTGCCGAACAACTGGCTCTCGGTTTTCGGCGGCCCCGCGTGGAGCTGGGACAGCCGGCGCCGGCAGTATTACCTGCACAATTTCCTGTCCAGCCAGCCGGACCTGAATTTCCACTGCCCGGCCGTGCAGGATCAGCTGCTCGACGACATGGAGTTCTGGCTCAAGCTCGGCGTGGACGGCTTCCGCCTGGACGCCGCCAACTTCTACTTCCACGACCTCGAGTTGCGCGACAACCCGCCGAACCTGGAGATCCGCGAGGGCAGTATCGGCGTGCGCGTGGACAACCCCTACGCTTACCAGCGGCACATCTACGACAAGACCCGTCCGGAAAATCTGGCCTTCCTGCGCCGCCTGCGCGCCCTGCTGCAGCGTTACCCCGGCGCTTCGTCGGTGGCCGAGATCGGCTGCGACGAATCCCTGCGCACCATGGCCGCCTACACCAGTGGCGGCGACACCCTGCACATGGCCTATTCCTTCGACCTGCTGACCGAGCAGTGCAGCCCGGCCTATATCCGCCGCACGGTGGAGGGCATCGAGCGCGAGCTGGCCGATGGCTGGTCGTGCTGGTCCATGGGCAACCACGATGTGGTGCGGGTGATGACCCGCTGGGCGCTCGACGGCCGGCCCGATCCGGAGCGCGGCCGCGTGCTGATGGCGTTGCTGCTGTCCCTGCGCGGCAGCGTCTGCCTCTATCAGGGCGAGGAGCTGGGTCTGCCGGAGGCGGAACTGCGCTATGAAGATCTGGTCGATCCGTACGGCATCACCTTCTGGCCGGAATTCAAGGGCCGCGACGGCTGCCGCACGCCGATGCCCTGGGAGAGCGAGGCGCATCACGCCGGCTTCACTGGCAGCCAGCCGTGGCTGCCGGTGGACGACTCGCACCGCTCGCTGTCGGTGGCCGCGCAGGATGCCGACCCGCATTCGATGCTCAACTGCTACCGGCGCTTCCTCGGCTGGCGGCGCGAGCAACGGCTGCTGATCGAGGGCGACATCCGCATGGTCTACCATGACGACGCCCTGCTGGTATTCGAGCGCCGGCTGGGTGAGGAAGCCTGGTTGTGCCTGTTCAACCTCGGCGACCTGCCACGCAGCTACGAGCTGCCGGCACAGGCGGTGCCGCTGGTGGACGTGCCGGCGAGTTTCGCCGAGTACGATGACCACTGGGCGCGGTTGCCGGCGCACGGCTTCGGCTACGCGCGGCTGGCGCGGTAGGGAGCCGGCAGCGGCGGGGCGGCCCACCGCTGCGAACGAACGAAGTGCATGGCGACATCTACGGAGAACAACAACGATGGCCAGTGTCACGCTGCGCGACATCTGCAAGAGTTACGACGGTACGCCCATTACCCGGCATATCGACCTGGATATCGAAGACGGTGAGTTCGTCGTCTTCGTCGGCCCCTCCGGCTGCGGCAAGTCCACCCTGCTGCGGCTGATCGCCGGGCTCGAGGACATCACCTCCGGTGACCTGTTCATCGACAACCAGCGCGTCAACGACCTGCCCCCCAAGGACCGTTCGGTGGGCATGGTGTTCCAGTCCTACGCCCTCTATCCGCACATGACAGTGGCCGAGAACATGGCCTTCGGCCTCAAGCTTGCCAGTGTCGAGAAACGCGAGATCGCGCGTCGCGTCGAGGCGGCCGCGGCGATCCTGCAGCTGGACAAGCTGCTCGAACGCAAGCCCAAGGACCTCTCCGGCGGTCAGCGCCAGCGCGTCGCCATCGGCCGCACCATGGTCCGCGAGCCGAAGGTTTTCCTGTTCGACGAACCGTTGTCGAACCTCGACGCCTTCCTCCGCGTGCAGATGCGCATCGAGATCGCCCGCCTGCACCAGCGCATCCGCTCCACCATGATCTACGTGACCCACGACCAGGTCGAAGCCATGACCCTGGCCGACAAGATCGTCGTGCTCAACGCCGGCGAGATCGCCCAGGTCGGCCAGCCGCTGCACCTTTATCACTACCCTAAGAACCGCTTCGTCGCCGGCTTCCTCGGCTCGCCGCAGATGAACTTCGTCGACGTGAGGGCCATCTCCGCCAGCCCCGAGGCCGTCACCATCGAACTGCCCAGCGGCTTCCCGCTGACCCTGCCGGTGGACGGCAGCGCGGTGAGCCCCGGCGACCCGCTCACCCTGGGCATTCGCCCGGAGCACTTCGTCATGCCTGATCAGGCCGATTTCACCTTCCATGGCCAAATCACCGTGGCCGAGCGCCTGGGCCAGTACAACCTGCTGCACCTCACGTTGGAACGCCTGCAGGATGTGATCACCCTCTGCGTCGACGGCAACCTGCGCGTCACCGAGGGCGAGACCTTCGCCGCCGGCCTCAAGGCCGACAAGTGCCACCTGTTCCGCGAGAACGGCGAGGCGTGCACCCGGCACTATCGGGAGCCGGCCATCTACGGGTAAGGGGCTGCGGCAGGGCGGAGCGACGGAAGGAGGGGAGCGAACCGACCCTCGCACGCGTGGCGCCTGCCCGGGCGCTCACGGCGCGGCGGAAGGCGCGGGCGTATTCGAGTCGAGGATTTCCGACAGGGTCTCGGCCAGGGCCTGATGGCTGAACGGTTTCGCCAGCACCCTGACCGCCGGCTCGGTGGCAATCCGCGTGGTGTACCCGGATGCGAGGATGATCGGGATCGTTGGATAGAGCCGCTGCACTTCTTCGGCGAGGCCGACACCATCCAGCCGCCCAGGCATGACTACATCCGACAGGAGGATGTCGATGGCCGGCTGACGCCGGTCGGCCAGCCTCGCCAGCGCGTCATCCGCCGAAGGTGCTTCGTCGACCTGATAACCCAGCTCATCGAGCATCGCGACCATCGCTTCGCGCACTTCGGCGTCATCATCGACCACCAGCACCCGTGCCGGGCGGCCGGCCCGCACGGACGCATCCTGATCCTCCGGTATGGCGCAGACAGCCTGTTCCATGCGCGGCAGTAGCAAGGACACGCGGGTTCCCTTGCCGAGCTCGCTCTGGATCGATACCGTCCCGCCGGATTGGCGGGCGAAACCATAGACCTGGGCCAGGCCCAGGCCAGTCCCTTCGCCGACCGGCTTGGTGGTGAAGAACGGCTCGAACACGTGAGCCTGGACTTCCGGGCTCATGCCGCAGCCGGAATCTTCCACATCCACGCACAGGTAGGGGCCAGCTGCCAGACCGAACGGATTGTCCTGCACCAGAGTGAGCTGATGCAGGGCGATGACCAGCGGGCCGCCTTCCGGCATCGCGTCACGGGCGTTGATCGCAAGGTTGAGGACGGCCAGCTCGCACTGCACCGGATCGAGGACCGTCGGCCAGGCCCCTTCTGGCAGCTCCAACGTCAGCGTCACGCGGTTGGGAAGGGCGCCGGTCAGCAGCTCGTGCATGCCGATGATCAACACGCGCAGGTCGACCTGTTCGGCGTCGGCAGTGCGGCTTCTGCTGAAGGTCATCAGATGCCGCGTGAGGCGAGTGGCCCGCCGGGCGGACCGCTGGCAGCCCTCGATGGCACGCCTGGCGCGCGGATGTGAGGTCAGCATTTCGGCCAGCTGCAGGCCCATGGTCATGCTTTGCAGCAGGTTGTTGAACTCGTGGGAAATCCCCGCCGTCAGGTTGCCCAGCGCTTCGAGCTTCTGCCCCTGGAGCAGGGCCTGATGGGAGCGCTCGGCCTGGGCGACCGCCTCCTTGACCCTGTGAGCCATCTCCCGGCTGGAGCGATGGATCGTCACGCTGGCCTGGGCCATCACCTGCGCGGTACGGTCGGTTTCATCCATTCCCGTGCTGGGCGGGTCGAATACCTCGCCTCGCGCCAGCGCGCTGGCCGCATCATCGAGCTGCGCAAGCGGTCGGGTGATGGTTCGACCGACTGCGATCGCCAGCACGACCGCCAACGCCAGCACGACCAGGATACCCAGCACCACGGTCCCCAGCGGCGCAAGCACGCTGGCCAGCAGGTCGTTGCGGGGGATGGCGATCAGCGCCGCCCAGCCGGAGGCCGGTGCATGGCTGAAGAACGTCGTTACCGGCACGTCGTCCCGAGTGATGGACTGCACCTTGCCGTCGACGCCTGCCGCGGCCTGCAGCTGGCTGACGAAATCGGGGCTGGCGCGCTTGCCGATGTGCTTGTCCGGATCGCGGGTGCGCGCGACGACGGTTTGGTTCTGATCCAGAATCACCCCGAGCCACTTCTCCGGCAGCGCCTGTTGCTCCAGCAGCGCACCGATGCCTGCAACCGGAAAGTCCATGGTCAGGTAGTAAACGACCTCGCCGCCGCGGATCACCGGGTGGCGGATGGCGATGCTCTGCGCCCCCGTCACTGGGTCGCGGAACGCCGGGCTGACGTCGGCCTGCGTGGTGGTTATGAAGGTTCGAAAGTCCGGCAGGCTTGGCAGGGGTGCGCCAAACGGATGATCCGTGTCAGCCAAGGGGGTGCCTTGCGGATCGTAGATCACCACGCTGGCGCCCACCGCATGTTCGGTCTGCTGAAGGCGCTCGTGGAAGGTCCGCACGTCACCTTTGACGATCGTTGGGGACGCCGCGAGCGTCGAGACGATGGTGGCATACCGACTCAGCTCGCGATCGACGGCCAGCGCGACGGCTCGCGAAACTTCCTTCATGCCCTGATCGACTTGCGCCGATTGCGCACGATAGACCGCATAGGTGCCATACAGCGCAAACGCGAATGCCGGGGCTATAACGGCAATGACCAGCCAAACCAGACGGGAGCGAATCGACACGGCGCAAGGGTTCCTGATGGAAGCGCAACGCTTGGAGCGCTGGGCGTGCCGCAGCATAACTCAGGTCACGCAGAAGAAGCGCGGGCCGGCCTCATCGCCGACGATCGAGGCGCTGGCCCAGGGTTTCGGACTGCTGTACTCGGTCGGCTTCAGCCGCCCAGGGCGTTCATCGGTCGGCCAGCGCCAGGTTTGCACCGAGTCCGGCAAAGGACGCCGCAAACCCGCGACGGAGCCAGGCCTGAACCTGCTGCGACTCGACGACCGCCTTGCGAAAAGCATGGGCCAGCAAGCCGTAGATGGCAAAGATGACAAAGGTCATCAGCATGAAGGTCGCGCTGAGCCCGAGCAGTTGCGCAAGCTCGTCACCGGCGCCGGGCCGGACGAACTGCGGCAGGAAGGCCAGGAAGAAGATGGTCAGCTTCGGGTTCAGCAGATTGACCAGCAGCGCCTTGGCAACCAGCGATCGAATGTCGAGTGTCGCACCATCGCCGCCCACCGCCAGCGCGGAACGATCGCGCCAGGTTGCGTAGGCGAGATAGAGCAGGTACGCGGCACCGGCATAGCGCAGCGTCTCGAAAACCAGCGCACTGGAATGCAGGATGGCGGCGACGCCGAGAATGGTCGCCAACAGATGCGGCAGGATCCCGAGCGTACAGGCCAGCGCGGCCAGGATGCCGGCGCGACGCCCATGCACCAGTGCCGTCGATACCGTGTAGATCACACCCGCGCCAGGTATCAGTACGACGACCAGACAGGTAATCAGATATTCGAGGCTGGGCATGGGGACTCCTTGCTATGGGACGGTTGGAGTGAACCAGCATAGAGCATCCATCGAGACTATCCGGGCCGGGCGCCGATCGAACTGCGCATGGGCGGGTTGAAATAGCACGCCCGAGAGGCTGGCTGCGGTCGCGTGTCTACGGGTTGGGGCGGGCCAGTCCGAGCGCCATTCCGCGACACGCTCGCGCGCTGATCCGGACCTCTGGGTAACCTACGCCACAACGTGCCAATTTGCTGCGAGGAAACAATGGAAGTCAGAAGGTGCTCTCGACTGGTCATAGCGGATGCCGATGGGCGGCTGCTGCTTTTTTTCTACAAGGACGAACACCAGCCGCCGTTCTGGGCGACCGCTGGCGGCGAACTGAAACCGGGCGAAAGCTACACCGACGCAGCTGCACGAGAGCTGCATGAAGAAACCGGCCTTACGCGTCCAATCGGCAAGCTGCTAAAGGAACGAGACGAGGTCTATGCCGTGGCACGCTCGACGCCGGCGCGTTGGTTGGAAAAGTACTTCCTCGTAGAGTGCCCGGCGAACACTGATGTGTTCGCTGCAAAATGGACCGAAGAAGAGCAGAGCACGATCCAGAAATGGAAGTGGTGGAGCCTGCGCGAGATGCAAGATGAGGCGCCATCTTCGTTCAAGCCTGAGTGGCTGCCTGAACTTCTCGGCGCCATTCTGCGGGAGCGTCAATGCAATAGCTGACCGGGCTATGTTCTTCCGACTGCCGGCAGTGGGCAATACCGCGGCGCCAACGAAATCCTGTTGCCCAAGAAAACGGGCAAGAGATGCTTGCCAGGACCCGCGGCCATCTTCCGACACACAAAGAAAAAGCCCCGGGATTCATGAGATTCTCGGGGCTTTGTTTGTTTGGTGGAGCCGGGGGGATTTGAATCCCAAACTTCAATATCCCGGCCAAATCAAGGCTTCAGCGCATTATGCAGGAAACCTTGATTTGTTGGATTGCTCACAGTGAGCGCGAGTATATGAACCTTTCGAGCCTTGTCAAGCATCGCATTCACCTATCTGTGAGAGTGGCTTTGCGTGCGTTGGCGAGTAGAGCTGCCCGCAGTCGGTTGGGTTTAGGCTGCGTTGAAGCCAAACGCTCCTGAGTTTGAAGTTACCAATGATCTAGGGAGGCGTCTTGGGTTTCTAAGGTGTTCCCGTTGGCCCCCGATCATAATCACCTCAACTCAATTTACGGTCTTATCTTGACTGCGGTTCGAGGTTCATGGAGCAGGATTGCTTGGTGTGATTCCAGGTTTCAATCGCGAAGTGCGAAAATGGATGGGGCTGACATCGCTCGCTCAAGGCGCGGTTGCCAATACCTTACGAGCGAACGTAACCAATTCAGGGCAGTCACCGTTGGTGCTGTTTCGGTCAACAAAAAAGCCTCGGATGCCTACTGCCGTTGGCCCATCTCGGTCGCAACGTTGGGAGTCACCGATCATCCACGATGCGGTCGGGGACGCCCCAAGCTGATCGCAAATCCAACTGTAGATGGTGGGTTCGGGCTTCATTACGCCTAAATCACAGCTAAATGCATATGCGTCTAGCATGGGGTAGCAACGCAGGACGGCTTGCCGGTACGGGAAAGCCAAATTCGAGCAAACACCGATTCGAATGCCTTGCTCTTGGAGCAGTTTCACCGCTTCGAGCCCGTCAGGATATGCCTCAACGGCTGCGATCTCTTCTGCCAGGACAGTTTCCAGAGTGCTCAATTGTTCAGGGCTTGCAGTGATCCCCAAATGCGCTGCGGCTTGCGTCAACGTTATCGCAGATTTCATCAGGAAAGACGCGTCGTCCGGGCGGGGGCGCCGCCCATGCGCCTTTCCGATCTTCATCAACTGTCGGTACGGATGCGACCCATCTTGAATCTTTATCAGTGTCCCGAAAGCATCAAAAATGACGGCTTGTATGGTCATTAGACATCCCGTTACGACAGGGTATGAAGGCTGGCGCATTCAACCGACGTGCTTGATTGGCCCCGAATACTTCGCTGTAGCATGATTATTGGTTACTAGGATGAAGCCTTCCGAAGCTGCTTGTCCGATGAGCATCCGATCAAATGGGCGCTGTGAAGGAGAGGCGAGGCCGCAGCCGTAATGGCGTGTCGGCTGGTCACGGACAGCTCCTTGTAGTCGCCGTCCAGAAGAGACCTTCTTAGTACTCCTGGATCGAACTGAAAGCTTGCTTTGCCCATCGCGTTTTGGCCGATTTCCCAGATGCTAGCGGCGCTGATGAACAGCTCATTGGCGCGATCCTCGATCATCTCCACAGCCCCGAGTTAGCTAACCCACTTAGTCTATCCCCTCATTGGAGGGGCAGCTGTCATGGTCAATTGCAGGCTGTAAACAATTGCGGTTTTTCCGTGACGCTGCGGTTATATGGAATTATGGCTCAGCCATAATTATTGCTGAGCCATAATTTCCATCATTTTGTGGCCTCGCCGTACAGCTCGACGCGTGGCGCGCTTCGTGCGTGCACTAGATGGGTAGCTAGGTGTTAGTGAGCAGATCTCAGCGTACGCAGACTTTCTCGAACCTGCCCCTCGCTACAAATTACTCAGATCATCCGCTTTCGTTTGCAATTTAAGCAGTCGCGAGGAGTCGCGGTACCCTTCCGCGTCACCGACGCGCCTCGCTTTTGGTGATTACCAACGGTGCGAAATTTCAAAATTCGAAAAGAAGACTCCGAGCCGGTTGGATCAGCCTCGCATCGTCCGTGGAGATATGTCTTGATCTCAAATAGTCATTGACCGCGCCCAGGGTAAGTCCGATAAGGATTATCTTCTTGCTCTTCTGGTGCATGAGTTCTGGCAATCCTTGTCAATATATACGTATTACAAATACCGATGGTCAGTGGTTGGCTTTTTCTTTTCTAAAAGTGCTTGACGGGCGGTCGTTGGAGCTGGATTATTTTATTGCATTGGTTTCAGGTTGCTGTTTTTTGTCCAATACTGAGCGTAGTGGGGCGACGCCATAGGCTTGCATTGATGAATAAAGTACTTAGTTTAATAATGGAGGTTGATGGGGTTGCGCTGTTCGCCTTTTAGACTCAGGCCATATATCAAAAATCAGAACTGACGCTCATTGGGAAGCAAGCTTTTCATACTTGGTAGTTTTGTCAAGGTAGGGAAGTTTTGCCCAGATTCTGCCTCTAGACATCTATGGTTCAGATAGAGAGACGGTATGGACGATTTAAAGAAAATATCTCATTTGTTATACGCCCCGGGTGAGGTAATGCCTGGTATCGAGATGTCGTTAGCAGAAGCGTGCGCGCGTGGTTCAGCGGCTGCGTTGCATGACGAGGTGCCTTTCTGTGTTGTGCGTGACTGGATCTGGATCGATCTCATCGTGCCTGACGCGATACGAGAAACGTTACAGGCGTCCGGGCAACAGCCCGCGATGGTGTATGCCGGCCGCGTGTTGTACGACAGTGCCAACCGTTTCCAAGAGGGTGACTGGGTGCGTACAACACAACTGATTGAGTTTGCCGATGGGTGCATTTTCAGAACGCGCAATACGCGATATGTGCTTGCTGGCCCAGGGGCTCGCAAAAGCGCCGAGCTCACTACTGTGTTGAAGATTTTTTGATGCGTAGACAGATATTGGCGGGCATGGACGTACCAGGCAACCGACACCCCGATGTGCCTTGCGACGTCTGTGGTACCTCCATGCGAGTGCCTGGGTACGGCGAACAGTTCGGTGTGCTGCAAGCGCACTGGGGATACGGCGCGCGACATGACGGTGAGCGTTATCGCGTACGGATGTGTGAAACCTGCTTCTTCATGACCTTGGCGTATTTGCGACAGGAGCGACGCATACATCATTTGTTTGGCGACGCCCCGCAGCATGAAGACTACAAGTTTGGGCGTATTGCTCGAGACGATTATTGGTTGGACAGCTAGCCGTTAGTGGGGGGGAGGCAACGAGTTTTGATCCGAATTTGGGTGCTGACGTGATGGGTTCAACTAAACGAAGTATCAACCAAGCACGTGATGTATCTGGCGCGTTGTCGCGAGCAATGGATATGTCTTTTGGTAGGGAAGTTACGGCGTATCTCACGGACGCTTATTTAATCGCAGGCTGTTGTATCGGCGTGGTTCATCGTCACGTGCGGGCGGATGTGTATGGAAGGTTTCAGGACGGTCACCGGGTTCGGACCTCCGATGTACTGAAAGCTCATGAGCAAGGCGGGTTTTGGGCGCTGTTTACCGCCACGGGCAGCTTGTACGTTATTGTGACTTTCAAAGAAGACGGCGGGCGTCTGTCACTGGATTGGCTGTTGGCACAGAGGGCAAAAGGCTTACACGCAACCCCGGTAACGATTCAGTGATCCGTTTCTCGTGTCACTACTATAAAACGGAGCCCACGGTCCGTGCTGGTGCTCGTAGGTTTATATCCTCTGAGGAAAAGAAGGGCGGGGTGTCATGCAGGTAAAGCGTTGGGGACAACTTGATGCGCTTCGTCAACAACTTGGCGAAAGTCGCTGGTTACTTTGCGTGGATCTGGAAGCGACTTGCGATGACTACCCTGCCGACCTAAACGAGGCGGCCCGGAACGCTCACGTATTGGAGGTCCAGCGCGACGAGATGGAGACGATCGAAATTGGCATCGGGCTGTTGGATGTTCAGTTGGAGTACAGGATTGTCGATCATTTCGGACAGTTTGTCCGGCCGCTACTTCGCCCCACGCTAACTGAGTTTTGCACGGGGCTGACCGGCATATCTCAATCTGACGTCGATACTGCAAAGCGTTTCGCGGAGGTACAAGATCAGCTTGGTGAATGGCTGAGGCCGCGAAATACAGAAGGCTGGCGCTGGTGCTCTTGGGGCGATTACGACCGAAACCAGCTGAAGGAGGACGCTTTCAGAGCAGGGGTAGATGTATTGCTGGATCCGGCCCGTCATATCAATCTAAAGAAGTGCTTTTGGAAGATTTTCGCTTGCCGTGCGCTAGGGCTGAAGTGTGCAGTGGAAAGCATGGGCCTTTTGTGGGAGGGTGCGCATCACAGGGCCATCGACGATGCGCGTAATCTGGCACGGTTAGCGCAGTTACTGCTCAGCGCGAGGCAACCGACGTAGTAGGGGCGGACGGCGCTGTGCCTGCTCATCAATTCAACCCCGTGACCGCCCGGCTCGCATCTGGCCGCCATCTCACCAGTGCATACGGAACACATCTGGATAACATCATAAAGAGATTCAACACATAGCTTGGCGCGAGGTATTGGCTGATGCACCCGAATTGCCGATACTGCTAAATGGCCAGCATGCTTGTATAGGGAGTCGAAGCGATGGCAGGGAAGCGTAAGCGCAGCAGCAAGTCTGGTGTATCTGGAGCGATGGTTCTGTGTGCCCTAGTGATTGGGGGGCTTGCTTCCGTTCCCAAGGGTGTATGGGTTTTCTTGGGCGGAGCACTTATTGTCGGCATAGGCGGGTGGCTAGTAATAAAGGCCTTCAGCAAACCGTCAGTCATGTCTTCGGCAACAACTATGCGGCCACCCCAAGGGGGAGCTCGTTCAAGTTCCTCGGACCTCGGCATAAGCACCGGCCTGACGTTTTCATTGGATGAGGTCTCGCCACTAAGTGAGCCCTCTGCTCCTGCGCAAGTCTCGGCGTCGCCCCGGCAGGTTTCGGCAAAGCGAGACGACTCTGGCTTTTTTACCGTAACTTTAGAGGCCACTGAGCGGCCTTCCCACCGAATTCCGAGCGCGCCGGCGAACCTGAATAGTGCCAACGTGCGGTGGCTTTCTGCTGGCGAAACCATCGAAGTGGCGGGCGAAAATATCACTATTGGTCTGATCTACGTCGGCGAAGATAAAAACAGGCGCAATGGACCTTCGGAACCGTCACTGATCAACCCGAAACTGAAGGTCGCACGGGGCATCGTCGATATATCTGAGCGTCTCACCCCTTACTGGCCCAGTTACGACAGCATCTCTCCTGAGGCCCGCCGCGCATATTTGCAATGGCTATCCAGTGGTCGAAAGGCTCCGCATGCCAACATCGGCTACGTGTTCTTATTCTTCTACGGTCTTGAGCGTAGGGTTTTTGTCGACGCCAAGACGGATCAGGCTGCGGCGGCCGACATACCTATCATAATTGCCGAGGTGGAGCGGTTGCTCTCGATCTATGGCAAGAATAACTCCTTCAATAACTACGCCAGTCGCTTCGTAGACTTCCTCCGCCAAGGCCAAATACTCGCCAGGCGCTATCAAAAGGCGCCGCCGGCACCGTTACCTTACGGCTACGAAATGCCTGTAGAGCTGCGTATTGGCCTGGGTCAGTTGGCGGCTGACAAGCAACCAATGCCGGCTGGCTGGGCGTTGGCCTGGGTGCTGTCTGATCACAGCATCGGGAAGCGGACACCCGTAACCCGCTGTAAAGAAGCGTTCGCCCAGTTGTTCTGCATGCGCTACGAGGAACGTTATGGCGCCGGTATGGTGCTCCCTCAGAACAAGACCCGTCTGAGACTCCAATACAACACCGCTTCTGCGGGTCTACCACCCCAAGAGCTGGATGGCCTATCCGGTATCCCTGATGTCACTGCGACTAGCGCAGCTCGGAAGAAGCTGCAGCAGTTGGTTGACGAATGCACAGTGCAGTTGGAGCCCTACAGTCGTTATCTCGGCCGCAACCCCGGCACTCCTGATGCACTAGAAGGGCTGTTACAGCTGCCCGTAAACCTGTGGCCGCCAGCAGCTCGAACAGCGCTCGCCGAGCTAAAGCAACGCATCGGCGATGGCATGGTGGTCATGAGCTTCGGTGAGCTGGCAGGGCGACTGCAGAGTGCAGGTAGCCTGTCGCGAGACAAGGTTCTGACGCTCGCCCGCGCTCTGGAGTCTTTACACATCGGTATCGAGCCGGATGTGCTGACAGGCAGCCGAACACCCAAGGCAGAGGACAATGTGGCGCTCTTTGCGACCCAGGCTGAAGATGGTGATCTGCGTTCTTCGCCGGCGTATAGCGCCGCCTCTGTTACGTTGGACCTTGCTTGTGCTGTGGCGGCGGCCGATGGTGACACGTCGCCGCAGGAAATTATGCTGCTATCCCAGCATATCGACTCCTGGTGTCACCTGAGCGGTGCTCATCGGAAACGCCTGAAGGCCCACCTGCGTCTGCAGCTTAACCAGCCACCAACCCTGCAAAGCCTGAAGAAGAAACTGGAACCCCTGGCCGAGCCGGCGAAGAGGGTTGTGGCGGCTTTTCTCGCTCACTTGGCGCAGGTCGACGGCGAGGTTAGCCCCGCAGAGGTGAAGTTGCTGGAGCGCGTCTACAAGACCCTGCAGCTGGATCCGCAATCGCTCTACAGCGACCTTCATGTGGCCGCCAGTGGCAGCGCCGTAGGCTCATCGCAGACAACGCCTTCCATTCCCGGAGCAACTCCGTCCAAGCCTGTTGGCGAATTTGCTCTGGACAAAGAGCGCATCGCTCAGTTGCAGCGTGAAACGGAACAGGTATCTGCGCTGCTGGCTCAGGTTTTCGTTGACGACAAGACTGCTGAGCCAGATGACGTAGTTGTGGAAGAGACTGTTGAGGATACTTCCTCCGTTTGTGGCTTAGACGCCGATCACTCAGCCTTCCTGCGTGTACTCGTATCCCGTACCGAGTGGTCTCGTGACGAGTTGGGGGCCGTAGCAAGCGATATGGAACTCATGCTCGACGGAGCATTGGAGCAGATCAACGACATGGCATTTGAGCATTTCGATATGCCAGTCACCGAAGGGGAAGACCCCTTCGAAGTTAACCCTGACATTATGGACAAACTACCGCTATGAGCAGCATCAGAGCCAAGGACCGCGATGCGGTCATCCAGTCCCTGCGCGCCGGCGTCGTCCCCCGTGCAGGCCAGCACCTGATTCAAGTGGGGCGTGTCGGGGAGCTGGAAGCACTCATCCGTGATGTGGAGCGCCTCGCGGAAAGCGGTTCCGCGTTCCGCGTAGTGATCGGTGAGTATGGTGCAGGCAAGACATTCTTCCTCAACCTGGTTCGCTCTATCGCGATGGAGCGCAAGCTCGTCACCATGCATGCCGATCTGAACCCGGATCGTCGTCTCCATGCTACTGGTGGCCAGGCTCGCTCGCTGTATGCCGAATTGGCCAAGAATATGTCCACCCGGACTAAGCCTGATGGCGGCGCTCTGCAAGGAATAGTCGAGAAATTCGTGGCGCAGGCCAAAACGGAAGCCAAAGCGTCCGGCAAAGACAGTGAGGCCGTGATTCGCGAGCATCTCGACCAACTGGCAGAGATGGTCAACGGCTATGACTTTGCTGATGTAATCGCGGCCTATTGCAAAGGCTTCGAAGAGGGTAACGAGCAGCTCAAGGCTGATGCTATCCGCTGGTTGCGTGGCGAGTTCACTACCAAGACAGATGCCCGCACCGCACTGGGGGTGCGAACCATCGTCGACGATGCTTCGGTCTACGATCAGCTCAAGCTGCTTGCGCGATTCGTTCGGTTGGCCGGCTTTAGCGGGTTGATGGTATGTCTCGATGAGCTGGTGAACCTGTACAAACTTTCCAACACCCAAGCTCGTAACGCTAACTACGAGCAGATTCTTCGTATCCTCAATGACTCCCTGCAGGGCTCTGCTGAGGGGCTTGGTTTTGTGTTGGGCGGTACACCCGAATTTCTCATGGATACTCGCCGCGGCCTCTACAGCTATCCGGCGCTGCAGTCGCGTCTGGCTGAAAATAACTTCGCCAAGTCCGGGCTGGTAGATCTGTCCGGCCCTGTCATACGCCTCACTAGTCTGACGCCTGAGGATTTCTACGTGCTGCTGCAGAAACTGCGTCATGTATACGCGGCAGGCGTGAGCGAGCGCTATCTGCTACCCGACGAAGCATTGCCGCTGTTTATGGCCCACTGCAACCAGCGAATGGGTGAGGCCTACTTCCGTACCCCGCGGACGACCATTACCGCATTCATCAGCCTGCTAGCGGTGTTGGAGCAGAATCCTGACGCTGATTGGCGGACGCTGTTGGGTGCCGTGGAGATTGCACCGGATCGAGGCGGTGAGGCCGATACCCAAGTGGATGCGGACGATGAGCTTGCCACCTTCCAGCTCTGAATCGGTTGGCTTCGATCTCCTTGAACCGCGAATCCAGCGCTGGATATGGGCCGAGGGCTGGACCTCCCTACGCGATGCCCAGGAGCGTGCTATCCCTGCGCTCTTGGGGGCCGACCAGGATGTCATCATCGCGGCGGCTACAGCTGCAGGCAAAACCGAAGCCGCGTTTCTGCCCATCCTTACCAATCTCCTGCAGGACACGGAAAAGCCTGGGGCGGTGCTTTACATCAGCCCGCTGAAGGCTCTCATCAATGACCAGTGGGATCGTTTGGCGAGGCTTTGCGATGAGCTTGAGCTTCCTGTCATTGCTTGGCATGGGGATATCTCAGCGAGCCGCAAGCATCGCTTCCTCAAGTCCCCGGAAGGCATTCTGCTGATCACGCCGGAGTCGCTCGAAGCTCTGTTCGTGAACAAGGGAACCAGCCTGGCGGGATTGTTTGCCAACCTGCGGTACCTGGTGGTGGATGAGCTCCATGCCTTTATCGGCAGTGAGCGAGGCAAGCAGCTGCAGTCACTCATGCATCGTGTTGAAACAATCATTGATCGCCCCCTGCCCAGGGTTGGTCTTTCCGCCACGTTGGGCGACATGACGTTGGCTGCTGCCTTCTTGCGTCCCAATGCCCCTCATCATGTGTCGGTGATCGAATCCAAGGGTAGTGGCCAGATACTTAAGGTTCAGATCAGAGGGTATGTGGAGTCCAAGAAGGCGCTCCCGGTACAGCCTGAAGGTGACGATGTTTTTTCTCCGGACCATGCCATCGCAGAGCATCTCTTTCAGGTGCTACGCGGCAGCAATAACCTGATCTTCCCCAACAGTCGAACTCAGGTTGAGTGGTTCGCTGACAATCTGCGGCGCCGTTGCGAGCAGGATGGTGTACCGAACGAGTTCTGGCCGCATCACGGCAGTTTGGCGAAGGACATTCGAGAGGAAACTGAGAAAGCGCTGAAAGACGGTGACCGGCCTGCCACCGCAGTCTGCACTACCACGCTGGAGCTTGGGGTCGATATCGGCAGCATCAAGACGGTAGTGCAGATCGGGGCTCCGCCATCGGTAGCTAGCTTGCGTCAACGCTTGGGGCGATCCGGACGCCGTCCGGGAGAGGCAGCCATTCTCCGAAGTTACTGCAAGGAGCGTCAGCTAGACGATGGCTCGCCCCTGTCAGATCGACTTCGCCAGGGTTTGCTGCAAAGCATCGCGATGATCCGGTTGTTGATGCAGGGCTGGTTCGAGCCTCCTCGTGTTCATGGCCTTCATTTATCGACGCTGGTACAGCAGTGCCTCTCGGTGATAGCCCAGCGGGGAGGAGCTACAGCTGCAGAGCTGTGGAGCACCTTGATACGCAGTGGTCCGTTCACTGGGGTGGAGCAGGGCAGCTTCCTCAGTTTGCTTCGTGCCCTCGGTGAGCGCGATTTGATAACCCAGGAAACATCGGGGCTCCTGCTGCCCGGCGTAGTGGGGGAACGCCTGATCAACCACTACGACTTCTACAGTGCATTTGTCAGTAATGAAGAGTTCCGCCTGGTATGCGATGGCAAACTACTTGGCGCATTGCCCGTCTCCAGGCCATTGACCGTCGATCAGCGAATTATCTTTGCTGGGCGCCGCTGGCGGGTAACGAGCGTGGACACTGAGGCCAGGGTCGTTGTCGTGAGATCCGATCCCGGTGGTGCTCCCCCGTCCTTTGACGGGCTTGGAGCCCGTGTACATGATCGGGTTCGGCAAGAGATGAGGAGCGTCTTGTTGGAGGCGGACGTCTACCCCTATCTTGATACTACGGCACAAGAGCTACTAGCTCAGGCACGTAGCGCTTTCTCGGACCTTGGATTGGTACATTCGAGCATGACCGAAAGCGGAGGTAAGACTTACCTTTTCAGCTGGCGAGGCGATTGGACAAACGATGCCCTAGCCATCTTGTTGACGCACACCGGACTGGCCAGTGAGAACAGCGGGTTGGTCATCGAGGTTGAGGGAGATCGGACGTCGCTTGAACGCAAGCTGCGTGAGATCGCCGAGTGGGACGGTATTGATGAATCCGCTGTTCTAGCGGACGTACAGAACATGGCTCAAGAAAAATGGGATTGGGTGCTTCCGCCAGCATTACTCATGCAGTCTTACGCCACGATGCATTTGGACTTGGGTGGAGCAAAGGCCTTGGCATTGGCTCTAGTGAGCCAGCCTGCGGAGACGGCCTGATATCTAGCTTATTCGTGTGGTGCCTGCTTTGTTGAAAGCCGACTTTGGTTCATCTGGTCAATATGAACCAAAATCCAGTGCATATGGAGCACAACTTAAGACCGAGTGCTAACAAGTGACTATTTGACCGGCTTCAGTGCCTCCACACATTAGATTCCCTAATTTCCATACCGGTTCGCTTCAGACTTGCGTCGCATTTCCAAAATTGGATGGTCTGCCGCTACTTGTTTGCCCAAGTGCATGGGCCCAGGCAGACGCAGGTAGCCGTCCCACAGTGAAGGGTTCCTGCACAGCAAGGCGACCTGTTCAGCGATCACTGTCGCAGTGCTAAATGCCCCGGGCGTTATGATCGTGATTTCTGTTACGCCCAACTGCTGCCATGGATCTCGCAGGTCTCGTTCTGATACGTCGTATCTTGTGTTCTCGCGCTGTGAGCGAACGCTGCCGTACTGCTTAGACGGTGACACGAAATAAAATACCGAGGCGCTCTCGCAAGATTGAAAAGCTCCCACCTTCGTCCCGATGTAGTGAGCCGAGTTGGGAGACAAGGTGTGGTTGCCGCTGATCTGTGCTACCTGGTGATCGGCTCGAATGCGGACGACAGCGGCATCTGATGGGACGGGAGGAAGACCCTCCCCGGGGCCATCTTTCAATGCTCCATAGAAGGTTCTTAGATTGGCATCGAGGCAGACGATCAACGAGTCGTTCGAATTGATCTTGCAGTCCAGCAAGGATTGGGTGACCAATGTCTTCAATTGGTCAGGCTTGAGCAGAGTGTCCGTCCCGTGGATGGCGGCCAAGCCCTCGCCGTAGCTGAACCATTTGCCATTGGAGTCCAAGCAAGATTCGAACCAGAAAACCTCTGGTTTATTCCCGCCCAACACCGTCCGGGTGATAACCGGCAGATAGATGGCCGGGCCTTTATCCTGAATTCTATCCAGCAAAATCGACAGCACCGTTGTGCTCGCCGGCATCGATTTTACTTTGGGCGTCGGAACGGGGAGGTGCCCGCTTAGTCGAATCGCTTCGATGATCGAGTTGGTAGCTTTGAAATCACGATCATCCGCTTTGGTCTTCCGCCTCTTAGCTTGTGCATCAGGGTCGATATGCATGATGAACTGGGTCGCGATGCCGTGCTTTGCCAGTACCCTTCGAATGACGTGCTTGGGGTCTAGCCCTGCTTCCTGAGAGGCAGCGGACGTACTGGTCTCAACGATCATTACCTTTGCGCCATTTTCAGAAGCCTGCTTGCTAGCGGGCACCACATGGTTCATTAGCCAGTCGTTTAGGCTGTTGCTGTCATGTTTTCCTTCAAGCATTCGCTGCGCGTCCGGTACATCCAGGCGTGTCAGTGCCACGAGAGGAGGCATCACCTTATCGAAGAACTTGCTGTCCTGGGCCAGGGTGGTACTGGCTGCATGTAGCCGCAGCATCACGTCAGCGTGTGCTGCGAGTACCATCGCGTTCAGATTGGCGGCCTCTCCCGTGTTGACAACCTTCTCCTCTCGTAAGCTAGCCACCGCCTTCTTGACCAGAAGCGGAGCCGTTCCAGGCAGACTTGCAAGGAGGTGAAAGCCGGCTTGGTCGAGGAACAGCGGGCCAGGGCCTGACGCAATCATTGGATTTGACGGTGGGATGGCGTAGATGGGTCTCACGTCGCTGTCGACGGGGATGTCGCCGTCGACCATTGGAGGAAACGACTGTACGCCCATGAAGGTCAGCAGCTTCTCGACAGGGTGCTCGTACGTAGTTTCCCAGCCTTCGTCCGTCTTCTTGGTTTTGAGCTTCGCTTTGACGATCAGGTCGCCGGTTTTGACCCAGGCATGTTTTTTCTTGCCTACAAGGTTGGGCATCACCTGGGTCAGTTTCACACGTAGCTGGATGTAGGGCTGCGGCCGACCGTGCAGCAAGACAAGAGTCGGTTCGATAGCATGCAGTGCACTGGCATATCGGACATCATTTTCGGAAACGATAGGGTCATCCCATGCAAGCAAGCTGGAATCAGCTGCCTGGTACAGCTTGATGGGCCTCGCTGCCTGCATGGGCGTTTGTATGAGGGCTTGTCCCACCAGCCAAGGAATGACCGTATACGCGAGCGATGAAATGTCTCCAGGCGTGACTAGACGACTTGTATCCAGCGGCACCACGTCGGTGACGATCAACTTTCCTTCAATGCCGACCAGTTGCTCGTTCCAAATCCTAAGGACGTCCATCGACCATAGGTGGAGCACCTCGTTGATAGTGTCGACCGACAGCGGATAGAGCATGAGAATTGCCGAGACACCGCCCTTTTTTTGGGGGAATAGGTCCACCTTTACGGGGCCCCGGGAAAGAACGGCAAGCATCTCCTCCAATCCTGTCGTAGGCAGGCCCGGATGTGGCTTTTTAACCAGCCCCTGAAGCGCTTGCCACGCGTCGAGATACTGGGGGCCGATTACCACACGGTAGGCTTGCCCCAATTGGGTCGCATCAAATTTGAATAGGCTGGTGCGTAGCTCAAGGGCCTTCATCTCGCGTCCTTTCTTGATTCATTGATGTATTTCAGAAGTGCTGATGCGACGCCGGCATGGTGACGTTCGAACTGATCCCAATCTCCATCCTTCTTGAGTTGATGGACGCTCTCGTTGAGCATCTCGTGCCAAGGCTTGAGGCCATTCAGAAACGCGGCATCAGCGAAGTAACAAGTTACCGGAGTACCTCCTCGACGCCCCCGTCCGATGAGTTGAGTGAGGCTCACCAGGATGTTCATGATGGTGTAATGACGGATGTTATCCGGTTGCTGGCTAAACGCCGGGCGTGCGGTACGAATACTTTGTAGGAGAGCATTGGAATGCTTTCGCTCCTGCATCATCAGCAAGCCAGGGCTGCTGTAGAAGGCAACCGCTTTCCCCGTCTCGTAGCAGATATGGGCAAGGTTGTTGTTTGGGCTGTCCGAAGAGGGCAGTGGACGGACGCAGATCACTACGGCGCCAATCGCCGAAAGACCATCGGCGTTTACGATGTTATGGCCGCGCGCCATAGGGCCAAGCGCACTGACCAGCAACGTCTTGTCCTTATGCCGGCCGCTGGTGAATTCCGCCAGGTCGTCGTAGACAAGTGTTTGCTGTGCTTCGAGTGAGGATGGCTTGTACTCGCTCTGTCGTCCTCGCACCCAGCCTACCAATTGGCCAGGGCCGCCCTGCATTTTCGCGAGGGTCATGGCCAGCACTTCAGCATCCGTATCGCTGTTGGTGACCAAGAGCAGGCGAGCGCGCTCTTGGGTCTTTGGGTCGTTTGCCAGGCTCTGGAGACGGGCTTTCGCCCAGGGCCATATTTCTTTGGCAAATTTCGATACCAGGAACTTGCGCTCCGCAAAGGTGGCACCAGAGATGGCGGTCGTTTGGTTGACGTTCTCGAAGGTGATCTGGCCAGCTGCATCCGGAACGTCGATGAAGTCTTTGGCTCGAAGGTCGTAAGCACTGGCTCCGGGAAAATATGCAGTGGCAGAGAACCCTATGAACAACCGTTTCACACCGGCATAGCCCAGAGCACTGACATCCGGAAGTGAAAGTAGAGTGCTGTGCGGATCACCGCGCATGGCGACGACGTTCAGGGTCGAGTCATTGTCGCTACTGTCTTTCCGCTTGAAACCAAACACGGCCCGCTGCAAGGGGCCGTTGGGGGTAGGACTCAACGGCTCTGGCCCTGCAATGCTCCTTCGAACCTCATAAGCGTTTGGGATCTCGGCGTTGACGAAGGCAGGAAGCTCAACCTGGAGGTTTCGCAGGTGTGTTTCGATGACCAGCAGCGTGCCACGCAAGATCAACGATGCTTTTAGGCGGATCTGGTCATGCTCTTTCAGCGGTGCAGGAAGCAGACCACTGTCGGACAATGCCTTGATGAGATGACCAAGGTTGACCGCCAGGGTTTCAAGCTTGTGTTCGCCATCGTTTGAGCGCCAGCAGGCAAGGTGGTGACTTAGCCTTTCCAGGTGGGGTGGTATGCGGTTCGTGTTGTTGAACAGCTGTTCCAGCTCCTCGCGATTGATTCCCAGCTTTTCGGTTATGAAGGTGTCGTCGGCATCTGACCAGGTTGTTTCCTTCTTTGGCCACTCGAAATATTTTTCCTGCTGAAGGTTCATGAGCTGGCTCACACTGAGCGTGCAATAGGTGAGCGCCCAGTTCACCCGGTACAGACTGCTTCGATCAATCCCAAGTATGTTTGACCGGCCAACAACGGTGTTGAACAGGCGCAAGAGAGGGCTATTGTCACCCTGGTTGCCAAGCTTCAACTCGATGACACTGCTGTCGATGGCTGACTTCAGCAGACCGTCGATTTCGTCGACGAGAAACACCGGGGCAGTCCGGAGCAGCAACTCGATCAGGCTGCGCGGTCCAGGAAACTGGTCGGCGTCGGACAGCGGAATGCGCGTAGTGCCCGACAATAGGGCATGATGGTTGATCACCACGATGTCGGCTTCAAGAGCTTCTGACAACATTCTGGTCCGACCGCATTTGAAGAGAAAAGGACAGTGGTTAAGCCGTTTTGAATGCTCAAGTCGGCCTTCCTCCTGGGTCGATACCCGAACGTTGAAGCAAGGCTCTTTACCGGGTTCGACGTCGAGGAGGTCGGACGCGTAAGCATCCAGCAGGCAGGCATAGTCGTACGCGGACGCAGTATTGCTCTGCGCGAACTGGATCTGTGCACGCTCATAGACCCGCGTCGCTGAGTGCAATGGTGCAACCTTCAGATCAGCCGCTGCCACAGCTAGCGACTGCTTGAGAATACGTACGGTGTTTTCCAGTTCGACTAGCGTCGGTACCGCAATCACGACTCTGTGACCTCGGCGAGCCGCGTCAATCGACATCATCACCATGGCAACGCTTTTGCCGGTTCCAGTGGGGGCATTCACGCGGTAAAAATTGCCCGAGTCTGCTGCGCGTCTGGGTTCTGATCCCCAAATGTTGGTCAGGGAGGCTTCGTGTTGGCTGTGGAGATTGGGCGTTGCATCGAGTTGCTGGGCGAGTTCGCGTAGTGAGCCAAGCTCCCACTTGATTTCCTGCACAGCGGGCGATGAGGGGATATGGATGTGGCAGTCAGCGACTTCGAGGACGCTCCGCTCGCTTTCAGGTACAACGAAAACCCTGACCTGATCTCCAGCGATATGCTTGAGGACTACGTCCCCAGACTCTGGGAGCTGGGCATAGACCGGTGTCGCCCGCCCATACTTGAGTGCCTCGAAGTATTCCCTGATGAGCTGGTCGGCATTCAAGTGCGGTGATATGCGATAGCAATCCTGTTCGTGGAGCTCGTCACTCAGCTTGCTCGCGTCGATCAACTCAAAGGGGCTGCGCTCACCTTTGATAATCGCCTCGGCGCTCATCAGGAAACGCTTGGGTTGGGCTACAAGTGAGGGCCTGAGCCGCAAGCTCTCGGCTATCAGCAGCTGATCAGCGTCCTGAAGCGCGCACCAGGTGCTCCAGCCGCGTGTTCGGCCCGCGCAGAGAGCTGCTGCATCGGCCAGCATGGGTTCACTGCCCACATATCGCGCAGCCAGGGCGAGGAAAAGCGTTGTACTAATGTCAGAAAGGGGCTGCATGTTTTTGTGCCTCCCTTACGCACTGGCTCTGCGTGAAGACCGCAACCCCTGCTGGGCAGCGTTGGCGGAGCAGGGGAATGTTCTGCATCTGGTAATCCGGGATTACGATCCAGCGAGGCTTGCTCGAAGGGATTGATTCGATGTGTTTGGCCAGCTCGTAGGACGATATCCAGACCTTGGCATCAATATCCTGGTAAGCGTGGCCAAGACGGATACGCAGATCCGTTCGATCCACATCAGGCCACAGCTGCACCTCCAAACCTTTCGCCACGAGCGCGCTTGCGAGCGCAACCTCAAGCAGTCCAGGTTGGAGCGTGAATTTCCATAATGGCGGTTTGAGCATCAGCCGGTCTTCGACGGGGTGTCCCAGAAGGATGCTGTTGTCTACACGGTTGATCAGTCTCGAACCATCACGAACAAAAAGACTCTTTTTGTCCTGGCACCAAGCGGAGTCGCAACTGACCTGGTGCCGCTGAGCATTCATCGGCCATTTGCATTCGGGGCATAGATACAGAAGCCCGTTATGGTGCAGGTGAGGGGGGATGGGCTCGTAGAACTCGCTTAGAGAAAGATTGAGTGGAACGAAGGATTCTTGGGCCTGGAAGGGAACGATCACGCCATGCTCAATCAGAAACAACCGGAAGTTTCGATAGTGTGTCTCACCGTCAGCCCGAAGGCGGCACGCTTGCTTGACCCGGTTTACGCTGGCCTGGACTTGCTCCCACAGCCCCCTTACGTCGAGCTCAAGCAGCATCTCATTGCAGGTTTGCGTGGCGATGTTGGAATACAGTAAGGGGCCTGAGTAGTCGGCCCTGATAGCCGAAGGCAGCCAGTCCTCAAGGGGAACGCTCAGCTTGCGCTCCAATTCTATGGCTGACATTGGGTAGCCAACAGGCTCAAGACGCCAGAGCAGGGCGCAAGCCCGCTGCAGCAAGGGAAACGCCAGTGCCCTGTTCTTACTGCAGAGTGATGCGCCTTGAGCGAGGAGTTGCAGCAGATGCTCAGGTTGCTGTTTATCCATGCACTGTTCTCCACTGCGTCAACTTTGGTCTTTAAGTGGGCCGAATGTGAGCAGCTTTAGGCCATAACCTGAGTATTCAGGGGCTACCCAGCCAGTGGGTGCGATATCGCATTTGATTTTGGCCTCTAGCAGGATCAATAGGTCGAAATAGTCGCTTATCGACATATCGCAATTGCCTTCTATTACGAGGATTGCATCGGCCGCAGTAGTGAGTCTTGTATGCCCAGCCTGCGCTAGTAATGAATCTATAGCTGCATTTGGTGTTGAGCCCCAGCTAGTTGCTGCTTGACCAATGCAGTGTTCAGGCAACTGCCATGTGGGGTAACTATTCCAGTTCAACCCTGGGATGCTTTGCATCTCTCTTGCTAAGTACAGGCTTGCCCAGAAGTCACACAGAGCTTGCTCAGTGCACCATAGATAGCTGCGATAACCCGGATATGCTTGTGCCATGCATGGGGCTAAATGATGGATGTGGATGATGGCTGCTAGTCGATCTAGGTGACTCGCGGGAGGTAGCTGGTCTGGAGATGAGCAGAAAAAATGAAGCTCATCAAAATGCTGTTCAGGCCAAGGTTCGTCTAGTCCGTGAGCGGAAAAACGATGCCTGTCGAGGCAGTTGATGCTTTCGGGGAAATAAGCTCTGGGCAGTTCAAGTATTTGGTCTGCTAGTCGCTGAGCTTCGGCTTGTGTTTCTGCGATCAAGGCGATATCGAAACTTACCGAGTATTGTTCCCGTAGATTGAGAGCTTTCTGGTGCGTTTCTGTCTTAGCGCTTTCGGTATCGTCACCTTGGTTTAAAAGGTGGTACAGATAGTCGCTAGGCTGCATGCGCTTGCGATGCGCGTTGTTCATCTTTAGCGCACCTGCACGGGGCCGTTTGCGCACTTGTAACCGGGGTATTGGGCTTCAGCCGTGACGCGAGCCATCTCGGAGCTGACGGCCTGTACCGTGATTGTAAAGTTAGCGCGTGGGCCCGCATTAGGTGTCACGCGTTGCAGGAAGGCAGAGTAAGTCTTCATAGCTGAGTCTCCATGGTCAGATGACAGGAGACAGAATGGGTTGGGTATGCGACAGCCTGTGTCGCATTCAACCTTGTTTGTACAGTGCCGCCATCCGATGCGCCGATAAGGCCATTTGTTGTCTTAGCTCAACCGGCTCAAGAACCTCCAAGTGTTCGCCCTGGCTCAATAGCCATAGTTCCAGCCCCTGGCTAAGAGGCAGGCTGCCCATCATCAGCCACCAGCCATCAGCGGTGGGCTGTAGCTGTTGATCGGCAGTGAGCGCGTTCTCGTCTAGGCGTTCATAGAGCGTCTGAGAAATGCGCAGCTTCAGTTGAGTTGGGTACTCAGATTTCTGGGATATCAGGCTGCGCTTGACCTCGAACGAGTTCATCTCAAAAGCGTCAGGAGTTCTTAGGTCTTCCCATGTAGCCTTGGCAGACTGAAAACGATGCAGGGGAAGGGATGCCAGTTTGCCTTCGGGCAAGCCTTTGAAAACACATACGAGGTAGATATTGGAGTCTTGGTAGGAAAGTCCCAGTGGCTTGATATGTAGGGTTCGTGGCTCACTGGCGCCGCGCTTGAGGTAGAACGCTTCGATAGATGCATCATCCAGAAGTGCTTGTTGGACAACCTCCAGTACCTCTGGCTTCACCTGGCCTGGTTCCAGGACAACGAAGCGGGTGTTGCTGATGACCTTGCCTGAGCAGTCTTGGCTAGGACGGTTTCCTTTCAACAGTGATGTTGCGTAATCCCGAAGGGGCGCCAGATTTGCTACCTGCGCCGCCATTCCGAATCTAGCAGCGTGCTCCATGATCATGACGAGGTTCATTGCATCTGTTGGCAGCATGCTCAGTCGCGATAGCGATTTCTCTGCCCACCACAGTTTTGCTTTGCCCTTGGGCCTACTGTGCACATGGGGGAATTTCTGTTCGAGTTCGCTGAGGTCACGTTGAATGGTGCGTTTATCAACCTGGATGCCCTGATTGGCTACTCGTTGGTGAATGGCGTTGCTATCGAGAGCGCTGTCCTTGCTCGGGAGAAGGCCAAGGATGAGCTCATGGCGGAGTAGCTGTTCCACACTTCCGTCCCTGCTTGTGTGCGACACAGGCTGTCGCATGGCTGTTGAAAATGGTCAGGCACAATCATCGATGAGGCAGCAGCATGAGCAAATCTGCGGAAGTCTTCAATCTCATGGATAACCTTCTTCCGCGGGCTGAAGACGTCGAGCTAGCTGGGCCTGACGAGTTGCAACGCCTTTACGCTGGCATTGGAATGCCATCGCTGAGAGCGATGGAGCTAAGCGGGCAGGCTGGTGTTACCTATCACGAGATCAAGGCAGCCAATCCGCTTCTTGGATTGGTTGATCCGATCAGAATTCGAAATCGCTATGTGGAGCTGCGTGAGCAGGCCCTGATTGGTGACGAGAATGCACTCAATGATCTTGGGTGGTGGTGGCTCAACGGTTTGCGGCTTAAGCCAAATCCAGCTCTCGCCAAGAGGCTGCTGAGGATTGCTGCGGTAATGGGCTCCGCAGAGGCGTTATTCAACCTCGCCGAGCTGGCCTTTTACGGCAAGGGGTTGACGGTCAATCAGGACTTAGCCGTCGACTATTACGAGCAGGCTTTCGAAGCAGGGATTCCCTGTGCTGCGCAAGCATTAGGGGGCTTGTATGAGCGTGGGGACGAGGGTGTCATCGTCGATCATGGCAAAGCCATCAGTTGGTACAAGCGTGGAGCGGCCGAGCAGGACTTGATGGCGTGCTTCTCACTCGGCAGGTTGGCTCTGGATGAGACATCACCTGAGTATGATCCAGCACTTGGCTTGTATTGGCTGCAGTCGGCGGCCATGAGGGGGCTGGTGCTGGCGACTGAGCGACTTGCTGAATTTTACTTTTCTACCTTCGAGTCTCCACCGGATCCAGATGGGCTGCTGTTTCGTTTCTGGCGGGATCTGGCGATCAGCCAGGGAAGCTTGTGGGCCAGAGAGTTGCGTGCATCGGATGTTGCTATTCAACAGGTATGCAAAAGCTCATAGCATGCTGGCTTTATGCCCCTGCAGGGATATCAATAGGTGCTGGGGTTAGGACTAAGAGGAAGGGAATGAGTCTGACTGGAAATCAAAAGGCCTTTGCACGGTACCTGGCTGATTTATGGGGCAGGCCAGAGGCACTGGGGGAGATGCGTGGTTTGTTCCCAGTGGGAGATGCTTCGGAGGCAGGGCTGCTGCATAGCTTTCGCATTAGCAAACATCAGAGCTGGAAGCCTTGGAAAGGGCGTATTGCCTCAGCGGTTCATCATTGGTGGTGTCATTCGCTTCAGGAGGCCTTTCTCCATTACTCCTGGCCTGATAGCCCTAAGCCTAATTCATTCCAATGCATTGCCGCCCGTTTACGGCAAGCACTAGCTGTGCATGATCAAGCAACTGCCCGCGATGCATGCCTGGCTATATTCCGCTGGGGGGGCGTCCGGGGACGTAAATCTCTGGCTTGGGTCGAGGATCAGTACCAACAAAAAACGCTATGCCAATCGATCATGCAGGCAGTCCAACTGCTTCAACCTGGATCTGCACAAGGCCTTGCTGCATTCGATGGCAAGAAACTCCTGATGAATTCCGCTATGACAAAGGTCTACGCGGCTGCCGACCCTGACCACATCATTATCTACGACGGTCGCGTTGGTGCTGCACTTGGATTGCTCGCCCGTCATTCACTTATGCGTGCTGGCGTCCCTAGCGTCCCTGCTGATTTATCCTTTCGGTGGGGGGCCGGACAAGGCGATACGACGAATAGAGATCCATCGCTGGGGGCGTTCAAGTTTCGCAAGCTCAATGCCGCTCAGTGCCAGCTATGGGCGGGACAGGTGTTGCTTGCAGGAGAGTTGCTGCAGCAAGTGATGGCCTACAACCCAAGCATTGGCTCCATTGCAGAGCTTGAGAAAGCCCTCTTCATGATCGGTTACAACGTAGATACAGATCTCCCCCCTCTGCCGCTTCCCCGGGTTTCCCCATAAGGAGATTTACATGGAGCTTTATCGGGCGATTCCTGCCAGCCAAGTGGGGAGGGCGGAAAAAGATCTTCGTCGTCACTCAACGATGCGAATACCCAGCAATGTTCCCTACGTGGTCGACAACCTCTGGGAGTCTCTTCGGCCGAAAAATATGCCGTCCCGCCGGCATGCAATTTACGCCAGCCCAACTCCTGAGCTCGCTTTGCAGAATGCCAGTGCTCCGCTGGCGGATGGCGATGAATACGTTGCCTGCCGGGTTGTTGTAGAACCGCAGAAAATCCGTATTGCTCAGCTTCAAGTGACCGATGCGCGCTACCACAGCGACATTCGTTTGATTGGCAAGTGGATCAGTCAGCATGGGCAGGAGTTGGCTGAGCTTTCGTTGGATCAAAAGCAGAAGCTTGCACCGCTCTTTATGCCGGGCCTGCATCGACGTGAGCTGACCGAGCTGTGGAAGGCCCATCCGTTGGTGGCCGCGCTTTGCACCTATGCGAGGCAGCACTCTTCGTTCTGGTCCTCCGCATCTGACAGCCCTCGGTCTTCGGATGGTGAGCTGTTCTTTGAATTGGTCGATGATGCCAATACCTACCGGCTTGAAGTCATTTGAGGTTGCCGGAGCGTTTCTCCAATCGCTGCCTCAGCTCAACGACGTCACTTTGCTTCTTCCGTGATCGATCCCGTGCGACACAGGGTGTCGCATGTGTTGATTAGCTTTCACTCCAGCGTACCTAGAGGGATGTGTGTCTATGCAGGAGCTTCAGCCTGGTCTCGTTGTCATCCATGGCAATCATCTAGAAGAACTGCGAGCCCTTGCGGTGCAGTGGATGCGTACCCACCCGCTGCGCCCGCTGGAAAACGAAGTGCTGCTGGTGCAGAGCAACGGCATCGCTCAGTGGCTGAAACTGGCGCTGGCCGAAGACCCGCACAACGGCGGCTGCGGCATTGCCGCGGCGCTGGATGTGCAGTTGCCGGCGCGCTTTCTGTGGCAGGTGTATCGCGGGGTGCTGGGGGCGCAGACCACGCCGCAGTCCTCGCCGCTGGACAAGGCCGCGCTGAGCTGGCGGCTGATGCGCCTGCTGCCCAACTTGTTCACGAACCCGGTTTTCGCAAGCCTGAAGCGCTTTCTGGAAAAGGACGATGAACAGCGCAAGCTGCACCAACTGTGCGAGCGGTTGGCGGACTTGTTCGACCAGTACCAGGTGTACCGCGCCGATTGGCTGGAGGACTGGGCTGCCGGGCGGGATCAACTTCAACACATCAAGGGCACTGCGCAGCCATTGGATGCGCCGAACCTGTGGCAGGCGCAGCTATGGCGCGAGGTGCTGGCCGACGTTGGCGAGGGCGCGCTTGAACAAAGCCGCGCAGGAGTTCACAAACGTTTCGTCGCTCACCTGCGCAGCGCTGCCCAGGCGCCAAAGGGGCTGCCACGCAGGGTTGTGGTGTTCGGCATTTCCTCGATGCCTGCGCAGGTGCTCGAAGCTCTGAAAGAGCTTTCCCGCTACAGCCAAGTGCTGCTGTGCGTGCACAACCCTTGCCGGCACCACTGGGGTGATATCGTCGCCGACAAAGACTTGCTGGCGCACCACTATCGTCGCCAGCCTGCCCGTGATGTTGCCGCAGCTGCGAACGAGTACGGCCAGCCCTTGCTCGCCGCCTGGGGCAAACAGGGGCGAGACTACATCAACCTGCTCGACCACCACGACGAGCCTGACAGTTATCGCCACCTGCTCGACGGCCTCAATGGCGGGCGTATTGACCTGTTTACCGAGCCGGATACGGAAACCCTTCTGGGTCAGCTGCAAAGCGATATTCTCGAACTACGCCCGCTGCCGGAAACCCGCGAAGCCTGGGGGCCGGTAGACGCTACCGCCGACCGCTCGCTGCGTTTTCATGTGGTGCACAGTATGCAGCGCGAAGTGGAAGTGTTGCACGACCAGCTGCTCGCCCGCTTTAGCGCCGACAAGCAGTTGAGCCCACGGGATGTGATCGTGATGGTGCCGGACATCAACGCCTACGCCCCCCACATCGAGGCAGTGTTCGGCCAGGTGCCAAGGAACGACCCTCGCTACTTGCCGTTTACCGTGGCCGACCAAGGCCAGCGCGGCCGCCAGCCGTTGCTGATCGCCCTAGAACACTTGCTCAAACTGCCCCACAGCCGCTTCGCTGCCAGCGACATTCTTGACCTTCTGGACGTGCCGGCCTTGCGCGCACGTTTTGCGATCAACGAATCCGACGTACCCACCCTGCAACGCTGGATCGACGGTGCCGGTGTGCGTTGGGGGCTCGATGCCGAGCAGCGCGAAAGCCTGGGCATGCCGGCGGGCCTCGAGCAGAACACCTGGCGCTTCGGCATGCGGCGCATGCTGCTTGGCTACGCCGCTGGGCGAGCGCCTCAGCTCAACGGCATCGAACCCTACGACGAGGTAGCGGGGCTGGAGGCTGCCCTGGCCGGGCCGCTGCTGACCTTGCTCGACCACTTGGACGTGGCCCTTCACGAGCTCCAGCAACCGGCCACGCCGGTGCAATGGGCTGAGCGCCTGCAAGCCTTGTTGAAAGTGTTCTTCCGCCCGGTGAGCGACGCCGAAGAGCTGTTGCTCAGTCAATTGCTCAAGCTGCTCGAAGGTTGGTTGCGCACCTGCGAGGTGGCGCAGTTCGCGCAGCCAGTGCCGCTGAGTGTGGTGCACGAAACCTGGCTCAGCGGTATCGAAGATGGCGGCCTGTCGCAGCGCTTCCTGGCCGGCGCGGTGAACTTCTGCACACTGATGCCTATGCGGGCGATTCCGTTCAAGGTAGTGTGCCTGCTGGGCATGAACGATGGCGATTACCCGCGCCAGCAGTCGCCCGTCGATTTCGATCTGATGCGCAATGACTACCGCCCTGGCGACCGGTCGCGACGTGAAGATGACCGCTACCTGTTGCTGGAGGCCTTGCTGTCGGCCCGCAAGCAGCTGTACGTGAGCTGGGTGGGCCGCAACATCCGCGACAACAGCGAGCGCGTGCCCTCGGTGCTGATCGGCCAGTTGCGCGACCACCTGGCCAACGGTTGGCGCTCGGCAAACGGCCAACCACTGCTGCCAGCGCTGACCCAGGAGCACCCACTGCAACCCTTCAGCGCCGCCTACTTCGCCAACGAGCCGGGGCCTGATGGCTTGTTCACCTACTCCAGCGAGTGGCGCGAGGTGCATGACGAACACAGCTCGCAGCCAGCAGGGGAGCGCCTGCCCGCGCTGGTGCAGGACACGCCATTGAGCCTGCGGCAACTTTCCGAGTTCGTGCGCGACCCGGTGGGCGCTTTCTTCAGCCAGCGGTTGAAGGTCAAATTCGACGACGACGAGTTGGTAAACCGCGATGACGAAGCCTTCCAGCTCGATGGCCTGGAAAACTGGCAGCACCAGGACAGGCTTACCCAGGCGCTGAAGCGCTGGGTCGAGGAGGCTTACGATCCCGAACAGGCCGTGACCGAACTGGGCCTGCAAGTGCAACGCCTGCAACGCGAGGGCGCCTTGCCACTGGGCGGCTTCGGCACCTTGAGCGCCTCGGCGCTGGTGGAGCCGATGCCGGGCCTGCTGGCGCGCTACCACGCCCAACTGCAAGCCTGGCCTGAGCTTGAAGAGGGCCAGAGCGCCGCAACCATCGAAGCCACTGACGAGCGTCCCGGCCTCAAGGATTGGCTGGGTGGCATTCGCCGCAACGCGTTGGATGAGCGAGCCTACCTGCAACTGGACAGCAAGAAGCTGTGCAGCGACGACAGCCTGCGTTGGCAGCACCTGGTGCGGCCTTGGTTGCGGCACTTGGCGTTGCAGTTGAACGGGCCTGCCTGCACGACCATTCTGGTGGGTTTGAATGGCGATGTGGTGTTCCGGCCAGTGCCTGAAACCCAGGCCCGGGAGCAGCTGCAAGCGCTGCTCCAGGCCTGGGTGGCGGGCATGCAAGAGCCGCTGCCGGTGGCCTGCGAAAGCGCCTTCGCCTGGTTGGCAGCGGGTGGGGAAAGCAGCGATTCGGCCTACGACAAAGCGCGCGATATCTATGAAGGCGGCTACATGAAAAAGGGTGAAGTGGAGCGCTCGTTCGCCCAACGGCGTGCCTACGAGGACTTCGACCAACTGTGCGCGAGCGGCCAGTTCGTGGCCTGGGCCCAGCGCCTGTATGGCGGCTTGTTCGGCCACTTCACCTCGACCGACGCAGGAAGCGACCAATGACAGCGGTTAACCTCAACCCCCTCGATTTCCCACTGCATGGCAGCCGCTTGATCGAAGCGAGTGCCGGCACCGGCAAAACCTTCACCATCGCCTTGCTGTACGTGCGGCTGGTACTGGGCCATGGAGGCGATGCTGCGTTCAAGCAAGCGCTGACGCCGCCGCAAATTCTGGTGGTGACCTTCACCGACGCCGCCACCCAAGAGCTGCGCGACCGCATTCGCGCACGGTTGAACGAGGCTGCCCAGTGCTTTCAGGCACCTGATGAGCGTCACGACCCGCTGCTGGTGAAACTGCGCAACGGTTACCCCGCCGATCAGTGGCCGGCCTGTGCTCGTCGGTTGCAGTTGGCCAGCGAGTGGATGGACGAAGCCGCGGTTTCGACCATTCATGGCTGGTGCTACCGGATGCTGCGCGAGCACGCCTTCGACAGCGGCAGCCTGTTTACCCAGACACTGGAAACCGACCAGCGCGAGTTGCTCGATGAAGTGGTCAGGGACTACTGGCGCCAGCAGTTCTATGGCCTGCCGCCTGAGGTTGCCAGGGTGGTGACGGATAGCTTCAAAAGCCCCACCGAGCTACGCGAAGCGCTGACGCCGCTGCTGTCGCGTAGCGATGCCGAGTTTCAGCAGGCAGGGATGTCGATCACAGCGCCCGCGCGCCTGGATGCTTTGCTTCAGGGGCCTGCTGACTGGGCTGCGCAGTGCGTCGCGCTCGAAGCGCAGGCAAGGGCGGCCTGGGCCAACGACATCGTGGCTCTGGAGGCGTTGCTGCACAGCGCGCGCAGCGCACTGAACGGCAAGTCCTACCCCACCAAAACCCCCGAAACTTTTGATCAAATGCTTGGCGATATCGCCGCCTGGAGCCAGGGAGGCGAAGCCAGTAGCCACGTTCGCAAATGCGGGCAAGCCCGCTTCAAGCTGAACAAAGGCGGTGCCATCGGTACGCACCCAGCGTTTCGAGCCATCGATGCTTGGGTCGACCATGAGGAGTCGAAGCAGGACATCCGCGCGCAGTTGCTGCTGCATGCTCTGCGTGAAGTGCAGGGCGCCTTCGAGGAAGAAAAGCTGCGCCGGGCGCAGATCGGTTTCGACGACTTGCTCAACCGCCTTGGCCGTGCCCTGGAAGGCCCGTCTGGCCCGCGCCTGGCGCAGACCATTCGCCAGCAGTACCCGGTGGCCCTGATCGACGAGTTCCAGGACACCGACCCGGTTCAGTACGGCATCTTCGGCAAAATCTACTGCATTGGAGAAAACCTGCCCGACTGCGGCCTGTTCATGATCGGCGACCCGAAACAGGCAATCTATTCGTTCCGTGGCGCCGACATCTACACCTACCTCAAAGCGCGTGAGGCTACCAAGGGCCGGCATTACACCCTGGGCACCAACTACCGCTCCACCCAAGCGATGGTCGATGCCGCCAACCATTGTTTCAAGTTCGCCGAAGCCCACCCCCGAGCAGCGTTCCGGTTTGCCGAGGAGGGGAAGGAGAACCCGGTGCCGTTCGAAGGTGTTGATGCCAAAGGCCGCAGCGATACGTTGGAGATCGAGGGTGAAAAGCAGAAGGCCCTGACCCTCTGGCAGCTGCAAACCAACGGAGTAATCAACAACGCCACTTACCTGCGCGAGGCCTCCGAGGTATGCGCCTCGGCGATTCAGGCCTGGCTCGACCGCAGTGCAGAAAAACCCTCGGGCCTGCGCAACAGCGATGGCCAACTCACTGCACTCAAGCCTGCCGATATCGCCATTCTGGTACGCAGCCGCAAGGAAGCCGAAGCTATTCGCAAGGCTCTTGCGCGTCGCAAACTGGCCAGCGTTTATCTGTCTGACCGCGACTCAGTATTCGAAAGCGAAGAAGCCACCGACCTGCTGTGCATCCTGCGGGCCTGCGCCCAGCCCACCAGCGATCGCTTGCTGCGTGCGGCATTGGCCACCCGCAGCGTGGGCATTTCCTGGCAGGACCTGGAGCAGTTGAACCAGAACGAGCTGTGCTGGGAAGCGCATGTGCAGTGGTTCCGCGACTTCCGCGTGCTGTGGCAGCAACAAGGCGTGCTGCCCATGCTGCGCAGGCTGCTTGCAACCTTCAAGGTGCCGGCCCGTTTGCTGGCTGAAGAACAGGGCGAGCGCCGCCTGACAAACCTGCTGCACCTGGCCGAATGGCTGCAGCGCAGCGCCGCCGAACTCGATGGCGAGCACGCGCTGATTCGCCATCTGGCCGAGCAGATCAAGGAGCAGAGCGAGGAAGAAATTCTGCGCCTGGAAAGCGACTCGGACCTGATCAAAGTGGTGACCGTGCACAAGTCCAAGGGCCTGGAGTACCCCTTGGTGATGTTGCCGTTCGCGTGCAGCGCCAGGGCGGTGGATGGCCGTAGCAAGGCGCCGCCGATGTTCCATGAACGACAGGATGAGCATTACAGCCTGGTGCTTGAACTGGCCAAGGGCGACCCGGCAAAGCCTGCGCAGAAACGCGCTGACGATGAGCGCATGGGCGAGGAAATGCGCCTGCTGTATGTCGCCCTGACCCGCGCCCGCTACGCCACCTGGATCTGCGTGGCGCCCCAGGGGTTCAAGACCGGAGGCTCGTCGATAGACCTGCACAAGTCGGGCTTGGGCTACTTGCTGGCAGGCGAAGGCACGGTTGCCCCTGATTGGTTGGCTGAAGTGGTGGACGCCTTCGCGAAGGGCTGCGACGACATCGCGGTGTGCAAGGCCCCTGCGCAAACCGAGGGTGTCCATGTGGCACCTGCGCGCCCGACGGTAAGCGAGGCCTTGCGCCCGCTGCATGCGCTGGCGACCAACTGGTGGATCGCCAGCTACTCTGCCTTGGCCATCGCCGACGACCGTGCGCGGATGGGCGCCGAGTCGCCGGTTGCCCCTGAGCCTGCCACCGCGCTGGAAGCCAACCTGCAAGAGCAGGACGACGAGCAGAACCCGCCTGCCGGCGTTGGTATTCACGCCTTCCCCCGAGGGGCGGGGCCGGGCACTTTCCTGCACGGGCTGTTCGAGTGGGCCGGCGATGAGGGCTTCGGCAACGCTGCCAGCGACGAGCAAGCCCTGCACGACGCCGTGGCCCGGCGCTGCAACCTGCGCGGCTGGGAGCGCTGGATCGACCCGCTGTCGGCTTGGTTGAGCCATTATCTCAAGGCCCCACTGCGCTTCAACGGCACCCAGTGCACGCTAGCCGGGTTGAGCACCTATCAGGTCGAGATGGAGTTCTGGTTCTCCAGCCGCAACGTGAACGTCGAACGCCTCGATGCCTTGGTACGCGAACACACCCTCGGCGGTACGCCGCGACTGATACTAGCGCCCAACCAGTTGAACGGCATGTTCAAAGGCTTCATCGACCTGACCTTCGAGCACGAGGGCCGCTACTACGTGGCGGACTACAAATCCAACTGGCTGGGCAGCACCGATAGCGCCTATGTCGCTGAGGCCATGGCCGAAACCATGCTGGACAAACGCTACGATCTGCAGCTGTGCCTGTACCTGTTGGCCCTGCATCGCCAGCTCAAGCTGCGCCTGCCCGGCTACGACTACGAGCAGCACATGGGCGGGGCGCTGTACCTGTTCATTCGTGGGCACCAGGCGCCCACCCATGGCCTGCACTTCGAGCGGCCACCGCAGCAACTGATCGAGCAGCTTGACCAACTCTTCATGGGCCAGTTCGAGGAGGCCAGCGCATGAGCCAGACCCTCAAGCAACTGAGCAGCAGCCAGGGCGATACCGAGCAGGTGGCGGTGTTCATTGGCGCCGCCAGCAGCAGCGAGCTCTTGCAGCAAGTCGATACCTGGGTGGCGCGTGGCTGGTTGCGCGCGCTGGATCGTGCCTTGGCGAAATTCATTCTTGAACAAGACCCTCAGGCCCAGGCCAGCGTGCTGCTGGCCGCCGCGATGACCAGCCACCAACTGGGCCGTGGCCATGCCTGCCTGGACCTTACCGCCACCCTGGCAGCGCCGGATTTCGTGCTGTCGTTGCCACCAGAAGGCGAGGAGGGCAGTACGCTGCCGTCGCAATGGTTGCAGGGCCTGGACGCTACGCAGTGGCGCCAGGCTCTGGCCGCCAGCACCCTGGTCGAGGACCGTGACGCCCGCCAGGACGCCCCCGAGCGGCCCTTGGTGCTGGTGGGGCTGCGCCTTTACTTGCGCCGCTACTGGAACTACGAGTGCAGCATCGCCCAAGCCTTAAGCGCACGCTTGAGCGTGGCGCCGGTCACACCAGATAACTTCGCTAGCCGTCTCGATGAACTGTTTCCCGCCCGTTCCGAAGCCGAGCGCGCGCAAGGCAGCAATTGGCAGAAAATTGCCTGCGCGCTGGCGGCCCGTGGCAACTTCAGCGTCATCACTGGCGGCCCGGGCACCGGCAAGACCACCTCGGTGGTGCGCCTGCTGGGGTTGCTGCAAACCCCGGCGGTCGAGAGCGGCAAGCCGCTGCGCATCCGCCTGGCGGCGCCGACCGGCAAGGCGGCGGCGCGGTTGTCCGAGTCCATTGGCAAGGAGGTTCGGGTGTTGCCGGTGAGTGATGCGGTGCGCGCCGAGATCCCGACGGATGTGTCCACCTTGCACCGCTTGCTGGGCAGCCGACCGAACTCGCGCAACTTCATTCACCAGCGCGATAAACCGCTGGAGCTGGATGTACTGGTGGTCGATGAAGCCTCGATGATCGACCTGGAAATGATGGCCTGCGTGCTGGATGCCTTGCCCCAGGCAGCGCGCTTGATTCTGCTAGGCGACAAGGACCAGTTGGCCTCGGTGGAAGCCGGTTCGGTGATGGGCGACTTGTGCCGCGAGGCTGAAAAAGGCGACTACAACGCGCAAACCGCCCAGTGGCTGAGCACCCACAGCGGTGAGGCGCTGGTTGACCCTGAGTTGCAGATGGCCGAAGGCGCGGGTGCCCCGCTGGCGCAGCAGACCGTGATGTTGCGCCGCTCTTGGCGTTTCGACCCGCAGAAGGGTATCGGGCGCCTGGCCAAGCTGATCAACAACAAGCAGGCGGGCGAAGCACGGCGTGCGCTCGAACAGCCCTCGGAGCAACTTTTCAACCTGCTGGTGCGTGGCGAGCAGGATGCGGCGCTTAGCGACCTGGCCATCGATGGCAACCGCAATGCGCCCGGCTACCGGCATTACCTGGTGCAACTGCGCGACTTGCGCCCTGTGGCTGATACACAGTGGGCAGCGAGCTATGGGCCGGTTGGGCAGGCAAGGTGTTGTCTGCATTCGACCAGTTCCGCCTGCTCTGCGCATTGCGCCGGGGGCCTTGGGGCGTCGAAGGGCTTAACCAGCGTGTGGCTACGCAATTGCGTCGCCGCGGCTTGCTGGACAGCGACCACGGCTGGTACGAAGGGCGTCCGGTGCTGGTGACGCGCAATGACTACAGCTTGAACCTGATGAACGGCGATATTGGCATCGCGCTATGGGTGCCGGGGCCGGACGGTGCGCTGGCCCTGCGCGTGGCCTTCCCGCGCAACGACGGCAGTGGCGGCGTGCGCTTCGTGATGCCGAGCCGGTTGGTGGAGGTGGAGACGGTGTTCGCCATGACGGTGCACAAGTCCCAGGGCTCGGAGTTCAACCACACCGTGCTGGTGTTGCCTGATGCGCTGAACCCGGTGTTGACTAAGGAGCTGCTGTACACCGCCATCACCCGCGCCAGGGAATGGTTCAGCCTGGCCGAGACTCACCCGGGTGTGTTCGAAGGCGCGGTGGGCCGCAACGTGCAGCGCACCAGCGGCTTGGCGTTGCAACTGCATGAGGCGCTGGCTCAACGCATCTGAGTGGGCGAATTCAGGCATTTGTAGCCGGGTTACTGGCCTGGGCCGTGACCTTTGCCATGTCAGAGCTTACGGCCTGGACGGTGATGGTGAAGTTGACCTGAGGGCCGGCGGCGCTGCAGGAGGCCAACCCGCTGGGGGTATCGCGGCTGGTGGATGGCGAATACCGCCGCTAGGGCCTGAATAGACACAATCGTTGCGGTTCGTCGCTCCGACAAGCCAGCTCCCAGGCAAGTCCAACCTGTAGGAACCGGTTTGCTGCATCAGTGGACGCCTGCTTAAGAGGGGGTAGACAAAATCAAGAGGTAAGTCGACGAGCCAGCATGCGAGCCTTTGGCAGCCGTGCCCATGCTGCACTCATATTGATGTTCATCTCAATCACATGAACCTGTGTCCATCCTCAGCCAGCCACTGGGTATTTGGCATCGCCCCATAAGGTGTCCGGGCTGTCCAGCGTGATCTAGATGATCAAGGGCATCAGTTTTCCTAGCAGGTAGCAGCAGTCTCGTAGCTAATCCCTACTCACTCTGCCATTCCAGGTTGCTCCACCATGAATGAGCTGGGTTGCGCAGGGTGTACGGGTTGTCCAGTAGTACGCGAGTGCTGCCGGGAAACTCCGACCAGGCGAAGTCTAGATGTTTTTGTTGCTACCAAGGAACACGGTTTTTCGAGAAAGGCTTTGAAGGTTTCCCGCTCGGATAATCGCTGCTGCTCGACGATATCGGTGGCGTAGGCAGCGTTGAATGCGATCCACAGAAAAAAGAAACGGTCATTTAGTGTCTTCGGCTTGTTTTGCTCGGTTCAGCTAACTGAGTGCTCGGTGTAGTCGTAGGCTGAGATTGGGATGATGTTGATCGTTGGGGTCGTCTTTACCAAATGGTACTGGTAATAAAGATGGTCTCCAGGCCCCAATTTGCCGAAGTGTGGCTTGGACACTTCAGCGTACCGGCACGGGGGCGTTGGCGCATTTGTAGCCCGGGTATTGGGCTTCGGCTGTGATGCGAGCCATTTCGGAACTCACGGCCTGCACTGTGGTCTTGAAATTGGCGCGAGGTCCCGCATTAGGGATTACGCGCTGAAGGAAAGCGGAATAGGTCTTCATAGCTGAGTCTCCATGGTCAGGTAATCGGAGACAGAATGCTCCCAGCATGCGACAGCCTGTGTCGCATTCAACCGTACAGTCTGGCCATCCGACGTGCCGACGAGGCGATTTGCTGCCTCAGTTCAGCCGGCTCTAGAACCTCCAGCTCCTCCCCTTGGCTCAAAAGCCATAGCTCGAGACCTTGGCTAAGAGGCAGACTGCCTGTCATCAACCACCAGCCATCAGCGGTGGGCTGTAGCTGTTGATCGGCAGTGAGCGCGTTCTCGTCCAGGCGTTCGTAGAGCGTCTGAGAAATGCGGAGCTTCAGTTGAGTTGGGTGCTCAGATTTCTGGGATATCAGGCTGCGCTTGACCTCGAACGAGTTCATCTCAAAACCGTCAGGAGTTCTTAGGTCTTCCCATGTAGCCTTGGCAGATTGAAAGCGATGCAGGGGAAGGGAGGCCAGTTTGCCTTCGGGCAAGCCTTTGAAAACACATACGAGGTAGATATTGGAATCTTGATAGGAAAGACCTAGTGGCTTGATATGTAGTGTTCGTGGCTCACGGGCACCGCGCTTCAGGTAGAGCGCTTCGATAGAGGCATCATCCAGAAGTGCCTGTTGGACAGCCTCTAGGACCTCCGGCTTCACTTGGCCTGGTTCCAGAACAACGAAGCGGGTATTGCTGATGATCTTGCCTGAACAGTCCTGGCTGGGCCGGTTTCCTTTCAACAGTGATGTTGCGTAGTTCCGAAGGGGCGCCAGATTCTCAACCTGTGCCGCCATTCCGAATCTAGCCGCGTGATCCATGATCATGACGAGGTTCATTGCATCTGTTGGCAGCATGCTCAGTCGCGACAGCGACTTTTCTGCCCACCACAACTTGGCTTTTCCCTTTGGCCTGCTATGCACATGGGGGAATTTCTGTTCTAGCTCGCTTAGGTCACGCTGAATGGTGCGCTTATCAACCTGGACACCCTGGTTGGCTACTCGTTGGTGAATGGCATTGCTATCGAGAGCGCTTTCCTTGTTCGGGAGAAGGCCAAGAATGAGTTCATGGCGAAGCAGCTGTTCCACAGTTACGTCCTTGTTTGTGTGCTACACAGGTTGTCGCATGGCCGCTGAAAATGGTCAGACACGATCATCGATGGGCAGCAGCATGAGCAACTCTGCAGACATCTTCAATCTTATGGACAACCTTCTTCCCCGGGCTGACTGCGTCGAGATGGTTGAGCCTGACGAGTTGCAACGCCTTTATGCTGGAATCGGTATGCCATCGCTGAGAGTGATGGAGCTGAGCGGGCAGGCGCGGGGTGTCAACTATCACGAGATCAGGGAAGCAAATCCGCTTCTTGGATTGGTTGATCCGATCATAATTCGAAATCGCTATGTGGAGCTGCGTGAACAGGCTCTGTTGGGCGATGCGGATGCGATCAATGATCTAGGGTGGTTTTGGCTAAATGGTCTGAGGCTGAAGCCCAACCCTGCGCCTGCCGGTTCGTCTGCTGTAGATGAACCATAATCCATGCGCTTTTGTTGGTGCAATCTTTAAGCGTGCGTCGGTTGCCGGGCATTAGTAAATGAAAGGCTACCGAGACAGTAAAGGTTTGAAGTGAGCAGCCTTCAAGTTAATCAGGCGAGCTACAATAAAGCCAACGTCTAACCGAGTCGCATTGAAGCCAATTTAGTCAATAAGCGTCTTTATCTATAGCGCGCCTCGGTTGCATGCGGCTTTTGATTAGGAATGCAATGGCGGGACATTAGCGCTTGCACGCTTACCGTGGCGCATTGAAATCCAAAATATCCAGTTGCTCGGTCAGCCAGCGATATGCCTGATATGTGCTATTAAATTTACGAACTAGGGTGCGTACACCTTTATCTATGTTACAGTCGCGGAGCGTGAGGCCAAGACCTTCTTCGTCGATTTCGTAGGTCTTTGCTTTCATATCGCCGAGCTGCATCGCAAGCAGCCTAACGTCATCGAGTGAGTGAATGGGGGCGATGCTGTGCTTGCGCACGTAGGAGCGTACCTTCTCTGAAAGCTCATTGAAGTCATCTGCATTAATGCGGTGGACTATATCATCTGAATCTGGGATTTGCTCCGGATAGTCATCATCAAGTGATACGCAGTGTTCCACACCGTGAATGCTTGCTACTAGGTATTGACCGCCGACTTCGTCGCGCTCGCGGTTAAGAATTAGGATAGACATGTTTTTTCCTCAGGTTGTTGTTCTGTTCATTATTCTAAGTTGCTCCGCTTAAAAAAGGCAATAGGCTATACTGTATTTTTATACAGCCCATGGTTGACGCCCCGGAGGCCGTTCGGCTGGCTATCTAGTGAGTGTCCGGCCCAAAACCCATAATTTAAAAGTGGCATAAGCAGTATGTCGTGGGCAGTGGTGTCTCGGTAAGCGATTGCGCCAGTCCGTCGCCGCCCCAGGCTGTGAGCGCAATTTAAAATTACTCTACTTGGTTCTCGCATTTTAAAATGTGAATCGGCTGAAAGAGTGGAAGCACCTGTTCATACCCAGCGCTGTTCAGTCGGTCTATGTGCTGCTCCCGGCGGGTCGTCTTGTGGGGTCAGGTAACGTGGTGCGTCCTTGGCCAACGAACCAAAGTCCGGAATGCGATATAGAAAGGATAGAATTTTTGCACCTTTGCAATGTTTGGCTTTTGGGGTTATATAAAAAATAATGCTCTGGTTGTTGTTTTTTTGTTTTCGTATTTGCAATAATTGATTGTGTGGCATGTGTCACGCAAATAATAATTAGAAGAATAATATGAATGCAGAGACTCAAAGCGCCTATATTAGTTTGGCCAGTAATTTTTATGCGACTCGGATGCAGGGCGTTGAGCTTGATGAGCTCAATATTATTGGTGCTTTACTACGGGCGGCCCCTGATTACCGCCCGGATTATTATCGGCGCCTACGTAACGCTTTGGCGTTTGATCAAAAGCATCGAGGAAATTTCTGGGCTGCCCAAGAAATCAATCGTACGCTCAATCCGGTCACTGTGTTAAATCTGCCGCGAAAGAAAAAGCAGCGACGTCCGCAGAAGCTTTCTACCGCTGATTTCGAAGCGTGGCTACGGTGTCTGGCTGAACGAGATATGCCTGTCGAAGCGGGAGCTTTAATGGTGATATCTCTTACCGGAGCGCGACCATGCGAGCTTAACGGAATTTCTATCGATGGCCGGCGCATCCATATATCCGGTGCAAAGCTTAGCCACAACGGTTTACGCGGCGCTAGCCGAACGCTTGAGGCTGATGGAGACGTCTGCAATATCTTGAGAAACGCTCTCGCTGCTTTTAAATGTCAGCCGCGCAGTATGGATTCAATACGCGTTGCGCTTCACCAAGTCGCTACTGAGCTATTCGGTAGGAGGAAGGTGCCGAGTATGTACACACTTCGTCACCAGTTCGGCTCAAATCTGAAAGCCTCAGGCATGTCCGCAATAGAAATGGCATACGTCATGGGGCACCAGGCTACCGATTCGATTAGCCGCTATGGCGATAAAAGATTTGGACGTGCAGAAGCGGTTAAGGTTAAGCCTGCAAGCGATGCTGACTTTTCAAAGGTGAGAGATACAGTGCCTGCTCGAATGCGTGCGGACGCCGTGGCTCTTAATGATCAGCGAGACTTGGATCGTAGGACTGAGGTCGCTGACGGCTGAGGTGATGTGGTCATTTCAGCGGACAATCATGAATTCCTTAGGCTATAGAGCGTTTGTATCTAGCTCTGGTTTTGATAGCGGTTTCCACCTTTACGTCGTCAACGCTCAGGTATCTGTTCGTTTTGTCGAACCATTGCATCGCCCTTTGTGATTGGCGTATAAACACACAAACACCTATTAGCGGAGAACGCTATGAATACCATTCGCTGGAATGTCGCCGTCTCGGCCGACACCGACCAGTCGCTTCGGATGTTTCTGGCCAGCCAGGGCGGCGGCCGTAAGGGCGACCTGTCGCGCTTCATCGAAGAAGCGGTACGGGCACACATCCTGGAGCTGAGCGCTGAGCAGGCCAAGGCCGCTAACGCCCATCTGAGTGAGGCAGAATTGACCAACGCGGTTGACGAAGCGCTCGACTGGGCACGTAAGCGCTGATGCGGGTCGTGTTGGATACCAACATCCTGTTCAGCGCCCTGATCTCGCCACATGGCGCGCCCGATGCGATCTACCGTGCCTGGCGGGCGGCGCGTTTCGAGGTGGTGACCTCGCGGATGCAACTCGATGAAATTCGTCGAGCCAGCCGCTATCCCAAGCTTCAGGCCATCCTACAGCCCGCCAAGGTGGGCGCCATGATCAATAACCTGCAACGGGCTGTGGTACTGGAGCGCCTGACCATCGAGGTCGAAGCCGATGATCCGGATGACTCGTTTTTGCTGGCCATGGCCTTGGCGGGCGATGCGGACTACCTGGTAACCGGTGATCGCCGCGCCGGCCTGCTGCAACGCGGGCACATCGAACGCACGCGGATCGTCACGCCCGCCGTGTTCTGCGTCGAGGTGCTGTGATCAATGCCGGTCGGTTTTCTGACTCAAGAGCAACGCGACGGTTTTGGCCGCTATGTTGATTCGCCCAGCCGTGAAGAGCTGGAACGTTACTTCCACCTGAGCGATGAAGACCGTGAAGCCATCCAGGTGCTGCGGGGTAACCATAACCGTCTGGGTTATGCCGTTCTGCTGACCACCGTCCGCTTCGTTGGCGTTCTGCCGGACAAGCCCGCCGCCGTGCCGGTGGAAGTCCTGCAGGTGCTTTGCCGACAACTGGCGATTCCAGACCCCGACTGCCTCCAGCGCTATAGCGATCATCGCCGCTGGATACATGCCACCGATATTCAGAACCGCTTTGGCTATCGTCATTTCACCGATCCGGGCATCGGCTTTCGCTTGAGCCGCTGGCTGTATGCCCTCTGCTGGACGGGCACCGACCGGCCGGGAGTGCTGTTTGAGCGAGCCACCTCGTGGCTGTTCACACAGAAAGTCCTCCTGCCTGGTGTGTCTCAACTAGAGCGCTTTATCGCCCAGTTGCGCAGTCGGGTCGAAGAACGCCTCTGGTTTACGCTGGGCCGCAGCGTGACTGAGGAACAGCGATTGCAACTGCAAGACTTGCTGACGGTGGCCGAAGGCAACCGCAGCTCCCGGCTGGATCAATTGCGCTCCGGCCCGGTCATGGTCAGTGGCCCCGCGTTGATTCGGGCACTGCGCCGGCTCGATGACGTGCGCGGCATCGGCATCACCTTGCCGGCGGCGGCGCACATCCCTCCCAGCCGTATCGCCGCCCTGGCCCGCTTCGCCAACACGGCCAAGGTCACCGCGATTAATCGGCTGCCGGCGTCGCGGCGGATGGCGACACTGGTGGCCTTCGCACTCTGCCTGGAGGCGACTGCGCACGACGACGCACTGGAAGTCCTGGAGGCCTTGCTGCGCGACCTGTTCAGCAACGCGGAGAAGGCCGACAAGAAAGCCCGCATGCGCAGCCTGAAAGACCTGGATCGGTCGGCCGCGACGCTCGCCGCCGCGTGCAAGGTCGTGCTGGACAGCTCGATCAGCGATGACAACGTGCGCGCCCGGCTGTTCAACGACCTGCCGAGGACCACCCTGGAAAAGGCCCTGGAAGAGGTCAACGCGCTGATCCGCCCGGTAGATGACGTCTATTTTCTTGCATTGGAAGCGCGCTACCGCAGCGTGCGCCGCTTCCTGCCCGACCTGCTCAAGCACATCCGCTTCGGCTTCAGCCCGGCCGGCAAGGGCGTGGCGGCTAGTCTGGAGTGGCTGCAACTGAACCTGCCGCGCCGGAAGCCAGAGGATGACGCGCCGCAGGAGATCGTGGCCAAGGCTTGGCAGAAGCACATCACCCGCGAAGATGGCTCCCTCGACATGGGTGCCTATGTGTTCTGCACGCTCGATGCGCTGCGCACGGCCCTGCGCCGCCGCGATGTCTTCGTCTCGCCCAGTTGGCGCTATGCCGACCCGCGCCTTGGCCTGCTCGACGGTGCCGAATGGCTGGCGGCGCGACCGATCATCTGCCGGTCACTGGGCCTGACCATCGACGCCAAAACCACCCTGGACGCCTTGTCCGTCGAGCTGGATGCAACCTGGCTGGCAGTAGCCGCGCGCCTGCCCGACAACCCGGCGATTCAACTGAGCGAGAACACCGAGGGCAAGACCGAACTGTCGCTCGGGGCGCTGGACAAGCTGGACGAGCCCTGCTCGTTGCTGCAACTGCGGGCGGCCGTGTCTGACCTGATGCCGCGTGTCGATCTGCCGGAAATCCTCTTGGAAATCGCCGCCCGCACTGGCTTTTCCGAGGCCTTCACCCATGTCTCCGAACGCAATGCACGCGCCGACAACCTGGTCACCAGCCTCTGCGCGGTGCTGTTGGGCGGGGCCTGCAACACCGGCCTGGAGCCCTTGATCCGCACCGACAACCCGGCGCTGCGCCGTGACCGGCTGTCCTGGGTCAGCCAGAATTATATCCGCGACGACACCCTGTCAGCGGCTAGCGCCATCCTGGTCGGAGCGCAAAGCCAACTGGAACTGGCCCAAGTCTGGGGTGGCGGCGAGGTCGCCTCCGCCGATGGCATGCGCTTCGTCGTACCGGTGCGCACCGTGCATGCCGGCCCCAATCCGAAGTATTTCGGCACCGGCCGGGGTGTCACCTGGTACAACCTGATTTCCGACCAATTCTCCGGCCTCAACGCCATCACCGTGCCCGGCACGCTGCGCGACAGCCTGGTGTTGCTGGCGGTCGTGCTGGAACAGCAGACCGAGTTGCAGCCGACGCAAATCATGACCGACACCGGGGCCTACAGCGATGTGGTGTTCGGGCTCTTCCGCCTACTTGGCTACCACTTCAGTCCGCGGCTGGCCGATGTCGGCGGTACCCGCTTCTGGCGCACGCGCCCGGACGCGGACTACGGCAAGCTCAACGGGCTGGCCCGCCAGTCGGTCAAACTCGACCTGATCGCCGAGCACTGGGACGACCTGCTGCGCCTGGCCGGCTCGCTCAAACTCGGCCGGGTGCCGGCGACTGGCATCATGCGCACGCTGCAAACGGGAGATAGACCCACCCGGCTGGCCCAGGCGCTGGCCGAATTCGGGCGGATCGAAAAGACTCTGCACACGTTGACCTATATCGACGACGAGTCCAAGCGCCGCGCCACCCTGACCCAGTTGAACCGAGGCGAAGGCCGGCACAGCCTGGCCCGCGCCGTGTTCCACGGCAAACGCGGCGAGCTCCGCCAGCGCTACCGCGAAGGCCAGGAAGACCAGCTCGGTGCTCTGGGCCTGGTGGTGAACATCATCGTGCTGTGGAACACCCTCTACATGACGGCGGCCGTGGAACGGCTCAAGCAGCACGGCTATCCAGTGCTGGAAGAGGATTTGGCCCGGCTATCGCCGCTGATCTACGAGCACATCAACATGCTCGGGCGGTATTCCTTTGCGGTACCGGAAGAAGTTGCGCGCGGCGAGCTGCGGCCACTGCGTAATCCAGACGACGACCTGTGATCCCCCTAAACGCTATGAGCAACACCCAAGCTGCTGCTGGATCGGCGGGCACTTCACCGAGCCGAACGAACAGAAAACGCAGCAATCCCCTGGGTTGGGGCGCAGCAGCGCCTTGCAGTTGCTGCACTCGTAATAGAACTGGCAGGCGTCCGTGGGCATGGTTTCCGGCTTGGCGAAGCCGCAGCGCGGGCAAGTCAGCACGGACTCAAGGACAATGGCGCTCATCGTGACCTCACTTCTGCACTGTGGAGGGGTATCCCGCGTTCGCGGTCGCCTCAGTCAGTGCCTCGGGCTGGGCCTTATCGGGATCGTAGGTGACGGTCGCCGTCTTCTGGTCGAAATTGACCTGGACGTCACTCACGCCGGACACCTTCTCCAGCGACTTCTTGACCGTGATCGGACAGAGTCCGCACGTCATGTTCTGCACGTCGAGCGTGACGGTTTTCGGGGGAGCCGCCAGCGCCACGAAGGGCAAGGCGAAAAGCACGGCGATCAGCAGTTTGCGCATGGTTAATCTCCTTCAGTAGAACAGCGGGGCGAGCCACGGCACGGCCAATAGGCCGAGCAGCAGCACGCTGACGATCCAGAACACGAGTCGCTGTCGCACGAGCGTGCGCGGATCGGCGCAGGGTGTACCTGGCGTACAAACCTGTGGCACCAGGTAGAGCTTGCGGAATGCCAATCCCAGGAACAGTAGAGTCAACCCGATGAAGAGGGGGCGTAGTGGCTCCATCATGGTCAGAGCGCCCACCCACGTACCGCCGACACCGAGTGCCAACAGCACCAGTGGCCCGACACAGCACACCGACGCACCGATGGCGGTCAGCGAACTCGCGACCAGCGAGCCTTTCCCGGTGAGTTGCATCCCCATTCCCATCTCCTGAGCCTGATTGCCTAGGTGCTATTCTAAACTCCGTACCAAAGTACGGAATCAAGGAGAAAGTGATGGCCACAGAGCTGACCATTGGCAAGCTGGCAGACGCCGCCGGGGTGAACGTCGAGACGATCCGCTACTACCAGCGACGCGGGCTGCTGGATGAACCAGCCAAACCCTTGGGTGGCCATCGGCGCTATCCGGTGGACATGGTGAAGCGACTGCGTTTCATCAAGCGGGCTCAGGCGCTGGGTTTCACGCTCTCGGAAGTCGGTGGACTGCTGACGCTGGATGAGTCGTGCGCCTGTGCCGAAACGCGAGCACGGGCTGCACGCAAGCTCGCGTTGATCGAGCAGAAGATGGCCGACTTGGTCGTCATGCAGCAACTGTTAGGCGAACTGGTGCAGCAATGTGATGCGGGAGACGGCGGAACGATCTGCCCGATCATCGAGGCACTGATCAGAGAGTAATGCCTGGCGGGTGAGCTGGAGATCGGAAAGCCCCTTTACGGTGGGATTCAGAGCTTACGTTGGTTTTTGGTTCCATTGCTCCCCAAACCCCTACATGAACCGTTTCCAGATCGCACCCGAAGAGTGGGCGCTAGAGGCGCTGTTCGGCGAATCATTCGTTCGCTACCGCGCCCGCGTCCGCCGCTGGATCTGAGCGTTGTCAGTGGTAGTGGCTAGGAGACTTGCTATCGCGTCAGCCTGCGGCAGGTGCACTTGAGTTAGCTGAATTTTATCGTGACGAGCTGCTTATCTATATACCTGAAATATGTCGCAGGTCGAGGGCATAGCGCCAATAAGTGATATTCGGCTATTCGCTCTGTTAATACCTTGTTTTAATTGTAGCGAATAGTAAGCTTATGCTTCGCTGCAGTGATTGTCGGTCTGCTTGGTGTCGAGACAAACACTGCCGTCTAGCTCCATCTCGAGTGTCGAGTGGCTGATTTTGAATTGCTCATGGAGTACACGTTTCAAATCAGTCTTCACTCGTTCGATCCCAGGCAGACTCGCCTTCTTGATGACAACATGTGCTTCCAGTGCAATTGTATGCTCAGCGATTTCCCAAACATGCACGTGGTGAACGCCCTCGACGTCGTTTACTTGTTCCATGACATTGATTATATCAGCGACGGAAACGCCTTCTGGCGCGCCCTCCATTAACAGATGGATGGTTTTAGGCAGCATGCTAAAGCCTTGCCAGAGCACGTAGCCAGCAATCATCAGTGTCAGTACAGTATCCGCCCAGTACCACCCATACAGAAGTATCAATGTCCCGGCGATAACAACGCCGACGGAGGCCAGCGCATCCGACACATTGTGCAAGAATGCCGCCTTTATATTCATGCTGTTCTTGGACATTGTGTAGGTGAGAAAGGCCGTGACGATATCTACAACCAAGGCTATTCCCGCGACCACGACCACTGTCCAACCTTCAATGGGCTGCGGGGAAAACAACCGGCCTATGGCCTCGTAAATAAGATAGAGACCGACGATGATCAGGGTGACCAAGTTGATCAAAGCCGCTATGGTTTCACTGCGTCGATAGCCAAAGGTTTTAAATGCATCTGGCGGTCTGCGACCGATCTTACGTGCGATCAGCGCAATAACCAGTGATGCGGCATCGCTCAAATTATGTAGCGCGTCAGCAATGAGTGATAAGCTACCAGAGAGTATTCCACCGACTATTTGTGCCAGTGTTAATGCGGCGTTAACGCCTATAGCAGCAATTAGACGCTTATCGCCTATAGCTTCGGTGTTATGGTTATGTTCGTGGCCCATTGGTTTTTAACCACCCTTAAAAATCTAAAAAAAGACTAAGCACAGGAAGCCAAACGGTCGTCTATAGCAACAAATAAATATACTAGTGCCTTTGTACCGTCTGACACGGAGACAGCCTCCAAACCGTTGACAGAAATCCGACCATCATCGCCCGAGTTCGTGCGCCATTGCCTTCAATACGCCGATAACTGGCTAACCCTTGTCATGATCTGAATATGACAGATTTGTAATCTTCACATCATCTTTCGTGGTTCAAGCTGCACAGCGGAAGATTACATTTCAATAATGTAATGTTTGGCTCACACTGCCGTTATCTTCAGTCGCGCAAAATTCGTTAGAACCTGTAGAGCTCACCGGGAAAGCTCAACAAGCCACTTTGAATTTAGCGAGGGCTGCCCATATGAATCTGTTGAAAGCTATTATTGTTGGATCGGTAATCTTCGGCTCCGCATTATCCTATGCAGGAGACGGCTACGATCGTTCAATGAAATTTAACGAAAAGTTTCGTGCAGAACAAAAACGGATTCACGAAACCGAGTCTGGTGAAGAAAAAATAGACGGACTAGAAGCTAAGAATCCGCGCCCGGATCAGAGCAATATGCAAATAAAGAAAGAATCCAAAACTGAATAACCGCTTCACCCGAACAATCTTCGCCTCCGATAGCTTCCGAATCCCGTTGGTAAAGCTGTATTTAAGCGCCTTTCGAGGCGCTTTTTTTGTTTCTCGATAACGTACCCGTCAGTCGTTACCAGCGCATTGGGGCCACAAATCCTTTCAGTGAACCCTTCGAAGCTTCGATTGGATATTCATAAAAAGGCCAGGCATCAAGCCTGGCCTACGTTGGGAGAAAACCAATATCAGCTCGCGTCCTCATCCTCTTCGTTGCGTTTCATGCGGCGCTGCAGAGCCGTGTAATAGAGCGCAGGCAATACCAGCAGCGTCAGTGCTGTCGAGGACAGGATGCCGCCAATGACCACGGTCGCCAGAGGCCGTTGGACTTCCGCGCCGGTCCCTGTGGCCAACGCCATCGGGACGAAGCCGAGCGACGCCACCAACGCCGTCATCAGGACCGGGCGTAATCGCACCAGTGCGCCTTCACGCACAGCCTCGGATAAAGGCCGGCCCTCCTCTAGCAGCCCCCGAATGAAAGCAATCATCACTAGTCCGTTCAGCACTGCTACCCCCGACAACGCGATGAACCCGACGCCAGCCGAAATCGAGAGGGGAATGTCTCTCAGCCAGAGCGCAAGAATGCCCCCGGTAAGCGCGAACGGAATGCCGGTGAAGACGACTAGCCCATCACGCAGGGTGTTGAACATCATGAACAGAAGCACGAAGACCAGCAGTAAGGCGAGTGGGACGACCAGCTGCAGGCGCTTGGCGGCAGCCTGTAGCTGCTCGAATTGCCCACCCCAGGTCGTCCAATAAGCGGGCGCTACCGGGTTTCGCTCGGCGATTGCCGCAGACGCGTCTTGGACGAAACTGCCAATGTCACGCCCCCGAACGTTGGCACTCACCACAACCAGACGCTTACCATCCTCACGGCTGATCTGGTTCGGTCCCAGCACGAATTCCAGCGTGGCAACTTCAGCCAGCGGGATGAAGTCGATTCGGTCGCTAGCTGCGCCCGCCACCGCCGGCACCGGAATCGGCAAGCGAGCTAGCACATCCGGATCGGCACGCAGCGTATCGGAAAGACGAACAACGATGTCGAAACGGCGGTCACCCTCAAAGAAGGTTCCAGCTTCCCGTCCGCCGATCGCAGCTGCGACAGTATCCTGCACATCGCCGATGTTGAGTCCGAAGCGTGCCGCCTTGTCGCGATCCACATTGACGCTCAGCAGCGGGAGGCCCGTTGTCTGCTCGACTTTTACTTCGGACGCGCCTGGTACGTCCTGAAGTATCGCCGCGATGTCATCAGCCGTTTTGTTGAGAATATCCATGTCGTCCCCGAACACCTTAACGGCCACATCGCTGCGAACTCCGGAAATCAGCTCGTTGAAGCGTAACTGGATCGGCTGAGACATCTCATAGTTGCTGCCTGGTACAGATGCGGCCGCCTTCTGGATGTCCTCAATGAGCTGCTCGCGGGATTTGTCCGGATCTGGCCATTCTTCCTTGGGCTTGAGCATCACATAGCTGTCCGAAATATTCGGCGGCATAGGGTCAGCCGCGATCTCTGCGGTGCCGGTTCGGGCAAACGTACGCTTGACCTCCGGGACCTGTTCGGCAATTGCCTTTTCGAGCCGCTGCTGCATATCCACGGATTGGGAGAGGCTGGTCCCTGGAACGCGCAGAGCTTGAAGCGCAAAATCACCCTCGCTGAGGCTCGGAACGAACTCGCTACCCATTCGCATGGCCAGCAGCGCAGACAGCAGCACGCTAGCCACGGCGCCACTGAATACCAATGTGCGATGACGCATGACCCAGTCGAGCACCGGTGCGTAGCCATTGCGCGCGGCACGCATCAGGCGGTTGTCCTTCTCTTGCACTTTACCGGTGACAAAAAGGGCAACAGCAGCGGGTACGAAGGTGACCGAGAGAATCATGGCGCCCAACAGTGCGATTACCACCGTGAATGCCATGGGGTGGAACATCTTCCCCTCGACACCGGTGAGCGCAAAGATCGGCAGGTAGACCACCATGATGATCAGCTGGCCGTAGATCAGCGGACGCCGTGCCTCCTTGGCCGCCGCGAATACTTCGTGGAAACGCTCACTGCGGGTCAGAATCCTGCCATGTTTTTCCTGGGCGTGGGCAAGCCGGCGGATTGCGTTTTCGACGATGACCACCGCACCGTCGACGATGATGCCGAAGTCGAGTGCCCCTAGACTCATGAGGTTGGCACTGACCTTATTAGTCGCCATGCCGGTGAAGGTGAATAGCATGGAAAGCGGGATGACCATCGCTGTGATTAGGGCTGCACGCAGGTTGCCGAGGAACAGAAACAGCACGGCGATAACCAGGATCGCGCCTTCGATTAGGTTCTTGCGAACCGTGGCGATGGCCTTGTCAACAAGGTCGGTCCGGTCATAGACCGTTATGGCGCTCACGCCTTCTGGCAGGTTCTGGTTGATAATCTCCAAACGCTGCGCGACTGCCTGCGACACGCTACGGCTGTTTTCTCCCACCAGCATAAAGGCGGTCCCGAGGACCACCTCGCGTCCATTGTCGGTGGCCGCGCCAGAGCGCAGCTCGCGACCGATCCCCACTTCGGCAATATCGCGTACCCGCACGGGCGCACCGCCTGCGTTGCTCAGGACGATATTGCCAATGTCCTCGGGGGAGCCGAGCTGGCCGGGTGTGCGGATCGACAATTGTTCGCCATTACGCTCGATGAAGCCGGCGCCGACGTTGGCGTTGTTACGTTCGAGCGCAACGACGAGTTGTTCCAGAGTGATTCGGTACGCGGCCATGCGCTTCGGATCGGGCGCTACCTGATACTCTTTGGCGAAGCCACCGATCGTGTTGATCTCGGCAACGCCTCGAACGTTTCGCAGCTGCGGCTTGATGATCCAGTCCTGGATTTCACGCAGGTCGGTCGGCGTGTAGGGCTGACCATCAGGACGGCGCGCCTCGGGCTCGGCCTCGACCGTCCAGAGGAAGATTTCCCCCAGGCCGGTGGAGATGGGACCGAGAGTGACCTCCACGCCCTGCGGAAGCTCGTTGCTCGCGGCCTGCAGCCGTTCACTCACCAATTGCCGGGCGAAATAGAGATCGGTGCCATCATCAAAGATTACGGTGATCTGAGCGAACCCGGAGCGCGATAATGAACGTGTCTGGCGCAGGTGGGGCAAGCCGGCCATCGCCGTCTCGATGGGGAAGGTAACGCGTTGCTCGGTTTCAAGCGGCGACGCGCCTGGGACTGCGGCGTTAATTTGAACCTGTACATTGGTGATGTCGGGCACAGCGTCGATAGGTAAGCGCTGATAGCTATAAACCCCGACGCCCGCCATGCCCAAGACCGCCAGCAGCACTAGCCAGCGCTGCTCGATGGCGAAGCGAAGAATACGTTCGAACATGAGTTAGGTATCCGGAGGATCAGTGAACGTGCTCGGCGGAGCCTTTGCCGAGTTCGGATTTCAGGATGAAGCTGCCAGCGGTCGCGATCTGTTGGCCGGCCTGCAATCCGTCACGAATTTCCACGCGATTTTCGTCGCGCTGGCCCAGCGAAACCGGGTGCGCCTGGAAGCCGTGCGGCGTGCGAACGAAAACCGTCGGCGCGTTTTCGACGGTCTGGACCGCCTCGACTGGAACCGTGACCGGAACACTACGTCCGTCGGCGCTAACTCGGACCGTCACGAAAAGACCGGGACGCCAAGCCCCATCGGGGTTGGCCAGGGTCACGCGGGCTGTCGCGGCACGCGTCTGCTCGCCCAGCAGGCTGCCCACATGGGCGACCTTCCCCATTGTTCGCACGCCTAGCTCGCCGGCAACAACTTCGACTTCTCGGCCGACGGTTACGCGCATCAAATCACGGGCAGGTACGCTGAACGTGGCCCAAACCCGCGACAAATCAGTCAGAGTGAAGACGCTGGTCGTTTCATCTGCACGTTCGCCCAGCACAATATGCTTCTCGACGACCACTGCATCGAAAGGTGCACGGAGCTCGTAGCGATTACCCACACCGGCGTCACTTCCGCCGCCCAGCGCCCGGGTTTTTTCCTGGGCATTACGCAAGTCGATTTCTGCTACGCGCAGGCTCTGCTGGGCCTGCAAATAGTCCTGTTCTGCAGAGATACGCTCCTGCCACAGGGTGCGCTCACGCTCGAACAAGATGCGAGCCAGTCGGAGGCGCTGCTCGGCGGCAGCCAGCTCACTACGCTGTTCGGACAGCTGCTGGCTGGCGATAACCGCCAGCAACTGGCCCTTCTTCACTTGGTCACCCAGGTTGACCGAAACCGATTCGACAACGCCGGCCACACGGGGCACGACATGTGCGGTACGGTCTTCGTCGAAACGCAGCTCGCCCGGCAAAGATACAGACGAGCCGATTTCAGCCGGTCCGGCCTTGCTTAGCTGAATGCCTGCGGCACGTATCTGCTCTTCGGAAAGCTCAATCTCACCTTCGGCATGCGTTTCGTTGCCGTGCTCGTCCTCCTCACCGCCATGACCGCTTTCGTCACCATGGCCGTGGCCATCGCCTTCAGCGTCATGACCGTCTTCGTCCCCATGGTCGTTCTCAGATTCCTCGTGACCGCTTTCTCCATCCTCATGCGCGTGGCCATCCTCGGCGTGCTCAGCCTTGTTATCGCTGGCCTGCGCCTCAAGAACGAAGCCCTGTTTTACGCCAACGCCGGTCAGCAGTACCAAAGCGACCGCCAGAGCGATTCCCGTCTGTTTTTTCATGCAAGCTCCCCCACCGCCAATACGTAATGGCGGCGTTTCGGTCATTCGAAGGTAGTGGTAGGTCCGTACAGCCGCTCGATACGCGCCCAGGCGTCGACCACGGCTTGCAATGACTGCAGATAGCGCGTGCGTGCATCGATCAGCGCACGCTGTGCGTCGAGCACGTCGAGGAATGCGAAGCGGCCCAGACCGAAGCCACGCGTTGCCGCTTCCACGGTTCGCTGTCCCGCCGGCAGAATCCGGTTGCGTATCTCCTCGACGTCCGCACGTGCGGTGCGCCAGTCGCGCAGGGCCTGTTGGATCTCCGCACGCACACGCAGCTCGGCCGCATTGCGAAGATCACGCGCCTGTTCCGCCCGCCGTGCGGCCGCCAGAACATTGCCTTGGTTACGATCAAACAAAGGCAGCGGAACAGAGAGGCCGACGAGGTTGACGCGCTCACGCTCGATTTCGTCGTACTGGCTACCGATACTGACGCTTATGTCCGGGTAGCGCTGGCTTCGCTGAAGCCCCAGCTCGGCTTCACTCAAGGCCACTTGGCGCAGAGCCCTACGCATATCGGCACTCTCACGCACGCGCGCCAATAATGCAGATTCGCTAGGCACATCTGGCAGGTGTTCGAAACTGCCCAGCAAACTGCCAAACTCCGGTGCGTCGGTCCCGAGCAGGCGCGCTAGCATCTGTCGAGCGTTGTCCCATTCCTGGCGTGCTCGCCGCAGGTCCAGTTGTACGGTCGCCAGTTGCATATCGGCGCGCGTCGCCTCCACTGGCGAAACTTTTCCGGCATCGACCTGTGCATCGGCGACCTTAGCAGCCCGTTCGGCCAATGACAGAGAGGCCTCGGCCAGTCGCATGCCTTCTTGGGCGCGCAGGGCGGCGAAGAATGCCTGGATCACATCTGCACGTAATCCTTGGCGTCGAAGGTCGAGATCGGCATCCACCATCGAGCGATTAGCATCCGCCACGCCGATTCGAGCGCCGCGCTTGCCGCCCAACTCGATCGACTGGGTGATTGTAATTGAGCGGGTCTGGCGGTCGGACTGAGTGTCTTCCACCTCGAACCCTAATTCCGGGTTCGGGATAACCCCAGCTTGGCGGCGCAGACCGCTTGCGATGCCGATCTCCGACCGCGCAGCGGAAAATTCTGGGTTGCGTTCATACGCAAGGGACACGGCCCGCTCCAGTGTCAGACCGTCTTGCGCGCCCACCTCGAGCGACATTAGTGCCAGCCCGAGCCCAAGCAGCCCGCTAGCAAGCAGATACAAGCGTTTCTTTTGATACATACGCAACACTGCAGTGCAGTGCCCCCTTCGTCGATAGCGTTTCCTCAGCCGCACTAAACCGGCCAGATAGCTGATGGCTAAGCGGCGTGACTTTAGATAAGCGCGGATATCGGCCGGGTGACTACGACATTACAAATTTGTAATCCAAGGAATATCTGCGATTGCACCGCTCAAGATTACGAGATCGTCATTTACCGCTAATCCTGCGGTCATTTACAGGGGAAGATCATCGCCCGGCACTCGAACAAAAAGGCGAAGGCGTCATTCGAGCGCTGACATGCCGTATATCAGGAGCATCATCATGAGCAAAAAGGCCGCCCTTTCACTTACAGCCCTTTCACTGGCACTGGGCAGCGCCCCGGTCTTTGCCCAATCGGAAACAGCGGAGGGCTTCATCGAAGGCAGCACGCTTTCGCTGATAAATCGCAACTTTTATTTCAACCGAGATTTTCGCGACGGTGGGAGCGCCACCGGCAATGGCTATTCTGAGGAATGGGCTCACGGACTGATGGCATTCTTTGAGTCCGGATATACCCAAGGCTCGGTGGGGATCGGCGTCGACGCCTTCGCCATGCTCGGCCTCAAACTCGATTCTGGATCAGGACGTTCCGGTGCTGGCGGAACCGTCGATCTTCTCCCCTACAATAGCGCCGGCGATGCCGAGGATGACTTTTCTCGAGTAGGGGGGGCCGTGAAAGCACGGTTCTTGGGCACCGAGATCAAGGCAGGCGATGTATTTCCCGCTACTCCTGTCGTGCACTTTGGTGACGCACGGCTGCTGCCGGAGTCTTTCAAGGGTGTCACCGTTGTGAACAACTCGCTGGACGACCTCACCCTCCAGGGCGGCCGCCTGCACGCGATGAGCCAGCCCAATACCAGCAACACGAACGATGACTTCGTCACGTTTTATGGCGGCGGCGTCGACTCGCCTTGGCTCGGCTACGCAGGCGGCGACTATAGCGTGAACGAAAACCTCAGTCTTAGCCTGTATACCAGCCGGCTGAAGGATGCCTGGGATCAACATTATTTCGGTGTCTCGGCCACCTATCCACTTTCCGATGCCGTCGTGCTGCTGGGCAGCTTCAACTACTACAAGGCAACCGACGAAGGTCGGAAATTGCTGGGCGAGTTTAACAACAGCATCTGGAGTTCCAGTCTGGGTGTCGCCTTCGGCGCGCACACCGTCACGGCGTCGTATCAGCGAAACAACGGTAACAACGACTTTGACTACTTGCGCCAAGCGGACTCGATCTACCTGAATAACTCCATCCAGTACAGTGATTTCAACTCACCTAAAGAGCAGTCCTGGATGCTGCGTTATGACCTGAACATGGCGGGTTACGGCATACCTGGGCTTACGTTCATGACTCGCTACGCCCGCGGCTGGGGCGCCGATTACAGCAACGCAAATGAGGTATATATGCGCCAAGACGATAACGGCGCGCCTCTGTCCGGACAGAAGCGCTGGGAACGCGACGTCGAAGCACGCTACGTTGTACAGACAGGCTCGTTCAAGGACCTCTCTCTGCGGGTGCGCCAGGCTACAACACGGGCGACTGCTTTCGAGTCCGACCTCAATGAGGTTCGATTCATCGCCGAGTACCCGCTCTCGATCCTGTGAAGCACTACGAGCAACACCACATCTTCTTTTTGTGCTCCCTTGGTTTGAAGATGTGTTTCAGGCGCCCGTAGGGCGCCTTTTTTTGCTTAAGTGCACCTCCTTGCGCTGCGGGCCAACCAAATGACAGGTAGATTACAAATTTGCAAGACAGCCCCGCAGGACTTTTACCGCGTTAAAGTGCTTCCCGCTTCCCTAGGCTGATCTTTACGGCCTGCCTTCCATGCTGGGCAAGCCGCGTTAGTCTTGGCCTAGTTGCTACATGAATAATTTTTTGGTTCCGCTTACCGCGCACCTCATTGCTGAGTCATCTGAAAACATGCGCATTCTGGTTGTAGAAGACGAGATTAAAGCTGCGGAATACCTGCAGCAGGGTCTCATCGAGTGTGGTTACACGGTCGATTGCGTAAGTGATGGGCTCGATGGATTCCACCTGGCACTGCAGAACGACTATGACATCGTGCTGCTAGACGTGAATCTGCCAACCATGGACGGGTGGGAGGTGCTCGAACTCATCAGGCGACGTAAGCAGACACGCGTCATCATGCTGACGGCCAATGGCCGCTTAGAGCAAAAGGTCCGCGGCCTGGAGTCGGGCGCCGACGACTATATGGTCAAGCCGTTCCAGTTCCCCGAGCTGCTCGCTCGTATCCGAACATTGTTGCGGCGAGGCGAGGCGGTCGCACTCCCGAGCAATCTGCGTGTAGCCGACCTCGAACTCGACCCGGGCCGGCATCGGGCCTACAGGAGCGGTCAGCGTATTGATCTCACCAGCAAAGAATTTGCGCTACTGCATCTGCTCATGCGCCGGACTGGCGAGGTTCTCACGCGTACCGAAATAACCGCCCTGGTGTGGGACATCAACTTCGACTGCGATACCAATGTGGTGGATGTTGCAATCCGTCGCCTACGGATGAAGGTGGACGAACCCTTTGGCGATCGCCTGATACACACCATTCGCGGTGTCGGCTACGTGCTGGAGGCGCGGCCTTGAAGCCACTCAGCCTCGCATCGCGTCTCGCGCTTCAAATCACATTGACCGGCGCCGTCTTGGTCGCGCTGTTGATTGCACTGAGCTACTGGGTACTTGTGCGCCAACTGGAACTGCGCGCCCAGGAGGAAGTGACGGCCAAGCTCTCGCAGATCGATCATGGACTCCTAGAAGACACCAAAGCCCGTATGGGCCGCTCCTGGCAACACGCACTGAGCGATACGGTACTCGGCCATGACAACCTTTCGATTACCGTCATCGGCGATAGAGCCAAATCCCCCATTTTTAGTATCGGCCGGTTCGCCCATGCGCCGCAGCAGATGGATCTTGTGAACAGAGACGGTGAATACCTAGGCTGGACCACGGAAGACGGCGTGCAGATGCTAACCGGGCGCAAGCAAATACAGGTCCCGGGACTGGCTCCAATGACGCTTTTACTTACGCAAGATCGCAGTGCCGATCAACTGCTAGTGGCTGCATTCCTGCGCTCGGCCTTAGTGACTGTGCCGATGCTGCTGATGTTGATCGGGTTGGCTGGATGGCTAGTTGCTAACAACGGTTTGCGACCGCTTCGCAAGTTTCGGGCCTTGGCGACAAAGGTATCGACGCAGGATCTGTCACCCCGAATCCGCAGCGATCAGCTTCCACTAGAGCTTCAGGAATTGGCGCACAGCCTCAACGTAATGCTTCATCGACTCGATGACGGAGTTCAGCAACTGTCACAATTCTCGGACGATGTGGCCCATGAGTTGAAGACTCCCCTAAATAACCTGATAGGCAAGGCGCAGGTGACATTGGTGCGTGAGCGAAGCAAGGAGCAATATAGGGAAGTGCTCGAATCGTCGGTCGAAGAGCTCGAACGCATGGATCGAATCGTGTCAGACATGCTGTTTCTCGCCCAGGCCAGCCACGCCAGCCCAGCACTGAAACTCGAACAACTATCCCTGGGAAGTGAGGCGAATCGCGTCTGTGAATACCTCGAAGTCCTCGCCGAAGAAGCCGGAGTCGCAACGACGGTAACGGGCGATGCCATAGTTCTAGGAAATCGGCTTATGGTCCAACGGGCCATTTCCAACCTGCTATCCAACGCGTTGCGGCATTCGAATACTGGCAGCACGGTCGAAATTAAGATACTTGAGAAGGACATAGACATCGTCTCGCTGGCTGTCACCAATCATGGCGCGACTATCGAATCGGATCATCTCCCGCACCTGTTCGACCGCTTTTACCGCGTTAACGGCATACAACCTCGTGGGGCAGGATTGGGGCTAGCTATTGTCCGTTCAGTGATGAACCTCCACAAAGGCCACGTGGCCGTCGCCAGCAAAGACGGTCGGACCACATTCGAACTCACCTTTCCTCGGCACGCCTGATTCAAAGTGATACGGCTTGGTACCCACTCCCCATCAGACCAACGCCATACATTTAATGCATGCATGTAATGCATGCATGGCCTAATCGAGCGTGGGATGGTCTACAAAAACGATGAGTTTAAAACAGAGCCGAATCGGCAGAAAGCGATGGTTAATTACTGCTTTGTAATGCGAAGAACATCTTCTGGTAAGGGTCAACCCTTTAATCTAAAGGTATCTACTAACCCAAGAGGGTAACAAATGAACCGCCCTGCTAAAGTAATCCTGCCGTTCTTTCTGGCCGCTGCTTCTTCGCTCGCTATGGCTGAAGACGGAGGGGAACTAACAATGCAGCGCCTTGAGAGTGCGTCAGTAACAAATCCCACCCTTAAAATACTTGTTAAAGAAGGTAAAGTGCTGAGCATAGCACCTGCAGGGACGACCGGTACGACCGGAATGATTCAGAGTTATAGAACTAACGGCAAAGTTCAAACGTACGAGATGAAGGTTAAGACCCCTGATGGGAAGATCCATACGGTTGAGTTTTTGAGCGCCCCGGTTGGTATAAACAACGGCTAACAGGCCAGTAAGCCCCAACGCCATTAATTTAATGCACGCGTCCTCGCTAATGCCAGCGAGAATTCCACAAGCCTCAACTTCCCGCCCATCACTGCAATTAGCCCGCAGTGATACGAGTTGTCGTTCGAGTGACTGCAGAGCGGTTATCTGCGACTTGACTTGAGAAATGTGTTCATCGAGCAAGGCATTAACGGCCGTACAAGGCTGGCGAGGGTCATCCTGGTAGCGTTGGAGTGCGTGAATCTCTGGAAGTGACAGATTCAGGATTCGGCAGCTCCGGATGAAGGCTAGCCGCTCGCCATGCTTCTCGGTGTAGACACGATAGCCGTTCGCCTGGCGATCAGGCGGTGGCAGCAAGCCCTGCTGCTCATAGAAGCGGATCGTCTGTGTATCAATCCCTATTAGCCTTGCTAATTGACCAATGCGCATCGTGTGAATCCTTATCGGCTCTGCATTATTGACCTTGTAGTAGCTATAGGGCTTTTAATGACCCCATCTTCGATTTCAAGTGGAGCCGTATCATGAGCAAGTCCGATGGTCCCTGCGGCTGCGATGCGACACCAGCCGCCGATGCCGGTGTGCAAAATCATTCCGATACGACGGGGCAATGGGTCAGTGTTTACGCCGTGCCCAAGATGGATTGTCCATCAGAAGAGCGAATGATCCGCTTGGCGCTGAATAGTTTGGACGGAATTCGGAAACTGACTTTTGATTTATCGGACCGTCGATTAGACGTCATGCATGACGGGGCCGTTGAGCCCATAACTACAAAGCTGGCGGCGTTAGGGCTAGGCGCCACACTTCAGAAAACCGTCACTGCAGACCCGGAGATGATTAAAGCCGTCGAGAATTCGGCGGAATCTACACAGGAGTCCCGCTCCCTACGTTTACTGTTAGGCATCAACGCCTTCATGTTCGTGGTAGAGATGACTGCTGGTCTGGTCGCCAGGTCCGCGGGTCTGATTGCCGACTCGCTCGACATGTTCGCTGACGCGGCAGTGTACGGCCTAGCCCTTTATGCGGTGGGGCGTAGCGTCAGCCTGCAGGTGCGTGCTGCACACCTTGCTGGTGTGCTCCAGCTGATTTTGGCTCTCGGCGTGCTCGTAGAGGTATTTAGACGCTTTGTATTCGGCAGCGAGCCCGAGTCGCTGATAATGATGGCCGTCGCATTCCTGGCATTGCTCGCCAACATGGGTTGTTTGCTGCTGATTTCCAAACACAGGGAAGGCGGGGCCCACATGAAAGCGAGCTGGATATTTTCCGCCAATGATGTGGTCATCAACGTGGGCGTCATAGTCGCCGGAGCGCTCGTCGCTTGGAGTGGATCCAACTACCCAGACCTGATTATCGGTACTGTTGTGGGATTCATCGTTCTCAACGGCGCTCGGCGTATTCTGGCGCTCAAGAGCTGAAGGAGCTCCCGTTACAGAAAAAGGGTGTCGTCATGCCTGTAAGCCATCCGGGTCTAGCGGCGACAGCTAGAACTGGCGACGCAGCTTTAGCCATTAACGGATGGTGGGTATTGCAGAACGTGGGCTGCAAAGTCCATCAGCGAGACGAAGCCGCACTGATCGGCTTTTCCTTCACGCTGTAGGTGGTAGCCCCGCATGCCTTGCCCAATTGGACCAAGCATATCGGCTTGCAACGTGTCACCGATCATTGCGATGGCGGAGGCTTCGCAGCCAAGCTGTTCGATCATCTGACGATAGATTGCAGGCTCAGGCTTTATTGCCCCAACCTCAAAGCTCCATCCGTAAACATCGAACGACGGCAGTAACAGTTTGGCTGGAATCGCATATGGGGCTGCGAGATTGGAGCACAACGCGAGCTTCAGGCCGGCGTTCTTTAGCTGATTTAGCGACTCCAACGCATCATCGAAAAGGCGAACGCTGGCCAGCTCGGTGAAAAGGTCGCTTTCAAGGCTAGCTAACTCAGAGTTGCTCAACTGCGCACCGAAATAATCGGCAGCTCCAGCCAAACCCAGATTTCGAGTCATCAGAGTCCGTGCGTCATCCGGCCTTGGTGTTCTGCCCTGAAGCCGCAGGTGCTGCATCAGTTGGCGGAAAGGATGGCGACGCTCATCTATCTGGAGAAGCGTGCCAAACACATCGAAAACTACTGCTTGTATCATGCCAGTACCACTACCGTTGGAGGCGAACCGACCACCCGAAGAGCGATGCCGCCCCTCAGTTTTCTGAACTGGATTTCTTCAGAGGTGGCACGAAGAAGATGGGTCTTTGCGGGGGCGCTATCAGGATATCTGTCGACTTGATGCTTGTGCCTTTTCGACGCCTTGTTTTGCCGTTCTTGTCGACCGCCAGCAGATCACCGGTCGCGACAGCAATGTCGAGTGCCTGCTTTACGCGAAGCTCGTCAGCCATGGTGTAGTTGGTCAATCCGCTCATCAGACCCAAAAAAGGTTGCCGTTCTACCTCCCATAGGCCCGCTATCCCTAGCAGCCGCCCATCGGCACGGGAAATTCGAGTAGGAATAGCCTTGCCTGTTCGCCAGTCGGGCTCATAGATCGCCACCGCAGGGATGATGCAGTGCTGTGCCTTCTTCCATGCCTCCCTGAATGACCGCTTGACCGAGGCCGTCTCAGAACGGGCGTTGTAGGTGGACCGTGCCAGCTTTTTGTCGGCCCAGAAGGGCAGGAGCCCAAACACTCCCACCTCAGCTTCAAATGGCAACACGGCGTCATCGTACGGGTCGACATTGCGAGGCTTGCGCAGGAACGGCCCGGCATAACCTGGCCACAATTCGAGCTTCTCCTGAGCGTCGAACTCGACACCAAACTCTTCTTGGAGACGCTCTGGGGTAGGGGCTTCGTAACGACTGCACATAACACACCTCTCATTCGTCACTGTGCTGCTCGGTGTTGCGGCCCGCAACGCCTTGGCGAGTGGGATCTATGATTAGGACAATCTCTCGCGGCACCCCGCTTACTGAGTACATCCTTATACTGAACGCCTGCCTCCGACGATGGTGAATGCATGTCGATAGATCAGCCCCTCCCTTTCTGGCGCAGAGCAGGAACATTTCTATGGGACTCAGTGCGTGAGGACTGTGGGTATCCTGCAACGCTCATGAAGCTGATTAAGAGCCCAGTCAAACTTAATTCGCCCATCCAGGAAACAGCAAAAGGTATTGGCGCAGGAGCGGTTGTTAGGTGGCACGACTTCGGATCTCTTATTTATGAGCGCGGGATATATCGCGACAAGCTGAATGGATGGACCCACTGCCGCACCTATGGTCGGTATGGCTCGACTAGCATCGAATGCGCCCCACTATTGCGCGTTGGCAGCGAGATGCAGATCCAACGGTGGCGGTGCGATATCCAACAGGTAGATGGCTTCTCCGCGTCGAAATCCGAACTCAAGGAGTTCGCCACCATGGATGACATGGTGGTAAGGAACTCACCCGAGATGATCGACGAGATATCTCCGGCGAAGCTGGCGAAGAATCTGGCCTGGGATGAAATTCGGATCATCAGCCACGTCGATCACGATTATTTCGCCACTTGGGCTTGGGACGGACGCGTCTTTCTGATGAACTCCGGCGGTTCGCATCACTTCGCAGCTGCCAAGTACATCGCGGCGCGGCTTGAACAGCCGGTTGAGCTGACCGGAACCTATAAGATCTACGGGTTATGTGAGCAGGCTATAACAGAACTCAGGCGTGAATACGGCATGTTCGTGTTGTCGCATGAGCCTGATGCTTGGTTGGGGTTCAACGAAGCTATGGCTCGCTTCAAGGCAACGTATTATTGGAAGACATTGCCCCGCCCGCACAACCACCAGCGTTGCGCAATTTTTTTACCGCTAAAGGAGAAGCGCTCTGCCATGGTTGCGAGGATTCTCAAGGAAAACAATTTCCAGGACCTAGGCGCTTACTTGGCTGGCCTAGCTGCCCAGTCACAAGCGGTCATCAACAAAGTCAATCCGCCATAATTAGGGTAGTCCAGACCTCAGCGCAACTATCCAATGATAGCTAGTGATCATCCTGACTCTCACAAAGTTTGAGATTGGGATTATCCAGCATCTCAGTTGTGAATACGTCGCCGGGTTTTTTGAGCATATAACCCTTCAGTGTTTTCGTTTTACGAGGTCCAAAGACTTCGCACGTCCAGATGTTATGTCCGTTGCTCTTCTTAACGTGAAGCTTCAGCTTTTCGAACGACTTTTGGACCTGCAGCCATGGCTGTCCTTCGCCAGCCCTCGCTGAGAAGAGGGTCGGATGCTCTTGGGCATACCTTCTGAATATTTCAGGAGTCACCAGAAAAGCCGTGCCGTTGACGGTGTGAACCTTGGCTTTTGCATCATTGATAATGATCTTGTGGGTTCCTACACCCACTTTTAGCCAGTGCATGAAAAGGTGACCTAGCGTGTCGCCGATCGGGCCAGCGATGGTAGCGGTCGCGGCAGTGTCTGACTGAGCTTCGACCTCGGACGCCGCCGGCATCGCCGGGGCGGGTACCGAATTGGTCGGCGCGTCACGCATATCCATCAGATCCAGAAGGTAGTCCGTATCATCTACCTCATCGGGTTGCGGTCCATGGTCACTTGCGGGTTCGTCCCCTTGAGGCTCTGCCGCAACGGCATCGCCGCCCCCGGCAGTAAGGCTGGGCTTTTCCTCCTGCGCTTCGGAAGCTGCGGCAGGGGCTGCTTCTTCGTTGAGGACTTGCACCGAGCCGCCAAAAGGCTCCGGGCGGTCTTCGCCAGCTGCCCATATGAGTGAAGGTGAAACTCTCAAGAACGTGAATGCGTTCTTCCATCCCGTAGGGCTCAGGATTTCGGCATCCCAAATAGCTTTGCCAGCAGGATTCGCAACAATCAGGCCGTTATCCTGAAAGACATTGAAGAGAGTGGAGTTGCGGTCCGGAACACCCTCAATCCCTTGGCTGAGGAGGTGAGCACGCAGCCGATCCGAAACGGTCTTGCTGACCAGCCAGATCGCATCGGCCGTGATCCAGCCATCGGAAGCGTCTGGCTGATTCAACTTGAGCTCGTTCTTCACCAGGTAGCGCAGCCCATCGAGGAGCTGACGCTGAAGAGTGTTACGCGGTGCTGCCACAGCTCTGTCTGGATTGCCGCCAAGCTCATGGGCGACCGACGCCTGGTCAGACCTTACAACGATGTCCCCAAGAACCCCAGCGTGCTCAAACTGGCCAGCCAGTACGTACAGCAAAGCACCCCAGAGCTCTGGATTGGATGAGATCCATCCGATACCATTCAATCAATGTACCCATAGAACGCATACGCGGAATTCGTGTGTGCGTTGATTCGTGAGCGGCAGAGAGAGGGCATTCATTGGTGAAGCAGCGCTGCGGGGTTTAAGAGTGCTCAGCGAGCCTGCTCGAAGAGCCGGCGCCGTGCTGAAGCACGTGAACCGAAACGCCGCTCTGGCCCGGTAGCTGCCAGTCGTCACCGGCGGCAATCGGCCAGAAGCGGGTGTTCAAAGCATCTACGAAGACCGCGGCAATTCACATCGTGCGGAAAGCGGGGATATTGGAGTTGTCTTTGTCTTTGGCATGAAGGTAACCAGTAATTCCGCCATCTTGAGAGACCTTGACCCCCAGGCCTAATTTCCCGAGCTCGATTGCTGCTGCTGTTCTGCCGCCACTAGTGCTGCCTCCAGGTAGCCTCAGTATTGCACCAACAGCGAGAATTTTTCCGGTATGGTCCATAACGGTTGACCCATCAATCGCGACCAACTCCTGCCTTAACGCCCGCGGGAGTTCGTGGAATAGTCGGCCACCAATAATTCTTTTGATGGTGGCAGCCTTATCTGAGGCGGCCGGATCAAGCCTATCAGTTATATTTACTAACTCAGTCCAACTCTGACTAGCTCGATGACGTACAACCCCTATGCACGCACCTGTGCGGGCAAACGATGCATCCAATAAGGTCTCATAGATCGCCTGGCGAACATTTGGATTCTTGGGGACTGACATCTGGCTGACAACAGGATCATGAGTTAGAAAATGCCAAGTTCCACTTCTTCTTGCGAATAGCAACTGCCCATGAATAAATATTAGGATTTCACCTAGGCGATTTAACACCAATGCAATTCTGCCGACAGCACCATTTGTCCATTCGGCAATGGCTCGGTGTCTCCAAGGAGAGACCTTTTCGGTGGTTGAAGGAAGATCAAGCACGTGATGCTTAACGAACTCTAAATCTTGGTTGAACTCAAGAAGGGTATCAATTCCATTGGAGAGTACGGCGCCGAAGTCACCACTTCCAATGTTCTGCAATGTAAGACTGGAGGGGTTCTCGGCATCTGGTGAAATACCAATAGCACTGCAGATAGGAGCACCCTCATACAGCCTCGACGCCCAAAGCGATATTTGGTCTATCGCCGATAAGATAGTTTTGTATTTTCCTTCAGGCGCAATTGCTTTTGCAATTACTCGCCTCTGAAACGTCGAGAGAAACTCATCTTTGAGGTCCTGCGTTAGTATGCTTTCCATGCTGCTGAGGCAGTCAATGAACGCCTGAATGAGATTAAATTCACCAGCTGGACTGGTCGCAGCCGAAAAGCTTTGATCTCGCCTGATGTGGAGGCGATATCCGTCATGCTTATTAACCTTAAATCCAATAGTTTGTTGATTGATTACAAAGGCAACGGTTTTTTCGCTTGCACTTGATTTTTCTGCTTGTAGCTCGAGTCTAGCGCCGGAAAAAAATGGTAATAAATAACGCTCAGCGATTTCTCGGAGTAGCGGCTCATCCATGATTGATTGCCTCTCTAGCTTTTAGAAGTCAAGGTTCAAATGGCGATAGGATTAAGGCTAGGCTGGCACTACTCAAAAATACACGCATAGATTATTGAGTTTTACCATGGTTGCAAATTCCATAGTACGGTTATTTGGTCTATCTATCCAACCCTGAAAGAAATTTATATTCTGATGCCTACCATGATGTTGAATTGTATCAGGCTAATGGCGCATGCTTCACGGGTATCCCACAGATTCAGGCATAGGGTGTGCAATCTAAGCCAGTCCAATGGAAGAATTTTGAAATGCTAGAAGCAGAACAGGCAGCATCCACTCCCCTTCGGATTTTGTCGCTAGATGGCGGTGGCGCTAAGGGGTTCTATACCTTAGGGGTACTAAAAGAAATCGAGGCCATGGTAGGGGGGCCGCTGCACAAGAAGTTCGATTTAGTATTCGGCACGAGCACGGGCGCCATCATTGCAGCGCTAATCGCACTCGGCCACAGCATCGACTCCATTCTGGACATGTATCGACAACATGTACCGACAGTGATGTCGCAAAAATCGGCTGCGGCCAAATCGGCGGCATTGAAGAAGTTGGCCGGCGAAATCTTCGGCGATGCCACGTTCAGCCACGTCAAGACTGGGGTCGGGATCGTCACAGCCAAGTGGATGACTGAGCGCCCAATGATCTTCAAGGGTAGTGTCTCGCAGGCACACGGACGAAAGAGCACCTTCGTCCCTGGTTTCGGCGTCAGCATCGCGGATGCAGTCAAGGCCTCATGTTCTGCCTACCCATTCTTCGAGCGCACTACCGTTAGAACATCGAGTGGTGAGGACATCGAACTGCTCGATGGCGGCTACTGCGCGAACAATCCAACGCTGTACGCAATCGCAGATGCCGTCCAGGCCCTCAAGCACGAGCGTCAGAACATCCGGGTAGTGAGTATCGGTGTAGGCATCTACCCGGAGCCGAAGCCGGGGCTGAAGATGTGGCTGGCGAAGAAGTACCTTGTCAGCGTGCAGTTGCTGCAAAAGACCCTGGAAATCAACACCCAGTCGATGGATCAATTGCGCCAGGTTCTTTTCCATGACGTGCCGACCGTCAGGATTAGTGACTCCTATACCACTCCGGAAATGGCCACTGATCTTCTGGAGCACGACCTCAATAAGCTGGGGATTCTGTTTCAACGTGGCCGCGAGTCATTTGCCTCACGAGAACAGCAACTCCGCGAGTATTTGATTTAGGGAGAGGGAACGGATGCCAATACCAGAGTCTCAGCTCGAAACATGGTCCCACCAAGGATCAGTCACCCAGTCGAGCAGCACCTACAACTCGGTCAAGGACGTGCTGGAAGCCTCTACGACGCCTTATGCCGATAAGAACTTCAAAGTTTTTCTCCAAGGCTCTTATGGTAACGATACGAATATCTATGCCGAGAGTGACGTGGACATCATCATTAAACTCGATGATTGTTTTTTCAGCGATACCGATTGGTTGTCTGAGGATGAGAAAGAAACACATAAGCATGCTTTCAAATCTGCGACCTATACGCATGTCGACTTCAAGCGAGATGTACTTTCCGTGCTGCAAGCTCAGTATGGGGAGGCGGTCAATGCCGGCGGCAAAGCCATCACCATCGACGCCAACGGGTCGCGACGGAAGTCCGATGTAATTGCGGCCATTCAGTTCCGGCGGTACTCGAAATTTAGGTCGACAACTGACTCCGCGTACGTTGAAGGGATCTGCTTCTTCAACACTGATGGTGAACAAATAGCAAACTACCCGAAACAGCACTCCGCGAACCTGACGTCCAAGCACCAAGCCACGTCCGGGTGGCTGAAACCTATGGCACGCGTGTTCAAAAAAATGCGCAGTAGAATGGTCAACGAAGGCTTGATCGAGGCCGGTACTGCCCCCTCGTACTATCTCGAAGGTCTACTGTACAACGTACCGACCGACAGGTTCACGACGAGCTGTGCGGATTGTGTGGTCAACGTTGTGAACTGGTATCGCCAGGAGGCGAATAAAAATGAGCTTCTATGCGCCAACGAGCAGTATTACTTATTACGTGATGGATATCACACGTGCTGGCCGCAGGCCCAGTGCGATGCCTTCATAGATGCGGTAGTCAGGCTCTGGAACAACTGGTAACGCACCAGTGAATATTGCTCTGACCCGCCACAGTGAGGGTTTACTTTTGCACTATCCACGGTAAAGCCTAATCACAGTCCAGCTCTAGCCCAGCGCGATGCGAGACTTTTTATCGATGCCATCTTGAGTTTGCGCTGACGATTGCTGCACAGTGGATTCTCTTTCATCACGGCAAGGAGCAAGCGATGTCTTTTGAGGACTTCATGACGGACGACATCATCGTGCGAAAACAGAACGGTGACGTGCTTGAAGGGCTGAAAGCGAGCGTACAGCGCGACAATATTTTCGTGGATCGTTCGAATGTACTCATTGAACCCAGGGACCTGATCGAGCGGCGTATGTCCAATGGTGCTGTTGAGACTTTCGAAGTAATTGATCCCGGCTTTCATGAAGCCTTTCACGGGATCAAGGCGCACTATCAGATGTCGGTCCGTAAGCTCGGCCTTCCGGAGGCCAAGCAGCGCGTTGAAAGTATTACCTACAACATCACCGGCCATAACGCCCGTATCAATAACCACTCGGTCGACCAATCGACGAACACAGTGAACATCGGTGCTGACCTACGTGAATACATCGATGGACTACGCCAAGCCATACAGAGCCTGACCGACGCTCAGCAAAAGCAGGAGGCGCTGGAAATCGTCGATGCAGTTGAGGTTCAGCTTGCGTCGTCGAAGCCCAGCAAGACGGTCGTATCGACCTTGCTGAAGGCATTGCCTCACGTGGCAAGCATCGCCACGCTGACTTCCGCGATTATCTCAGCGCTCTGACCGGCGACAAAAATTACTGGACCGAGGTTAGCTCGGCAGACCGATGTGGCAGGTCAGCATCCGCGCCCTTAGACCAAGGGCTTCCAGCTGCCGCTCATGTCGAACGTTAGTCTCCGCATTTAAGCTGTCTGTCATGAAGGGCTGTTTTTGGCCGGTTAGCGACGGCCTGACTTCGACCGTCGCTATACATGGTCAAACCTCGGTCTGCTCTGCCATTTCCAAGGCGTCGTCGACCTCAATCCCAAGATATCGAACGGTGCTCTCCAGCTTCGTATGGCCAAGCAGAAGTTGAACGGCCCGCAAGTTCTTTGTCCTGCGATAGATCAGTGATGCCTTTGTACGTCTCATTGTGTGAGTGCCATACATGGCCGGATCAAGGCCAATGGCTTGCACCCAGCCTTTGACGATACGAGCGTATTGACGAGTGGATAGATGGTCTGAGGTGTGCAGCCTGCTCGGGAAAAGGCAGTCCTGGCTACGGAGCTGGGCTTGGTGTATCCAGGCCGCGAGAGCAGACCGTGTTTGCTCAGTAATTTCGAACTGCACTGGTCGCTTCGTTTTCTGCTGCATAACCATTGCTCGTGATGACACATGCTCGCCATGAGCAACGTCGCATACACGGAGCTTGGTTAAGTCGCAGGCTCGAAGCTTGCTGTCGATGGCCAGATCGAACAAAGCCAGATCCCGGGTTCGTTCTGCAAGCTGAAGCCTTACTCGGATGGCCAGATATCTCTCAGCCGGAGCGGGGTTTTCTGTCCGACCAACTTTCCTTTGTTCCAGGGCCGGCGGGTGCAGGTAGCAGTGATGTTCATGGCAAGTCCTCCACATGTGGGAGGACAAGCATGGCTAGCCTGAGAAGTGGTCGCTAACCGGCCAGAACCGGACATTCAACAAGGTTTTACTTTGAGATTTGGGGGCGCCTACAAAGCAGGGGGGCGACAACCAGCGAGTGTCGCGATGCGCTGTGGTTTAGTGCGTCAAAGATAAGTGTCTCCTGGGTCGCGACGGGGCCCGCACGCTCGAAGCGAAGCAAGCCAGCGTCAATCGGCTCGCCCGGCTGGTGCTCCTTCCACAGCCACGCTCATACCTCTCAGTCGGCTACCCTCGAACGCCGCTCTTCCAACTTTTGCTCGATGCGTCTCCACGCTCTGCGAAGTCCAAAACGCAGGTGGGAGAACCGGGTCCGGTCGCGCATGCGGCGTAACCAAAAAGCCGGACGAGCCCGCAGGTTGCTGTCGAGTATCGGCGAGCCAAGTGCTGTCAAATCCCGTCCATATGGGTGGGATGGGGCCTGCAGATACGAGTGGCAGACGGGTGATAACTCGAAGAAAAGCACTGCTGAACACCATTGCCAGTGACCGCGACACCTTCCTTCAGCAGCCTTCAGCTTAGCGCCCCGGTTGCATCCTGCCGCCCAGCCACTTGCAACGAGCGAAGTAAGTCCCGTTTCTTCGCGCGATGCTCCCGCATGCGGCGCAGCACGTCATTGAGGGTTGTCACCGCCTTAAGAATGTATGGCCCCTTGTTGAGCATTACGCACTCAGCACGAACGCTCATGGCTGCATCGGTAATTTCTGAGCGCGCCGGCGCTCCCTTCTTAGCCAGGCTTTCAAGAACCTGGGTTGCCCATATCACTGGTACATGGGCTGCCTCACACAGGCACAGCATCTCTTCCTGAATTTCGGCCAAACGTTCGAAACCGGTCTCTACGGCCAGGTCGCCCCGGGCGATCATGACGCCAAATCGTGGCAATCGCATGCCGGCGAGCAGCATCTTGGGCAGGTTTTCGAATCCGGCACGGGTCTCGATTTTCAACACTACTCCAAGGTGCGTCGCGTCCAGTCGTTCCAAATGATCAATCAATTCAATCACGTCTTCGGCGCTGTTTGCGAACGACATCTGAACGATATCGGCGTGTTTCGCCGCAAACGCCAGTGTTTCAATATCGTCCTCGGTCGGTGCTCGGACTGGGAGGGCGTTGTCTGGGAAGTTGATGCCCTTGTCACTTGCCAGCTTGGCGCGGCCGCTTGCATGTGCGATTTGGGTAATGCGCAAGATCAGCGCATCGGCAGACGCTTTCTCCACCCGCGCCCCAATTGTGCCATCGTCGAACCAAACAGGGTCGCCCGCTGCGACCGCCGCCAATACGTGCGGTAGTGTGCAGCCTATCCTTGCGGTCTCGGCATTGTCGTTGCTCGGTGGATCGATAGGTTGGTCGTCAGCGGTCAGCGCCAACAGGTCGCCAACCCGCAGGGTCAAATGCTGCTCGCGCGGCGGCAAGCCAGTAACGCGCATTCGTCCCAGTGTCTTGCCTGCCCGACGCTGTTTGATCTGCCTGCCGTCTGTGAAGTAGGCCGTTTTCTTCAGCTCCGCCAGGCACCCCTCCTCATCAGACGCGATGACCTTCATCTTTCGTTTCGAGCCGCGCGCATCGCGTAACCTAAGCGTATCGCCAGCACGGACTGCCAGCGCTTTATCGCTTGTAACCATCAAGCATGGGTCGGTATCGGACTCGTTTATGGCTGCCGTCGCCCAGGTAATACGAACGTGGGCGGGGCTGATGACTTGCCCATAGCAATCACGCGTGGGCCGTACCTTTTTTACACCTGGCGCCGTTGCGATAGGGCCTGTGCGTAACTTGGGCCCAGCGAGATCGAGCGCTACCTTGCATTCGCGCCCAAGCGCTTTCTCCGCTGCACGAACATGCTCGATCATCGCACGCCAGCTGTCTGGGTCATCGTGTGCGCAGTTGATGCGCGCGCAATCCATGCCTTCCTTGATCAACGCTTCGATGAGGTCGCGGTTGTGCGCCGCTTCAGAGGGGAGGGTGACCATGATTCGAATCGAGCGCGTGCCACGGGCCTTTCCAAACAGCGCGTCGGCGTGAGCCGCCAATAGACGCTCACCCTCGTGGAGACCACGCTCAGGGGCCTTGGGCTCTTGGGTATTCGGCTCTTCGAGCCGCTGCAACACGCCCATCACCGATGTCACAGCTGCGAGTATTGCCGCCTCGGCGCGGCCCAAGGACGACAAACCGATCTCGGCAAGCTGCGCTTGTAACTCGCGCAGGTCATGGCGACGAAGACATAGGTACTGCAGCAGGTTCTCGGCGCTTTGCCTGTAGCACTCATGAACCTGGATATTTTTCAGCGATGCCAGGCAGGCGTCGCTCGTCATCTCGTTACGTAGCCGTTCGAGTTGCACGCGTAATGGATTGAAATGCAAGGCCGCAGAGGGCGGGGTCAGTGCCTTTTTCGACATCGAAATCTCCAGAGAGCCTGCGGCCCGACCGGCCGCTACCGGTATACACTGACCTGATGCAGGTTGGACCTGTTTCATGACAGCCGACCAGTGGGTCGTCCTAGAAAGCAGCACACGAGGTGTCGACCTGTAGCCGAGAGCATCTTGGCCTATGCAACGTTTCAGACAGCAGCGGAGTGACTGGGCCTAGAATCACTGTCGGTAGGGGTGACTTTGAGCTGGAGCTACGGGCGTCTCCAAACTGCTTGTGTCCCACGCAGAACGAGCCAAGCCAATAGCGCGGCCAGCACGTCATCAAAAACGATACCCAAGCCACCACCAATGGTTTCGACGAAATCAATGGGGGGCGGTTTGGTGATATCGAAAAGCCTATACAGTGCGAATCCCGCACCTAGTAGCCACCATCGATGGGTTGTGGCCACTCCCAAAAAAACCAGTGGAAAGGCGAAGTACTCGTCGGCAACGATCTGCGCGGCATCACCGCCTCCAAGCCAACGCGAGGCCCAGTGACACAGCGGAACGCCGACCGCCAGCAGCGCGGTGATGACCAGCAGTTGCCTTGTCAGCGCCTGCCCCCAGAGCCACCACGCCAGTGGTATCCCCAGCAGTGATCCGAAGGTTCCAGGCACCCAGGGTAAAGACCCCAGCCCGAAACCAGTGGCAATCAATAAAACGACTTGCTCAAAGATCAATTGTCGAACCTCTAGGGTGACCATTTGGCATTGCGCGAGAAAGGCCTCGCAACATCTGGCATGAAATCGATTCGACCGCTAGGTATCGAACATCGCTCAAAATGAGCGCTTTTTACTCCTGAGCTACAACTGACCTGATCCGGCGGTGTGGTCGGCTCGCCGGCTTATCACGACGTTGCGTCTGCTCGCGAGAAATGCGGTGCATAGATAATTAAGGACCTTCGGTGTTTGCAATTGACAAGCTATTGCTGCTGGCAGCAGTACTGATCCTGTTCGGTGTGCTCTCCAGCAAACTGTCGGCCCGTCTGGGGCTGCCGGTGCTCGTGTTGTTCCTGATCACCGGCATGCTTGCAGGTGAGAACGGTATCGGCGGGATCGTTTTTGATAATGCCGTTGCCGCGCATGCCCTCGGCACCCTGGCTTTGGCGCTTATCCTTTTTGACGGCGGCCTGCAAACGCCCGTTTCGTCCATAAGGAAGGTTTGGAAGCCAGCGTCTCTGCTGGCAACAGTTGGGGTACTCGCAACGGCCGCAATCGCGGGGCTCGCAGCTGCCTGGATGCTTGAGCTTCCAGTTCTGGAAGGCATGTTGCTGGGTGCGATCATCGGCTCGACCGATGCTGCAGCCGTATTTTCTCTCTTGCGAAACGCCGGAATTCACATCAATCAGCGGCTCAAGTCGGTGCTGGAGATTGAAAGCGCGTCCAACGACCCCATGGCCATCTTTCTGACGGTGGGCTTGTTGGAGGTGCTGGTTAACAGCATGCCGCTTGGCTGGGGTCTGCTTCAGATGTTTTTGATGCAGATGGGGATAGGTGCGCTGGTCGGGCTTGGTGTCGGATGGTCGATACTCAGGTTGCTGAGCAGGATAAAACTGGTCGCGACCGGCTTGTATCCGGTGCTTGTTGCGGCCGGCGGATTGCTCGCCTATGGAGTATCCGCGAATCTGGGCGGCAGCGGATTTCTGGCGATCTTCGTCGCTGGCGTGATGATCGGAAACCAGAAATTCGTTTTCCAGCGCAGCACCTTCCTGTTCATGGATGGCCTGGCATGGCTTAGCCAGATCACCATGTTCGTAGTCCTCGGCCTGCTCGTCGATCCGGTTTCGCTGCTCGATGTGTGGGTCGAGGGGTTGGTGATTGCACTGGTCCTGGTGTTGCTGGCCAGGCCGCTGGCCGTCGCACCAATGCTTGCGCTTTTTGGCTTCAATCTCAGGGAGACGGCACTCGTTTCCTGGGTAGGCCTACGTGGTTCGGTGCCGATCATCCTGGCAATCTTCCCGTTGCTTTTCGGACTGCCTAATGCGCCCCTGATCTTCAATGTTGTGTTCTTCGTAGTTCTGCTATCGGCGACGGTGCAGGGCTCTACGCTCCCGCTCGTCGCGCGCAAGCTGGGGCTGACGGAGAAGCCACCAGCGACGCCCGCCGCGACTCTCGAAATCTCGTCACTGCACGATGTCGACGCGGAAATCGTCGAATACACGCTCGGTAACGATGCGAGAGCCGCCGGCCGTTTGCTCTCGCAGATGGCGTTGCCCGAAGGCGTAGTCGTGGCGATGATCACGCGAGGGTCGGCCGTCATACCGCCTCGAGGGTCGACCAGGCTTGAAGCCGGTGATCATCTGTTTGTCGTCCTCAAGCCAAACAATCAGCCTTTCGTTGACTGCGTTTTTTCCCAGGCGGTAGAAGCGTCAAGAACCGATCTGCCAAACCTTGAACTCCGGCTCAAGGGCAGCACCAAGGTTGAAGATGTGTGGAATTCCTACGGTATCGACCTGGCAGCGGAAAAGGGGCAACCCCTGGATCAGTTGATAAAGGAGGCACTCGATGGCAGCGCTCGTCAGGGGGACGAATTGATGGCCGGATCAGTGCGGCTAATCGTTCGCGAGCAACTGCAAGGGCGCATCACGACGGTTGGAATCGAGGCGGTGCGGCGCTTGGGGTTATAGAACATCTCGATGTAATCGAACACATCACTGCGGGCTTCTTCGCGAGTGCCGTAGGTTTTCCGTCGGATGCGCTCCTGCTTCAGCAACTGGAAAAAGCTTTCCGCGACCGCGTTGTCGTGACAGTTACCGCGTCGACTCATGCTGCTGATTAGGTTGTTGGCCTTTAGGAAGCTCTGCCAGTCCGAGCTGCTGAACTGGCTGCCCTGGTCGGAGTGGATCATCACCTCCTGCCTGGGCTTGCGCCGCCAGACCGCCATCAACAACGCATCGATGGCCAGGTCGCTGCACATCCGTGGTTTCATCGACCAGCCGATCACCTGGCGCGAAAACAGATCCAGCACCACCGCCAAGTACAACCAGCCCTCATAGGTGCGGATGTAGGTGATGTCGGTGACCCAGACCTTGTTCGGCTCGCTGACCTTGAACTGCCGCTCCAGGCGGTTGGGCGAAGCCACCGTCGGCTTACCGCCGTAATAGCCGGGGCGCCGACGATAACCGGTCTGCGAACGCAGCCCCTCCACCCGCATCAGGCGAGCCACGCGGTGCCGGCCACAGGACTCGCCCAGCTCACGCAGGTCGTCGTGGATCTTGCGGTAGCCGTAGACCCCGCCGCTTTCCAGCCAGGCATGCTTGATCAATCCGAGCAGGCGCTGATCTTCCTTCTCGCGTGCGGATTTCGGCTCGGCCAGCCAGGCGTAGTAACCGCTGGGATGTACCTGGAGGGTCTGGCAGAGACGCCGTACCGGGTACTCCACCGACAGCTTGCTGATGACGGCGTACTTCAGCCGGACTCCTTGGCAAAGTACGCGGCGGCCTTTTTTAGGATGTCTCGCTCTTCGGTCACCCGCTTGAGTTCCGCGCGCAAGCGACGCAGCTCGGCCTGTTGATCATCTACCTGCTGCCGCTGTGCTTGGGGCTTGCTGTAGCGCTTTACCCAGGCGTACAGGCTGTGCGCGGACACGCCTAGACGCTCCGCCACATCGGCAACGCGCAAACCGCGCTCGGTGACTTGCTTGACCGCTTCGATCTTGAATTCTTCGGGGTAACGCTGGTTGCTCATGGCACCTCCTGATGGGCCTCATTATGAGGCTTGGAGGTGTCTACGAAACCAGGGGCGATTCAGTTTGCGAATGCTTGAATCTTAGCGGTCTCCATTGGGCATCTCGATTTGTCTGCAAAAACGGAAAGTTTAGTCCAGTGCCGAGCAACGGCGACGTGCGCTTCAATAGAGGAAAATGGTCGTTTTAGAGCTGTTGCATCAGCCTCGAACGCGGTACCGCCCGTCAGGCTTTGACCAGTTTTCCTGAACAACGCGCGTTGTATGGGAGACGAACCAAGGTAGGAGCGAAAGCGCAATCGGCGCTCCTTTGAACTGACTTGGAGAACCCAGATGAAAGCAATCGTCTACAACGGCCCGCGTGACGTCAGCGTCCAGAACGTCCCAGATGCGAAGATCGAGAGACCAACGGATGCTCTCGTTCGAGTCACATCCACGAATATTTGTGGTTCCGATCTGCACATGTACGAAGGCAGAACCACCTTCGAGACGGGTCGAGTCTTCGGTCACGAGAACCTCGGTGAGGTGGTCGAGGTAGGTGCAGGAGTTGAGCGCGTTAAGGTTGGAGACATGGTCTGCTTGCCCTTCAACATCGGCTGTGGTTTTTGTGAAAACTGCGAGAAAGGACTTACCGGCTATTGCTTGACCGCCAATCCAGGCAGCGCTGGTGCCGCCTACGGCTTTGCAGAGATGGGCACTTATGACGGTGGCCAGGCCGAGCTGCTGCGAGTTCCCTTCGCGGACTTCAACTGTCTCGTGCTGCCTGAGGATGCGAAGGAGCGCGAGGACGACTACGTCATGCTCTCCGACATTTTCCCCACGGGATGGCACGCAACAAGGCTGGCGGGGCTGCAACCAGGCGAGTCCATTGCCATCTACGGCGCAGGCCCGGTCGGCTTGATGGCGGCGCACTCCGCGCTTATCCAAGGCGCTTCGCAGGTCTTCGTAATAGACGATCAACCAGACCGCTTGAAACTGGCTGCCCAGATGGGGGCCACGCCAATCAATTCCGTCGAGCAGAAGGCTGTCGATGAAATCCTGAATTACACCGATGGTAAAGGCACGGATCGTGGGTGCGAATGCGTGGGCTACCAGTGCTGCGACAAACATGGCCACGAGGTGAATCACCTGACCATGAACAACCTCGTCGCCTCGACCAAGGCAACCGGTGGTATCGGAGTAGTCGGGCTATTCGTTCCCCAAGATCCGGGTGCCAAGAACGAGTTAGCCAAAGAAGGGAAGATGGCTTTCGACTTCGGTTCCTTCTGGTTCAAAGGGCAGAAAATCGGCACCGGGCAAGCCAACGTCAAGGCGTACAACCGCCAGTTGGCTGAGCTAATTCATCACGGGCGTGCCGCACCCTCGCAGATCGTTTCCCATCGATTGAAGCTGGATGATGGCCCAAGTGCTTATAAGCACTTCGATGCACGAGACAAGGGGTGGACGAAGGTTGTGATGAAGCCTGCGGCTTAGTGTTTTGAGTAGCCGTCTCCTGCTCGGGGCGGCTACTCGGATGCTGTATCGTTCGAATCCATGCGAGCATCAATGATGCTCAGGCAGGATCCAAGTTTCGCCGGTCATGAAACATCGTTCTGAGCGACTCATGGCGACTTTGGAAATCTGCCAATCGCCATGCTGTTCCTAAGCTTGAGTACCGACGGCTTGTGATCCTGATGAGAGAACGAATCGAATCTGCCAACAAGCAGCATCTTGTATTAGTCAGTTAGCAATGGATCTAAGGATTATTGCTGCGTGAGCTCCAGTCGCTGCCTTATGGTGAATCATCTCTATGGTATCGCGACTGACCGCTATTGGCCCAGAGTGTGTAAAAACGCTTCGTCAAAATTGAAGTACTCGCGTCTACGTGAAATCTGGAGTTTATCGGCACGTCAGCAAATGTGGATTTCTCCCAGATGCACGATTTCTAGCTTGTGTTTGAGTACCTGCCGCACTTGAAAACGTTTTTACACAGTCTCGGCCGGTACCTGCCTAACGCGACAGGCAGATACCGGCCGGGAGTCGCCAGTAGCATCGGGCTGGAGTTGGCCACTTTCACCTGCTGATACCGTCAGCTTCTGCGCCAGTTGATCCTCGGCACCGCAACACGGACAATCCTGTACAAGAATACAGTGATCACTACCATGTCCGTCTCGTTAGCCCCTGAGCTTTACTACCTCAGCAATTTCCGTACGGCACTCGCCTGGGTGGCTGAGCGCTATGCAGATCTACTGGCGGATGAAGAACGTGCCTTTCTCGACACCTTCAATACCCTGCCCTGGCCATCCCAGGCCTTGCTGGTGCGCATGATTAGCGCAAGGGCTGTCATTTTCGTCTGAGCAAGCTCGTTTACCCGGAAATCGGCGACTGCCTGGCTGCTGCCGATCCACTGCTTGAACAGGGATGGATCACCGAGCAGGCGCTGCTCACAGCCGATGAGATTGCCGAGCTGCTGCGCAAGGATGAGGTGCTGACTCATATGCCGCTCACAGACCGCCGCGCGGCGCAGAAAAAGGCCGAGCTGCTCGAACAACTGCGCGCAATGGAGCTACCTGCCCAGACCTTCACGGACTGGTGCCCTATGTTGGATGATCAGTTACTCAGCCTGATGGTGGGCGAGTTGTGTGATCGTTTGCGCCTGATGTTCTTTGGCAATCTGGCTCAGGACTGGTCCGAGTTCGTGCTGACGGATCTGGGGATCTACCGTTACGAATCGGTGGATATAGGCCCGGAGTCACGTGGTTTTCAGTGCCGCCAGGATCTTGAGGATTACCTGCACCTGCGCCAGTTACGCGTCAGCGTTGAGCAAGGCGCAGACCTGGCGGACATTGTACCGCCGTTGCTGGCGTTCAGTTCAAGCAACCCATACCTTTGCAGCCGCCAATCGTGCCTGCTGTTTCAGATCGCCCAGCAACTGGAGAGGAGCGGTGAGCTGGAGCAGGCCCTGCTGCTTTATCAGCAAAGCGCGCATGGCGAAGCCCGCTGGCGACAGATTCGCGTACTGGAACAACTGGGGCGCGATGCCGAGGCCTATGATCAGGCCCTGGCCTTTAGCCAAACCCCAGGCAGCGATGAAGAAAGCCAGCGCCTGGAACGAGCCCTCACCCGCCTGCAGCGCAAGCTCGGCCTGCAGATGGTGAAAAAGCCCAAGGCTGCGAGCGAAACCCGCATCGACTTGGTATTGCCGGCGCCGACACATGGCAGTGTGGAGATAGCTGTGCGTGATCACCTGCAGCAGGATGATGCTCCGGTGCACTATGTGGAAAATACCCTGCTCTGCAGCCTGTTCGGCTTGCTGTGCTGGGAGGCGATCTTCGCACCGCTGCCGGGGTCATTTTTTCACCCGTTCCACAGTGGCCCGGTGGACCTGCACAGCCCGGACTTTTATGCGCGCCGCCAACACCTGTTCAAACGCTGTCTACTACAACTTGAACAACCCGACTACAGGCAATTGATCAAGGCTCGGTATCAGGAAAAGTTCGGCCTGCAATCACCCTTCGTCTTTTGGGGCATGCTCGATGAGGCGCGCCTGGAACTAGCCCTGCAGTGCATTCCCGCTGCACACCTGCACGCCTGTTTTACCCGCCTGCTGCGAGATCTGAAAGCCAACCGCGCCGGCATGCCCGATCTGATCCAGTTTTATCCGCAGGAACATCGCTACCGGATGATTGAGGTCAAAGGCCCCGGCGACCGCCTGCAGGACAACCAGAAACGCTGGCTCAGTTTCGCGGCTGAGCACGGTATCGCCGTTGTAGTTTGCTACGTGCGCTGGGCTGAGGCATGAGCTATCGGGTAGCGGTGCGGGCACTGTGCGAGTTCACCGCCAAGGAAGGTGACCTGGATCTGCGCTTCACCCCTTCCCCCACCGCTCAGGAAGGCATGGCTGGGCACCAGACAGTGGTTGATCGGCGGGGAGACGGCTATATCGCCGAGTTACCTCTAAGTGGCAGCTACCCCGGCCTGCTGGTCGGCGGCAGGGCCGACGGGTACGATCCGCAAGAGCGGCGCCTAGAAGAGATCAAAACCCACCGTGGCGATATCAGCCGCATTCCGGCCAACCACCGGCTGCTGCATTGGGCGCAGGTCAAGGTCTACGGCTGGCTGCTCTGCCAGCAGCTTGAGCTGGAAGAGTTGGAATTGGCTGTGGTGTATTTCGACGTGATGAGTCACGCCGAGCATGCCTTCAGCGACCACTTCACAGCCGCTGAACTGGAAGACTTCTTCAATCAGCAGTGCCAATTGTTTCTGAGCGGGGCTGAACAGGAAGAAGCACCGCATCAAGCGTGACGAGCATCTGCAGAGCATCAGTTTTCCCTACCACTCAGGAAGTCCCGTCCTGAGCGGGGCGAACTACAGGATAAGAACATGCCAAACAATACTTTCGGTGAATCCTCTTGTACCGCTGCGGCCAGCGGCCTCGTGCAGGTGCGTGGCGCGCGTGAGAACAACCTCAAAGAGGTGGACGTCTCTATCCCGCGGAATGCGCTGGTGGTGTTCTCGGGTGTCTCCGGCTCCGGGAAGTCCTCGCTGGCCTTCGGCACCATCTATGCCGAGGCGCAGCGACGCTACTTTGAGTCGGTGGCCCCCTATGCACGGCGCCTGATCGACCAGGCGGGCGTGCCGGACGTAGATGCGATCGACGGCCTGCCACCAGCGGTGGCGCTGCAGCAGCAGCGGGGGTCCAGCAATGCGCGTTCCTCCGTGGGCAGTGTGACCACCCTGTCCAGCCTGGTGCGGATGATGTATTCGCGCGCCGGCGCCTATCCCGCCAATCAGCCGATGCTGTACGCCGAGGATTTTTCGCCGAACACGCCGCAGGGGGCGTGCCCGACCTGCCACGGCTTGGGTCATGTGTACGAGGTGTCCGAGGCGATCATGGTGCCCGACCCCTCCCTGAGCATCCGTGAGCGGGCGATTGCTTCCTGGCCACCCGCCTGGCAGGGCCAGAACCTGCGCGACATCCTGGTCAGCATGGGCTACGACGTTGACCGGCCGTGGAAGGACCTGCCGAAAAAGGATCGCGACTGGATCCTGTTCACCGAGGAAACACCAACGGTGCCGGTGTACGCCGGTTTCACGCCTGCCGAAACCCGTACCGCGCTCAAACGCAAGATGGAGCCGAGCTACATGGGCACCTTCACCGGCGCCCGGCGGTATGTGTTGCACACCTTCGCCAATACCCAGAGCGCGCTGATGAGAAAGCGCGTATCCCGGTTCATGGAGGGCAAGCCGTGCCCCACCTGCCACGGCAAGAGGCTCAAGCCCGAAGCGCTGTCGGTCACCTTCGCTGGGGTGGACATCGGCGCGTTTATGCAGATGCCGCTGGACCACTTGGCGGCATTGCTCGAACCCATCGCACAGGGCGATTTCCGCGCCCATGCAGCGGGTGCGGCTACGGACAAGGAAGCGACCCGGCGCGAGCGTGCCGAACGCGCTGCCACCGGCCATGCGGTCCATGCGGTATCGCCCGACGTGCGCCGTACCTCCGCGCTGTCGGAAGAAAAGCGCCTCGCCGCACAGCGCCTGGCTGGAGGCGTGATGGCGCGCCTGCGCCAACTGCGCGAGCTAGGCCTGGGCTACCTGACGCTGGACCGGGCCACGCCGACGCTTTCGGCCGGCGAGTTGCAACGCTTGCGGTTGGCCACGCAATTAAGTTCCCTGCTGTTCGGCGTCGTGTACGTACTTGACGAACCCTCGGCGGGCCTGCATCCCTCCGACAGCCAGGCCCTGTACGATGCACTCGACCGGCTGCGCGACGCGGGCAACTCGGTGTTTGTGGTGGAGCACGACCTGGACCTGATGCGCCGCGCGCAATGGCTCGTGGATGTCGGGCCGGATGCCGGGGAGCGTGGCGGCCGCGTGCTCTACAGCGGCGAGCCGGATGGCCTGCGCAAGATTGCCGAATCGCGTACTGCACGTTACCTGTTCGACGAAATTCCCGCACCCGGAAGCCGAGCACGCGAAGCGACCGGCTGGTTGGAGCTGCAGGGCATCCACCGCCATAACCTGCATGGCGTGGATGCGCGCATTCCGCTGGGCGTGCTGACAGCCGTTACCGGCATCTCTGGCTCCGGCAAATCCAGCCTCGTCGCGCAGGCCCTGCCGGAATTGGTGCTGCTGCACCTGGGCCACGAGCCTGAAGACGATGCCGCCGAAAGCGCCACCAGCGAAGGGCCGGCAGTGGTCGAAGCGACCGGCGGCCATCTGGCGGGCGACGTGGACGCCATACAGCGCCTGGTGCAGGTGGACCAGAAGCCGATCGGGCGCACGCCGCGGTCGAACCTGGCTACCTACACGGGTCTGTTCGACCATGTGCGCAAGCTGTTCGCCGCCACGCCCGATGCTCGACGCCGCCGCTATGATGCCGGACGGTTCTCGTTCAACGTCGCCAAGGGGCGCTGCGAGACTTGCGAGGGCGAAGGTTTCGTTAGCGTGGAACTGCTGTTCATGCCTAGCGTGTACGCGCCGTGCCCGACCTGCCATGGCGCGCGCTACAACGAGGCCACGCTGAAGGTGCAGTGGAACGGGCGCAACATCGCCGAGGTGCTGCAGATGACCGTGGACGAGGCCAGCGAATTCTTCGCGGGTGAAGACGCGGTGGCAAGGCCCCTGCAACTGCTGCGCGACATCGGACTGGGCTATCTGCGCCTGGGGCAACCGGCCACTGAGCTTTCCGGTGGCGAGGCGCAGCGCATCAAGCTGGCGACCGAGCTTCAGCGCAGCCAGCGCGGCCGAAGCCTGTACGTGCTCGACGAGCCGACCACCGGGCTGCACGCGTCGGATGCCGACCGGCTGCTGGTGCAGTTGCAGCGCCTGGTCGATGCCGGCAATACCGTAGTGATGATCGAGCACGACATGCGTGCGGTGGCCCAAGCCGACTGGGTGATTGACGTAGGGCCAGGCGCGGGCGCTGCCGGCGGCAGCATCGTGGTGGCGGGTTCCCCTCAGCAGGTGGCCCGAAAGTCTGGCAGCCGAACCGCTCCGTTCCTTGCACGGGAGTTGGCGCGGGCCGAGTAGCTTAGTTCGCCAAATGTTGCCAGCTTCGCGGGGCATTGATCGTCGCCACACGGTGGTGACGGTCGCTGCCCGAGTCGCGTCATCCTTCCTGAGTCAGAGCAAGATAGGGATTGTTGGGCGGTATTTCGGCGAATACCAAGGACCCATTTTCGAGGAGGTAGCCATGCAGTCGGCGGGACTTCCTCGGGGCCGTGACTTCACAGGTCCAAATGTTCAGGCCATTTGGGTGCTTGCGGTGTAGCTGCAGTTTCTAAAAGCGCTTTTGCACCCACGGCCAATCCGGTTGCTTGTCCTGCCTGACCAGCGCATCCACCTGGGGATGTTCCTACGCATAGCGCTGGAACACGCTGGGACTGACCAGGTAGGCGGTGTCGCTCACCGTATGCACGAGCGCCTTGGCGTCGTTGATGATGAGTCGCCGCGCGGCGACTCCCTGTTGCAGCCACGTCATGAAATGCTCCCCGGATGGTATCGCGACTATTGGAGTTGATGCAGGTCCAGGCGCAGGGGTAAGTGGCAAGGGAGACGCTGCGGCTGTGGTTGGGGCAGGAACGTCAGGCTGGGCAGGGACTTTCTCCACTGGCTCTTCACCCTTCCCCATGTCGGCCGTGCCATCCAATCCAACCATCGGCAGCATGTCCTCCATGACGTCGGGCACGGGCGGGGCCGCAGTCGGCAAGGCGGTATCGCTGCGAGGGCATTCCCAAGGGGGAGTCTCCAGACCTTCGGGGGTTGGCTGCCCCACGACCGCGGGCGGTGTGCCTGGTGCACTGCCGTTGGTTTCCGCTGGCGTCGTGTCGATCGCCACCGTGCCTGCGAAAAGCGCTGGCCGCTCGCCGGATTCCCAGATCAGCGCGGGCGCGAGGCGCAACAGGGTGAACGAGTAGGACCAGCCGGTCGCACTGGTCACGGTCGCGCGCCAGACCGCCTTGCCGTCTGAGGTAGGCTGGAGCATGCCGTGGTCCTGCAGCACGTTGAAGACTGCGGTGTTGTTCGCAGGAATGCCGTCGATCCCCTGAGACAGCAGGTGCGCGCGCAGCTTGTCCGAGACAGTCTTGCTCACCAGCCACAGCCCATCCTCAGTGAGCCAGCCATCGGAGGCTTCCGGCTGATTCAGCTTCAACTGTTCCTTGAGCAGGAAGCGCAGCCCGTCCAGCAGCTTGCGTTGCAGCGCGTGCCTGGGCGCGGCCATGGCGCGCGCGGGATCGCCGCCCAGTTCCTGTGCCACAGAAGCGCGATCAGCCTGCACGACCAGTTCACCCAGCACGCCGGCGTGCTCGTACTGCCCGGCCAAGACGTAGAGCAATGGTGCCCACAGAGACGGATAGCCGCTGAGCCAGTCTAGGAGCGGACCATCGAGCAATTGGCGGTAGAGCAGCCCTGTTGCGGCGCTGTGCAACCGGTACTCGCGGTCTTCGCGGTAGCGGAAGCGGTACGACTGGTGCAGCGGGCCGTGCCAGGGATGCCACAGCGAGCCGTCTGCCAGCTCGACCAGCAGATCGACGGCCACCTTGCCGATGTCGTGCAGCAGCGCGGCGTAAGCAACGGCGGCGGTCCAGGCTTCCGACTGCGCCGCCTGGTCTTAGGGGCTGGCGCCGATGGGCAACAGATGGGACTGCCGCAGCTTGAGCGCATAGGCGACGATCTCCAACCCGTGATCCAGCATGCCGCCGGGGTAAGCGTGATGATGGCTCTCGGAAGCGGGGAATTGCTGGACCAGCTCGGCGTAGCGCTCCAGCGGCGTGCGCTGCCAGATGTGTTCCAGCAGCTTCTGTCGGCGCGGTGTCGCCAGCAGCGATGCGGCCGATTCGGGCCGTAGCAGCCCTTTGGGGAGGTCGGTGGCGGGCGCTGGTGATGGGGCAGTGACCGGAGGCCGTTTTCGCTGGAACAGGGAGAGCATGTGGGTGTCCTCTGGGGGGGGCCGGCCGGGATGCCTTTTCGCCTTTTCGAGGTAGGGCCTTTCCCCTTGCACCCCCATTCCCTTGCCGTTTCGGCCCTTTGGCCTTTAACCGCTTCGGTATAGCGGGAAATGGGATGCGGCTCCAGCGTCAATGGGGAACCCGCTGGAATGGAATGGTCAGCGTCCTTCAGGTCACGCTCGATGCCGTAGAGCTTGTTGATCAGGCTCAGCGCCACGTCGGCACGCCCAGTCTTGCCCTTGGGCTGCACCTTTTGGGCTTCGACGAACTTGCGTCGCGCATGCGCCCAGCAGCCCAGGCGTTCGATGCCGTCGCGTGCAGCCACGGCGTTGTAACCGGCGTAGTCGTCGGTCATCAGGTAGCCGCGGTAGCCATCGAGCAGGCGTAGCGGCACCTCCTGCGCGCGGCTGGCTGTGTAGTCGAAAAGGATCACCGGCTTGTCCGGCGGCCCACCGCTTTGCACCCACATCCAGGATTGTGCCGAGGGGTCTCGTCCCGGTTCATGCAGCACCTGCAAGCGCGTTTCGTCGCAGTGCAACACGGGGTAGTCCAGCAGCTTGTCGCGCATCAGGTTGAGCAACGGTTGCAGTTGCTCGCCACTTTGGATCACCCAACGCGCCAGGGGCTGGCGTGGGATGTCGACGCCGTGGCGGCTGCCCCCTAAAGAAGGTTGGCCGTAGAAGAGCACTTGAAGGGCTGCGCGTCCCTCTCTGGAGTGTGCTGTCTTTTGCGTGTACAGCCCCTGGTTTCAGCGTTGTCAAATGGCAGTTTTGCTATAGGAGCGTTTTTTCCGCGCACCGCATCACTGGTAATGCTGTTCGATCACTCGAAGCTTCGGATGATCTGATCGTTATTTGGTCAGATTGCTGTTTTTGACATCGGCAAAGACTGAAATCAGTCAGAAATACAAGGGTGTGCAGCCCTAGATTCTTTCTTGCAGCGCCTTGAAGAAGGCATCGATATTCTCATCGTGGCGTTTGTAGTAGGTCCAGGGGCCGATCCGCTGCGATGTCACCAATTGCGCGCGCTGTAGAGCTGCGAGATAAAGCGATGTCGTTGACTGCGAGAGGCCCGTGCGCTCTTGGATGATACTGACGCACACGCCTACCGTTTCTGGGTCGACTTCCTGCTCGGGAAAGACTGTCCTGGGATCCTTGAGCCAATTGAGGATGGCAAGGCGCATCGGGTTCGCCAATGCTTTCAGGGCTTCGTTGACGTCAATAGTCATGAATTTTTTGAGACCTGTTTTTTTCGATATCTAGATATCTTCCTGATTCGCGCATCAAATTGGAAGGCTTCGCCATGATCTCTGCGCGCCTGCCCGTCGCAATGACGGGCTGGTTTGGACTGGAATCCTATTGTCCTGTCAGGTAGGACTATCGGGCACCTGTGCGCCGAATTGCGGGACGATATGTTTGCCAAGTTCCTCGATAACCTCTGCTGCGGGGCGTTTACTATACTTGAGGTTCAGGATGACGTGATCTACACCGATTTCCTGAAGTGTATCCAGCAAGGCCCGCAGGTGGTTACGTCCCAGTCGGAATCCTAGATGGATAGGCGAGGGTGGCGTGGATGGGTGTTCGTCCAGGTCGATATACAGCGATTGCAAGAACGGCTTGTAGATAGTGCCACATTGTTTAGCCGTTTCCTGTCGCCAATCTTCCACGATGAGTCGCTGCATTTTTGGCGGACGTGGATAGTTGATCCATCCATGGCTTTCACGCGCGATCCAATCGAGCGGCTGGCGGCTGTGTCCGGTTACGAATAGCGGTATTTCCCGAGTCGTAGGTTTGGGAACGAGATCGGCCCCCAGTAACTCGCCGTGACTCCAGCGAATGGGCTCGAAGTGTGTTCGATGGGCTTGGCGTATCACATTGAGGTTTTCTTGAAAGGTCTCGCCACGCTGTTCTGGATCAACGCTGAATGCGGGAAACTCCACGGGACGATCGCCAGAGGCTACTCCCAGGAGCAAGCGACCTCCGCTCAATTGATCAATGCTCGCTGCGGCCTTTGCCGTGTGCAAGGGATTACGCAAAGTAAGGGCGATGGAGGCGGTGCCTAGTGCGATTTTTGTTGTATGGGCTGCGATGTAGCCCAGATACACCCAAGGGTCGAAAACCTGGCCGACATCACCGAAGCTTGGGTCCCTGAGCGGGACGTCGCGAAACCAGAGCGCCGAAAAACCAAGTGCCTCTGCACGTTTGGCCAGCGCGACCTGATCTAGCATGCTCGGTGTATCACCTTCGAAAGCCTCCAGGGGAAAGAACAGCCCAAGGCTTAGATGACCCTGCCTGAAGGTTCGTTTGAATCCCCTATGCTCTTGGTAGGGGATCGTGCTCGGTTGGTACATGCTTAACTTCCTCGGTCAGCAAACGCTGAGCCACGCCCCTGAGTTATGGGGCGTGGCTCTGAGCGTTTAGGATTTGTAAGTCGGGTAGTCGGTGTAGCCCTTATCGGTACCGCCGTACATGCTGCTTGGATCAACTGGGTTAAGCGGCCAGTTGTTGGCGATACGAGCGGGCAGGTCGGGGTTCGCAATGAAGGGGCGGCCAAAAGCGATCAGGTCGCCCCAGCCAGCTTTTATCACGCGATTTCCTCGTTCAGCGGTGTACTTGCCGGCATAGATAATCTTGCCGCTGAAGGTCTTACGAACAGCTTCCCGGAACGTCTCAGGCAGCTCGGGTGCGTTTTCCCAATCGGCTTCGGCGAGCGACAGGTAGGCAATGCCTACTTCCTCGAGGATCTTCACTGCCTCGATGTAGGTTTGGTGAGGATCTTCTTCGACCAGGCCAAGGTAGACGCGGTCTTCGTCTGTGGTCGCGAACAGCGGGGCGAAGCGAACGCCAACGCGCTCCTTGCCGACGACACCAGCAACGGCGAGGGTGATTTCGCGCAGGAAGCGAAGACGGTTCTGCAGCGAACCGCCATATTCATCATCACGCTGGTTGGTATGCGCCGAAATGAACTGGTTTACCAGGTACCCATTCGCGCAGTGAAGCTCCACCCCGTCAAAACCTGCGTCCAAAGCATTTCGGGCTGCTTGGGCGTAGAGCTCAACCAGTTCCTTTACCTCCTTGGTGGACAGGGCTCGTGGGGTCGAAGGGTCGGCCAGTGTACCCGTGCCGGGGCCAGTTTCGATGAACACCTTGACGTTGTCCGCGCGGATGGCTGATGGCGCGACGGGCGCTTCACCACCGGGTTGCAGCGACGTGTGCGACACGCGGCCCACATGCCAAAGTTGAGCAAAGATCACCCCCCCTTCGGCGTGAACAGCGTCGGTGACCTTACGCCAGCCTTGTATCTGTTCCGGGCTATGAATGCCAGGTGTCCAGGCATAACCCTGTCCTCGGGGTTCGATCTGTGTGCCCTCGGTCACCATGAAGCCAGCACCGCTGCGCTGACGGTAATATGTGTGTTGCCGCTGACCGAAAACTGACCCAGTAGAGGCTGTTCTGCCGACTGAAAACTGACCCAGGTGTTCAACTGCTCCTGCTCAATTTTTGAGCAGGAGAACACAGGGTGATCAGTATGGAAATGATGGGCAAAATCCGCCGGATGTATTTCCGCGACAAGCTGTCGCTGCATGAGATAGCCAAGCGCACCGGGTTGGCGCGCAACACGATTCGCAAGTGGGTCAGAGCACCTGAGGCCAAGCCGCCGGTCTACCAACGCCGCGCGATCTTCAACAAACTCAGCCCTTTTCACGCCACGCTAGAGCAGGCGCTAAAAGCCGATTCGCTGCGGCCCAAGCAACAGCAGCGCAGTGCCAAGGCGCTGTTGGCGCAAATCAAAGCCGAAGGTTATGACGGTGGCTACAGCCAGCTCACCGCGTTTATCCGTGCCTGGCGAGGGGGACAGGGCAAGGCGTCGCAGGCCTTTGTGCCGCTGACCTTTGCTCTTGGCGAGGCGTTTCAGTTTGACTGGAGCGAGGAAGGCTTGCTGGTCGGCGGCATTTACCGGCGTATGCAGGTGGCACATCTGAAGCTGTGTGCCAGCCGTGCGTTCTGGCTTGTGGCGTATCCGAGCCAGGGCCATGAGATGTTATTTGACGCCCATACACGCTCGTTCGGCTCCTTGGGCGGCGTGCCGCGCCGGGGCATCTACGACAACATGAAGACCGCCGTCGACAAGGTCAATAAGGGCAAAGGCCGGGCGGTGAATGCGCGCTTTGCGGTGATGTGCGCGCATTACCTGTTCGATCCGGACTTCTGCAACGTCGCCGCTGGTTGGGAAAAGGGCATCGTTGAAAAGAACGTGCAAGACAGCCGCAGGCGTATCTGGCTAGACGCCCAGGACTGCCAGTTTCACTCCGTCGAGGAACTCAATGCCTGGCTGGGCCAGCGCTGCCGCGCGCTTTGGAACGAGCTGACGCACCCTCAATACAGCGGGCTGAGTGTGGCCGAAGTGCTGGAGTTGGAGCGCGCTGAACTGATGCCTGTGCCAGCGCCATTCGACGGTTACGTCGAGCGGCCTGCGCGGGTCTCCAGCACCTGCTTGGTCAGCGTCGGGCGCAACCGCTACTCGGTGCCGTGTGAGTACGCGGGTAAGTGGGTCAGCAGCCGTTTGTATCCGACGCGAATCGAGGTGGTGGCTGACGACGCGCTGATCGCCAGCCATGTCCGCTTGCTGGATCGCGACCAGGTCAGCTATGACTGGCAGCACTACCTCCCGCTGATCGAACGCAAGCCCGGTGCGCTGCGCAACGGCGCGCCCTTTGCTGATCTGCCGGCGCCGCTGCGTCAGCTTAAGCACGGTCTGGGGCGTCATGCCGGCGGTGACCGGATCATGGCGCAAGTTCTGGCTGCCGTACCGGTCGCCGGGCTCGATGCCGTGCTGGTAGCCGTTGAGCTGGTACTGGAGAGCGGCAGCCTGAGCGCCGAACACATCCTCAATGTCGTGGCACGGCTGACAGCATCCGAACCACCACCCAGCGTCGAAACCCACTTGTCGCTCAAGGAAGCCCCCGTCGCTAACACGGCGCGCTACGACCGCCTGCGTGGCCAGGCCGAGGAGGTCGGTCATGCGTGATTTGATGGCGGAACTCAAGGAGCTGCGCCTGCACGGCATGGCCACGGCCTGGGCGGAGTTAACTGCTCAGGGTGAGTCGAACACAGCCTCGTCCAAGTGGCTGCTCGAACACCTGCTGGAACAAGAGCACACAGATCGCGCCATGCGCTCGGTGAGCCACCAGATGAACATGGCCAAGCTGCCGATGCACCGCGATCTGGCCGGCTTCGACTTCAGCGCCTCCAGCGCCGACGCTCGCTTGATCAGCGAGCTGGCCAATCTGAGCTTTACCGACACCGCGCAGAACGTGGTGCTGATCGGTGGGCCAGGCACCGGTAAAACCCACCTAGCCACCGCGCTGGCCGTGTCCGGCATCACCCGGCACGGTAAGCGCGTGCGCTTCTACTCCACGGTCGATCTGGTCAATCTGCTGGAGCGCGAAAAACACGACGGCAAAGCCGGGCGGATCGCCCAGGCACTGCTGCGCATGGATCTGGTCATCCTCGACGAACTGGGTTATCTGCCGTTCAGCCAGGCTGGCGGTGCGTTGCTGTTTCACCTGCTGTCCAAGCTGTACGAACACACTAGCGTGGTGATCACCACCAACCTGAGCTTCGCCGAATGGTCGAGCGTGTTCGGCGACGCCAAGATGACCACCGCCCTGCTGGATCGGCTGACCCACCACTGCCACATCGTCGAAACCGGTAACGAGTCCTATCGCCTGCAACACAGTAGCTTGGCGGCCCAGGCCAAGATCAAATCACGGGAGCGAAAGCGTAAGGGCGGCCAGGAACCGGAGGACGATGAGCCGTTCTGATTTCATGGCGACGACGGCCTGCTACATGGCTGCGTGTGGCAGGTCTTAAACAACTGAACTGGGCTAGCGAAGGAGTGGGGGCAACAGCAGCTGCGCTGGTAGACTTATCCACAGTTGCTGGTAACAAAATCAGCAATCCGCCCTGGGTCAAATTTCAATCGGCAGGGTGGGTCAATTTTCCATCAGCGCCAACACCCAACATCCGCCGAACGAGGTCACCGATCTCCTGCATCGCCTGGGCGTAAGGATCTTCGTGATCGTCTTCCTGAAAGTAACGCAACAGCACCTTATCAACCTTCTGCAGCGTATACGTCAGCATGAGGACCGCAATGATGATGGAGCTAGTGAGCAGCTCAATCCGAAAGCTTTTCTTTTCTCTCAGATGCGCTTTCATGCACAGCGGATCGAGTTCGATAAGCATCACATAAAGCCCGGACTCTTCCTGCATCAGGAACGCACGATCAATGATGCGCAGCTTCAAATGCATCGCGTTGGCTTGTTGAAGATGAAAATGCAAAGCTTGCCGAGACTGCGGTAGTGCTGGGGGGATGTGCATGAGATTCCGACCCTGGTCTGGGCGGGCATGGCACAGGTATTCATAAAGCGTCATCGCTGCAAACGCAGGAGATTCTTTCGAGTAGCGACCTGGAGAGGGTGGGACAGTCTCAAGCACATCAAGGGCGGCGTAAATGTACCGGGCAGCGTCGCTGGCGACGTTGTGATTGCAGGTTCCGAGCGGCCAGTCGAAGCGTACGAACCCAACGCCAAGCGCTTTTACCAGTGCGGGCGTTGGTGTCAGTGCGAAGAAAATTTCGCCCCCTGGCTCGTGGCTATAGAGCACTACACGCTCGGCACTCTCTTTCATCATGCGAGCGTGGGCGACCGAAAGGTCTTGGTTCGCGAGCTTCATGGGCGACGGACGGACTTTCCAAACCCGGTCGGCGAATTTGAGTGCTTCCGCTACCGCTAAGTGAAACCTTTGGAGGTCAACCAGCAGGCGGTCAGAAAAGAGCTCGACATAGTGCTCGGTTGCCTTGGCAAGGAACTGCTCGAAAGAAGCATTCAGGTACTTAGCGAGATCGCGGGCCAGGGCTTCGTCGTGGCTGAGCGACCACCGGATTTGCGCAGGCAGTTTCGGGTTGGCCGCGAAATGCTTAGGGAATGTGAGGTAGTACTGGAAGCCAGTGTTGGCTTGATAGACCAGGTGGGGGACACCCGTTTTGCTTTGGCGCTTGGACATGATGGCATACCTTTTGGATTCACAGACGGACTGTGAGTAATCCAATGCCATCAAATCTGGGCTGAAACCCGCGTTCTAGACGGGTTTCAGTGTTGAATTGGTGGAGCCGGGGGGATTTGAACCCCCGTCCGCCAGCTCTCCGCTATTGGTTCTACATGCTTAGCCAGATCTACTGAGTTAACTCCGCGCCGCCCGATTGGCAGGGTGCTTGGAGCGAGCTGTATGAGTTTTAGCCGTTACGTCTACAGCGAACTTGGCGGCGATCCTGTTCTATCTGACGGTCATTTCGGGTTTACAGGCATCCCCTAGTGACCGCTGGAGCCGAAGCTACCAGATGAAGGTTAGGCGGCTAGCGCGTACCCTTCGTAGTTGTCGTCGTTGGCAACTATAGGTTTGCAACAGTTTATTTACGAGTTCTGTTACCAACTCGGCATGCCCCTCAAGTTTCGTTACCGGCGTCGAATCCTAATCGGCCCCTGGTGCAGCTTGTGGTGCTGGGCACAAGTGTACGGAGATCTTTACGGCGTGTCGATCACTTTTTAATCATGCTGGTTAGAAAATGATCAGCTGCAGCGGCAGGATCGCAGGTACGATCCCGCCGCCTTGGCTCATTTGCCGCCGCCCGAGCCGGAGCCGGCGGTGCCGCCGCTGCCGGAGCTGCCTGGGCCCTTGAGTTCTTGCAGGGCCTTGGTGGAATGGGCGATGCAGGCTTCGGTGTCGCCGGACTGCTGTGCCTGGCGGGCCTGTTGGACATACTCCTCGACTTTGCTCTTGGCCGGCTCACCCAGGGTCGCGGTGTTGGTGGCCATGTTGTCGTCGATTTCCTGCAGGTTGGTCTGGCACAGATCCTGTTGTGCGAAGACGGCGGGGCTGGCTAGCAGTACCGCGGATGCGAGCAGTGCATGAACTTTCATTGTGGGTCCTCCAGTCTTGTGGACTTCCCGGGCCTGCCTGAGAACTGCTGAAACGGCGGCGCCGAGTCGAATCGAACCCGTCAGGGGCTCTAAAAATCCGACTGCGATTGCGCAAGAGCGTTCATCGAAGCGACACAAACGGAACGGCCCCGCTCCGCTGAGCGGGGCCGTAACGCTGGTGCTAGAGCGGTTGGTCGGCAGTTTTACGACGCGTTACACGGTCAACCAGATAGACCAGGCCGTGATAGTCGATCTCGCCATGACGTGACAGGCCGATCTCGCAGGTGCGGCTGGTGGAGATGCCTTCCTCGCAGATCTGCACGGCGTTCTTCAGGCTGCGCAGTGCGTGCTCGTTCAGTTCCGGCGTGGTGAAGCCCTTGTCGCCAGCGAAGCCGCAGCAGTGGATGCCTTCCGGAATGACCACCTCGTTTGCGCAGCGGCGGGCGATATCGATCAGTGCCTGTGCTTCCCCAAGATGCTGGGTGCTGCAGGTGACGTGCACGGCGATCGGCTTGTCCTGCGGGACGAAGTCCAGTTTGTCGAGCAGATGCGTGCGGATGAAGCGCACCGGGTCGTACATGTCGAGGCGCTGATCGGTCAGGCCCTGGACCAGGCGCAGCGTGCAGGGGCTGGTGTCGCAGTAGATCGGGTCGAGCCCGCCCCGACTGGCCTTGAGCAGCGCATCGAGCATCTCCTGGCGCTTGCGTTCGCCCTGTTCGGCATAGCCCTTGGAAGCGAACGGCTGGCCGCAGCACAGGTCGTTCAACTGTTCGGGGAAGATCACCTGGTAGCCGGCCTTTTCCAGCAGGCTGCGGGTCTTGTCGAGCAGCGGCTCCTGTTCCTGATCACGCGCCGCCGGGCCCATGGCGCGGGAAACGCAGGCGGCCAGATAGACCACGCGCGGACGCTCGTCCTGCACGGCTGGTTTGGGCAGATGCAGGCGTTGCAGCGGCTGCGGTGTCGCAGGGGTCCACTGCGGCACGCGGCCCTTGCTGGCGTTGGTCATGGTCGCAGACAGCTTGGCCAGGCGCTTGGTGCCAAGAATGATGTGCGCGCCATTGGCGGCATGCAGCATGAAACGGGTGCCCTGCACGGCCGTGGAGAAATGATCGGCCAGCCAGTTGGCGGCGCCGGTTTTGCTCGCTTCACGTCCGCGCAGCTTGCGCACCAGGTCGCCGGTGTTGATGCCCACCGGGCAGCGCTGGGCGCAGAGGCCGGTGGCGGCGCAGGTCTCGACGCCGTGGTAGTGGTAGAGCCGCTCTATTTCCGTGGTATCGACACCGGCGCGCTTACGGGCCTGGATATCGCGCCAGATGACGATGCGCTGGCGCGGCGTCAGGGTCAGCCCGTTGGATGGGCAGACCGGCTCGCAGAAACCGCACTCGATACACTTGTCGACGATCTCGTCGGCGGCCGGCATCGGCTTGAGGTTCTTCAGGTGGATGTCCGGGTCTTCGGAGAGCACCACGTCCGGGTTGAGGATGCCGCTGGGGTCGAGCAGGCGCTTGATCTTCCACATCAGCGCGTAGGCTTCGCTGCCCCATTCCAGCTCGACGAAGGGCGCCATGTTGCGCCCGGTGCCGTGCTCGGCCTTGAGTGCGCCGCCGAACTCGACAGCCACCAGCTGCGCCACTTCGCCCATGAAGGCTTCGTAACGGGCGACCTGCGCCGGATCATCGAAGCCCTGGGTGAAGACGAAGTGCAGGTTGCCCTCCAGCGCGTGGCCGAAGAGGATCGCCTCGTCGTAGCGGTGCTTGTCGAGCAATTCGATCAGCCGGTTGACGCCCTCGGCCAGGCGCTCGACGGGGAAGGTCACGTCCTCGATGATCACCGTGGTGCCGGTCTGGCGCACGGCGCCGACCGCTGGGAAGGTGTCCTTGCGGATCTTCCACAGCTGGTTGTAGACCACCGGGTCTTCGCTGAAGTCGACCTGTTTCTCCACCGGGAAGTGCGCGATGGAGGTCATGATCAGGTTGATCTGCTCGTGCAGCAGCGACTGACTGGCGGCGCGTGATTCGATCAGGAGCGCGCAGGCCGTCGGCGACAGTTCCTTCACCCACTCGGGCATCCCAGCCTTGTGCTCGACCGAGCGCAGGCTGCGGCGGTCGAGCAGCTCCACCGCGGACACCGGTTGCTGCTTGAGCACCGGCACGGCGAGGCAGCAGGTTTCCACGTCGGGGAACACGACCAGCGCGCTGGCCTTGTGCGGATGGTCCGGCACGGTGTCGTAGGTCACTGCGCTGATGAAGCCCAGCGTGCCTTCGGAACCGACCATCAGGTGGTTGAGGATGTCCAGCGGCTCGTCGTAGTCGACCAGCGCATTGAGCGAAAAACCGGTGGTGTTCTTCAGCCGGTACTTGTGGCGGATCTTCGCGGCCAGTTCGGTATTGGCGCGGGTTTCGCGGCCCAGCTCGGCCAGCTGCTCGAGCAGGGCGGCGTGGCTCTGGCGGAACGCGGCAACGCTGGCGGCATCCTCGCTGTCGACCACGGTGCCATCGGCCAGCACGACGCGCAGGCCAGCGAGTGTTTTGTAGGTGTTCTGCGCCGTACCGCAGCACATGCCGCTGGAATTGTTGGCGACGATGCCGCCGATCTTCGCGGCATTGATCGAGGCCGGATCAGGGCCGATCTTGCGCTGAAAAGGTGCCAGCACGGCGTTGGCGTTGGCGCCGATGACGCCTGGCTGCAGGCGGATCTGCTCGCCGCCGTTGCGAATCTCGCGGCCGTTCCAGTTGTCGCCGAGCACGATCAGCACCGAGTCGCTGATCGCCTGGCCGGACAGGCTGGTGCCGGCGGCGCGGAAAGTCACCGGGACGTTTTCCGCGTGGGCCAGCTTGAGCAGGGCGATCACCTCGGCTTCGGATTCGACGCGCACCACCAGCTTGGGGATCAGCCGGTAAAAGCTGGCGTCGGTGCCGAAGGCGAGGGTGGAAAGCGGGTCGTCAAAGCGGCGCTCGGCAGGGATCAGCCGCTCGACCTCGGCGAGGAACGCCGCCCGCAGCGGAGTGCGTTCCAGGGGCAGGGCGGCGTTCATGCGTCCTCCAGGATCAGCACGATCAGATCCTTCGGCCCGTGGGCGCCATAGGCCAGCACCTGCTCGATGTCGGCGGTCTTCGATGGGCCGGAAACCAGCAGCGCATTGGTCGGCATGCCGGCGGCCCACTGGAACTTCTGCTGGATTTCGTAGAAGTTGTCGTGAATTTCGCTGGCCTTGAGGATGGCGAAATGCACCGGCGGCACTAGGCTCATCAGGCGCGGCTCCTCGCGGGTGGGCCACATGATCAGACTGCCGGTGGAGGCGATGGCGCCGAGGGTGGCGGTGAGGCTCGCCGGCGTGTCGTTGAACAGCTCTTCCTTCCACTCCTCGACCGGGCGATCGTAGGCCTTCAGCGCCGGCAGGCCTTCACGGCCGGCGCAATGCGCGGTGAAGCGCTGGCCGTACGGCGTGGTCGGGGCGATCAGCAGGCTCGGCAGCTGACGGTCGTGCAGCAGCTGCTCGAGCAGGGCGGGCCAACCGGCGTCCGTGGTCAGGTGGATTTCGGTGTGCACCGCTTCCATCAGCTGACGCAGACGAGCGATACGCTGTTCCGGCGCGTAGCTCCAGGGCTGGGTGACCAGCGACGCGTCGTAGTCATCGACCACCGGCGTGGTGCCTTCCAGGCTTTTCTTCAGCTTGGCGAGGATATTGGCCTTGGCGCTCATCGCTTGCCCTCCAGGTGCTCGCGGGCCAGCTCGTGCAGCGAGCGGGCGGCAGGTTTCGGTGCGCTGTGGTTCTGTGTCCAGGGGCCGATGTTCGATGGCGTCAGGCCGCGCAGGCGTGTGGCGAAGAAGCCGAATACGCGGTACAGCGTCGGGCTGGTGTTGAGCAGGCGCCAGCCGGCCCAGATCAGCCGCTCCTTGCGCGAGTACTTGCTGCCCTGGCCGCGCATGACCTTGTGCGGGTCGTCCGGTGCCTTGACGTTTTCCTCACGCAGGCGCCGCAGGATGGTCGGAATCGGAATCTTCACCGGGCAGACTTCGCCGCAGGCGCCACACAGCGACGAGGCGCTGGGGTGGTCCGGCACCTTGTCCAGACCGACCATGTGCGGAGTGATGATCTTGCCGATCGGCCCGGGATAGACCTCGCCGTAAGTGTGGCCGCCGACGCGGGTGTACACCGGGCAGTGGTTCATGCAGGCGCCGCAACGGATGCAGTTGAGCGTCTGGCGCAGCTCGCTGTCGGCGAAGGCCTGGCTGCGGCCGTTGTCCAGCAGGATCAGGTGCACTTCCTGCGGACCGTCCAGCTCATGCGCCTTGCGCGGGCCGGAGATCATGTTGACGTAGGTAGTGATGGGCTGGCCCAGCGCGGAGCGGGTCAGCAAGGAGAGCAGCGGGACCACGTCGCGCAGATTCTCCACCACCTTCTCGATACCGGTGACGGCGATGTGCACCGGTGGCACTGTGGTGCTCATGCGGCCGTTGCCTTCGTTTTCCACCAGCAGCAGGGTGCCGGTTTCGGCTACCGCGAAGTTCACACCGGAGACGCCGATATCGGCCTCGAAGAATTTCTGCCGCAGCGTACGGCGGCCGATCTGGATGAGCTGGTCGACATCCTTGGTGTATTCCACGCCGAGCTTGTCATGGAACAGCGAGGCGACCTGGCCGGCATTCTTGTGGATCGCCGGCATGATGATGTGGGACGGCTTTTCGTGGTCGAGCTGGACGATGTACTCGCCCATGTCCGATTCCAGGCTCTCGATCCCGTGGCCTTCGAGGAAATGGTTCATCTCCATTTCTTCGCTGACCATCGATTTGCCCTTGATCACCTGTTTCGCCTGTCGTGCCTGGGCGATCGCGAGGACGATGTTGTTGGCCTCCTCGACCGTCTCCGCCCAGTGCACTTTCACACCGTTGCGGGTCAGGTTGGCTTCCAGTCGCTCCAGCAGTTCGGGCAGCTTGGACAAGGCGCGGGCGCGGATATGGTTGCCCATCTCGCGCAGCCGCTCGCGCTCGTCGGCATCGCTGAAGGCCGCGGCGCGCTTGGTCATCAGCGAATCCATGGCGGTGCGGAAGTTGCGTCGCAGCTGGTCGTCCTTCAGGGACTTGCGGGCGCGGGCGCGGAAGTCCGGGTCGCCGGCGTTCTCGATCTGGATCGCTGGGATGCGCTGTTCGGCGTTCATCGGGCACCTCCGGTGCGTTGCCAGAGGAAGCTCGCCAAATGCTGGCCGCGCAGGGATTCGCGCTGCTTTTCCAGCGAGCCGTTGATGTTCATCAGGCAGCCACAGTCGGCGCTAACCACCTGATGCGCGCCGGATTCCTTCAGCGCACGGGTCTTGTCCAGCACCATGGCGCCGGAGATGTCGGGCATGCGCACGCTGAAGGTGCCACCGAAGCCGCAGCATTCGCTCTCGTGATCGTGCTCGACACGCTCGACCTGGCCCAGCTGGGCGAGCAGGGCGCGGCCGTGCAGGTGCGTGTTCATCTCGCGGCGGGCCGAGCAGGACGTATGCAGGGCCACTTTGGTCGGTGTGCCGGCATCCTTGAACTCGACCTTGCAGACGTTGAGCAGGAACTCGGCCAGCTCGAAGGTGCGCTCGGCCAGCGCCTGGGCCTGCTTCAGCGTGGCCGGCTCGTCCTTGAACAGCTCAAGGTAATGGTGGCGCAGCATCCCGGCGCAGGAGCCGGAGGGCACCACCACCGGCCAGTCGTTGGCGAACAGCTCCAGCTGCGCGCGGGCGACCTTGCGCGCCTCGTCGGTATAGCCGGTGGTGTAGGCCGGTTGACCGCAGCAGGTCTGGCCCTGCGGATAGTGCACGGTCAGTCCTTCGCGCTCGAGCAGGCGGATGGCATCCAGGCCAGCCTCGGGATAGAACAGATCCACTACGCAGGTACCGAACAGGTAGACCTGGCTCGGCTTGGCTGGATACTCGCGTGGCTTGGGCAGCGGCGGCGCGACGCGGGTGGCGTTCGGCGCGGCATTGTAGAAGAGTTCGCTCATCGGCTTGGTCTCCGGGTCAGCCCGGTTATCCGCAAACAGGCTTTTGAAAAACTAACTGCGTTGGCAATACGTCGTTAAAGCAGCCTCAGAACGCTCATTCAGGAAATCTAAACTCCCATGCGAGCCCAGTCCTTTTTCTTTGGCTGCGTTTGCCTCGTCTTGCCTGCCCCGCCTGCGTTTTCCAATAGCACTGTCAAGTGCGGTTTCTGGAATGCAACCGTGCCCCCAGCGGGGGCACGGTCTGTTTCTGTCGTTTACACCCCGACCAGCGGGTCGGTGACGCCCAGCACGTAGATGGCGATCAGGCCGATCACCCCGGTGAAGAGCACATAGTACAGCGTAGGCCATACGGTCTTGCGCAACGTGGAGCCTTCGCGGCCGAGCAGGCCGACGGTGGCGGAGGCGGCGACCACGTTGTGGATCGCGACCATGTTGCCCGCCGCGGCACCGACCGCCTGCGTGGCGACGACCATCGCGCCGGAAATCCCCAGGGACTGTGCGACACCGAACTGGAACTGGCTGAACATCATGTTGCTGACGGTGTTGGAGCCGGCCAGGAAGGCGCCCAGTGCGCCGACCGATGGCGCCAGCAGCGGGTAGATACCGCCTACGCTGTCCGCGACATAACGCGCCATGACGATCGGCATGCTGGCCAGTTCGGCGCCGTTGACGCCGGAGTTGATCAGGATGCGCACCATCGGCACGGTGAACAGCAGAACGAATCCGGCGCTCAGCAGTACGCTGCTGGACTCCTTTACCGCTGCCTTGAGTTCGGCGGCACGCATGCCGTGCAGGAAGAAGGTGATCAGCACCACCGCGACGAGAATGCCGCCGGGCAGGTACAGCGGCTCGATGCCCGCGTTGATGCCGGCCTCGCCGAGGATGTTGGCGAAGGCAACGGAGACCGATTTCAGCGCGGCGCCCACCTGCGGGAACACGCGGCTGATCACCAGCAGCGCGCCGACCAGTACGTAGGGCAGCCAGGCACGGAATGCGCTCATCGGGCGAGCGGCGATGTCGTCCAGCTTCATCTCGATGGTGCCCAGCCATTCGGCCGGCCATTCCTTGGCGTCGGCGAAGTCCCAGGTGGTCTTCGGCGTCAGGAACTTGAAGCGTGCCGCGGTGGTGACGATCGCCAGGCCTACCAGGCCGCCGAGCAGCGACGGGAATTCCGGGCCGAGGAAGATGCCGGTGGCGGCATAGGGCAGGGTGAAGGCCAGACCGGCGAAGATCGCGAACGGCAGCACTTCGAAGCCGGCTTTCCAGCTTTTCTCCTTGCCGAAAAAGCGCGTCAGCATCAGCACCATGACCAGCGGCATGACGGTGCCGACGATGGCATGGGTGATCGCTACGCTGCTGGTGATCTGCTGCAGGAAGATGCTCCAGCTGGAACCCTGGGCGGTCAGTTGCGCGCCGATGGTGGCGGTGTCCAGGCCGCTGTTGATGCCCACCACGATCGGGGTGCCGACGGCGCCGAAGGAAACCGGCGTACTCTGTACCAGCATGCCGAGCAGCACCGCGGCCATTGCCGGAAAGCCGACCGCGACCAGCAGCGGTGCAGCGATTGCCGCCGGGGTGCCGAAGCCGGAGGCACCTTCGATGAAGCAACCGAATAGCCAGGCGATGATGATGGCCTGGATGCGGCGGTCGGGGCTGATGGTGGTGAAGCCGGCGCGGATGGCGGTGATGCCGCCGGAGTGCTTCAGCGTGTTCAGCAGCAGGATCGCGCCGAAGATGATCCACAACAGACCGAGCGTGATCACCAGGCCCTGCAGCGTGGATGCGATGATCCGGTTGAAGCTCATGTCCCAGACGAACAGGCCGATGGCCGCGGTGAACAGGTAGACCAGCGGCATGGCGCGGCTGGCGGGCCAGCGCAGGCCGATCAGCATCACGGCCGCGAGCAGAATGGGAGTGAAAGCGAAAAGTGCGAGCAGTCCGTTGGACATGTCAGGCGTCCCCTACGGTTCGATTCAGATGGGGCCCTGAGCGGACCGTGGAATAGTTGTTGTGCACAGATCTCATGCTGAGTCCTCTTATTGTTAGTTGCTTCTGTAAAGTGGTAAGACCAATTAACAGAAGCGAATGGCCAGCGTAAGAGCTGCGTCTGGGAGCGTCAATCAGGCGGGCATAGACTTTGGTCGCAGCCGATGGCCTTGTGTGGCTTTGGGCCGACGGCTAGCATTCTCCGACTGGTAAGACCATTTCTGAGGTGGGTATGGACGTGGGCATGGTGCGTCAGCGGCGGCTGGCCGACGACATCGTCGCGCAGTTGGAAACCATGATTCTGGAGGGCACCCTCAAGGCCGGTGAGCGACTGCCGGCCGAACGGGTGCTGGCCGAGCGCTTCGGGGTGTCGCGCCCCTCTCTGCGCGAGGCGATCCAGAAGCTTGCGGCCAAGGGCCTGCTGATCAGTCGGCACGGTGGCGGCACCTTCGTCGCCGAGTCGCTGGGCTCCACCTTCAGCGACCCGTTGCTGCACCTGCTGGAAAACAACAGCGACGCCCAGCGTGACCTGCTGGAGTTCCGGCATACCCTGGAGGGCAGCTGTGCGTACTATGCGGCGCTGCGTGCAACCGAGGTGGATCAGAAGCGACTCACGGAGGCCTTCTCGGCACTGCAGGACTGCTACGCCCGTGAGGGCAAGGTGACTCGCGCGGAAGAGGGCGCGGCTGACGCGCAGTTCCACCTGGCGATTGCCGAGGCCAGTCACAACGCGGTGCTGCTGCACACCATTCGCGGCCTATTCGATCTGCTCAAGCGCAACGTGGTGACCAATATCGGCGGCATGTACGCCCTGCGCGACGAGACCCGCGACATGCTGATGAGCCAGCATCGCGAGCTGTACGAGGCGATCATGGCGCGGCGTGCGGTGGAGGCGCGCGACGTCATCCATCGGCACATCAACTATGTGCAGGAGGTGCTTGCCGAAGGCCAGCAGGAAGCCCAGCGGCTGGCGCGCGCGCAGCGCCGGCAGGAGAGAGTGGGGGCATCGCAAAAGGCGGGGTGATGGGTGCTGCGGGGTTGGCGGGCGAGGCGGTGGGCGCTCCGCCCGGAGCTGATCAGTCGTCCTTGCCCTTGGTACGCATGGCGCGCTGGATTTCCCGATCGGAATCGCGTTCTTTCTCGGTGTGACGCTTGTCGAATTCCTTCTTGCCCTTGGCCAGGGCGATCTCGCACTTGATCATGTGCTTCTTCCAGTACAGCGACAGCGCTACGCAGGCATAGCCCTTCTGCTGCACGGCGCCGAACAGCTTGCCCAGCTCGCGCTTGTTCAGCAGCAGCTTGCGGGTACGGGTCGGGTCGGCGATGACATGGGTGCTGGCGCTCGTCAGCGGGGTGATGTGCGCGCCCATCAGCCAGGCTTCGCCATCCTTGAGCAGCACGTAGCTGTCCACCAGCTGCGCCTTGCCGGCGCGCAGGCTTTTCACTTCCCAGCCGGCAAGGACGAGGCCGGCCTCGAACTTCTGCTCGATGAAGTAATCGTGTAGCGCTTTCTTGTTCAGCGCGATGGTCCCGGGGGACTGCTTCTTCTGTTTGGCCATAGGGGCGGCATTATAGGGAGTCCCGTTGCGGCTGGCGACAACCTGCAGGAGCGTTGGCGGCAGAAACTTGAGGGGCAGCCGTTAATCCCCGACAATGTGCCCCGCTTTGCGCTGAGCGGCTTTGGCAAAGGTCGAAGTCGTGGTCGCGGGCTGGCTGCGCCGACGTTCGGATGGCGCGCAATGAAACGACGACGTAGAAGGTCCGCATGACGACGCACATTCAACGTTCCGCGCTGCTGCCTTACCCCGCGCACGCGCTGTTCGACATGGTCAACGACGTAGCCAGCTATCCGCAGTTCCTGCCCTGGTGCTCTGCGACCGAGGTGCTCTCTAGCAGCGAGACCGAGATGCACGCCAGCATGACGGTGGCCAAGGCCGGGCTCAGCCAGCGGTTCATGACGCGCAATGCGTTGGAAGTCGGCAAGCGCATCGAAATGACATTGGAAGAAGGGCCGTTCAGTCACCTGCACGGCATCTGGGAGTTCAAGGCGCTGGGCGAGAAGGCCTGCAAGATCAGCCTCGATCTGACCTTCGATTACGCCGGGCCACTGGTCAAGGCGACGCTTGGTCCGCTGTTCAATCAGGCCGCCAATACCCTGGTGGACGCCTTTTGCGAGCGAGCGAAACAGCTCTATGGATAAGTCATCGATTGCCGTCGAAGTGGTGTATGCGCTGGCCGACAAGCAGAAGCTGCTGCAGATGACCGTGCCAGCCGGCACTACCGTCCGCGAGGCCGCGCTGCGTTCCGGGCTGGATGCGCATTTTCCCGGTCTCGATCTCGCCAGCGCGCCGTTGGGAATCTTCGGCAAGGCGGTGCCCAAGCCTGAAGAGCGGGTGCTGGAAGAGGGCGAGCGCGTCGAGATCTACCGACCGCTGATCGCCGATCCGAAGGAAGTCCGCAAGCAGCGTGCGGCGAAAGCGGCGAAGAACAAGGCAGAGGATGCTTGAACGCTAGATAGCAAAACGCCCGGACTCGCCGGGCGTTTTTTCATTCGGTTTCCAGTGGTTCTGGAATCGGTACCGGAACGGCTTCCGCTTCGTCCACTTCGCGCTGAATCTGCTCCAGCAGCGATCCCGGCGCCGGACGTTCTTCCGGTTGGCGGGGCGTGGCTGCGGGCGCGCTCGGCGCCTGGGGTTGGCGACCGAGGATCTGTTCGTCACGGCTGACGCCAGGCATGAAATCGCCTGCCAGGCCGGCCAGCTGGTCGTTGGCATTGAATACCAGGCTCACGCGCTCCTGCTGGCGCTGACTGCCGCCGGGCTGAATGCTGTACAGGTAATCCCAGCGATTGGGATGGAAAGTGTCGGTGATCAGCGGGTTGCCCATGATAAACCGCACCTGCTGGCGGGTCATTCCAGGCCGCAACTGGTCTATCATGTCCTGCGTGACGACATTGCCCTGTTGAATGTCGACCTTGTAAACCCCGGGAAATGAACAACCGGCGAGTGCGAACAGACCCACGAGGGTGAGGCTGGCCAGCATGAGCTTGGTGTTTTGCATCGGTGGGTGACTTCCACTATCTTGGCTGGGCAAAGAACCCGGATCATACCCGTATTGAAGGAGGCTGCGAAACAGCAGCAGCGAGAAAGCCAACCATGGTTGAAAATAGCGAACTACGTAAAGCAGGTCTCAAGGTAACGCTGCCGCGGGTCAAGATCCTGCAGATGCTGGATGCGACCGACCGTCGACACATGAGCGCCGAGGACGTCTACAAGGCGTTGATGGAGGCGGGCGAGGATGTCGGTCTGGCGACTGTCTATCGTGTGCTGACCCAGTTCGAGGCGGCCGGCCTGGTAGTTCGGCACAACTTCGATGGTGGTCATGCCGTCTTCGAGCTGGCCGATAGCGGGCATCACGACCACATGGTCTGCGTCGATACGGGCGATGTCATCGAGTTCTTCGACCAGGAAATCGAAAAACTGCAGAAAGAAATCGTCAAGCGTCACGGCTATGAGCTGGTGGATCACAACCTGGTGCTCTACGTGCGCAAGAAGGACTGATCCTCAATAGATGTTGAAAAGGCGGCCATGGGCCGCCTTTTTTGTGCCGCTCTGCCTGGCGTTCAGGCCTGTGCGGAGGTGACCATCTGCCGGGCATGAGCCAGGGATTGTTCGGTCAGGTCGACGCCGCCCAGCATCCGGGCGATCTCCTCGACGCGCCCCGCCTGGTCCAGTTCGGTAACCGCCGTGCGGGTTTCGTCGGTACCGCGGGCCTTGTGCACGAACAGGTGGTGGTGTCCTTGCGCAGCCACCTGCGGCAGGTGCGTGACGGTCAGGACCTGGCCGCGCTCGCCGAGGCGGCGCAGGAGTTGGCCGACGATTTCCGCAGTGGGGCCGCCGATGCCGACATCGACTTCGTCGAACACCAGCGTCGGCACGCGCGAGGTTTGTGCCGTGATCACCTGGATCGCCAGGCTGATCCGTGACAGCTCGCCGCCCGACGCGACCTTGGCCAGCGGGCGCAGTGGCTGGCCAGGGTTGGCGCTGACCAGGAACTCCACCTGTTCCAGGCCGTAGGGCGTGTACTCGCCTTCTGCTGCCGGCTTGAGCTGTACGCTGAAGCGTCCGCCGGGCATGCCCAGGCGCTGGATTTCTGCCTCGACCGCGCTCGCCAGTTGTTCGGCGGCAGCCTGACGGTTGCGGCTCAGTTCGCCGGCTTTCTCCTCGTAGTGGCGAGCGTAGGCGGCCAGCTCTTCGCCGAGGCGCTCGACCGCTTCGTCATCGGCATTGAGGCCTTCCAGTTCTTCCAGCAGCTGCTGGTGCAGGTTGGGCAGTTCGCTCGGCTGTACGCGGTGCTTGCGCGCCAGGGTGTAGATGGTGTCCAGGCGCTCCTCCAGCATCTGTTGGCGTTCCGGATCGGCGTCGAAATGGTCGACGAAGCGATTGAGCTCACCGATCGCCTCTTCGACCTGGATTTGCGCGCTGGCGAGCAGGTTGACCGCCTCGCTCAGCGCCTGCGGCTGATTCTGGAAGGCGGTCAGCCGCTGCAGGCTGCTGGTCAGGGCGGAGAGCACGTTGCCGGCATCACTCTCGCTGCACAGCTCCATGACCTGGCGGCAGGCGCCGAGCAGCTGCTCGGCGTTGGCCAGGTTCTTGTGTTCCTGTTCGAGCTGCTCCAGTTCGTGCTCGCCGAGCGCGAGATTCTCCAGCTCTTCCAGCTGATAGCTGAGCAGCTGGTGGCGTGCGCGCTGCTCGTCGCTGCTGTTGCTCAGCCGTTCCAGGGTCTGGCGCGTCTGCCGCCAGCGCTGCGCGGCCAGTTGCACCTGGCGCGCCAGGTCCTGGCTGCCGCTGTACTCGTCGAGCAGGCGCCGATGGGTGTCGGTCTTGAGCAGCGACTGGTGCTCGTGCTGGCTGTGAATGTCGATCAGCAGTTCGCCCAGCGCCTTGAGGTCACCCTGCGGGCAGGGTGTGCCATTGATGTAGCCGCGCGAGCGGCCCTCGGCGGTGATCACTCGGCGCAGGATGCAGGGGCCTTCGCTGTCCATGTCGCGTTCGGCCAGCCAGGCGCGGGCGTCGGGGATGTCGTCCAGGTCGAAGCTGGCGAGGATGTCGGCCTTGTCCGCACCGATGCGCACCACGCTGCTGTCGGCCCGGTCGCCGAGGGTCAGGCCGAGGGCATCGAGCATGATCGATTTGCCCGCGCCGGTTTCACCGCTGATCACGCTCATGCCGCGTTTCAGCTCGAGGTCCAGGTGTTCGACGATGGCGTAGTTGTGAACCGACAGATGAACCAGCATGGCAAGGCTCCCGATTTTGCGTGGCTGGCTATTTATACAGTGGTTTTCCTGCTGCCCACAAGCGCAGAAGGATGAATGTGCGGTCGCTCGTCATTTCGCCCGCTGCACATCGCCGCATACCCTTGAAGCCGGTTTTCGCGCCCCCATATAGCGGCACAAGCGCGGGCTTGCTGCCCGCTGATCGTACTGAGAGGAGGACCCATGGCCGACGAGCAGAACCTGGATAACCAGAACCCGGAAACGCCAGAGCAATCGCAAGCAGACGTAGCCGAGGATCTGGCAGCCCGCGTGCAATCGCTGGAGGAGCAGCTGGCGGCCGCGCAGGATCAGTCGCTGCGCGTGGCGGCAGAGCTGCAGAACATCCGTCGGCGTGCCGAGCAGGATGTCGAGAAGGCGCACAAGTTCGCGCTGGAAAAGTTCGCCGGTGACCTGCTGGCCGTCGCCGACAGCCTGGAGCGCGGTCTCGAGCTGTCGAACCCGGATGACGAGGCGGTCAAGCCGATGCGCGAAGGCGTCGAGCTTACCCTCAAGCTGCTGCTCGACACCCTGGCCCGTCATCAGCTGGAGCAGTTGGATCCGCACGGCGAGCCGTTCAATCCCGAGCATCACCAGGCCATGGCGATGGAGGAGAGCACTCACGTCGAGCCGGGCAGCGTGCTCAAGGTGTTCCAGAAAGGTTATCTGCTCAACGGGCGCCTGTTGCGTCCGGCGATGGTCGTGGTCAGCAAGGCGCCCGCCGACGCGCCGCCTTCTATCGATGAGAAGGCTTGAAATCGGCATACCCATCCCCATCTGGTAGCCAAGCGTTTTTGTGTTACCCGCAGCCGGTAGACAGGCGCGGATCAATCGAAATTTGGAGAGCGAATTAAATGGGCAAGATCATCGGTATCGACCTGGGGACCACCAACTCCTGTGTCTCCATCATGGAAAACGGCAACGTCAAGGTCATCGAGAACGCCGAAGGCGGACGCACCACGCCGTCCATCATCGCCTACACCAACGATGGCGAGACGCTGGTCGGTCAGTCGGCCAAGCGCCAGGCAGTCACCAACCCGCAGAACACTCTGTACGCGGTCAAGCGCCTGATCGGCCGCCGTTTCGAAGAAGATGTCGTGCAGAAGGACATCAAGATGGTGCCCTACACCATCGTCAAGGCCGATAACGGTGATGCCTGGGTGGAAGTGAAGGGCCAGAAGATGGCGCCTCCGCAGATTTCTGCCGAAGTGCTGAAGAAGATGAAGAAGACCGCCGAGGATTACCTGGGCGAGCCGGTCACCGAAGCGGTCATCACCGTGCCGGCCTACTTCAACGACAGCCAGCGTCAGGCTACCAAGGACGCCGGTCGCATCGCCGGTCTGGACGTCAAGCGCATCATCAACGAGCCGACCGCGGCCGCGCTGGCCTATGGCATGGACAAGGCCAAGGGCGACCACACCGTGATCGTCTATGACCTGGGTGGCGGTACCTTCGACGTGTCGGTGATCGAGATCGCCGAGGTCGACGGCGAGCACCAGTTCGAGGTGCTGGCTACCAATGGTGACACCTTCCTCGGCGGCGAAGACTTCGACATCCGCCTGATCGACTACCTCGTCGACGAGTTCAAGAAAGAAACCGGCATGAACCTCAAGGGCGACCCGCTGGCCATGCAGCGCCTGAAGGAAGCTGCCGAGAAGGCCAAGATCGAGCTGTCCTCGAGCCAGCAGACCGACGTCAACCTGCCGTACATCACGGCTGACGCGTCCGGCCCGAAGCACCTGAACGTGAAGATCTCCCGCGCCAAGCTGGAGTCGTTGGTCGAGGATCTGGTCGAGCGCACCATCGAGCCGTGCCGCATCGCGCTGAAGGATGCCGGCATCGATGTGTCGAAGATCAATGACGTGATCCTGGTCGGTGGCCAGACCCGCATGCCGCTGGTGCAGCAGAAGGTCGCCGAGTTCTTCGGCAAGGAGGCGCGCAAGGACGTCAACCCGGACGAAGCCGTGGCCATGGGTGCTGCCATCCAGGGCGCCGTGCTGGCGGGCGACGTCAAGGACGTGCTGCTGCTCGACGTTTCCCCGCTGACCCTGGGTATCGAGACGCTGGGCGGCGTGATGACTCCGCTGATCGAGAAGAACACCACCATCCCGACCAAGAAGTCGCAGGTGTTCTCCACTGCCGACGACAACCAGAGTGCCGTGACCATTCACGTGCTGCAGGGTGAGCGTAAGCAGGCTGCGCAGAACAAGTCGCTGGGTCGCTTCGATCTGGCCGAGATTCCGCCGGCCCCGCGCGGCATGCCGCAGATCGAAGTCACCTTCGATATCGACGCCAACGGCATCCTGCACGTATCCGCCAAGGACAAGGCCACTGGCAAGCAGCAGTCCATCGTGATCAAGGCCAACTCCGGTCTGTCGGAGGAGGAAATCGAGCAGATGGTGCGCGACGCCGAGGCCAATGCCGAGGAAGACCGCAAGTTCGAGGAGCTGGCTACCGCACGCAACCAGGGCGATCAGCTGGTGCACGCCACCCGCAAGATGCTCACCGAAGCCGGCGACAAGGCCAGCGACGATGACAAGGCTGCGATCGAGAAGGCGCTCGGCGAGCTGGAGCTGGCCATCAAGGGCGACGACAAGGCTGCGATCGAAGCGAAGATCGCTGCGGTGTCCCAGGCCTCCACTCCGGTTGCGCAGAAGATGTACGCCGAGCAGGCTCAGGCCGGTGAAGGTCAGCCCGCAGGTGAGCAGGCGAAGCCGGGCGACGACGTGGTCGATGCCGAGTTCGAAGAGGTCAAGGACAACAAGTAAGCCCCGGCTTGCTTCCGCTCCAGCCCGCCCTCGACATCGTCGGGGCGGGCAAGACCGCCACGCGGGGGCTTGCTCCCGCGTCGGCGTGTCTGGAAGGCATGAAATTGAGGGTTCAGGATAGTTATGGCCAAACGCGATTTTTACGAGGTGCTGGGCGTTGAGCGCGGTGCCAGCGAGGCGGAGCTGAAAAAGGCTTACCGCCGCCTCGCCATGAAGCATCACCCCGACCGCAATCCGGGTGACAAGGCGGCGGAGGAAGCCTTCAAGGAGGCCAACGAGGCCTACGAGGTGCTTTCCGACCCGAGCAAGCGGGCTGCCTACGATCAGTACGGGCACGCCGGCGTCGATCCGCAGATGGGCGCCGGGGCAGGTGGAGCCGGTTACGGCGGCGCCAACTTCTCCGACATCTTCGGCGATGTATTCAGCGATTTCTTCAGTGGCGGTCGTGGCGGCTCCCGCGGTGGCGCTCAGCGCGGCAGCGACCTGCGTTACACGCTGGAGCTGGATCTGGAAGAAGCCGTGCGCGGCACCACGGTGACCATCCGCGTGCCGACCCTGGTCGAGTGCAAGACCTGCGATGGCTCCGGGGCAAAGAAAGGCACCAGCCCGGTGACCTGTACCACCTGCGGCGGCATCGGTCAGGTGCGCATGCAGCAGGGCTTCTTCTCTGTACAGCAGACCTGTCCGCGCTGCCATGGCAGCGGCAAGATGATTTCGGACCCCTGTGGCAGCTGCCACGGCCAGGGCCGCGTCGAAGAGCAGAAGACGCTCTCGGTCAAGGTGCCGCCAGGCGTGGATACCGGCGACCGCATCCGCCTCTCCGGCGAGGGCGAGGCCGGAACCCAGGGCGGGCCGGCGGGCGACCTCTACGTGGTGGTCAACGTGCGCGAGCACGCGATCTTCCAGCGCGACGGCAAGCATCTGTACTGCGAAGTGCCGATCAGCTTCGCCGATGCGGCGCTGGGCGGTGAGCTCGAGGTCCCGACGCTGGATGGCCGGGTCAAGCTGAAAATCCCGGAAGGCACCCAGACCGGCAAGCAGTTCCGTCTGCGTGGCAAGGGTGTAGCACCGGTGCGTGGTGGTGCGGCGGGCGACCTGATGTGTCGCGTCGTGGTCGAAACGCCGGTCAACCTGAGCAAGCGCCAGCGCGAGATGCTCGAGGAGTTCCGCGGCACGCTACAGGGCGACACCTCCCATTCACCCAAGGCCAGCGGCTGGTTCGAGGGTGTGAAGCGCTTTTTCGGTGATGTTTGAGTCGAGCTGAGGGCTTGAGGTCCGGTGCCTGGTGCATCGGCCTCGCGCTCGGTTTCCGGCTTGCAGCTTGGAGCTGATGCTATGCGACGTATTGCAGTGACGGGCGCCGCCGGGCGCATGGGCAAGACCCTGATCGAGGCGGTGCAGCAGACTGGCGGCGTCGCCGGTCTGACCGCTGCCATCGATCGGCCGGACAGTACCCTGGTGGGTGCCGATGCCGGCGAACTGGCCGCCATCGGGCGGCTGGGCGTGCCGCTGACGGGAGATGTCGGCAAGGCCGTCGACGAGTTCGACGTGCTGATCGACTTCACCCACCCTTCGGTGACGCTGAAGAACCTGGAGGTCTGCCGGCGCGCCGGCAAGGCCATGGTGATCGGTACCACCGGCTTTTCGCCGGAAGAGAAGGAGCGCCTGGTCGCGGCGGCCAGAGAGATCCCGATCGTCTTCGCCGCCAACTTCAGCGTTGGCGTCAATCTGTGCCTCAAGCTGCTGGATACCGCGGCGCGCGTGCTGGGTGACGATGTGGATATCGAGATCATCGAGGCGCATCACCGGCACAAGGTTGATGCGCCGTCCGGCACCGCGCTGCGCATGGGGGAGGTGGTGGCCGAGGCGCTCGGGCGCGATCTGCAGAAGGTTGCCGTCTATGGTCGCGAAGGCCAGACCGGTGCGCGGGCGCGCGAGACCATCGGCTTCGCGACTGTACGTGCCGGGGACGTCGTGGGCGACCATACCGTGCTGTTCGCCGCCGATGGCGAGCGCGTCGAGATCACCCACAAGGCCTCCAGTCGCATGACCTTCGCCAAGGGGGCTGTGCGCGCCGCGCTGTGGTTGGACGAGAAGCCGGCAGGGCTCTACGACATGCAGGACGTCCTTGGCCTGAAATGATTCGCTGCGCGCACCGGTTGCCCTGTGCCCCGTTCGGGTGCGCTGGCCGGCTATTTCGGCTGGACCGGAAAGGCGGTTTTGTGTAAGCTTCCCGCTTTAGTGTGTCCACTAAAAGTTGCGCAGAAATGAATCAAACAAAAAGCGGGATGACCTTCACACGTCATCCCGCTTTTTTACAATCTGCGTCTGCTCCAGCCTTGATCTACGGGAGGTCTCTTGACTAAGCCAGCCCTTACGCCAGCCATTCTGGCCCTTGCCGATGGCAGCATCTTTCGCGGCGAATCCATCGGCGCCGATGGGCAAACCATTGGTGAGGTGGTGTTCAACACCGCCATGACCGGCTATCAGGAAATCCTCACCGATCCCTCCTACGCCAAGCAGATCGTTACCCTCACCTATCCCCATGTCGGTAACACCGGCACTACGCCGGAAGACGCCGAGTCCTGGAAAGTCTGGGCCGCTGGTCTGGTGATTCGCGACCTGCCGTTGATTTCCAGCAACTGGCGCAACAAGCGATCACTGCCCGATTACCTCAAGGCCAACGGCACCGTTGCCATCGCCGGCATCGATACCCGTCGCCTGACCCGTATCCTGCGCGAGAAAGGTGCGCAGAACGGCTGCATCCTGGCTGGTGCCGACGCGACCGAAGAGAAGGCGCTGGAGCTGGCGCGCAGCTTCCCCGGCCTGAAGGGCATGGACCTGGCCAAGGAAGTCAGCGTGAAGGAGCGTTACGAGTGGCGTTCCAGTGTCTGGTGCCTGAAGGACGACGCGCATGCCGAGATCCCGGCCAGCGAGCTGCCCTATCACGTCGTCGCCTTCGACTATGGCGTGAAGTACAACATCCTGCGCATGCTGGTCGCCCGCGGTTGCCGCGTCACCGTGCTGCCGGCGCAGACGCCAGCCAGCGAAGCCCTGGCGCTGAATCCGGACGGCATCTTCCTGGCCAACGGCCCGGGTGACCCCGAACCGTGCGACTACGCGATCAAGGCGATTCAGCAGGTGCTCGAAACCGACATCCCGGTGTTCGGCATCTGCCTCGGCCATCAGCTGCTGGCCCTGGCCTCCGGCGCCAAGACCGTGAAGATGCCCAATGGCCACCACGGCGCCAACCATCCGGTACAGGATCTGAAGACCGGCGTGGTGATGATCACCAGTCAGAACCACGGTTTCGCCGTGGACGAAGCCAGCCTGCCGGCCAATGTGCGCGCTACGCACAAGTCGCTGTTCGACGGCACCCTGCAGGGCATCGAGCGTACCGACAAGGACGCCTTCAGCTTCCAGGGCCATCCCGAGGCGAGCCCGGGCCCGCACGACGTCGCGCCACTGTTCGACCGTTTCATCGAAGCCATGGCCAAGCGCCGCTAAGCCTGCCGACTGACCAAAGGATTCGAGAGTAAGAAAATGCCAAAACGTACAGATATCAAAAGCATCCTCATCCTCGGCGCTGGCCCCATCGTCATCGGCCAGGCCTGCGAGTTCGACTATTCCGGTGCCCAGGCGTGCAAGGCGCTGAAGGAAGAAGGCTTCCGCGTCATCCTGGTGAACTCCAATCCGGCCACCATCATGACCGACCCGGCCATGGCCGACGCCACCTACATCGAGCCGATCAAGTGGGCCACCGTGGCCAAGATCATCGAGAAGGAGCGCCCCGACGCGCTGCTGCCGACCATGGGCGGCCAGACGGCGCTGAACTGCGCGCTGGACCTGGAAAAGCACGGTGTGCTGGAGAAGTTCGGTGTCGAGATGATCGGTGCCAACGCCGACACCATCGACAAGGCCGAAGACCGTTCGCGCTTCGACAAGGCGATGAAGAATATCGGCCTGGCCTGCCCGGAATCCGGCATTGCGCACAACATGGAAGAGGCCTACGCGGTTCTCGACAAGGTCGGCTTCCCCTGCATCATCCGTCCGTCGTTCACCATGGGCGGTACCGGTGGCGGCATCGCCTACAACCGTGAGGAGTTCGAAGAGATCTGTGCCCGCGGTCTGGATCTGTCTCCGACCAGCGAACTGCTGATCGACGAGTCGCTGATCGGCTGGAAGGAATACGAGATGGAGGTGGTCCGCGACAAGAAGGACAACTGCATCATCGTCTGCTCCATCGAGAACTTCGATCCGATGGGCGTCCACACCGGCGACTCCATCACCGTAGCCCCGGCGCAGACCCTGACCGACAAGGAATACCAGATCATGCGCAACGCCTCGCTGGCGGTGCTGCGTGAGATCGGCGTGGAAACTGGCGGTTCCAACGTGCAGTTCGGGATCTGCCCGAACACTGGGCGCATGGTCGTGATCGAGATGAACCCGCGCGTGTCGCGTTCCTCTGCACTGGCCTCCAAGGCCACCGGGTTCCCGATCGCCAAGATCGCCGCCAAGCTGGCCGTCGGCTACACCCTCGACGAATTGTCCAATGACATCACCGGTGGTCGCACCCCGGCATCGTTCGAGCCGGCGATCGACTATGTCGTGACCAAGGTGCCGCGCTTCGCCTTCGAGAAATTCCCCAAGGCCGATGCCCGCCTGACCACCCAGATGAAATCGGTCGGTGAGGTCATGGCCATCGGCCGCACCTTCCAGGAGTCCATGCAGAAAGCTCTGCGCGGTCTGGAAGTCGGCGCCACCGGTTTCGATCCGAAGCTGAACCTGGCCGATGCCGAGGCCGAGAGCACCCTCAAGCGCGAGCTGACCGTGCCGGGCGCCGACCGCATCTGGTTCGTGGCCGATGCCTTCCGCGCCGGCAAGAGCGTCGAAGACGTGTTCGCCCTGACCAACATCGATCCGTGGTTCCTGGTGCAGATCGAAGACCTGGTCAAGGACGAGGAGCAGGTCAAGACGCTCGGCCTGTCCAGCATCGACCGTGACCTGATGTACAAGCTCAAGCGCAAGGGTTTCTCCGATGCCCGTCTGGCCAAGCTGCTCGGCGTCACCGAAAAGAACCTGCGTAGCCATCGCCACAAGCTCAAGGTGCTGCCGGTCTACAAGCGCGTCGACACCTGCGCCGCCGAGTTCGCCACCGACACCGCCTACATGTACTCGACCTATGAGGAAGAGTGCGAGGCCAACCCGAGTGGCCGCGAGAAGATCATGATCCTCGGCGGCGGCCCCAACCGTATCGGTCAGGGTATCGAGTTCGACTACTGCTGTGTGCATGCCGCGTTGGCCATGCGTGAAGACGGATACGAGACCATCATGGTCAACTGCAACCCGGAGACCGTCTCCACCGATTACGACACGTCCGACCGCCTGTACTTCGAGCCGGTGACCCTGGAAGACGTGCTGGAGATCGTTCGCGTCGAGCAGCCCAAGGGTGTGATCGTGCAGTACGGCGGTCAGACGCCGCTGAAGATCTGCCGCGCCCTGGAAGAAGCCGGCGTGCCGATCATCGGCACCAGCCCGGATGCCATCGACCGCGCCGAAGACCGTGAGCGTTTCCAGCAGATGGTGCAGCGCCTGAACCTGCGCCAGCCGCAGAACGCCACTGCACGCAGCGAAGAAGAAGCCATCGCTGCCTCCAAGGCCATCGGGTATCCGCTGGTGGTGCGCCCGTCCTACGTGCTGGGCGGTCGCGCGATGGAAATCGTCTACGAGGAAGAAGAGCTCAAGCGCTACATGCGCGAGGCGGTGCAGGTGTCCAACGACAGCCCGGTGCTGCTGGACCACTTCCTCAACTGCGCCATCGAAGTGGACGTCGACGCCGTCTGCGACGGCGAGACGGTAGTGATTGGCGGCATCATGCAGCACATCGAACAGGCCGGCGTGCACTCCGGCGATTCGGCCTGCTCGCTGCCGGCCTACTCGCTGCCGCAGCACATCCAGGACGAGATCCGCGAGCAGGTGCGCAAGATGGCCCTGGAGCTCGACGTGGTTGGTCTAATGAACGTGCAAATGGCCGTGCAGGGCGAGGACATCTACGTGCTCGAGGTCAACCCGCGCGCCTCGCGTACCGTGCCGTTCGTGTCCAAGTGCATCGGCGAGTCGCTGGCCAAGGTCGCTGCGCGCGTCATGGCGGGCAAGAGCCTGGCCGAGGTCGGCTTCACCCGCGAGATCATCCCGACCTATTTCAGCGTCAAGGAAGCGGTGTTCCCGTTCGCCAAATTCCCGGGTGTCGATACCATTCTTGGCCCGGAAATGAAGTCCACTGGCGAGGTGATGGGTGTCGGCGACAGCTTCGCCGAAGCCTTCGCCAAGGCCCAGCTGGGTGCCAGTGAAATCCTGCCGACCTCCGGCTGCGCCTTCCTCAGCGTGCGCGAAGACGATAAGCCCTACGTCGAACAGGTCGCACGTGATCTGGTTGGCCTCGGCTTCGAGGTCGTTGCCACCGCTGGCACGGCGCGTATCATCGAGGCGGCCGGGCTGCCGGTGCGTCGCGTGAACAAGGTGACCGAAGGCCGTCCGCACGTGGTCGACATGATCAAGAATGACGAGGTCACGCTGATCATCAACACCACCGAAGGGCGTCAGTCCATCGCCGATTCGTATTCCATTCGTCGCAACGCCCTGCAACACAAGATCTGCATCACCACCACCATCGCGGGTGGTCAGGCGATCTGTGAGGCGCTCAAGTTCGGTCCCGAGAAGACCGTGCGCCGCTTGCAGGATCTCCATGCAGGAATCAAGGCATGACAAAATTCCCCATGACCATCCAGGGCGCTCGCGCCCTGGAAGAAGAGCTCAAACATCTGAAAACCGTGCTGCGCCCGCAGATCACCCAGGCCATCGCCGAGGCGCGTGAGCTGGGTGACCTCAAGGAGAACGCCGAGTACCACGCGGCGCGCGAGCAGCAGGGGATGGTCGAGGCACGCATCCGCGACATCGAAGGTCGCCTGCAAAATGCCCAGGTAATCGACATCGCCAGCATTGCACCGACCGGCAAGGTGATCTTCGGTACCACCGTGGACATCGCCAACGTCGAGACGGACGAGCAGGTGACCTATCAGATCGTCGGTGACGACGAAGCCGATATCAAACAGGGCAAGCTGTCGGTGAGTTCACCGATCGCGCGTGCGCTGATCGGTAAGGAAGAAGGCGATGTGGTGGCGGTCAAGACGCCCAGCGGACTGATCGAGTACGAGATTGTCGAAGTCCGCCATATCTGATCGGCAACCCGCGCGCGCCGGCTTCATCACCTGGCAGCTGACCCAGACCTTCTGGGTCGGCGGCCTATGGTTGCTGCAGTTTCTGGTGCTGCCTGCGCTTGGACGGATCGGCCTGGCACCGCTACTGGTCGAGGAAGTCGCCGGGAGTCTGCGTCCTCTGATGGTCGGCTTCGCCGCGTTCTGCGTGGCGCTGCAGGCGCTGGTGTTGGTCCAGTCTGTCGGTCTTCGCGGTTTGTGGCGCGATGTGCGGGGGCAGCTGCTGCTGGCGGTGATGGCCCTGGCCGGCACTCATCTTTTGATGAATGCCGGCTGGTTCGAGTCCACCTACTGGGCCAGTTTCAGTGTCCTGGCGATGGCGCTGGGCGGTTTGATGCTGGTATTGCAGCCCGTTCCCGGGCGAGAGCAATGACTGACGGCGGCAGACTGCTGCCGCAGCGGTTCACGCCTGGAAGCGATGGATGTTCGACAGCTGCTTGTTCGGCTTCGGATTCCTGCGATAGACCAGCGCCATTTTGCCGATGGTCTGCACCAGTTCGCATTTTCCGATTGCGCACAGCTCTTCCATCAGGGCACGGCGATCTTCGCGCTCGGTAAGGCGGAACTGGATCTTGATCAGTTCGTGATCGTTCAGGGCTCGCTCCAGTTCGGCTTGAACGCCTTCGGTCAGCCCGTTTTCGGCAACGATCAGCACCGGTTTCAGATGATGGCCGATGGACTTGTACTGTTTCTTCTGCTCGTTGGTGAGCGGCATATTTCGACCCTTGCGTCAGAACCCTTGAAAAACGGCGGCTAGTGTAACCGAGAGGTGCAAGGCCGCACAGGTGAGCGATCGGTTTGGCAGGCTGTAGAGTCAGTCTGTCGTGGGGAACCTTGTGATCGCGAACGCAGCCCCAATATGAGAGCTGTGTGGACTGCCAGCCAGTTGTGACGTAGTGCTTTCTGCGAAACGGCGCGCGATTCGGTCTCCGGATACTGCATTCGGCTCAGTTTTTTTGATCAAGATATTTCAGGATGCGGGCTCGACGCGTACCTGAAAGCGTTGCGGCAGGCGTTCGAGAGCATGCAGACAAGCAAAGCCCCGGTGGCCTCGCGACCGCTCCAGTGCGCAATATCTGCTTGTCCATGGCTTTACGGGTGTGCCGAACGAACAGACCCTTTTGTGCGAAAAGGCCGGTTTGGCGGTCTATTCATGCGGGCGTCGGCCAATGGACGGCCCCGTACGGCAAGGACTAGGCTGTTTCATAGGGTTACAGACCGACTGCCTGTTCCAGTGCGTTGTGTAGTAAGTTAGGCCGAGCAACCAACCGGCCGTCATGCGGGCCCGCGGACACGGGTTTGCTCCAGAGGGTAGTTAATTTGAACGACATGGCAAAAAACCTGATCCTGTGGCTGATCATCGCCGCCGTCCTGGTCACGGTGATGAACAACTTCTCCAGCCCGAGCGAGCCGCAGACGCTGAACTACTCGGACTTCCTTGAGCAGGTCAAGGAGGGGCGCGTGGAGCGCGTGACCGTCGATGGTTTTGTCATCATCGGCAAGCGTAGCGACGGCGACACCTTCAAGACCATTCGCCCTGCGATCCAGGACAACGGCCTGATCGGCGATCTGCTCGACAACAATGTGCTGATCGAGGGCAAGCAGCCTGAGCAGCAGAGCATCTGGACACAGCTGCTGGTGGCCAGCTTCCCGATCCTGGTGATCATCGCCGTGTTCATGTTCTTCATGCGGCAGATGCAGGGCGGTGCCGGCGGCAAGGGCGGGCCTATGAGCTTCGGCAAGAGCAAGGCTCGCCTGCTCTCCGAGGATCAGGTCAAGACCACCTTCGCTGACGTCGCCGGTTGCGACGAGGCCAAGGAAGAAGTGCATGAGCTGGTGGAGTTTCTCCGCGACCCGGGTAAGTTCCAGCGTCTCGGCGGCCGTATTCCGCGTGGCGTGCTGATGGTCGGTCCGCCCGGTACTGGTAAGACGCTGCTGGCCAAGGCGATTGCCGGTGAGGCGAAGGTGCCGTTCTTCACTATCTCGGGTTCGGATTTCGTCGAGATGTTCGTCGGTGTCGGCGCCAGCCGGGTCCGCGACATGTTCGAGCAGGCCAAGAAGCACGCGCCTTGCATCATCTTCATCGACGAGATCGACGCGGTCGGTCGTCATCGTGGTGCCGGCCTCGGCGGCGGGCACGACGAGCGCGAGCAGACCCTCAACCAGTTGCTGGTGGAGATGGATGGCTTCGAGATGAACGATGGCATCATCGTCATCGCGGCTACCAACCGTCCCGACGTGCTCGATCCGGCGCTGCTGCGTCCGGGCCGCTTCGACCGGCAGGTGGTCGTAGGCTTGCCGGACATCCGCGGTCGCGAGCAGATTCTCAAGGTGCACATGCGCAAGGTGCCAGTCAGCGAGAACGTCGAGCCGGCGGTCATCGCCCGCGGTACGCCGGGTTTCTCCGGTGCGGATCTGGCCAACCTGGTCAACGAGGCGTCCCTGTTCGCTGCGCGGGCCAACAAGCGCATCGTCGAAATGCGCGAGTTCGAACTGGCCAAGGACAAGATCATGATGGGCGCCGAGCGCAAGTCCATGGTCATGTCCGAGAAAGAGAAACTCAATACCGCGTATCACGAGGCTGGGCACGCCATCGTCGGGCGCGTGGTGCCCGAGCATGACCCGGTCTACAAGGTTTCCATCATTCCTCGCGGGCGGGCGCTGGGTGTCACCATGTTCCTGCCGGAAGAGGATCGCTACAGCCTGTCGAAACGCGCACTGATCAGTCAGATCTGCTCGCTGTTTGGTGGTCGAATCGCCGAGGAAATGACCTTGGGTTTCGAAGGCGTCACCACTGGCGCTTCCAACGACATCATGCGCGCGACTCAGTTGGCGCGGAACATGGTGACCAAGTGGGGCTTGTCGGAGAAGCTTGGCCCGCTGATGTATGCCGAAGAGGAGGGTGAGGTCTTCCTCGGTCGCAGCGCTGGCAGTCAGCACGCCAACGTTTCCGGCGAGACCGCCAAGCTGATCGATGAAGAGGTGCGCAGCATCATTGATCACTGCTATGGCACCGCCAAGCAGATACTCACCGAGAACCGCGACAAGCTGGACATGATGGCCGAAGCCCTCATGAAGTACGAAACCATCGATGCACCGCAGATCGACGACATCATGGCGGGCCGTCCGCCGCGCGAGCCGCGTGACTGGGAAGGTGGCGGTACCGGCACGTCCGGGACGCCGGCCGTGCCGGATGACAATCGTCCGCAGACGCCGATTGGTGGTCCCGCCGGGGAGCATTGAGGGTAGCGTCGACCGAACATTCATCGGTCGGCTGTCAAAAGGCTGTATCCAGAAGGGGCGCATAGGCGCCCCTTCTGGTGTAAATTGTCCACCCCGTTGTGCCATGGTGGTGCAGCTGGCGTGGATCGCCTGCCCAGGGCGTCCGGCCTGAACGTACAAGGCTCGTGAATGAACAACTCGTCTTCACCTGCTCGACTGGTCTGCGGCAGTCGAGCCCTCGATCTTTCCCGTCCCCATGTCATGGGGATTCTCAATGTCACCCCCGATTCCTTTTCCGATGGTGGTCGCTTCGCCGAGCGCGATGCGGCATTGCGGCACGCCCAGGCGATGGTTGCAGCAGGGGCTACGCTGATCGATGTGGGGGGGGAGTCGACCCGTCCGGGCGCGCGTTCAGTTTCGCCGACCGAGGAGCTGGAGCGGGTCGCCCCCATTGTCGAGGCCATTGCCGGCGAGCTGGATGTCGTGATCTCGGTGGACACCTCAACGCCTGCGGTGATCCGCGAGTGCGCGCGGCTGGGCGCCGGTCTGATCAACGACGTGCGCTCGCTACGACGCGATGGTGCGCTGGATGCAGCGGCCGACACCGGTTTGCCGGTCTGTCTCATGCACATGCGCGGCGAGCCCGGGGATATGCAGGACGATCCGCGCTATGACGATATCACTGCGGAAGTTGCGTCGTTCCTAGGTGAGCGAATGGCGGCGTGCGCAGCGGCAGGCATTCCGGCAGAGCGCATCGTGCTCGACCCGGGGTTCGGCTTTGCCAAGACGCTGAATCACAACCTCGTGCTGTTCAAGCATATGGAAAAGCTTCACCGACTGGGGCGTCCGCTGCTGGTGGGCGTGTCGCGCAAGAGCATGATCGGTGGCGTGCTGGGGCGTCCGGTGGGTGAGCGGCTGTATGGCAGCCTTGCGCTGGCGGCCCTGGCCGTCAGCAAGGGGGCGCAGATCGTGCGGGTGCACGATGTGGCCGAGACGGTTGACGTAATTCGAATGATCGCTGCAGTGCAGGCGGCAGAGTAGGGAAGACACCATGACTAGAAAGTATTTCGGCACCGACGGCATTCGCGGACATGTTGGGCAAGCGCCTATTACCCCGGATTTCATGCTCAAGCTGGGCTGGGCGGCAGGCATGGCCTTCCGCAAGCAGGGCAAGTGCCGCATCCTGATCGGCAAGGACACCCGTATTTCGGGCTACATGTTCGAGTCGGCGCTGCAGGCGGGGCTGTCGGCTGCGGGCGCCGATGTGTTGCTGCTGGGGCCGATGCCGACGCCAGCGGTTGCTTACCTGACGCGTACCTTCCATGCCGAGGCCGGCATCGTCATCAGCGCCTCGCATAATCCCCATCACGACAACGGCATCAAGTTCTTTTCCGGTCGCGGAACCAAGCTTCCCGACGAGGTCGAGCTGATGATCGAGGAGCTGATCGATACGCCGATGACTGTGGTCGAGTCGGCACAGCTGGGAAAGGCATCGCGGATCAACGATGCGGCCGGTCGCTACATCGAGTTCTGCAAGAGCAGCGTGCCGACCAGTACCGACTTCTCCGGGCTCAAGCTGGTCATCGATTGCGCCCATGGTGCTACATACAAGGTAGCGCCCAGCGTATTTCGCGAGCTGGGAGCCGAGGTTGTAGTGATCGGCGCGCAGCCGGATGGGCTGAACATCAATGCCGATGTCGGCTCCACCCATGTTGGCCAGTTGCAAAAGGCGGTGGTGGAGCATGGGGCTGATCTCGGGATCGCCTTTGACGGAGATGGCGATCGGGTGATGATGGTCGACCATACCGGTGCGGTCGTTGATGGTGACGAGTTGCTCTACATCATCGCGACCGATCTGCAGGAACGCGAACGCTTGACCGGCGGAGTCGTCGGTACCCTGATGAGCAACCTCGGGCTCGAGCTCGCCCTTAAGGCGCGCGAGATTCCGTTCTGCCGGGCCAAGGTGGGTGATCGTTACGTGATTGCCGAGATGCTGGATAAGGGGTGGGTTCTCGGTGGCGAGAATTCGGGACACATCGTCTGCGCCCAGCACACCACTACGGGCGACGCGATCATCGCGGCCTTGCAAGTAGTCCTGGCGCTGCGCCGGCGTGGCCAGACCCTCGCTCAGGAGCGTCTGGCGTGGCACAAGTGTCCGCAGGTGCTGATCAATGTGCGGTTCTCCGGCGATAGAGATCCGATCGCGCATCCCAGCGTCAAGGCTGCCTGCGACAGCGTTACAGAGCGCATGGGTGGTCGCGGGCGCGTGTTGCTGCGCAAGTCCGGCACCGAGCCGCTGGTGCGGGTAATGGTTGAGGGTGACGACGAAATACAGGTGCGCGGCATGGCGGAAGAGCTGGCCAAGGTCGTTACCGAAGTTTGTGCGTGAACGCGCTTGCCAGGGGCGCAGTCGTTGAGTAACATCTGCGCCCACTTTGACCGATGAGGTAAAGCATGCGTCGCCCCATGGTAGCTGGTAACTGGAAAATGAACGGTACCCGCGCTAGCGTCGCAGAGCTGATCGAGTCTTTTCGGCGTCAGGCACTGCCTGCAGCGGTTGAGATTGCGGTGTTTCCCTCCTTTGTGCATGTCAGTCAGGTCCTGGATGTTGTCGATGGGGTGCAAGTTTCCGTCGGCGCTCAGGATTGTGCCTTGCAGTCGGGTTTCGGGGCGCTGACTGGCGAGGTTTCGGCCGACCAGTTGGTTGATCTCGGTTGTGAGTGGGTATTGGTTGGGCACTCCGAGCGCCGCCTGGTATTGGGTGAGACGGACGAGGTGGTCAGCCAGAAATTTGCGGCAGCTCAGGCAGGCGGTTTGAAGCCTGTGCTGTGCCTCGGTGAGACGCTCGAGGAGCGCGAGGCTGGAAGAACGCTGGAAGTGGTGGCGCGGCAGTTGGGGCAGGTTCTCGATGATCAAGGTGTCGAGGCGTTCCAGTCCGCAGTGATTGCGTATGAGCCCGTCTGGGCCATCGGGTCTGGCTTGACGGCTACGCCTGAGCAGGCGCAAGAGGTACACGCCGCCATTCGCGATCAACTGGCACGCAGCGATCGTCGCATCGCCGAAGGTGTAAGGCTGCTGTATGGTGGCAGCGTGAAGGCGGACAATGCCGCTGAGCTGTTCGCCATGGCGGATATTGATGGGGGGCTGATTGGTGGTGCCTCTCTGAAAGCGGATGAATTCGGTGCGATCTGTCGCGCCGCGGGGAACTGAACAGATGTTGCAGACTGTTGTAATCGTGGTGCATCTGCTGGTTGCTCTGGGTGTGGTTGCACTGGTGCTGCTGCAGCAGGGCAAGGGTGCGGATGCCGGTGCGTCTTTCGGCTCGGGTGCTTCGGCAACCGTTTTCGGAAGCCAAGGTTCCGCTACCTTTTTGAGCCGAGTTACTGCTATACTCGCCGGCGTTTTTTTCGTGACCAGCCTGGGTCTGGCGTTTTTCGCCAAGCAACAGGCTGATCAACTGTCCCAGGCGGGGCTGCCGGATCCGGCGGTGCTGGAAGTTCCGGTCAGCAAGCCGGCCGTCGAGGATGTTCCTGTGCTCGAGGAGCGCAAGCCGGCGGATGCCGCGGGCGAGCTTCCCCAGGTAGAGGAAGGGCAATAAGGGTTTTTGCCGAGGTGGTGGAATTGGTAGACACGCTACCTTGAGGTGGTAGTGGCCATAGGCTGTAGGGGTTCGAGTCCCCTCCTCGGTACCAAACAAGCAGGCCCGCCTAGTGCGGGCTTTCTTGTGTTTAAGGGTTTCGGTTGACCGGTGTTGGTCGCGGGTCGTATAATTCGTGCCCAGTTTGACGCGGGGTGGAGCAGTCTGGTAGCTCGTCGGGCTCATAACCCGAAGGTCGTTGGTTCAAATCCAGCCCCCGCAACCAGTCGATAAAGAGCCCCTGTACAGGGGCTTTTTATTAGCTTGAGGCCAGGTCGCCGGCATTTACAGGCGGTCAAAAGGGATGGGCGTTTCGCCCATTTTTCATTTGTACAGCATGCGCGAGGGACTTCGATGTCGAGCAAGCTAGAACAGTTGCAGGCCTTGTTGGCCCCGGTGGTTGAGGCGCTTGGCTATCAGTGCTGGGGCATTGAGTTCATTTCCCAGGGGCGGCATTCACTGCTGCGAGTCTATATCGATCATGCCAACGGCATTCTCATCGACGATTGCGAAAAGGTGAGTCGTCAGCTGAGTGGCGTGCTCGATGTGGAAGATCCGATCAGCGTGGATTACACCCTTGAGGTTTCTTCTCCCGGTATGGATAGGCCCCTGTTCACCATTGAACAGTACGTGGCCCATGTCGGTGATCAGGTAAAAATTAAGCTGCGCTCGCCCTTCGAGGGCAGGCGCAATTTCCAGGGTCTTCTCCGTGGGGTGGAAGAGCAGGATGTCGTGGTGCTGGTGGATGACCATGAATACCTGCTGCCGATCGACATGATCGATAAGGCCAACATAATTCCCCGTTTTGACTGAGAGCGGATCCCGCGGACCCCAATGGATTGCGAAAGGCGAGGCGTACGATGAGCAAAGAAGTACTGCTGGTTGTGGAGTCGGTGTCCAATGAAAAGGGCGTACCGGCAAGTGTGATTTTCGAGGCGCTGGAGCTGGCGTTGGCCACGGCTACCAAGAAGCGCTACGAGGACGATGTTGATCTGCGTGTGGAAATCAATCGCCACAACGGCAGCTACGAAACCTTCCGTCGTTGGACGGTCGTCGACGATGAGCACTTCGAGGACCCGGCTCACCAGCTGGCGCTCGATCAGGCTCAGGAACGCAATCCGGACGCCAAGCTCGGTGACGTGTTCGAAGAAAAGATCGAGTCCATCGAGTTCGGCCGGATCGCGGCGCAGACCGCCAAGCAGGTCATCGTGCAGAAGGTGCGCGAGGCCGAGCGCGCACAGGTCGTTGAGGCTTATCGCGACCGCGTCGGCGAGATCATTTCCGGTACGGTGAAGAAGGTCACTCGTGACAGCGTCATCGTCGACCTCGGTAACAACGCCGAGGCCCTGCTGGCCCGTGAAGACATCATTGCCCGCGAGACTTTCCGGGTTGGCGCCCGCGTTCGTGCGCTGCTCAAGGAAATCCGCACCGAGAACCGCGGCCCGCAGCTGATCCTGTCGCGTACTGCGCCGCAGATGCTGATCGAGCTGTTCCGCATCGAGGTGCCGGAGATCGCCGAAGGCCTGATCGAAGTGATGGGCGCCTCGCGGGATCCGGGCTCGCGCGCCAAGATTGCCGTGCGCTCCAAGGACAAGCGAATCGATCCCCAGGGCGCTTGCATCGGCATGCGTGGTTCGCGCGTGCAGGCGGTATCGGGAGAGATCGGTGGCGAGCGAGTCGATATCGTGCTGTGGGACGAGAACCCGGCACAGTTCGTCATCAATGCCATGGCGCCGGCGGAAGTCGCGGCGATCATCGTCGACGAAGACGCGCATGCCATGGATATCGCCGTCGCTGAGGACAACCTGGCCCAAGCCATCGGGCGCGGCGGTCAGAACGTGCGCCTGGCCAGTCAGCTGACCGGCTGGACACTCAATGTCATGACCGAAGCGGATATCCAGGCCAAGCAGCAGGAAGAGACCGGCGACATTCTGCGCAACTTCATCGAAGAGCTGGACGTGGATGAAGAGCTGGCGCAGGTTCTGGTGGAAGAGGGCTTCACCTCCCTCGAAGAGATTGCCTACGTCCCCATGGAGGAAATGCTTGGCATCGAAGGCTTCGACGAGGACATCGTCAATGAGCTGCGTACGCGGGCCAAAGATCGCCTGCTGACCAAGGCCATCGCCAACGAAGAGAAGCTGGCGGATGCTCAGCCGGCTGAAGATCTGCTGGCACTCGATGGCATGGATAAAGAACTGGCGGTCGAGTTGGCCGTGCGGGGCGTCATCACCCGCGAAGACCTGGCCGAGCAGTCGATCGACGACCTGCTCGACATAGACGGCATCGATGAAGAACGTGCCGGCAAGCTGATCATGGCCGCCCGAGCCCATTGGTTCGAGTAAGTATTTAGCGGCCTGAGGAGAGAAATGCATGACGCAAGTCACGGTGAAAGAACTGGCCCAGGTGGTCGACACACCGGTCGAGCGACTGCTTCAGCAGATGCGTGAGGCAGGACTGTCGCACACCAGCGCCGAGCAAGTAGTGACCGATAACGAGAAGCAGGCCCTGTTGGCGCATCTGAAAAGTAGCCATGGGGCAAAGGTGGACGAGCCGCGCAAGATCACATTGCAGCGCAAGACCACCACCAAGTTGAAAGTGGGCGGCAGCAAGACCATCAGCGTCGAAGTTCGCAAGAAGAAGACCTTCGTCAAGCGTAGCGCCGAGGAGATCGAGGCCGAACAGCGCCGCGAACTCGAGGAGCAGCGTGCTGCCGAAGAGGCTGCCCGTCTGAAGGCCGAGCAAGAGGCTCGCGAGCGTGCCGAAGAAGAGGCGCGTCGCCAGGCCGAAGCGGCCAAGGCCCAGACTGCCGAAACGGCTGCTCCGGCCGCTGCCGAGTCGGCGTCGAGCGCCGAGCCGGCGCAGGTAGTGGCGGCGGTAGAAGCTGCTGCACCTGCCCCGGAGCGCAAGAAGGAAGAGCCGCGGCGCGTCGAGAAACCTCGCAGCGATGACGACGAGCGTCGTGATCGCAAGCATGCGCAGCATCGTCCCTCGCTCAAGACCAAGGCGCCGTTGGCGCGTACCGTACGTAGCGGTGAAGACGAAGCCGATGGCTTCCGTCGCGGGGGCCGTGGTGGCAAGAGCAAGCTCAAGAAGCGTAACCAGCATGGGTTCCAGAGCCCAACAGGACCAGTCGTGCGTGAAGTGTCGATCGGCGAGACCATCACTGTGGCCGAACTGGCCCAGCAGATGTCGGTGAAAGCGGCCGAAGTCATCAAGTTCATGTTCAAGATGGGTTCGCCGGTCACCATCAACCAGGTGCTGGATCAGGAGACCGCTCAACTGGTCGCCGAAGAACTGGGCCACAAGGTCAAGCTGGTCAGCGACAACGCGCTGGAAGAACAGCTGGCCGAGCTGCTGAAGTTCGAAGGCGAGTCGGTCGCCCGTGCGCCGGTCGTGACCGTCATGGGTCACGTCGACCATGGCAAGACCTCGCTGCTCGACTACATTCGTCGTGCCAAGGTGGCGGTCGGCGAAGCCGGCGGTATCACCCAGCACATCGGTGCCTATCACGTCGAGACCGAGCGTGGCATGGTCACTTTCCTTGATACCCCGGGCCACGCGGCGTTTACCGCCATGCGTGCACGCGGCGCCAAGGCCACCGATATCGTGATTCTGGTCGTGGCCGCCGACGACGGCGTCATGCCGCAGACCCAGGAAGCGGTGCAGCACGCCAAGGCGGCGGGTGTTCCGATCGTGGTCGCGGTGAACAAGATCGACAAGCCGGAAGCCAACCCGGACAACATCAAGAACGGCCTGGCCGCGCTGGATGTGATTCCGGAAGAGTGGGGCGGCGATACACCGTTCATCCCAGTTTCCGCCAAGGTCGGCACCGGTGTCGACGAGCTGCTCGAAGCGGTGCTGCTGCAGGCCGAGATTCTTGAACTGAAGGCAACGCCTTCGGCTCCGGGTCGCGGTGTGGTGGTCGAATCGCGCCTGGACAAGGGGCGTGGCCCGGTCGCCACTGTCCTGGTTCAGGACGGTACGCTGCGCCAGGGTGATATGGTCCTGTGTGGTGTGAACTTCGGCCGCGTGCGGGCCATGCTCGACGAGAATGGCAAGCCGGTGAAGGAAGCCGGTCCGGCCATTCCGGTGGAGATCCTTGGTCTGGACGGTACGCCGGAAGCCGGTGACGACCTCACCGTGGTCGCCGACGAGAAGAAGGCCCGCGAAGTCGCCTTGTTCCGTCAGGGCAAGTTCCGCGAAGTGAAGCTGGCCCGTGCTCACGCCGGCAAGCTCGAGAACATCTTCGAGACCATGGGTCAGGACGAGAAGAAGACGCTCAACATCGTGCTCAAGGCCGACGTGCGTGGTTCGCTCGAAGCGCTGCAAGGGTCGCTCAACGGCCTGGGCAACGACGAGGTGCAGGTGCGCGTGGTCGGTGGCGGTGTCGGTGGTATCACCGAATCCGATGCCAACCTGGCACTGGCGTCCAATGCGGTGCTGTTCGGCTTCAACGTTCGTGCCGATGCCGGCGCGCGCAAGATCGTCGAGGCCGAAGGCCTGGACATGCGCTACTACAACGTCATCTACGACATCATCGAGGACGTCAAGAAGGCGCTCACCGGTATGCTCGGCAGCGACGTTCGCGAGAACATTCTCGGCATCGCCGAAGTGCGTGACGTGTTCCGTTCGCCGAAGTTCGGCGCAATCGCCGGTTGCATGGTCACCGAGGGCATGGTGCACCGCAATCGTCCGATCCGCGTGCTGCGCGACGACGTCGTGATCTTCGAAGGCGAACTGGAATCGCTGCGCCGCTTCAAGGATGACGTCGCGGAAGTCCGCGCCGGCATGGAATGCGGTATCGGCGTGAAGAGCTACAACGACGTCAAGGTCGGCGACAAGATCGAAGTGTTCGAGAAGGTCGAAGTGGCGCGTTCGCTGTAAGCAAGCGTCAATCTGAAAGCTGGGAGCAAGGAGTCGGTGGTCGCCTGGGTGCGGTTACTGCTTCGAGCTTCCAGCTTTCGGCTTTTAATCGGGTAGAAATTTATGGCCAAAGAATTCAGTCGTACCCAGCGTATCGGCGATCAGATGCAGCGCGAATTGGCGCTGCTTATCCAGCGTGAGATCAAGGATCCGCGTCTGGGCCTGATTACCATCACCGCGGTCGACGTCAGTCGCGATCTGTCCCATGCAAAGATCTTCATCACCATCATGGGGCAAGACGACGATCAGGAAGCAATCAAGGGCAACCTGCGCATCCTCAACGATGCTGCCGGATTCCTGCGGATGCAGCTGGGCAAGAGCATGAAGTTGCGCACTGTTCCGCAGCTGCATTTCAACTACGACGCCAGCATCCGTCGCGGTGTCGAGCTGAGCTCGCTGATCGAACGGGCGGTTGCCGAAGATCGCAAGCACAGCGACGAGCGCGGAGAATAAGCGTGGCCCAGGTCAAGCGTGTACGTCGCGACGTCAGCGGCATCATCCTGCTCGACAAGCCGCGCGGGTTCACCTCCAACGCTGCGTTGCAGAAGGTTCGCTGGCTGCTCAATGCTGAAAAGGCCGGCCATACCGGCAGCCTCGATCCATTGGCGACAGGGGTGTTGCCGTTGTGTTTCGGCGAGGCCACCAAGTTCTCGCAGTATCTCCTGGATGCGGACAAGGCCTACGAAACGGTCATGCAGCTCGGCGTGACCACTACCACCGCCGATGCCGAAGGCGAAGTGCTGGAACGCAAGCCGGTCGCGGTAACGCGCGAGCAGCTGGAGGCGCTGTTGCCGCAGTTCCGTGGCGACATCCTGCAGGTGCCGCCGATGTATTCGGCGCTCAAGCGCGACGGCCAGCCGCTGTACAAACTGGCGCGTGCCGGAGAGGTGGTGGAGCGCGAGCCGCGTTCTGTTAATATTGCGCGCTTGGAGTTGCTCGCGCTCGAAGGCGACAAGGCTCGCCTGGCCGTCGCCTGTAGCAAGGGCACCTATATCCGCACGCTGGTCGAGGATCTAGGCCAGCAGCTTGGCTGCGGCGCGCATGTCGCTGAACTGCGACGCACCCAGGCCGGTCCGTTCGACCTGTCGCAGACGGTGACGCTCGAAACGCTTGAGCGTTTGCATGGCGAAGGTGGTGCCGAGGCGCTGGATGCCCTTCTGCAACCGGTGGACAGCGGATTGGAGCATTGGCCGCTGCTGCAGCTTTCCGAGCACAGCGCCTACTACTGGCTGCACGGGCAACCGGTGCGGGCACCGGAGGCACCGAAGTATGGCATGGTGCGCGTGCAGGACAACAACGGCCGCTTCATCGGTATCGGTGAGGTGAGCGAAGACGGGCGTATTGCGCCGCGTCGACTGATTCGGTCGGAATGACCGGTACGCAGCGCGTTCGCGCGTTGCGTCAGAGGGTGGCTGTCAGCAGGCACGGTCATGCCTCTTTATTAAACACGGGGTCAATCCCCGGCCTGTTCACTCAAGGAGCCCTACCATGGCACTGAGCGTTGAAGAAAAAGCCCAGATCGTTAACGAGTACAAGCAAGCTGAAGGCGATACCGGTTCTCCGGAAGTGCAGGTAGCCCTGCTGACCGCCAACATCAACAAGCTGCAGGACCACTTCAAGGCCAACGGCAAAGATCACCACTCCCGTCGTGGTCTGATCCGCATGGTCAACCAGCGTCGCAAGCTGCTGGATTACCTGAAGGGTAAGGACACCACTCGTTACAGCGCCCTGATCGGTCGTCTGGGTCTGCGTCGCTAAGACGCACCCGAGCTGGAAGCCGGAAGCTGGAAGCCTGAAGTTGAAAGCCGGGACAACCCGCGCAATCAGCTTCGGTCTTCCAGCTTTCGGCTTTCTTGCAGGTCGCTTCGGGCCGACTCCCGTGCGTTCTGCCGATTTCCCCAAGGCAACAAAGAGAAGGAAAAACCGTGAATCCGGTAATCAAGAAGTTTCAGTTCGGTCAGTCGACCGTAACCCTCGAGACGGGTCGCATCGCCCGCCAGGCCTCCGGCGCCGTGCTGGTCACCGTCGATGACGACGTCAGCGTGCTGGTCACCGTGGTCGGTGCCAAGACCGCCGATCCGAGCAAGGGGTTCTTCCCGCTCTCCGTGCATTACCAGGAGAAGACCTACGCAGCCGGCAAGATCCCCGGCGGCTTCTTCAAGCGTGAGGCGCGTCCTTCCGAGAAGGAAACCCTGACCTCGCGTCTGATCGATCGTCCGATCCGTCCGCTGTTCCCGGAAGGCTTCCAGAACGAAGTGCAGGTCATCTGCACCGTCGTCTCCACCAGCAAGAAGACTGACCCGGACATCGCCGCGATGATCGGTACTTCGGCTGCTCTGGCCGTTTCCGGTATTCCGTTCGACGGCCCCATCGGCGCCGCGCGCGTGGCCTTCCATCCGGAAACCGGCTACCTGCTGAACCCGAACTACGAGCAGCTCAAGGCCTCCAGCCTGGACATGGTCGTGGCCGGCACCAAGGACGCCGTGCTGATGGTCGAGTCGGAAGCCAAGGAGCTGACCGAAGACCAGATGCTGGGCGCTGTGCTGTTCGCTCATGACGAGTTCCAGGCCGTGATCAAGGCCGTGGAAGAACTCGCCGCCGAAGCCGGCAAGCCGCGCTGGGACTGGACCGCTCCGCAGGCCAACACCGCGCTGCTGGATGCCATCCGCAGCGAGTTCGGTGCCGCCATCTCCGAAGCCTATACCATCACCATCAAGCAGCAGCGCTATGCCCGTCTGGACGAGCTGCGCGAGCAGGTTGTGGCCAAGTTCTCCGGTGAGGAAGGTCAGCCTTCCGGCGGCGAAGTGAAGGATGCCTTCGGCGAAATCGAGTACCGCACCGTGCGCGAGAACATCGTCAACGGCAAACCGCGTATCGACGGTCGCGACACCCGTACCGTGCGTCCGCTGGCCATCGAAGTCGGCGTGCTGGACAAGACCCACGGCTCGGCACTGTTCACCCGTGGCGAAACCCAGGCGCTGGTCGTCGCCACCCTCGGTACCGCACGCGACGCTCAGCTGCTGGATACCCTGGAAGGCGAGAAGAAAGACGCCTTCATGCTGCACTACAACTTCCCGCCCTATTCGGTCGGCGAGTGCGGTCGCATGGGCGCTACCGGACGCCGCGAGATCGGCCATGGCCGTCTGGCCCGTCGTGGCGTCGCCGCCATGCTGCCGAGTGCCGACGAGTTCCCGTACACCATTCGCGTGGTGTCGGAGATCACCGAATCCAACGGCTCCAGCTCCATGGCGTCGGTCTGCGGTGCCTCGCTGGCGCTGATGGATGCCGGTGTACCGATGAAGGCGCCGGTTGCCGGTATCGCCATGGGTCTGGTCAAGGAAGGTGAGAAGTTCGCAGTCCTGACCGACATCCTGGGTGACGAAGATCACCTGGGCGACATGGACTTCAAGGTGGCCGGTACTGCCAAGGGCGTGACCGCTCTGCAGATGGACATCAAGATCCAGGGCATCACCGAAGAGATCATGGAGATCGCCCTGGGCCAGGCCCTGGAAGCGCGTCTGAACATCCTTGGCCAGATGAGCCAGGTCATTGCCCAGTCGCGCAGCGAGCTGTCGGCCAACGCACCGACCATGCTGGCGATGAAGATCGATCAGGACAAGATCCGCGACGTGATCGGCAAGGGTGGCGCCACCATTCGTGCGATCTGTGAGGAGACCAAGGCATCGATCGATATCGAAGACGACGGCTCGATCAAGATCTTCGGCGAAACCAAGGAAGCGGCCGAGGCGGCCAAGCAGCGCGTGCTGAGCATCACGGCCGAAGCCGAGATCGGCAAGATTTACGTCGGCAAGGTTGAGCGCATCGTCGACTTCGGTGCCTTCGTCAACATCCTGCCGGGCAAGGATGGCCTGGTGCACATCTCGCAGATCAGCGATCAGCGCATCGAGAAAGTCACCGATGTGCTGAAAGAAGGTCAGGAAGTGAAGGTGCTGGTGCTGGACGTGGATAACCGCGGCCGCATCAAACTGTCCATCAAGGACGTGGCTGCAGCGGAAGCCTCGGGCGTCTGAGGCAAGCTGGCAGTCAACAGAAAGGGCCCTCTGGGCCCTTTTTGTTTGCCTGTTCGCCGCGTGTCCGCAGCTCCGCCCGATATTGCAAGTTGCAAGCAGCGCCACGCGCAAACTTGCATTGTGCAAGTCGTCAGGGTTCTCGCTTATCTATAAGCAATTGATTCTAAAGGAAAAAAATATGTGACAGAGTTGGCACACCGCTTGCGCTGTTATCTGTGCATCTGAGGCCGGAGTCATGCCCCAGAAATCACGAGAACAGGAGTGACATCTATGAAGACTACTCAGACCCTTACCGCCGCCGCCATTGCCGCCGCTCTCAGCCTGCCTTTCGCAGGTGCTGCGCTGGCCGACACGCCTGCAATCGACAAGACCGACACCGTCATGCTCGCTGCCAATACCATGGACGACGCAGGGGACGCTGCCTCCGATACCTGGATCACCACCAAGGTGAAGTCCACGCTGCTGGCTGAAGACGCCACCCCCGGCATGGATATCGAAGTAGAGACCAAGGATGGCGTGGTTTCGCTGTCCGGGACCGTAGCCACTGAAGCCGAAAAAGAAGCCGCCATTGCCAAAGCCAAGGGCATCAAAGGCGTCCGTGATGTCGCTGCAGACGGTCTGAAGACCGCCGAGTGACGTCGCTGCCCGCCACTGGCGGGCGCCGCGAATCGAAGAACCCCGCCATTGGCGGGGTTTTTTACGTTAGCCTCCCCGGCGGCTGCCGATCTGCCGCAGTCGGTTACCCTCGAAGCGCAGAAAATGCAGCATCCCATTGTTCGGCCCGTAGACCCATTCCTCGACGGCCACCTCCTGTCGATAGCCGTATTCGTCAAGCACTTCCTTGTAGCCCAGCTGTGCGCTGCTGGCTGGCTCGCCGCATTTGGCGAGCACTTCCGCCGTGGTCGCATCGAGGCTCACCAGGCGGCTATTGCAGCGATAGGTTGAGGATGCCTGGGCATGCAGGCTGCCCAGCAACAGGCAGAGCAGCAGGGGCAATGCGCGACGATGCATCGGTGCCTCCAGGTGCTTCAATTGGCGCGGCGGGTTTCGATGCGAACCAGGCGGTTCCCTTCGAATGTCAGGATGCTGAGCATACCGTTGCGTGGTCCATAGACCCATTCTTCCAATCTGAATTCCTGCCGGTCGTTCCGGCTGAGGCTGTAGCCGACCAGGTCGCGGTGTTGCGGCACGCCGCACTTGCGTTCGACCTCGAACGCGCGGTCGCCGGTGGTGACCAACTGGCTGCCGCAGCGCAGTGTGTCGGCCTGGGCACTGGCGGCAGCGATCAGCAGGACAGCAGCACCGAGGCGGTAGTACAGGTTCATCAGTCGCTCCCCAGATGCAGTACGGTCGCTACCTGGCCATTATCCGCCTCTTCAGTCGTTCCGGTGTCCAGCAGGTACACGCTCGGACTCCAGGCCCGCGTCGACCAGGTAGCCCTTGATCGCGGCGGCCCGCTCGCGGCTCAGACGGCGTAGCAGGGCGGCATTGTCAGACCAGGAGTCGATTACCGCCTGGCGCATCCGCTCGGCGCGTTGTTCATCGTCCAGCTCCTTCCACTCGGCTGGCGGCTGCTGATTGAGCCGGCTGCGATAGATGCCTTCCAGCAACGGCGCTTCCTCGCTCGTTTCGATGCGAATCTCCGCCGGGTCTGGCGGAACCTTGTCGCCACGACGCTGCAGGATGCGGTACTGGGTTTCCCGAAACTCCTGCTGCAACCGCTGCTCGGCCAGCATCGGGCCATCGATGGCGGCGTTAGCCATGCCTTCAACCTCAAGCCGCAGGGCCGGGCGCTCCACCAGTGCCGCGGCCAGCGTATCCAGTGTCTCGCGCGCGTTGCCGTCCAGCTCGCTGCTGGCGCCTGCAAAGGCGACGTGGCTGAGGTCGGCATCGCCACCCCCGGCCAGGCCGGCGATGAACTTGAACGGCGCCTGGGCCGCCCGCACCACCAGGTTGCGCAGCGTCTGCCAGACGATCGGCATGACGCTGAACTCGGGATCGTTCAGGTTGCCCTGAACCGGCAGCTCGATGGAAATGGTGCCCTTGCTGTCCTTGAGCAAGGCCACCGCCAGGCGCACGGGCAGGTCCACGGCATCGGGACTGTCGACCTTTTCGCCGAGCTGCAGCTGCTCCAGCACCACCTTGTTCTCGGCGTTCAGCCGTCCCTGCTCGATCCGGTAATGCAGATCCAGATTGAGGCGGCCCTTGCGGATGCGGTAGCCGGCGAACTTGCCGGAATACGGCGTGAGCGTGGTCAGCTCGACCTGGCGGAAGCTGGTGGCGATGTCCAGGCTCTGCAGCGGATCGAATGGCGTCAGACTGCCCTTGATGCTCACCGGCGCGTACTGGTCCACCTTGCCGGCGATGTTCACCGAGGCGGCTTTTTGCTCGCGATTGCTCAGGACGCCGATGTCACCATTGAGTGACTGGATGGCGGTAACGAACGGCGGGCGCAGGCTGAAGTCGGCGAAGTTGGCCGAACCGTCGGCGATGTTGATCCCGCCGATGCGGATGGCCAGCGGTTCCGCGGCCTGCTGCTCGGATGCGTCTTGGGCAGCCGATTCGTCACGCTTGACCAGCAGGTCGTTGAGGTTGGTACTCAGATCCGGGTTGACGACGAAGCGCGCGTACGGCTGGCGCAGATCGATCCGCTCGATGTCCAGGCTGCGCGGATGCTGGTAGCCCAGGCCGCTGAGCTGCAGTCGCTGCCACTTCACGAAGTCGCGGTTGTTGATGGTGTCGAGCGTATGCAGCTGGGTCGCATCGACGCTGCCGCGTACGCTGAAGGCCAACGGCTCGATACCCTGCAGGTCGACCTGTAGTTCGCTGCTGAGCATGCCGCTGCGCAGCTCCAGGCTCACCAGCGGGCTCAGGTAGGCCTGGGCGATGCGCAGGTCGATATCGCGGGTAGTTACCGCCAGCTGACCGCTGATCGGGTTGAGCTGCAGCGGCCCCTGGGCCTGGAGCGCCCCCTGCCTGCCGACCCCGGTGTCCAGCTTCAGCGAAAAGGGGCGATTTGCGAGGCTGTCGAAATCGCTGATGTCCAGGTTCAGCGGGCCGAGCTCGAGCTGGACCTCATCGTCCGGCACGCGATCGGCCAGGTGCATGCGGTAATCGCGCAGCTGGGCATCGTGCAGCAAGACTTGCCACGGTTCGCCGGCTGTCTGGGCTTCGCTGTCCGCGGTCTGCTCGTCAGCATTCGACGGGCTCGGGCCCGCGGCGAACAGTTTCTGCCAGTCCAGCTCGCCATCGGCCTCGCGGGCGGCCCAGGTTTCCAGATGGCGGCTGCGCAGCTTGCCGATGCTGACCTGACGCCTGGCCAGGTCCAGCGTCGTTTCGCTCAGCTCGAGCCGCTCCAGGCGAACCAGCTTGCGCCCGTCCGGGCTGTCGAGGGCCAGCGGGGCCACGGCGGCCTTGGCGCTGTCCAGTCTCAGGGCCAGGCCGTCGCTGAGGTCGAGGTGGTAGCGGGTACTCAGGTCGATACTGCCCTCTCGAAGAACCAGTGGCGCCGCGTCGCGCACGTACGGCCAGAAGTCCTTCAGCGGCAGTTTGCTGACCTGCAGTTGGCCGCGCGAGGCCAGCGGTTGCAGGTTGAGGTCGCCTTGCCAGTCGATGCGTCCGCCGCTTGCACCTGTGGCGGTGAGGCGGGCGTCGGCGCTGCCGTCCGTGCGGGTGGCAAGGTTGTGCAGCTCGAGGTCCAGCGAGTCGTAGACCAGCTCGATGGGCTCACTTGGGCGCCGATCACGGAAGGCGAGGTGTCCGCGCACCAGTTGCAACTGGTCGATACGCAGCGGGAAGAGTTCGCGCTCGTCGTCGGCAGATGGCTGCGTTTCGGGGACATCGAACAGCTGGCCGAGGTTCAGGGTGCCGTCCTCGGCGAAGAGCACCTCGGCGTGCGGCGCTACCAGCTGTACGGCGGCCAGGTGCAGCGTGCGTTGCCAGAGGCTGTTCCACTGCAGGTCGAGGTAGAGTCGCTCGAAGGCCAGCTGGCGATCGTCCTGCGCGCCGATGCGCAGGTCGAACAGGGTGAGTTCGAGGCTGAAGGGATTGAATTCGATGCGCTGCAGGCTGGCCGGTACGGTGGCGTAGTTGGCCAATTGCTGATTGGCGATGCGCTGGGCGATACCCGGCAGGATCAGGAAGCCAAGCAGGCTGTAGCAGATCAGCACGAGCGCCACGCCGGTGAACGCTCGCTTCATTCCATTGGGCATGACCGGAAGTATTCCTGGCGGATGGATGCCTTGGAGTATGGCATGGCCAGGCGGTTCCCCGAATCGAGCGATACCGGCAATGCGCTCAAAGCCGCAGAATCAGGGTCTTGAGTGGGGGCAGCCCGTCATGGGAAGGGAAGTCCGCCGCCGGTGTTAGCACTTGCCATTCACGTACCGGCCGGCCCGCCTTGTCGGCGCAACGCAGCACCTGCGTCCGCCATTCGTCCATCGGCACCTTCGCCAGGTTGTTGCAACAGATCAGCACGCCGCCTTCGGCGGTGGTCAGCAATGCCGGTTTCAGCAGGCTCTGGTAGTCGCGCAGCAGGTCCACCGTGCCGAAGGCGCTGCGTGCCCAGGCCGGAGGGTCGAGCAGTACCAGATCGAACTGGCGCTGCTCGAGGCGAGGGTAGTCGGGCAGGGCGCGGCCGCGCCTGGAAGCCACCGGCAGTCCGGCGAGTTGGCGGATCGCCGGGAAATAGTCGGAGTGGACGAAGCGCATCGGTGCCAGCGCCGGGTTCAGCGCTGCATTCTCCCTGCCCACGGCGAGATTGCGCTCGGCGAAGTCGAGGTTCCAGACATCCCGGGCGCCACCCGCCGCAGCGCAGAGCCCGACGCCGCAGGTATAGGAAAACAGGTTGAGCACCGACTTTCCGGCACTGTGTTGCTTGACCCAGCCGCGAGCGTTGCGCAGGTCGAGGAACAGCAGCGGGTCCTGGCCGTCGTGGCGCCCGCGTACGCGGTAGGCGAGCCCCCATTCATGACCGACCTGATCGGCCAGCGCGGCGGCGTCCGGCTGGTACGCCGCGTGGCTGCGGTCGATGCGCGAGTTGCCCTGCGAGCGGTCGTTGTAGACGAGCTGCAGCGGCAGTTCGAGCGAGTCCATGGCCAGCTCATGGATGCGCAGCAACGCATCCGCTGCAAGCGTCTGGTGAAAGCTCTGCACCATTAGCTGCGGCCCGTAGCGATCCACCGTCAGGCCGGCAGCGCCTTCCTGGCTGCCATGGAACAGGCGGTAGCAATCGGTGCCCTGCTGGTGCAGCTGGTCGAGCAGTGGGCGGCGGCGATCGAAGGCGGCGCGCAGCGCCTGGTCTGGAGAGGGCATGCGCGCGGCTCGAAAAAGGAGGGGGCGCAGTCTAGCAAGAAATGCGGCGCGACAACCGCTGCTAGCGTGGTGGCAGGCCCATGCGGCGGCGCGCGCGGTGCACCGAGGCACTGCGCACCGCCCAGCGCAGCACCGGCGCCGTACGGCGTACCCCGCTGCGAATCAGCTGGCGACGGGTGTCGCTCAGCGGTGGGCCGAACATTGCTGAGGCCCATTCCGGCAGCAGTTCGATACCGGCATGTAGCATCAGCGTGCCGAACGGCCGCAGCAGTGGGCTCGGCGCCGGAGCGGTGCGCAGTATCTGCAGAATCTCCAGTGCGCGCGCGTCGATCTGCAGCTGCGGACGGAGGCGTTCGAGGTACGTCTCGACCTCGGCGCGCGAACGTGGCACGCCTTCTGCGCCGAGGCGCTCGGCGATCAGCGCGACTTCGGCGTAGTAACGATCCTGGTCGGCTGTGCTGAGGTCAGGGTCGCGGTAACGCAGGTGCGACTTGAGGAAACTGCTGACCTCGGCGACGTGCACCCAGGTCAGCAGCTCGGGGTCGTAAGCGGCATAGGCTCGGCCATCCGGCGCCGTGCCGGTCACGCTCAGGTGGATGCGTCGTACCCGTTCGATCAGGCGCTCGGCATCAGCATGGCTGCCGAAGGTGGTGGCGGAAATGAACTGCCCGGTGCGCCGCAGTCGGCCGAGCAGGTCCTCGCGGAAGTTCGAATGATCCCATACCCCGGCCAGGGCCAGCGGGTGCAGGGCCTGCAGCAGCAACGCGGAGATTCCGCCAACCATCATCGAGGTGAAATCACCATGCACCCGCCAGCAGATCGAATCGGGACCGAAGAGCCCGGGGTCGCCCGGCGGGTTCTCGTAGTCCACCCCGCCGATGGCCAGGCCGGTGAGACTGAGCACGCGTGCTTCGATAGGACGACGGATGAATTCCATGGTGACGGCGCTGCAGGCTTGGGAGCTGGCGATGTTACCCGATCAGGCGCCGACGGCCGCGGGCAGGGCAGGGTGCACGCGACGGAAGGGGACCGGACGCTGCAGCAGCGTCCGGTCAGCAGGTGCGTTCAACCGCGATGACGGCCGCGGAAGAAGTCGATCAGGCCCTGAGTCGAGGCGTCTTCTGCCGGCGCCGCATCGAAGCGGGTCATCTGGTTGTAAACGGCCTTGCCCAGCTCCTTGCCCAGCTCGACGCCCCACTGGTCGAAGGAGTTGATGCCCCAGATCACGCCCTGGACGAAGACCTTGTGCTCGTACAGCGCGATGAGCGCGCCGAGACGGCCGGGGCTGATGGTTTCCATCACCAGGGTGTTGCTCGGTCGGTTGCCCGGAATCACCTTGTGCGGCGCCAGGCGCTGGACTTCGGCCTCGCTCAGGCCCTTGGCACGCAGTTCGGCTTCGGCTTCCTCGCGGGTCTTGCCGAGCATCAGCGCCTGGCTCTGCGACAGGCAGTTGGCATAGAGCCATTCGTGGTGATCGGCTACCGGATTGTGACTGACGACCGGCACGATGAAGTCGGCTGGAATCAGCGGCGTGCCCTGGTGCAACAGCTGGTGGTAGGCGTGCTGGCCGTTGGCACCGACACCGCCCCAGATCACCGGCCCGGTGCTGCAGGACACTGGCGTGCCATCCTGGCGCACGCTCTTGCCGTTGGATTCCATGTCCATCTGCTGCAGGTGTTTGACGAAGTTGCGCAGGTAGTGGTCATAGGGCAGGAAGGCATAGCTCTGCGCGCCCCAGAAGTTGTGGTACCAGATGCCGAGCATCGCCAGCAGCACCGGCATGTTGCTTTCGAACGGCTCGCTGAGGAAATGCTGGTCCATGCTGTAGGCGCCGGAGAGCAGGTCCTTGAAGTTGGACATGCCGATGGCCAGGGCGATGGGCAGGCCGATCGCCGACCACAGCGAGTAGCGCCCGCCGACCCAGTCCCACATGGGGAAGATGTTCTTCTCGCGAATGCCGAAGTCGACGGCCGCCTGCTTGTTGCTGGTCACGGCGATGAAGTGGCGGTAGAGCTTTTCCTCGGTGCCGCCCTTGCCCAGGTACCAGTTTCGGGCCGCCTGGGCGTTCTTCAGCGTCTCGAGGGTGCCGAAGGTCTTGCTGGAGATGATGAACAGCGTGGTCTCGACATTCAGCTTGGCGGTCACCTCGCGGAATTCGCTGCCGTCGATGTTGGCCAGGTAGTGCGTCCGCACGCCGTGCTGGGTGAACGGCAGCAGCGCCTCGGAGACCAGCTGTGGGCCGAGGAACGAGCCACCGATGCCGATGTTCACGACGTCGGTGATGGTCTTGTCGCTGAAGCCGCGCCACAAGTTGTTGTGGATGCGTGTGACGATGTCGGTCATCTGTGCCAGGGCGGTGTGCACGTCGCGCATGATGTTCTTGCCGTCGACCATCACCGAGTCGCCCATGGGACGGCGCAGGGCCGTGTGCAGCACCGGGCGATTCTCCGACGCATTGATCCGTTCGCCCTCGAACATGGCGCGGGCAGCCTGCTCGACGCCGGCCTCGCGGGCCAGGTTGACCAGCAGGGTGCGGGTCTGCGGGGTGATGAGGTTCTTCGAATAGTCGAGGAACAGGCCGCTGCAGGAAACCGACAGGTCATCGAAGCGCGTCGGGTCGGCCTTGAAGGCCTCGCGCATGCTGAAGTGCTGCATGGCCAGGCGGTGTTCTTCCAGGGCCTTCCAGGACGGCAGGCCGGTGACATCGAGCGGATGCTGGTAATAGCTCATGGTGATGCGGCTTCCTTTGCTTTGACAGGCCGCTGAACCCCGGGAATTCGCGCAGCGAGCGCGCCATGATTGCCTCGGGATTCAGTGATGTGTATGACCGTGCGGGCACGCCGGCACTCGTTCCTGAATGCTGCGGATGCTGGCCGAACCCGGCTTTCACCGAGCCGGTGAGGCACATCCTATGCCATCAGAGACAGCTCAGACAGGGAAAACCCCTGCTGCGTTCCGGGCTTTCGCCGTCTATTCTGCCCGCGCTCATGCCGCATCCCAACCGCTGTCGCCCAGCCCCAACGAAAAAGCCCGAAGTGCGGAACACTTCGGGCTTGGATTCAATGCAGGCGTGGGGCCGGGCTCAGGCCACCTGCACCGGAATCGCGTTGCTGGTATGGCTCAGTTCGCCGTCGGCGCCCATGTAGAGCACATGGGGTTTGAAGTTGGCCAGCTCGGCTTCGCTGTAGTGCGCATAGGCACAGATGATCAGTCGATGACCGACGCCGGCCTTGTGGGCGGCGGCGCCATTGACCGAGATGATCTTGGAGCCTTCCTCGCCGCGGATGGCGTAGGTGGTGAAGCGTTCGCCGTTGTCGACGTTGTAGATCTGGATCTGTTCGTATTCACGGATGCCGGCCAGGTCCAGCCACTCGCCGTCGATGGCGCAGGATCCTTCATAGTCGAGCACCGAGTGGGTTACCTGGGCGCGGTGCAGTTTGGCCTTGAGCATGATGGCGTGCATGGCGGGGTCCTCCGGGTGCGCAAGCGGCGCAGAGTGTGCCCGAAGCCTCGAACGCGATCAAGGCTGCAGGCAATTGGCAGGGATCAGGCCGATGTGCGGAGGTCGACCAGCAGGTTGTCGATCAGCCGCGTCTTGCCCAGATAGGCCGCCGCGAGAATGACCAACTCGCTGGAGGCGTCGGTGACCGGCTGCAGGTCGATGGAATTGCGGATGTCCAGGTAGTCCGGACGCAGGCCGGCGTTGCGCAGCGCATCCAGACCTTCGTCGATCAGCGCGGGAAGGTCCCGACGACCGCCCTGGAGCGCATCCCTGAGCTGGTTCAGCGTGCGATAGAGGACAGGCGCCGTGGCGCGTTCGTCGGCGCTCAGGTAACCGTTGCGCGAGGACAGTGCCAGGCCGTCGTCGGCCCGCACGGTCGGTTCGGAGAGGATCTGCACCGGCATGTTCAGGTCGCGCACCATGGTGCGGATCACCGCCAGCTGCTGGAAATCCTTCTGGCCGAACACGGCGAGGTCCGGCAGGACCATGTTGAACAGCTTGCTCACCACCGTGGAGACACCGTCGAAATGACCGGGACGACTGCCGCCGCAGAGGCCTTCGGATACGCCGGGTACGCGCACGATGGTCTGGTTGGCCTGGCCGTGGGGGTACATCTCCTCCACGCTGGGCGCGAAGAGCAGGTGGCAGCCGGCGTCGAACAGCTTTTCCTGGTCCGCCGCGAGCGTACGCGGGTAGTTGTCCAGGTCCTCGTTGGGACCGAACTGCAGCGGATTGACGAAGATGCTGGCGACCACGAAGTCGGCGCGCTGGCCGGCTTTCTTCACCAGCGCGATATGACCGGCGTGGAGGTTGCCCATGGTCGGCACGAAACCGATGCGTTTGCCCTCGCCGCGCGCGCGGGCGACCGCGGCGCGCAGGTCGGCGATGGTCTTGACGACGTTCATGCGGAGAAACCGTGTTCGGCTGCGGGGAATTCGACGGCCTTGACCGCCTTGACGTAGCCGGCGATGGCCGCGGGGATGTCGCCGTGCTCGCGCATGAAGTTCTTCACGAACTTCGGCACGCGGCCGCTGAGCGACAGTCCGAGCATGTCATGCAGGACCAGCACCTGGCCGTCGGTATCGCTGCCGGCGCCGATGCCGATCACCGGGATCTGCACGGCCCGGGTGATGCGCGCGGCCAGTTCGCTGGGGACGCATTCGAGCAGCAGCATGGCGGCGCCGGCTGCTTCCAGCGACTTGGCGTCCTCCAGCATCTGCTGCGCCTGGGCTTCTTCGCGTCCCTGCACCTTGTAACCGCCGAACAGATTGACCGCCTGCGGGGTCAGCCCCATATGCGCGCACACCGGGGTGCCGCGGTCGGCCAGCAGGCGGATCGACTCGGCCAGCCAGGCGGTGCCCTCGAGCTTGATCATGTGGGCGCCGGCCTGCATCAGCAGCGCCGAATTGTTCAGGGTCTGCTCGGTGGTCGCGTTGGCCATGAACGGCAGGTCGGCGACGATCATCGCGCCGCGGTTGCCACGCTTGACGCTGGCAGTGTGGTAGGCCATATCGGCGACGGTGACCGGCAGGGTGCTGTCGTGACCTTGCAGGACCATGCCGAGCGAGTCGCCGATCAGCAGCATCTCGACGCCTGCATCGCAGGCCGTCTTGGCGAAGGTGGCGTCATAGCAGGTGAGCATGACGATCTTCTCGCCCTTCTGCTTGAGCCCTTGCAGCGTGGTCAGGGTTACGTCTGGCATGAATGCCGTCCTCTTCGAGCCTCGGAGGTCAGGATTGCCGGGCGGTGCACCGGAAGGGTGCTACGGCCGCAGGTGGCAGAGGGCGCTTATAGTCCCGGCGGCGGCAGAGTAAGTCAATCGCGAGTGTTACCTGCGCGTTACGTTCGTTACCGCGCAGGTGACACTCGTATTGGTGAGCCGCTCCAGCCCGCGGAACGGGCAGGCCGCGAGCAGGTTGACGAGCCGTCGCCCATCGGGCAGTACCAGCTCCGGCGGAGCGATCTCGGCCAGCGGGTAGAGCACGAACGCCCGAGCCTGCATGTGATAGTGCGGAACCTGGAGGCGCGGCTGGTCGATCAGTCGCTCGCCGAACAGCAGGATATCCAGGTCCAGGGTGCGCGGGCCCCAGCGTTCGGCCTTGCGTTCGCGGCCCTGCGCCAGTTCGATGCGCTGCAGGGCATCGAGCAGCGCCAGCGGCTCGAGGTCGGTCTCCAGTGCCGCAACCGCGTTGACGTAGCGTGGCTGGTCGGCGGGCCCGAGCGGGTCGCTGGCATAGAGGGAGGAGACTGCAGCCAGCCTGCTACCTGGCAGCTCGGCCAGAGCCTGCAGGGCACCACGCAGCTGCTGCTGGGGATCGGCCAGGTTGCTGCCCAGGCCGATGTAGACGCGCTCCATCTCAGTCGGCCGGGTTGGCGGCATCGCCCGGCGTGCGGCGACGGCGACCGCCACGGCGGCGTTTCTTGGCCGCGCCGGCGTCATCCTTGCCGCTGAGGCCGCGGATCATGTTGCGCCGCTCGCTGTCGTTGGCTTCCTGATAGTCGGTCCACCAGTCGCCAAGGCCGCCGGTCTTCTCGCCCGCGCTTTCGCGCAGCAGGAGAAAGTCGTAGCCAGCGCGGAAGCGCGGATTCTCCAGAAGCTGGTCGGCACGGCGGCCCTGCCGGCGCGGCAGGCGTTCCTGCATGTCCCAGATCTCGCGCATGGGGATGGTGAAGCGCTTGGGAATCGCGGTGCGCTGGCACTGCTCCCAGATGATGTCGTGGGCGGCTTCCTGCATCGCCGGAATCGGCGGCATGCCGCGGTCCTGCAGCTCCAGTACGCGGGCCGGCAGGGCAGGCCAGAGCAGGGCGGCGAAAAGGAACGCGGGCGTCACCGGCTTGCCCTGCTGGATGCGCAGGTCGGTGTTGGCCAGCGCGTTGCGGATCAGCGTGCCGGCATACTCGGGGTTGCGCTCCAGCGCGGCGGCGCTGGCGGGGAACAGCGGCGCAAACAGGTCGTATTCGAGCAGCAGCTCGAAGGTTCGCTCGGCCTTGCCGCCGAGGAACAGCTTGAGCGTCTCGTCGAACAGGCGGGCCGAGGGGATGCCGTCGAGCAGCTCGGCCAGGTCGGCGATGGGCTCGGCACTGTGGCGTTCGATTTCGAAGTCGAGCTTGGCGGCGAAGCGCACCGCGCGGAGCATGCGTACCGGGTCTTCCTGGTAGCGCTGCTCGGGATCGCCGATCAGGCGGATCAGGCGATTGCGGATGTCGTGCACGCCGCGGGTGTGGTCGAGGATGCGCTCGCTGGTCGGGTCGTAGTACAGCGCATTGATGGTGAAGTCCCGGCGCTGGGCGTCGTCCTCGAGCGTGCCATAGACGTTGTCGCGCAGGATGCGCCCGCTCTCGTTGCGCGAGGCCAACTGGCTGGCATCCTCGTCGTCTTCTTCCGGGTGGTTGGCGCGGAAGGTGGCGACTTCGATGATCTCGCGGCCGAAGTGCACGTGGACGAGCTTGAAGCGCCGGCCGATCACGCGTGCGTTGCGAAACTCGGCACGGACCTGTTCCGGGGTCGCACTGGTGGCGACGTCGTAATCCTTGGGATTGAGCTGCAGCAACAGATCGCGCACACAGCCACCCACGACATAGGCCTCGTAGCCGGCCTGCTGCAGGCGCTCGACCACGCTCACCGCATGACGGCTGATCTCGTTGCGATGCAGGGAATGCTGCCGGCTGGACAGAATTTCAGGTGTGCGACGGGGATGCGGGATGCGGCGCAGCGGAAGACGAAAAGACTGGAACAGCTTTTTCAGCATGAGGGGCAACTGTGTGGCGGAATGACGGGCCGGCGTCGCGAAAGCCGCGAAACCTGCGCGGATTCTAGCACCGGGACTGCCGGATGGTGAACGAAGCGCAGGGTAGTGTCAAAAAGCTTCGCGTGTAGCGTGACGAGGGTTCTGCCTGGTGCAACGCGGAAGGAAATGTCTGGACGGGGCGTGCGGAAGGAAACCGCGGAGCCAGATAGCACTGAGGGGAGCCGAAGCTCCCCTCTGAATAATGTCGCGTGCTTATTTATTGTTATTGGTCTTCTCAGGCGTTGCTGTTCTTGTTGTTCGCCTGTCCTTCGGGCCGTGGCCGTCGGGAACGCTCCCACAGTGGGAGCCAATAGCAAACGGATTTCTTTGGTCGCTGACGTTGCCTTGATCTTCGATCCAACCAGTGCAGGGCCTGCTCGATGCAGTTTTTGTTGTTCTCGGCCTGGTCGTGGGGCGAACCCCGTGGCATGTCCTCTCCAAAAGAATCAGTTAGCTGCGCCTCCGCCTTCTTGTCGTTGTTTTGCTGGAGCCGTTACGTCTTGTTCTTATTGTGGGATCTGCTTGTTATTGTTGTTGTGCCATTAGGTAAGCAGTTGCCGTGCCAGTTTTAGGAAATCGTTATATTTCAATGATTTGTGATTTCCAGGCTTGGCGGAAGGCAAGAAAAAACCGGGGCGTCGTTACCGATGCTCCCGGTTTTTGTTACGAGCGATGCGCCGGCGGTAACAAATTACCCGGCGGCGCTACTGGACTTGCGCCGCGGAATGCCCAGGCGCTGACGGCGTTCCCACAGGCATTTGCGGCTGATGCCGAGCTTGCGCGCCAGTTCGGTCTCGGTCATGTGGTCCTGATGCTCGAGCACGAAATGCTGGAAGTAGTCCTCCAGCGAGAGATCCTCGGTCGGCTCGTTGCCACCGGCGATACCGCGGATGCCGCCGAGTGAATCTTCTTCGAATTCATCGTCCAGCTCGTCGAGTTCGATATCGATGCCCAGCAGCTCGGCGTCGATCTCCGGGCTCTCGCTGAGGATCGCCGCGCGCTCGATGGCGTTTTCCAGTTCGCGCACGTTGCCGGGCCAGGAGTAGTGACGAATCGCCTGTTCGGCGTCGCGCGAGAAGCGCATCTCGTCGCTGCTCATGCGTTCGCCCTGGCGCGCCAGGAACGCCTTGGCGATTTCGAGCACGTCGTTGCCGCGCTCGCGCAGCGGCGGCAGCTTGAGCGCGATCACGTGCAGGCGGTAATAAAGGTCTTCGCGGAACTGGCCGGTCTTGGCCAGGGTTTTCAGGTCGCGGTGGGTGGCGGCGATCAGACGCACATCGACCTTCTGCGACTGCACCGAGCCGACGCGGCGGATCTCACCTTCCTGCAGTACGCGCAGCAGGCGCGCCTGGGCTTCCAGTGGCAGTTCGCCGATCTCGTCGAGGAACAGGGTGCCGCCATCGGCTGCCTCGACCAGGCCGGCGCGACCGGCGCTGGCCCCGGTGAAGGCCCCCTTCTCGTGGCCGAACAGCTCGGATTCGATCAGGGTTTCCGGAATGGCCGCGCAGTTCACCGAGATCATCGGCGCCTTGGCGCGTCGCGAGAGATTGTGCAGTGCCCGCGCCACCAGTTCCTTGCCGGTGCCCGACTCGCCCTGGATCAGCACGTTGGAATCGGTGGGGGCGACCTTGCGGATCTTGCTGAACAGGTCCTGCATCGGTGCGCAGTGGCCGATGATGCCGATGTCGCCCTGTGCCGCGTCGCTTGGGGCGCTGCCATTGCCACGGCTCGGCTGAGCGAGGGCTGCGGCGCTCTGCTGATGATCCTGAAGGATGCGCGCCACGGTCTGCAGCATTTCGTCGTGGTCGAAGGGCTTGGCGATGTAGTCCACCGCGCCCATCTTCATGGAGTCCACCGCCGAGCGCAGGCTGGCGTAGCTGGTCATGATCAGCACCGGTGTGCCTTCGGCCAGTTTGATCAGTTCGGTGCCGGGTGCGCCGGGCAGTCGCAGGTCGCTGACGATGAGGTCGAAACCCGGGATGCTGTAGCGCTCCTGTGCTTCCTGCACCGAGCCGGCTTCGCTGACCTCGTACTGGTTGCGTTCGAGGAGGCGCCGCAGGGCTGAGCGGATGATGGTTTCGTCTTCGACGATCAGTATGTGTGACATCAGTACTCTCTCGACGGTCTGGAGGCAGAACCGGCGCCGGGCCGGTACGGCAGTCGCCTCTTCAACTTACGGCGTGTGACGCTTCGACATGCCGCGGCAGGGTGATGCGAAAACGGGTGCCGCGTTGCGTTTCCGGGTCAGCCGGGCTGTCGATATCGATCTGGCCATAATGCTCTTCAATGATCGAATAGACCAGCGCGAGGCCCAGGCCCGTGCCTTCGCCCGGGTCCTTGGTGGTGAAGAACGGCTCGAACAGGCGGTCCTGGATCTCTTTCGGAATGCCGCTGCCTTCGTCCTCCACGGTCAGATAGACCGTCTGCTCAGCCACGTCGCTGGTCACCCGGATCACGCCACCGGGCGGCGATGCGTCGCGGGCGTTGGACAGCAGGTTGATCAGCACCTGCGCCAGGCGTTGCGGGTCCCCCTCGGCCACATGATCGGGATGGCACAGGTTGAGGAACTGCACCTCGGTGCGGTTGCGGTTGAGCGAGAGCAGGCCGATGGCGTCCTGGGTGACCTGTGCCAGGCTCACCGGATAGAGCTGGTGCTGGCGTTCGCCGGCATGGGCGAAGCTCATCAGCGACTGCACGATGCGCGACACGCGCTTGGTCTGCTCGATGATCTGCGCGCTGATTTCGACGATCTCGCCGTCGCCTTCGCGCTCGTCCCGCAGGTTCTGCGCCAGACAGGCGATGCCGGTGATCGGGTTGCCGATTTCGTGCGCCACGCCGGCGGCCAGGCGGCCGATGCTGGCCAGACGCTCGGAATGCACCAGGCGGTCTTCCAGCTGCTGGGTCTCGGTCAGGTCCTCGACCAGCAGGACCAGGCCGCTGTTGCCGGGCGCCAGCGGCTCGGCGATGGCTGCCTTGTGCAGGTTGAGGCAGCGGCGATGGCCGTTGTGCGCCAGGCGCTGCTTGTGCAGGTGTTCGTCGGGCTGCTCGATGAAGTCGCCCAGCAGGCTGCGCCAGGGTTCGGCGATGGTCGACAGGCGCGAACCGACGACCTGCAGCGCGGGAATTTCGGTCAGCTCTTCGAGGGCGCGATTCCACATGAGAATTTCCTGATCCTTGGCCAGCGAGCAGACCCCCATGGGCAGCTCCTGCAGCGTCTGCCGGTGATAGCGGCGCAGCGCGTCGAGTTCGGCGGCCAGGCCGGTCAGGCGCGAGTGATACTCCTCCAGGCGGTTCTCGATGAAGTGGATGTCTTCGGTGATGTAGCCCTCGGCGCCGTTCTTGTACGGCAGGAAGTTCTCGACGATGTCCTGGGCCACGCTGGGCCCCATCAGCCCGGACAGGTTGGCTTCGATGCGATCACGCAGGCGGCGCAGGGCATAGGGACGGTGCTCGTCGAACGGCAGCTGCAGATCGCGCAGTGCCTGCTCCACTTCGCGCTGCGCGGTCTTGGCGCCCAGGGGCTTGGCCAGCTGGGTGGCGAACTCCTGTGGCGAGGCGGCCATCAGTTCACGCCGCTGCGGCCGGCGCACGTTTTCCACCGCACAGGCCTCGGCGGCGCTCTGCTCCTCGGGGCTGGTCTCGCTGAAGATCGAGAACAGCGAGAAGGCCAGCACGTTGACCGCCAGCGAAGCGATTGCCGCCAGGTGCCAGCTGGTGTCGTCGAGTACGTAGACCACGTTGAACAGCGGGATATAGAAACCATCCAGATTGCCCACCAGGGGCAGCAGCATGGTCACCATCCAGACGCCGATGCCGGCCAGCAGGCCGGCGATGTAGCCGCGGCGGTTGGCGGTCGGCCAGTAGAGCACCGAGAGCACGCCCGGCAGGAACTGCAGGGTGGCAACGAAGGCGACGATGCCCAGGTTGGACAGGTCCTGCTCGGCGCCGAGCAGCAGGTAGAACCCGTAACCGGCCAGGATGATGGCGAAGATCAGGCTGCGTCTGGTCCATTTCAGCCAGCGGTAGATGTTGCCCTCGCTGGAGGGTTGATAGAGCGGCAGCACCAGATGGTTGAGCGCCATGCCGGACAGCGCCAGGGTGCTGACGATGATCAGCCCGCTGGAGGCCGACAGCCCGCCGACGAAGGCCAGCAGCGCCAGGGTTTCGCTCTGTGCGGTGAGGCCGAGGCCGAGGGTGAAGTATTCGGGGTTGGTGCTGACGCCCAGCTTAAGGCCGGCCCAGAGGATCAGCGGCACGGCCAAACTCATCAGCAGCAGGTACAGCGGCAATCCCCAGCTGGCGCTGACCAGCCCGCGCGGGTTGAGGTTCTCGGTGAACGTCATGTGATACATGTGTGGCATGACGATGGCCGAGGCGAAGAACACCAGCAGCAGGGTGCGCCACGGGCCTTCCTGCAGCGGCGTGTGCAACGCCTGCAGCGCCGACTGGTTCTGCAGCAGCCAGATCTCCAGTTGGTGCGGGCCACCGAAGACCACGTACAGGGCGTACAGGCCGATGGCACCGAAGGTCACGAGCTTGACGATCGATTCGAAGGCGATGGCGAACACCAGCCCTTCGTGCTTCTCCCGCGTGGCGATGTGGCGGGCACCGAAGAGGATGGTGAACAGCATGATCATCAGGCAGTAGCCCAGCGCCACGCGCTCCTGCAGCGGCTCGAGAGTCAGGATGCCGATGGCGTCGGCGACCGCCTGGATCTGCAGGGCCAGCAGCGGCAGCATGCCGATCAGCATGACGATGGTGGTCAGCGCGCCGCTCCAGGTGCTGCGGAAGCGGAAGGCCACCAGGTCGGCCAGCGACGACAGCTGATAGGTACGAGTGATGCGCAGGATCGGGTAGAGCAGCACCGGCGCCAGCAGAAAGGCGCCGCACACGCCGAGATAGGTGGCGAGAAACCCATAGCCATACTGGTAGGCCAGGCCCACGGTGCCATAGAAGGCCCAGGCGCTGGCGTAGACGCCGAGCGAGAGGGTGTAGGTCAGCGGGTGGCGGATGATCCAGCGCGGGATCAGCCCGCGATCGCTGACCCAGGCCACGCCGAACAGCATGAACAGGTAGGCGGCGCTGATCAGGATCAGGTGGCTCAGGCTAAAGCTCGTCTGCATCACGCTGGCTCTGGAGAATGAAGGTCACCACGATCAGGATCAGCCACAGCAGATAGGGCCGATACCAGGCACCGTTGGGGTCGATCCACCAGTCCATGATGGCGGGGGAGAACAGGTAGATCCCCACCACCAGGAGCAGCACCAGTCGGTAGATATACATGCCGGGTCTCGTGTCGGAAGTGAGGGCGATGGTAGAGCAGCGGCACGCGGCAAGCCACCAGCGGCAGGCAAAAGCTCGCCTCGGGTGGTTCGATCCATGCGTGGCTCAGCGCAGCTGGGCTTCGGCGAGGGTGCGGACCCGCGGGATGCGTGCTGCATTCCAGTGGGCAACGGCCCAGCCGAGAATGTCCGCTGGCAGCGCGCCGTCCAGTTCCGCTGGCGGTTGCTGGCCAAGGGCACGCAGCGCGCGAAGCAGCAGAGGGCTGGCCTCCTGGGCCTGCAGCGGTGGCGAGCGATAGCTCTTGCCGAGCTTGTGTCCGTCCGGCTGGATGATCAGCGGCAGGTGCAGGTAGCGTGGTTGTGGCAGGCCGAGGACTTCCTGCAGATAAAGCTGGCGCGGCGTCGAATCGAGCAGGTCGGCGCCACGCACCACATCGGTGACACCTTGCCAGGCGTCATCCAGTACCACGGCCAGCTGATAGGCAATCAGGCCGTCGCGGCGGCGAATGACGAAATCGCCGACCTCGCGGCCCAGATGCTGGCGGAACTCGCCTTGCACACGATCGATGAAGACGTATTCACGATTGGGTACGCGCAGGCGGATGGCAGCATCCTCGAGGCTGCGACCGGCGGCGCGGCAGAAGCCGGGGTAGGGGCCCGGGTAGCCTTCGAGCTGCTTGCGCGAGCAGGTGCACGCATACGCCTGGCCTTCATCCAGCAGCCGTTCGATGGCGTCCCGATACGCAGCGTGACGTTCGCTCTGGCGCAGCATGTCGCCGTCCCATTCGAAGCCGTAGCTCTGCAGCGTCTCGACGATGGTCCGCTGGGCGCCGGGCATCTCCCGTGGCGGATCGATGTCTTCCATGCGCAGCAACCAAAGGCCGCCGACCGAACGGGCGTCGAGATAGGAAGCGAGGGCCGCGATCAGCGAGCCGAAGTGCAGGTAGCCGCTGGGGGTCGGTGCAAAGCGACCGATGTAGCGTGCGGGCTGGGGCAGGGCGGAGGAGGACATGGCGGGCCGGCGCGATCGGTGATGGCGAGGCGGATGAAACGGTGCAGGGCCTGGAAATGAAGCGGGGCGCCGTAGCGCCCCGTTCGGGATCAGGAACCGATCTGCTTTTCCTTGATCTCCGCCAGCGTCTTGCAATCGATGCAGAGGGTGGCGGTGGGGCGCGCTTCCAGGCGACGGATGCCGATTTCGACACCGCAGGAATCGCACCAGCCGTATTCGTTGTCTTCGATCAGCTGCAGCGTCTCGTCGATCTTCTTGATCAGCTTGCGCTCGCGGTCGCGGGCGCGCAGTTCCAGGCTGAACTCTTCTTCCTGACTGGCGCGGTCGGCCGGATCCGGGAAGTTGGCAGCTTCGTCCTGCATGTGGTGCACGGTGCGATCGACCTCTTCCATCAGCTCCTGCTTCCACTTGTTCAGGATGCCGGTGAAGTGGGCGCGCATCTTGTCGCTCATGTATTCCTCGCCCTGGCTTTCCTTGTAGGGCTCGAAGGCGCGAATCAGTTGCTTGCTCGACGGTGTTTCTTTGGTAATGGGCATGGATGAACGCCTCTCGCTATGTCCATTGCGCAGGATGATTTGTCCCTTGCCGGCCCGTGCCGGCCCTGCGGCTGCAAGCGGGCGAACTTACCAGATCGGCTCGGGGTGCGCTACTCCCCTTTCCAACAGTGGCTGCAGCGGCTTCGGGACCTTGGGTAGAATTCACGTTTTGTTCTCAACAGGAAGGTCAGATGACCTCGTCGTACAGCGCACGCAGTCGCGCAATCGAACCTTTCCACGTCATGGCGCTGTTGGAGCGGGCCAATCAGCTCCAAGTTCAAGGCCACGACGTCATTCACCTGGAAATCGGCGAACCGGACTTCACCACCGCCGCGCCCATCGTCGCCGCGGGACAGGCCGCGCTAGCGGCCGGGCACACCCGCTACACTTCCGCCCGTGGCCTGCCACAGCTGCGCGAGGCGATTGCCGGCTTCTATGCCCAACGCTATCGATTAAGCATTGACCCCGAACGGATCCTGATTACTCCCGGCGGCTCCGGTGCCCTGCTGCTGGCCTCCAGCCTGCTGGTGGATCCGGGCAAGCACTGGCTGCTGGCCGATCCGGGTTATCCGTGCAACCGGCACTTCCTGCGACTGGTGGAAGGCGCCGCGCAGCTCGTGCCGGTCGGCCCTGAGATGCGCTATCAGCTGACCCCTGAACTGGTCGAGCGCTATTGGGATCGCGACAGCGTTGGCGCGTTGGTGGCATCGCCGGCCAACCCCACCGGGACGCTGCTCGAGCGGCCCGAACTGGCCGCTCTTTCGGCGGCGCTGAAGGAGCGCGGCGGCCACCTGGTGGTCGACGAGATCTATCACGGGCTGACCTACGGCACGGATGCGGCCAGCGTGCTGGAAGTCGATGACGAGGCCTTCGTGCTCAACAGCTTTTCCAAGTACTTCGGCATGACCGGCTGGCGCCTGGGCTGGCTGGTGGCACCGCCGGCGGCCGTGCCCGAGCTGGAAAAGCTGGCACAGAACCTATACATCAGCGCGCCAAGCATGGCCCAGCATGCGGCGCTGGCCTGTTTCGAGCCGGCGACGCTGGAGATCCTCGAGGCGCGTCGCGGCGAGTTTGCCCGGCGTCGGGACTTCCTGCTGCCAGCCCTGCGCGAGCTGGGCTTCGGCATCGCGGTCGAGCCGCAGGGAGCCTTCTATCTGTATGCAGACATCAGCGCCTTCGGTGGCGACGCCTATGGGTTCTGCCAGCACATGCTGGAAACGGAGTACGTTGCCATCACGCCGGGACTGGATTTCGGCCGTCACCAGGCCGGCCATCATGTGCGCTTCGCCTACACGCAGGATCTGCCGCGCCTGGAACAGGCCGTCGAGCGCATCGCCTGCGGCCTGCGTAGCTGGCGGCCCTGATGCGCTTCGCGCAACCGCTGGAGCGGGGCCGTCTGGTCAGGCGCTACAAGCGCTTTCTCGCCGATATCGTCACCGACGAGGGCGAGGCGATGTGCATCCACTGTCCCAACACCGGCTCGATGCTCAACTGCATGAGCGAGGGCGCGCGGGTGTGGTTCCAGCGCAGCAGCGATCCTCGACGCAAGCTGCCCGGCACCTGGGAGCTGGTGGAGACGCCGCAGGGACGATTGGCCTGCGTGAACACCGCGCGCGCCAATCCTCTGGTCGAGGAAGCATTGCTGGGCGGACAGATCGCCGAGCTGGCCGGCTTCTCGGCGCTCAAGCGCGAAGTGGCCTATGGCGTGGAGAACAGTCGCGTGGACTTTCGCCTCGAGTTCGACGGCGGGCCGGCCTACGTTGAGGTCAAGAGCGTCACCCTGGGGTTCGCCGACACAGCAGTGGCGGCGTTCCCTGATGCCGTGACGCTGCGCGGTGCACGGCATCTGCGCGAACTGGCGGCGCTGGCGCGCGCGGGGGTGCGCGCGGTGCAACTGTACTGCGTCAATCTGAGCGGCGTGGACGCGGTCCGTCCGGCCGAGGAGATCGATCCGGGTTACGCCGCGGCGCTGCGCGACGCGGTGGCGGCAGGTGTCGAGGTGCTTGCCTATGGGGTCGAGCTGTCCCCCGTGGAGCTTCGGGTCGGCGCACGTTTGCCGGTGTTGCTCTGAAGGTCGGCAGCCGGGACGTGGAAAAAAATTCTATCCGGCCGGGAACAAAGTGCCTTTCGTCTGGCCTCAACGTGGCTGGAAACCACATCCATCATGCACGGGCAGGCTCTGCTCCGCCGCTTGAGCCGGCGTCAAGATGCGCTCCTGCCTGTTTCGATGGAACCTGCGGCGACACCGCGCACGCGTGCGTGATGCCGTGGCTAGAACCATTTTCGGACGTTCGCGCTGGCCGCGAACGTCGTCGATGAGGCGACAAAGAATGCGAATCCTCGTTTGCGGTGCTGGTGGCCAAGTTGGTCGTGAGCTGGTGGAGCGGGCGTCACGTTTCGGACTGGATGTGCTGGCCCCGGCGCGGGCACAGCTGGACATCGCCAAGCCTGAGCAAGTGGCCGACGCGATGCGTCAGCGTCCCGAGCTGATCATCAACGCGGCCGCCTATACCCATGTGGATAATGCCGAGTCCCATGGCGAGCAGGCGTATGCGGTCAATCGCGACGGACCGCGTCACCTGGCCGAGGCTGCCAAGCACGCGGGTGTTCCGCTGTTTCACATTTCCACCGACTACGTGTTCTCGGGCGAAGCCACCCGGCCTTATACCGAAAGCGACGAGACCGGTCCGACCGGCGTCTACGGCGCGAGTAAACTGGCCGGTGAAGAGGCGATCCGCAGCTGTCTGCCGGCACATCTGATCCTGCGCACCAGCTGGGTGTACGGCGTACATGGGCATAACTTCGTCAAGACCATGCTGCGCCTGGCGCGCCAGCGTGATGCGCTGGGTGTGGTGAGCGACCAGGTCGGCTGTCCGACTCAGGCCGGCAGCATCGCCTCGGTGCTGCTCGAGCTGGCCCGGCGCTATGCGGACGGTGCGGAACTCGCCTGGGGCGTCTACCACTACAGCGGCGCGCCTGCCTGCTCCTGGTACGACTTCGCGGTGGAAATCTTCCGTCAAGGTGAAGCGGCCGGGCTGATCGCCAGGCAGCCCGAGGTATCGCCGATCATGACGGCGCAATATCCGACGCCGGCCAGGCGACCGGCCTGGTCCGTGCTCGATTGCAGTCGATTCGAATCAGCGTTCGGTCTTGCCCCGCACCGCTGGCAGGAAGACCTGGCCGATGTGCTGGCAATTCTGCGCCAGCAGGAGGCAAATGCGGTCAAGCGGGAGCGGACCTTCCGCGCCTGACCCGGTGGCGGTACTCGGACCGCCGGTGCGATCTCCCTGCCCAGCGTGTATTCTTGCGCCCCCCGCGCCAAGGCGTGGCCTGACGTTCGGCTCTCGGAGGGCACATGGTAGTGGTATTGGCGATCCTGCCGATCTTCGGTCTGATCACGCTTGGATATCTGTTCGGTTGGCGTCAGTGGCTAACCAATGAAGGTGCTGCCGGGCTGGCCAGCGTCACCTTCAAGCTGTTCATGCCAGCGGTGTTGTTCACCGGTATCGCGCGGGCCGAGCTGAGCGATGGCATGTCGCCGATGCTCCTGCTGGGCTACTTCGTGCCGGTGCTGCTGGTTTTCCTGCTGGTCAACCTGGTCGCTCACCGCCGCGCCGGGCGGGCTACGCCACTTGGTCTCACGGCCGCCTACTCGAACAATGTGCTGGTCGGCATCCCGCTGGTGACGACGCTGCTCGGCGCCGAGAGCCTGGTATACGTGTTCGCCATCCTGGTGTTCCACAGCCTGGTGCTGTTTTCGCTACAGAGCTTCTATGCGGCGCTCGGTGATGGCGACAAGGTCAGTGTTCCAGCGTTGTTGAAGAACCTGGCCAACCCGCTGATCGTCGGCCTGCTGCTGGGGGCTCTGCTGAATCTCTCCGGCCTGGAACTGCCCGAGCCGCTCTGGCGAATCGCCGGTTGGCTGGCGCAGGCGGCGCTGCCCTGCGCGTTGATGGTGCTTGGCATCAGTCTGTCGCGTTATCGGCTGCGGCCAAGCGCTTCGGTACTGCTGCTGACCCTGATCAAGCTGGCGCTGTTCCCGGCCCTTGTCTGGTGGCTGAGCGGTATGCTGCCGGGGCTGAATCAGGATGCGCGAAACGTGCTGGTGCTGCTTGCCGCCTGCCCCAGCGGGGTCAATGTGCTGGCCTTCGTGAAACATTCCGACGACACCCGCGCGGTCAGCTCGACGGTCTTCCTTTCCACCGTGGCGGCGGCAGTCAGCCTGCCGCTCTGGATGCTGCTGGCCGCAGGCTGACGGCGCCGTCCCCGTCTACCCCGGTCGGATTTCGTCGAACGGCCTGGACCCAGGGCTGTCACAAAATCACAGACTTGGAAAAACGGGAGAGAACGGCATGCTGAAATTCATTGGCGGAACCGCGGGCATCATCTTCATCATCGGCCTGATCGTGGTGATCGGGATCTTCAAGCTGCTGTTCTGACGGGACGGGGCTTAAAAGGGCTGCTCGGCGCGTGCCGGGCAGCCCTTTTTTCGTTTACTTGCTACCGCCCTGCTCCTGGGTTCCGCTAGCCATGATGTCTTCGAGGCGCAGGCCGGTCAGGCCGTGGATGGTGCGCCAGAGGTAGAAGAAGATCGCCATCATCATCAGCATGCTGGGAATGGCGATCATCGGATAGCTGAGCAGCGTCATGCGGCCCAGTTCGGCATTGAACGCCTCGCTGCCTGCCGGGCTGTTGACGATCCACTTGGCCAGCACGTAGTTCATGAAGGACGAGAAGAAGAAGGTGCCGCTGAGCAGGTAGGTAGCCCGCAACAGGCGCGTCTCGAAGTGTTCGGTCTGGCCGTTGCGCTCGAGCTGTTCGTGGATCTTGTCCACGTTGAGTACCTTGGGGTTGTACAGCAGCGTGCGGATGAGCGGGTAGCGGGTGCGCGTGGAGGCCAGTACCGCGATCCCGATGATGCCCGGCACCGCCGCTTCCTTGATCGCCAGCCACTGGGTGTCCAGCTGCAGCAGGCCGATGCCGCCGGTCAGTAGTACGCTGATCAGGCCGAGCAGTGCGATCCAGTTGAACTTGCGATACCTGGCCAGCTCCCAAAGCCCCCAGCCCAGCGGGAAGGCCAGGGCGAGCAGCAGGGCACCGTCGGCGCCGAGGCGGTCTTCGCCGCTGAGTTTCATCAGGATCAGCGAGGGGATCAGGATACTGACGGCCAGGTCGATCAGCGGGCGCGGTTTATGTTCGGCGCGGGTATGGGCAGTTTCGGTCATGACATCGGATAGGTCGGAAGAGGGCTGCATGATCGCCTGTGTGACGCGTCTTCGCCAGACCATCTTGGTCGATATGGGGTGTCGTAGTGTTTCCCGATCCGCCGTCTGCTCAACGGATCGGCGCTTCGCCGCGTCGATTGCGCCACTGGTCGAATTCGAAGACCAGCACGACCACCATGGCCAGGGCGAACGGCAGCAGCAGATAGAAGCCGCGAAAGACGATCAGTGCCGCCAGCACGTCGACCTTGGGCACCTCCGGCAACGCCGAAAGGAACGTCAGCTCCAGCACGCCAAGCCCTCCGGGTGCGTGGGACAGCAGCGCGAGCGAGAAGGACGCGAGAAACACCCCGAGCACCGTGAGATAGCCCGGATTGTGTTCGGCCGGTAGCGCGAAATAGATGATCGCTGCCGCACAGAGCAGTTCCAGCGGGCCGGCCAGCAGCTGCCGACCGACGATCCGCAGGCGCGGATACTGAATGTGCCATTTGCCCAGCCGCCAGGGCGGCAACTGGCGCCATGCACCGAAAACGTAGAGTGCGATCAGCGCCAGCAGCCCGCAGCCGATGGCCAGGGACACCCAACCGGCGCTGTGGACCAGGCGATCGAGCAGCTGAGGCTTGAGGATCAGCACGACGCCGGCCGCCAGCAGCGTGCCGAGGGTGAAGGTCAGCGAACAGAAGACGATCAGTATGCCGATTTCCTGCGGCGTCAGACCCTTGCTGCGATACGCCCGATAGCGCACCAGCGCGCCGGAGAACACCGACGCGCCGATGTTGTGCGCCAGCGCATAGGTGGTGAACGAGCAGAGCGCGATGAACCACCAAGAAATCGTCTTGCCCAGATGGGCCATGGCAATGCGGTCATACCAGGCCAGCGCGACATAAGCGCCCAGCGCCGACAGTGCCGCGAGCAGCCAGCCCCGGGCGCCGATGGCTCGCAGGCTGTCGGCCAGCTCGGTCAGCGAGATATTGCGAACCTCGTGGTACAGCAAGTAGCCGGACAGCAGCACAGCCGAGACCCCAACGAGGGTCCAGGCGACATCGCTCTTCTTCATCATCGGCGGGTCATCATCCCATGGCTCCTTCGGACGAAACGGCGCGCGCTCGGATGGGCGTATCGAGGCCTTGGCCGTTTCTTCGACTCGTCCAGTAATCGGCAGCGGCCGGCCAGTTTTGTTCAGTTTCCGACCCCTGGGCCTTGTTTCGGGCAACGTCCCCCGCCCCAGCTTGTCGACTGCAGACCTGGCTACTGGAGAACGGCATGACTGACATTCCTCGCGATGATCATCTGGAGAGTTCGCTGGCGCTGCTGGGCGAAGGTTATCCCTTCATCCGCGATCGCTGCCAGCGCCTGCACAGCAATGTTTTTCAGGCGCGTCTGCTGATGCAGAACACCATCTGCCTGAGCGGGGAGCAGGCGGCGCGCCTGTTCTATGACGAGCGCCATTTTCAGCGCGCGCAGGCGATGCCGCGGATGCTGAAGAAGACGCTGCTCGGACAGGGTGGCGTCCAGGGGCTCGATGGCGAGGCGCATCGCCATCGCAAACGCATGTTCCTGCAGCTGCTGGACGCCGCGGCTGTCGACGAGCTGGTCGGCCTGACCGAGCGGAGCTGGCGTCAGGCGATCGGCCAATGGCAGGCACAGGGCGAAGTCCAGCTGCTCGGTGAAGTGCAGATGCTGCTCACCGACAGTGTCTGCCGCTGGGCTGGAGTGCCGTTGCCATCCGCCGAGCGTGAGCTGCGCCGTGACCAGCTGGCGCAGATGATCGACGGCGCGGGCGGCATCGGACCCCGGCACCTGGCGGCGCGCAAGGCTCGTCGCGAGGCCGAGGCCTGGACGCAGCACCTGATCGAGCAGGTGCGTGCCGGTGAGCTGCAGGGCGATCCGACCCGGGCACTGATGGTCGTGGCGCAGCACCGGGACCTGGACGGCAAACCGCTGGACAGCCGTATCGCGGCGGTCGAGCTGCTCAATCTGTTGCGCCCGACGGTTGCGGTGGCCTACTTCATCACTTACGCCGCCCTTGAGTTGCTGGCGCATCCGCACTGGTGCGAACGATTGCGCGCCGAGGACGAACTGCTCGAGCCTTTCGCCCAGGAGGTGCGTCGGCTGCACGCGTTCTTCCCGTTCACGGCCGCGCGGGTGCGGGACGGCTTCGATTGGCAGGGCCATCACTTCCCGGCCGGCACGCGCGTGATGCTGGACCTCTGGGGCACCAATCGCGAGGCGAGTCGCTGGACTGACCCCGAGGCCTTTCAGCCGGAACGCTTCGTTGACTGGTCGGGCGATGCCTTCAGTTTCGTGACTCAGGGTGGTGGCGATCCCGCGCAGGGGCATCGCTGCCCGGGCGAGCGGCTGGCGATCGAACTGCTCAAGCTCGCGCTACGTATGCTGACTCGGGAGATGGACTATGCAGTGCCGGCGCAGGACCTGCGGATCGACCTGTCGCGGATGCCGGCGAAACCGGAAAGCGGGCTGCTGATCAGCGATGTGAGGCCGCGGGCGTCCTGATCCTGAGCCGCCGGCACGTCATCATTCGGCGTGCTCGGCCTGCTTGACGCGAACCCAGTGGTCGATCAGCTCGCGCAGATGGGACAGCTCCACCGGCTTGGCCATGTGACCGTCCATGCCGGCCTCTCGGGCACGTTCGCGGTGCTCGCTGAGGATATGCGCGGTGAGCGCGACCACCGGGGTACGCGGCCGGGCATTGTGCGCTTCCCACTCGCGCAACTGGTGCGTGGCCTGGAAACCGTCGAGCACCGGCATCTCACAATCCATCAGCACCAGGTCGTACGGCTGAGCCTTGATCGCCTCCAGCGCTTCCTCGCCGTTGCAGGCAGTATCCGGTTGCAGGTTGAGCTTGTTCAGCATGCCGCGGATGACCTTGGTGGAAATGCTGTTGTCCTCGGCAACCAGGATGCGGAAGTCACTGGGGACCTCCAGCGGAGGCAAGGGCTGCGCTGTGGGGCTCGGCCGGTGCTGGCTGCCTGCCTGGCGTTGCGCGAGTTCGTCGGCCAGAGTGGTCTTGAGGGTGTAGCCGGCCACCGGTTTGGCCAGGATGCGCTTGATCCCGGCGTTGCGGGCGATGATCTTGCTCGGCGCGCTGCTCATGCCGGTGAGCATGATCAGCAGAATGTCGTGGTTGAGGCTGGAGTCCTCCTTGATCTTGCTCGCCAGCTGCATGCCGGTCATTCCCGGCATGTCCTGGTCGAGCAGGACCACGTCGAAGTACTCCTTCAGGTGGGCTTTGGTCCGTAGCAGGGCCAGCGCTTCCTTGCCCGAGGCGACCGCGCTCACATCCAGGCCCCAGCCGCTGCACTGCTGCAGCAGTACCTTGCGGCAGGTGTCGTTGTCGTCGACGATCAGCAGGCGCGTGCCCTGCAGCGGGCCGTCCAGGTCCGCGTTGTTCTGTGCCAGACCCTCGCCGGCCAGGGGCAGGCTGATCCACAGCGTATTGCCTTGGCTGGCCCCGGTCTGGATGCCGAAGTCGCCATCCATCAGCTGGACCAGCTGGCGCGCGATGATCAGGCCGAGCCGCCCGCCATGCCGCGTCGCCGCGAGGAAGTCATGGCTGTCTACCGCGGCGTTGAGCAACGCGTCGCGCTCGTAGGCCTCCAGCGGACGGCCGCTGTCCTGGACGGTGATGCGCAGTCGCGGACTCTCCGTCGGCCCGTCGACCGCCGCGATCAGCAGCACCTCGCCTTCGTCGGTCTGCTTGAAGGCATTCTCCAGCAGGTTCAGCAGGGTCTGCCGCAGGCGGGTCGGGTCACCGGTGACCACTTGCGGCAACTGCGGCTGGATAAAGCTGATCAGCTCGACCTTCTGCTGCTCGGCCTTGGCGCGGAAGATGCTCAGGCAGTCCTCGATCAAGGCATTGAAGTCGAACTGCACCTCGTCCAGTTCGATCTGGCCGGACTCCAGCTTGGAGATATCGAGAATCTCGTTGATCAGGTTGAGCAACTCGTTGCCGGAGCTGTGAATCGTCTGGACGTAGTCGCGTTGCTTGGCCGACAGCGAGGTGCCCAGCAGCAATTCGCTCATGCCCAGCACGCCGTTCATGGGTGTACGCAGCTCATGGCTGATCTTCGACAGGAAGTCGGCCTTGGTCTTCAGCTCGGCAGTGCTGACCGCCGCAGCGGTGTACTGGCTGCGGCTGTCCGACTGCCGTTGCCGCTGTCGTTCGAGCAGGGCGAAGCTGAGCAGCAGCCCCGCCAGCGTCGCGAGACTGAAGAGCCCGCCGGTGAGCCAGCCCGGATCGAGCTGGTCGAAGCCCAGCAGCATTGGCATGAAGAACACCATCCCGAGCGCGAACAGCGTCGTCCCGGCCACCACCAGGCGGGCCGGTTTGTAGCCTTGCCGCCAGTGATAACTCGCCACGGCCAGCACGCTGCACGCCGCCGCCAGCACCAGCGAGTAGACCAGCCAGCTGTACCAGGGCCATTGAGCAAGCAGGATGCTGGCGGCCAGCGCCAGCACCAGGTTGAGTTCGATGCCCAGCAGCCAGGTGATCCAGGTGCGCCCGCGCTGATTGAAGAAGCCCAGCGTGTAGCCGAGCAGGGCGCAGCTCGCGGCCAGGGCCGAGAAATCAGCGATCAGCGGCTGGCTGTAGGTCAGCCAAGGCAGCCATATGGCCAGCACGCCGAGGTTGGCCGTGGCGCAGCTCAGCAGCGCACCGTGCAGCAGGCTGAGCCAGATATGGGTGTAGCTGAGGGTGTAGGCGAAGCGCAGCAGGTTGTAGAGCGCCAGCAGCGCGAGCGCGCCGAACAGCGCACCGAACAGATAGGCCGGCTTGTTCTGGTTCACCAGTCCCGCTTCGTCGATGGTCTTGAACCAGGTCATCAGCGGGTGACTGGACTGCAGGCGGATGTAGGCCTCACGTGGCTGGCCATCGTTGGGCAGGCTGAACAGGTAGGCACGGCTGGGCAGAGGACGCTCGCTGATCGGGCGCATGTCGCCGGTCGCTGTGTGGCGCTCCAGCCGGCCGTCGCGCAGCAGATAGAAGTCCAGATACTGCGCGCGTGGTGCGAACATCCAGAGCCACTTGGGCTTGGTCAGTGGCGGCAGGCTGACCTGCAGCCAGACCGCCCGATCGCTGGCCGGTGCGCTGTAGGAAAGTTTGTCCAGGCGCTGGAACAGCGCGCGCTGGGAAACCACTTCATCCAGCGTGAGGCCGCCGGACTGGTCGATCAGCAGGCGCCAGTTCTGTGGTACGGAATCAGCGGAAAGCGTGGCGGAGGCCGGCGAAGGGGCAATGGAAGCCTGGGCCGACAGCGGGATCAGGTTGATCAGCAGCAGGCCGAAGATGACAGCTATGGCAATCCGGAGCCGACCCACTAGAGAAGTCCGTTCATGAGTGTGACGGCGGATTATAGCCATGCCGCAGCCGGCCTGTAATGCGTGCGACGGCGATAAAACCTGGCGCCGCACGCATTCCTGATGACAGGCTGAGCTTAACCCTCGCCGCGCTCGCGGGTGATGGCGCGGTAGCCGATGTCCTTGCGGTAGAAACAGCCATTCCAGCGGATCTTTTCCGCCAGGCGGTAGGCCTGCTGCTGTGCCTCGGACACGCTACGGCCGATAGCGGTGGCACAGAGTACGCGGCCGCCGGCAGTGACTACCTGACCCTCGGCATTCAAAGCGGTGCCGGCGTGGAACACCTTGCCATCCAGCTTGGCTGCTTCGTCCAGTCCCTCGATCACGTCGCCCTTGGCATAGTCGCCCGGGTAGCCGCCGGCAGCCAGCACTACACCGACGGTCGGTCGCGGGTCCCAGGTCGCCTCGACCTTGTTCAGCGCCTTGGCCAGCGCGGCCTCGACCAGCAGCACCAGGCTGGACTCCAGGCGGCACATGATCGGCTGGGTTTCCGGGTCGCCGAACCGGCAGTTGAACTCGATGACCTTAGGCTTGCCGGCCTTGTCGATCATCAGCCCGGCATAAAGGAAGCCGGTGTAGACGTTGCCTTCGGCGGCCATGCCGCGCACGGTCGGGTAGATCACCTCGTCCATTACGCGCTGGTGTACCTCGGCAGTGACCACCGGAGCCGGCGAATAGGCGCCCATGCCCCCGGTATTCGGGCCGCTGTCGCCGTCGCCGACGCGCTTGTGGTCCTGGCTGGTGGCCATCGGCAGCACGTGCTCGCCGTCGACCATGACGATGAAGCTGGCCTCTTCGCCATCGAGGAACTCCTCGATCACCACCCGCGCCCCGGCGTCGCCGAAGGCATTGCCGGAGAGCATGTCACGCACGGCGTCCTCGGCTTCAGCCAGGGTCATGGCGACGATCACGCCCTTGCCGGCCGCCAGGCCGTCGGCCTTGATAACGATCGGTGCGCCCTTTTCGCGCAGATAGGCCAGCGCCGGTTCGACTTCGGTGAAGTTCTGATAGTCGGCGGTCGGAATGGCGTGACGCGCCAGGAAATCCTTGGTGAAGGCCTTGGAGCCTTCCAGCTGCGCGGCGGCAGCGGTGGGGCCGAAGATGTCCAGCCCGCGCGAGCGGAACAGATCGACCACACCTTTGACCAGCGGCGCTTCCGGTCCGACGATGGTCAGCTGCACGTTGGCCGCGGCGAAGTCCGCCAGTTGTTCGATGGCCAGCACGTCGATGGCGACGTTCTCGCACTTGGCTTCAGTGGCGGTGCCTGCGTTGCCGGGGGCGACGTATACCTTGGCAACGCGTGGGTCCTGCGCGACCTTCCAGGCCAAGGCATGCTCGCGGCCGCCGCTACCGATGATCAGTACGTTCATTTCTCTCTCCCAATGGAGGCGGGCCGGTAGCCCGCTTGGTGGATAAGCAAAGCGTTATCCACCCTACGAATACTGAGGTCGCGATCGGGCTGGTAGATGCAAGGCGCCCGACTCTTCACCCAGCGGAGTTGCCTTCTGGCAATGAGCATGGGGGAAGAGTCGGGCAACACCGCAGATCCCTGTCCGAGTGCGGCCGATTTTAGTGGCGGAAGTGGCGCATGCCGGTGAACACCATGGCAATACCGGCTTCGTCGGCCGCGGCGATCACTTCGTTGTCGCGCATCGAGCCACCCGGCTGGATCACTGCGGTGATGCCGGCCTTGGCTGCGTTGTCGATGCCGTCGCGGAACGGGAAGAAGGCATCGGAAGCCATGACCGCGCCCTGCACCTGCAGACCGGCGTGTTCGGCCTTGATCGCGGCGATGCGCGCGGAGTTGACGCGGCTCATCTGGCCGGCGCCGACACCGACGGTCTGGCGGTTCTTGGCGTAGACGATGGCGTTGGACTTGACGAACTTGGCCACTTTCCAGGCGAAGATCAGGTCGTGGATCTCCTGCTCGGTCGGTGCGCGCTGGGTGACGATCTTGAGGTCCGCCTCGGTGATCGTGCCGATGTCACGGCTCTGGATCAGCAGGCCGCCGTTGACGCGCTTGTAGTCCCAGCCCGGACTGCGCTCGGTCGGCCACTCGCCGCATTCGAGCAGTCGGACGTTGGCCTTGCTGGCGACCACATCGCGGGCTGCCTGGGAAACCTTGGGCGCGATGATCACCTCGACGAATTGACGCTCCACGATGGCCTGGGCGGTTTCGCCGTCCAGCTCGCGGTTGAAGGCGATGATGCCGCCGAAGGCCGACTCGCTGTCGGTGGCGTAGGCCAGGTCATAGGCCTTGCGGATGCCGCCTTCGTTTTCCGGTACGACGGCGACGCCACAGGGGTTGGCATGCTTGACGATCACGCAGGCCGGCTTGGTGAAGCTCTTCACGCATTCCAGCGCGGCGTCGGTGTCGGCCACGTTGTTGAACGACAGCTCCTTGCCCTGCAGCTGCCTGGCGGTGGCGACGCAGGCTTCGTCCGGCTTCTCTACGTAAAAGGCGGCCTGCTGATGCGGGTTCTCGCCGTAGCGCATGTCCTGCGCCTTGATGAACTGCATGTTGTAGGTGCGCGGGAACAGGCTGCGGTTTTCGGTGCTGAGCTGCTCGGTGCTCTGGTCGATGCCGCCGAGGTAGTTGGCGATCATGCCGTCATAGCCGGCGGTGTGTTCGAACGCCTTGAGCGCCAGGTCGAAGCGCTGGGCATAGGTCAGCCCGCCGTTCTTCAGGTTGTCGACCACTGCCGCGTAGTCCTCGGCGTTGACCACGATGGCGACATCCTTGTGGTTCTTCGCCGCGCTGCGGACCATGGTCGGGCCGCCGATATCGATATTCTCGATGGCGTCCGGCAGGGTGCAACCGGGCTTGGCCACGGTGGCGGCGAACGGGTAGAGGTTGACCGCCACCAGATCGATCGGCGCGATGCCGTGCTCGGCCATGACCGCACCGTCCAGATCACGACGGCCGAGGATGCCGCCGTGGATCTTCGGATGCAGGGTCTTCACCCGGCCATCCATCATTTCCGGGAAGCCGGTGTAGTCGGCGACCTCGATGGCGGCGATGCCATTCTCGCGCAGCAGCTTGAAGGTGCCACCGGTGGACAGGATCTCGACGCCAAGGGCTTCGAGTTCACGGGCGAAGTCGACGACGCCGGTCTTGTCGGACACGCTGATCAGCGCGCGGCGCACGGGAAGGCGGGTGGTTTGGTCGGTCATTGACGGTTCCTAGAGGCTACAGGCTTGAGGCCGCGAAGCTGGCAGGACCGGGCGACCGAGTCTGCCAGCTGTCGCTTCAGAGCAGGTCGTACTGTTTGAGTTTCTTGCGCAGGGTGCCGCGATTCAGGCCGAGCAGCTCGGATGCCTTGGTCTGGTTGCCCTTCACGTAATGCATCACGGTTTCCAGCAGCGGCGCCTCCACTTCGGAGAGCACGAGGTTGTAAACGTCCGTGACGTCGGCACCTTCGAGACGGGCGAAATAGTTGTGCAGCGCCTTCTCGACGCTGCCGCGCAACGTCTGCCCTGCTTCGCTCGGCGTGTTCAGGTGCTGCTTGAGGTTCACGTTGTCACTCACGGATGTTGTTCCACTTACCAATGTTTCATTCAACAGCGTCATGCGGCCACCTCTGTTCCATCCACCGAGCCAGGCCCAGAGCGTTGTTCGGCAAAGAATTGCCGGATGCTGGAGCCTTGCGCATCCCTGTCTTCCAGATGATTGAAACGGGCGCGGAAGTCCCGCGCGCCCGGCAGTGTTGCGAGATACCAACCCACGTGCTTGCGGGCGATACGAACTCCCATCACCTCGCCATAGAATTCGTGCAGCGCCTGAACATGTTCCAGCAGGGTGCTTTCGACCTCGCCCAGCGTCGGCGCCGCGAGCAACTCGCCGGTGCGCAGATAATGCTCCACTTCGCGAAAGATCCATGGGCGACCCTGCGCCGCACGTCCAATCAGCAGGCCATCCGCCCCAGTGACCTGGAGCACCCTGGCCGCCTTATGCGGCGAATCGATGTCGCCGTTGGCAAACACCGGAATCGACACCGCCTGCTTGATGGCGGCGATGGTGTCGTATTCGGCCTCGCCGGTATACAGGTCGGCGCGGGTGCGCCCGTGCACTGCCAGCGCCGCGATGCCGGACTGTTCGGCGATGCGGGCGATGGTCGCGCCATTCTTGTTCTGGCGGTCCCAGCCGGTGCGGATCTTCAGCGTCACCGGCACATCCACCGCGGCGACCACGGCCTCGAGAATGTCCGCGACCAGCCGCTCATCGCGCATCAGCGCCGAACCGGCGGCCTTGTTGCAGACCTTCTTTGCCGGGCAACCCATGTTGATGTCGATGATCTGTGCGCCCAGCTCGACGTTGCGCTGCGCCGCTTCGGCGAGCATCTGCGGGTCGCCGCCGGCGATCTGCACCGAGCGTGGCTCGGGTTCGTCGGCATGGGGCATGCGTAACCGCGACTTGCGGCTGTTCCACAGGCGCACATCACTGGTGAGCATTTCCGAGACCACCAGGGCCGCGCCGAAGCGGCGGCACAACTGGCGGAACGGCTGATCGGTCACGCCCGCCATGGGGGCGAGAATCAACCGATTCGTCAAGGTGTAGGGGCCGATGCGTACCGCTGACATGAAGATTCCCTGCTTGGGGCCTGCTTGTTAGGTCGATCGGGACTGCAAAAAAGGGTGGGCATAATACCCGCTACGCATGACGGGTTAAAGGCTGTTTTGAACAAATTCTGAACAGCGGCCGCCTTATCGCCGAGAGTTTGGATAACGGCTGACCCATGTCGAGGGGGGCCGGCCACCGGCCGGGATCGAGGGGTTCAGCTAGTCCGGAGAATGGAATCCCAGGCTGTAGTTCACCGCCTTCGCGCCGGGGTCGAGGATGTCCAGGGCAATGTGGATCGGGACCTGCGGCGGCATGATCGTCTGGCCGGCTAGCTCGCCGGACAGGTACTCGCTGGGTTTGAAGCTGCGGCTGGCCAGCAGTTTGCCGTTCAGGTCGGCGAAGCGGATTTCCAGCAGCGGAAAGGGCTGTGCAAAGGGGGCGCGGTTGTAGAGGATCGCATCGACCACCAGTGCTCCGGTGAAATCGGGGTGGCTGCGTACGACCAGGTTGCTGCTCTTGATCTGGCCGATATCGACCAGGGCCGGCAGTTCGCAGCCGAGGGTCGGGCAGATACGCTCGAACCAGGTGCGGTACTGATGCTGGCGCGACAGCTCGTCGTAGTTGTAGACGACGTATTGCGCACCCAGCGCGAGCACCGCGAGCAGGTTCAGCGTGCCCCAGCCGAGCCAGCGTCCCCAGGGCTTCTTGCGTTCCTGCCAGTCCAGTTGCAGCGGCTCGTCGTCGAGTTCGAACAGCGGCTCGCCGCGCAGTTCGGGTTCACGCTGGGGGATGACAGGGGCATCGGGCTGATCCAGGGGCTCGGTGTCCGGCAGGCTCAGGGCTGGCTCGACACGTTCGCTGCGTGCCTGTTGCGCCTTGGCGGCCGACAGCGGCCGGGCACTGACCGCAAGCGGGCTCGGTGGCTGCGGGGTATCGGCGGTGACCGGGGTGAAGCTGACTGGCCCGTCACTGCCAGGTACGGCGGACGCGGCGGTCTGCTCGGCATTCAGCAGGATTTCCGCCCAGCTTTCGTCGTGCTCGTTGGTGGCGGCATCCGACGCCCGCGCGGTCTTCGTCGAGCCGCTGCGGGTTTCCAGGCTGAGCAGGTCCTGCGACAGTTCGCGCTCCTGCTGCTCCAGTTTGGCCAGTTCCTCGTCCAGATCGAGGCTGTCCAGATCCAGGTCATCGTGGATCCACAGGGTTTCATCGGCCTTGCTGGTCGGCGCGGCGCCGGGCGTGGCTGCGACCGGGCGCGGAGTCTCCGCCTGCGCGGCGGTGGTCGCCGCGACCTGCCCCGGGGCCGGGCTCAGCTCGTCACGCAGCAGATGGTGGACTGCATTGAAGACTTCCAGGCAGGCGCCGCAGCGCACTGCTCCATGGGCCGCGCGGAGCTGGCTGCGGCTGATGCGAAAGCGGGTGCTGCAGTTGGGGCACTGGGTGATGAAGCTGGTCATGCGTGTTTCCGCGCGGAGGTGCCGGCTAGTCTAGCGCAAGCCGGCGGCGCAGCGGCAGTGGCCGCCGCGCCTGCTGTCCAAGTGTGCGGGGACGATCGCATGCCGCTGCACATCAGCTGCGACGAACGCCGCTGATGCGTACCCAGCCGTCCTTGTCGGCGGTCGGGTCGAGGTCGAAGGCGCCGCTGTAAGCCTCGCGAACCTCGTCGGCCTGTTCGGCGAGGATGCCGGACAGCGCCAGCCTGCCGCCCGGCTTGACCAGAGCGGTGATCTGCGGCGCCAGTGAGACGAGCGGCCCGGCAAGGATGTTGGCAACCACCACGTCGGCCGGTTCCTGCGGCAGCTGTTCGGGCAGGTAGAGGGTGAAGCGCTCCGGGGCGATGCCATTGCGCTCGGCATTGTCGCGCGAAGCCTCCAGCGCCTGCGGATCGATATCGGTGCCCACGGCCTGGTGAGCACCCAGCAGCAGGCCAGCGATCGCGAGGATTCCCGAACCGCAGCCGAAATCGAGCAGTGACCGGTCGTCCAGTGTTTGTGCGTCAAGCCATTCCAGGCACAGCGCGGTGGTGGGGTGGGTGCCGGTGCCGAAGGCCAGGCCGGGATCGAGCAGCAGGTTGACCGCGTCCGGCTCCGGTGCGGCGTGCCAGCTCGGCACGATCCACAGGCGATGCCCGAAGCGCATTGGCTGGAAGTTGTCCATCCAGCTGCGTTCCCAATCCTGGTCCTCGATCACCTCGGTCTGATGCTCGGGCAGGTCACCGCCGCGCAGAAGCTGCAGATGGGCGAGCAGCGCGTCGGGATCGGTATCGGCCTCGAACAGTGCCAGCAGGTGCGTATGCGACCAGAGCGGCGTGGTATTGAGGTCCGGCTCGAAGATCGGCTGGTCTTCGGCATCCATGAAGGTGACCGAGACCGCGCCCAGCTGCAGCAGCTGGTCTTCCAGCGCTTCGGCCTGATCGGGGGTGATGGCGAGTCGGATCTGCAGCCAGGACATGAAGGCCTCTCGAGTTGGGTCGCGGAAAGCGGGCAAGCTTACTGGAGCAGCAGGGGCGGCGGCCAGCGCGGCTTGCCCCAAACGGTCGGGCGGGGCGCAGAAACGACAAGGGCCGCCCGAAGGCAGCCCCTGTCATGCCGAGCCGAGGCTCAGTGCTTGTCCATACCCAGTTTCTTTTCCAGGTAATGGATGTTCACGCCGCCCTTGCAGAAGCCTGGATCGCGTACGAGATCGCGATGCAGCGGGGCGTTGGTCTTGATGCCGTCGACGATCAGTTCGTCCAGCGCGTTGCGCATCCGGCCCATGGCCTCGTCACGGTTCGCGCCGAAGGTGATCAGCTTGCCGATCAGCGAGTCGTAGTGCGGCGGTACCGAGTAGCCGTCGTACAGGTGCGAGTCGACGCGCACGCCGTTGCCGCCGGGCGCATGGAAATGCTTCACCTTGCCCGGGCTGGGCATGAAGGTACGCGGGTCTTCGGCGTTGATGCGGCATTCGACGGCGTGGCCGCGGATGACCACGTCTTCCTGCTTGATCGACAGCTTCTGGCCGCCACCGATCAGCAGCATTTCCTTGACGATGTCGATGCCGGTGACCATCTCGGTGACCGGGTGCTCCACCTGTACACGGGTGTTCATCTCGATGAAGTAGAAGTTGCCATCTTCATAGAGGAACTCGAAGGTACCCGCGCCGCGGTAGCCGATGTCGATGCACGCCTTGACGCAGCGGGCCTGGACCTTGCGGCGGGCTTCTTCATCGATCAGCGGGGCTGGGGCTTCCTCGATCACCTTCTGGTGGCGGCGCTGCAGCGAGCAGTCGCGATCGCCCAGGTGAATCGCATTGCCCTGGCCGTCGGCCAGCACCTGGATTTCCACGTGGCGTGGATTGGTGAGGAACTTCTCGAGATAGACCATCGGGTTGCCGAAGGCGGCGCCGGCTTCGTTGCGGGTCAGCTTGGCCGAGGCGATCAGGTCCTCTTCCTTGTGCACCACACGCATGCCGCGACCACCACCACCACCGGCGGCCTTGATGATCACCGGATAGCCTACTTCGCGAGCGATTCGCAGCGCTTCCTGCTCGTCTTCCGGGAGCGGGCCGTCGGAGCCGGGAACGGTGGGGACGCCGGCCTGCTTCATGGCGTCCTTGGCCGACACCTTGTCGCCCATCAGGCGGATCACATCGGCGGTGGGGCCGATGAAGGTGAAGCCGGATTTTTCCACCTGTTCGGCGAAATCGGCGTTCTCGGCGAGGAAACCATAACCGGGGTGAATGCCATCGGCGCCGGTTACCTCGGCAGCGGCGATGATGGCTGGAATGCTCAGGTAGGACTGGGCGGAGGAGGCCGGGCCGATGCACACGGACTCGTCGGCCAGCGACACGTGCATCAGGTCACGGTCGGCAGTGGAGTGCACCGCCACGGTCTTGATGCCCAGTTCCTTGCAGGCGCGCAGGACACGAAGGGCGATCTCGCCGCGGTTGGCGATCAGTACTTTTTCCAACATCGCTGGCTCTCCGCGGTTCAAACGATGGTGAACAGCGGCTGGTCGTATTCGACCGGCTGACCATTCTCCACCAGGATGGATTCGATGGTGCCGCTGATCTCGGCCTCGATGTGGTTCATCATCTTCATGGCTTCGACGATGCAGAGGATGTCGCCCTTCTTCACGCTCTGACCGACTTCGACGAACGGCTTGGATTCCGGCGAGGAGGCGCGGTAGAAGGTGCCGACCATCGGCGAGCGGACCACGTTGCCGTTCAGCTTGGGTGCGGCAGGAGCAGCGTCAGCAGCCGGGGCGGCAGCGGCGGCCGGAGCAGGCGCCGGTGCGGCCGGAGCCTGTGCGTAGATCGGCTGCTGCATCGCGACCTGCTTGCTGTGACGGCTGATGCGTACCGACTCTTCACCCTCGTGGATTTCCAGTTCGTCGATACCGGACTCTTCCAGCAGTTCGATCAGTTTCTTGACTTTGCGAATATCCATGAAGCGTTGACTCCCAGGTAAGTTCAAAGGGCATTGCTGCTCGCTTCTTCAAGACTCGACACCTGCGTCGAGCCCATCAGGAAGCAGCGAGTTGTTCCAGGGCGGCCTCCAGGGCCAGTCGGTAACCGCTGGCGCCAAGGCCGCAGATCACCCCTACCGCTACGTCGGAGAAATAGGAGTGATGGCGGAAAGGTTCGCGTTTGTGCACGTTGGACAGGTGCACTTCGATGAATGGGATGCTCACGGCCAGCAATGCGTCACGTAATGCGACGCTGGTGTGAGTGAATGCCGCAGGATTGATCAGGATGAAGTCCACGCCTTCGCTGCGCGCGGCATGGATGCGCTCGATCAGCTCGTACTCGGCATTCGATTGCAGATGCAGCAGATGATGGCCCGCGGCACGGGCGCGCTGCTCCAGATCCTGATTGATCTGCGCCAGCGTCACCGCGCCATAGACACCGGGCTCGCGGGTGCCAAGCAGATTGAGATTGGGGCCGTGCAGGACCAGTAGGGTGGCCATGGGTGTTCCTTGTTTTTCTGGGTACGCCGACGCGGCGGGGCAGGCCGGGTCGCGAGAGGGGAAAAACTATGCCCCAGGCGAGGGCTGACTGTCCAGTCATGTCGCGATCGAAGGAAATGCCCGCATTATGTCTGAAGATTCCGGCAATCATTCGTCGGCCGCGGGGATGTCTCGAGTATCTGCGACAAAGCGCGGGGATTGCGCACCGCACCTAGAGCAGAGCTGCTGCTCGATCCAGTCGCTCGGCGAAGCCGGAGGCGTCTATCTCGCCGACTACGCGGACCTCGTTCAGCTCTTTTCCGTCGCCACCGAAGAACAGGATGGCGGGCGGGCCGAACAGCTTGTAGCGGTCCAGCAGACTGCGCTGGGCGGCATTGCTCTCGGTGATATCGAAGCGGATTAGACGATAGTCGGTCAGGCGCGGAGCCACCTGCGGATTGGCGAAGACCTCGCGTTCGATGACCTTGCAGCTGATGCACCAATCGGCATACCAGTCCAGCATCAGCGGCTGGCCGGCGGCACGGGCAGCGGCCAGTTGCGCGTCCAGTTCCGCAGGCGTGGAAACCGTATGCCAACCTTCGCCCGCCTGGCTGCCCGGCGCGCTGCCGCTGGCCATCGGCAGCGGCCGCAGCGGATCGGAGCTGCCTTGCAAAGCGCCGACCCAGGCGGCAAGGGCGTAGACCAGCAGGGCCAGGCCGAGCAGCTGGGCAAGCTTCTGACGAGGCGTCTTGCTGGTGAGCTCCAGGGTGCCGAGGAACAGCGCGCTGCCCGCCGCCAACAACCCCCAGAGTGCCAGGGCGATGGGGCCTGGCAGGACGCGCTCGAGCATCCAGATCGCGACGGCCAGCAGCAGCACGCCGAAGAGGTTGCGCACGCCAACCATCCAGGGCCCACTCTTGGGCAAAAGGGCTCCACCACCGGTGGCGAACAATACCAGCGGCGCGCCCATGCCTAGGCCCAGGGCGAACAGCTTCAGCCCGCCGCCCACTGCGTCGCCGCTGGCGCTGATATAGAGCAGTGCACCGGCCAGCGGAGCGGAGACGCACGGCGATACCAGCAGGCTGGACACCGCGCCCAGCATCGCGGCGCCGGTGAACGAACCGCCGCGGGCGCTGCCGGCCAGACGGTCGAGGCGGCCGCTCAAGGCCTGCGGCAGGCGCAGCTCGAACAGGCCGAACATGGCCAGCGCGAAGACCACGAAGAACAGTGCGAAGGGCACGAGAATCCACGCCGACTGCAGGCGTGCCTGCAGATTCAGCTCGGCACCGAACACGCCCATCAGTGCGCCGAGTACGGCGAAACCGCCGGCCATTGGCAGTACATAGGTCACCGACAGCAGGAAGCTGCGCATGCCGCCGGGCTGGCCGCGCAAGACCACCCCGGTGAGGATCGGCAGCATCGGCAGCACGCATGGGGTGAAGGTCAGGCCTAGGCCGGCGAGGAAGAACAGCGCGATCGAGCGCCAGGACACATCGCGCTGGTTGGCCTCGCTGCCCGCGGCCGCGGAGCCTGGTGCCGCGCCATCGCCGATCGTGATCGATTCGGTTTCCGGGGGGTAGCACAGCCCCTTGTCGGCGCAGCCCTGATAGGTGACCTGCAGGGTAAACGGGCCGTTTTCGGTGTTGGTTACCGGCAGCTCGATATCGAGAATGCCGTAATAGGCTTCGATCTCGCCGAAATAGTCATCCACCTTGGCGACGCCATCGGGCATGCGTGGTTCGCCGAGGGTGACGTCCGCGTCGCTGCTCTGGAAGGCGAAGCGGTGGCGGTAGAGGTAGTAGCCTTCGGCGGCGACGAAGCGCAGGGTGATCCGCTCGGGGGACGCCTCGACCAGGCTCAGCTTGAACGCCTCGCGTACCGGCAGAAAGTCGCTGCTGTTGTTCAGCCCGCCGAAGCTCGCGCTGGGCTTGTTGTCGAACAGGCCGGCGTTGGCGGGTAACACGAAGAACAGAAGCAGCAGACTCAACAGACGAAGCATGGCGATCTCACGGTAAAGCTGTGGCGGCATGATACCCAAGCCCGGAGCTCGGCGCCCGTGCTCAACTGTCGCTCTGCCTGACAGTTTGCAACCAGATGCTGTCGTCCCGCTCGATCGCATCCAGTGGCCGTAGCGATTGCCCGGCGCAGGGGCCCGCCACGCATTCGCCCGATTCGATGAGGAACAGTGCGCCATGGGTGGCGCATTGGAGCAGGCTGCCGCTGTCGTCGAGGAACCGGTCGGGCAGCCATTCCAGCGGCACGCCCCGGTGCGGGCAGCGGTTCTCGTACAGGTAGGCCCGGCCATCCCGGCGAATCGCGATGATCTGCAGTTCGCCTGCGGTGAAACCGCGGCTCTGCCCTTCCGGCAGTTCGGATGTTGCGCACAATCGAATCATCTTGACCTCTCGCAGGAACGGCGATTATCCCGCAACCACTGCTCGTGCGCAGCCCGATGCTAACCGCGGGGTGGCGGCGCCGCCGACACGCTCTTATCCTTCGCCCCTCATCCGCCTGGCGAAGCATCCCTGATGGGCACTCGGGTTCCCGTACGTATTCTGTTTGTCGTACTCAGCGTGCTGTTGCTGGCAGCCGTCTGGCTATCGTTGGCGCTGGGTCCGTTGAGCCTGGCGCTGGACGACACCGCGCTGGCGGCGCTGCGCCTGCTGGGACTGTCGATCGGACATGATGATCTGCAGCAGGCAGAGTTGATCCTGGGCCAGATCCGGCTGCCGCGTACGCTGCTCGGCTGCGCCGCAGGTACCGTGCTGGCCCTGTGCGGCGTGGCGATGCAGGGACTCTTTCGCAACCCCTTGGCCGATCCCGGGCTCGTCGGGGTGTCCAGCGGCGCCGCGCTCGGTGCGGCTGCCGCGATCGTCGGCAGCACCTTCGTGCCCGCGCTGCCGCAGGTCTGGCAGCCCTATGTGCTGTCCATGTTCGCCTTCCTCGGCGGCCTCGCGGTGACCTTGCTGGTGTATCGGCTGGGGCGGCGCGACGGGCAGACCCGCGTCGCCACCATGTTGCTGGCGGGTATCGCCCTGACCGCACTGGCCGGTGCCATTGTCGGCCTGTTCACCTATCTTGCCGACGACACCACGTTGCGCTCACTGACCTTCTGGAATCTCGGCAGCCTGAACGGCGCCAGCTACGCGGGGCTATGGCCGCTGTTGCTGATCACGCTTGCCGTCGGCGGTTGGCTGCCACGCCGCGCAACGGCATTGAATGCTCTCTTGCTAGGCGAATCCGAGGCGCGCCATTTGGGTTTCGACGTCGAGCGCATCAAGCGCGAGCTGGTGGTCTGTACCGCGCTGGGTGTCGGCGCGGCCGTTGCTGCCGCGGGCCTGATCGGCTTCGTCGGCCTCGTCGTCCCGCATCTGATGCGTCTGCTGGTGGGGCCGGATCATCGGCTGCTCTTGCCGGCCTCGGCGCTCGCCGGCGCCACTTTGCTGTTGCTGGCGGATGTCGCCGCGCGGCTGGTGATCGCGCCTGCCGAGTTGCCGATCGGCATCGTCACGGCGCTGCTCGGCGCGCCGTTCTTTCTGTTCCTGCTGCTCCGGGAGCGTGTTTGATGCTGGTTGGCAGCGATCTGACGGTAAGGCGTGGCGCCATCACGGCGCTGGATGGGGTTTCTCTGCGCTTGCAGGCGGGACAGGTGTCGGGTGTGCTCGGCCCGAACGGAGCGGGCAAGAGCACCTTGCTGGAGGCTCTGTCCGGCGAGCTGAAAACCGCCAGAGGGCAGGTCATGCTGCATGGACGAGCGCTTGGAGGCTGGTCGGATCGCGAGCGGGCGCGTTGCCTGGCGGTATTGCCGCAGAGTTCGACGCTGAGCTTTGCCTTCCAGGTCGAGGATGTGGTCGCGATGGGGCGCCTGCCGCATTGCAGCGGCCGTCAGGCTGATGCTCGCATCGTGGCCGCTGCACTCCAGGCCGCGGATGCGCAGCATCTGGCCGGGCGCAGCTATCTGCGGCTGTCCGGTGGCGAGCGCCAGCGGGTGCATCTTGCCCGAGTGCTGGCGCAGCTCTGGCCGGGGGACGAGGGCAGCGTGCTGCTGCTCGACGAGCCCACCTCGATGCTCGACCCGGCACATCAGCACAGCATCCTCCAGGCGGTTCGGCGTTTCGCCGAGCAGGGCGGTGCCGCGCTGGTGATCCTGCATGACCTGAATCTGGCTGCCCGTTACTGTGATCGCCTGTTGCTGCTCAAGAACGGTCGCGCTCAGATCGCCGGCGCGCCGGACGAGGTGCTGCGCGAGGCGCCGCTGCAAGCCGTGTTCGGCCTGGATGTGCTGGTCCAGCGGCATCCGGAACGAGGTCACCCCCTGGTCATCGCTCGTTGAGGAGGTCTGTGGTGCGCATCATCGTTTTAGTGACAGTGGTCTTGCTGAGCGCTTGTAGCGTACTGCCAGCGCTGCCCGAGTGGCAGGGTCCGGAAGGGCGGGACCACGCCGATCTCGGCCTTATCGTCGATCTGCGCAATGACGCTGTGCTGACCCCGGCTCAGCTCGTCGTCAGGTTGCAGGACAGCGAGGCCCTGCTGGTCGGCGAGCGCCACGACAATCCCGATCACCATGCGCTGCAGCTCTGGCTGCTGCAGGCGCTGGAGCAGCAACGCCCGCAGGGCAGCCTGCTGCTGGAAATGCTCGAGCCCGGCCAGCAGGCGCGTGTCGACAGTGTGCGTCGAGACCTTCGCGCGGGCCATGCACCGGGCGATCTTGCCCAGGCGCTGGACTGGCAGAAGGGCTGGGACTGGAACCTCTACGGGCCTTTGGTCAGCCATGCGCTGATGCAGTCCTATCCGCTGTTGCAGGCAAATCTTGGACGCGACGAGATCATGTCCATCTACCGGGCCGCTCCCCGGTTGCAGGGGCGCGCTTCGGCAACGACCACGGTGAGGGATGCTCTGCTCGCGCAGATCGAAACCTCGCATTGCGGCATGCTGCCGGCAAGCCAGCTGCCGGCGATGCTGGCGGTGCAACAGCAGCGTGATCGACGCATGGCCGAACGTCTGCTCGCGGCGCCAAAGCCCGCGATGCTGGTGGCGGGGGCGTTCCATGTGCGGCGTGACCTGGGAGTGCCGCTGCATATCGAGGATCTGGCAAACATGCCTGTCACGGTGCTGATGCTTGCCGAGGTCGGCGAGAGGGTATCCGCCGAGCAGGCAGACTTCGTCTGGTATACACCGGCACAACCAGAGCAGGATCATTGCGAGCAACTGCGGCAGCGCGGCAAATAGCGCAGCTTTATCTGCCGCCAGCAGAAGACAGGCAAAAAAAGACCCGGCAGAGCCGGGTCAAAACCGTGATTAGCCTGATGAGGAGATAACCTGAAGGATCGACTGCCTGAGCCTTCAGCTATCGGCTGACCTCGCGATCAGTTGCGATAATAATAACAATTCTCATTTCTGCGTCAACAGGCATTCGTAAAAATATATGTGCGGCCGCGACGAGCGGATCGCTAGACGGCGACGTTGACCCGCAGGTGAGTGACTTCCTTGTTCAGCAGGTCGATGCGTCGGGCCATGCTCTCGATCAGGCTGTGGGCGATGCGCGGGTTGCTTTGCGTCAGGCCGAGGAACTGTTCCTTGGGAATGACCATGACAGTGCATGGCTCGCTGGCGACCACGGTTGCGCTGCGCCGCTCGCGGGTGAACACCGCCATGGCCCCGAAGATCTCGTCCTTCTGTACGTCGCCAACCTTTTGTCCGTCGACGATGGCTTCGGCGTGGCCTTCGATGATGATGAATACATTGTCCGCTTCGTCGCCCTGGCGAATGAGCTCCTCGCCTACGGCGAAATGCTTGAAGCCGGTAGCGGGGCGGATTTCCGGCTGCTTGAGGCGCGCCAGGGCGTCGCCCAGCAATGCGGTGTGACCGATCAGGTACTGAGTGAACAACTCCTGGCGGTGCTCGTCGGCATGGATGTGCTGGAACACGGCGTTGCGCGAGTAGGGCACCAGGCTGATGGGCTCGTCGCTGCAATAGCGACATTCGGGCAGATCGCTCGACTGGCGCAGGCCGACCAGATCGCCTTCCTGGAGGTAGAACAGTGGTTTGCCATCGATCAGCGCATGCAGCAGCCCGGTCTCGATAATGAACAGCTGTTGTGCAGGCAGCTCCGCGCACAGGTCGTCGGTGTGTTTGAGTTCAAGGTTGGGGCCCGATGGCTGCAGACCTTCCAGCAGCTGGGTGGGAATGGTTTGCAGGCGAGTGATCAGGCGATCGGCGTACGCCGGTTGCTCCCCGAGTAAATACATGTCGGTAATCCTTGAACGAAACGGGCAGACGATTGGCAGGGTCACGTCGGCGCACAATAGGCCTGGTCGGGCGAGCGAGTAAATCACGCCGCGCAGAGGTTGTGAGCTAGCTCTAGTTGTCGAGTTCGCTGCCCAGGTTCCGATTCAGTTCTTCCTTCAGCGGGGCCGGCAGTTGCTGCCAGGGCACGTCGCGCAGGGCGCCTTCGATGGCATACAGCAGCACCTTCGACGCGCCAAACCCACGTGCCTTCACCGCGCGATAGGAGCTCACCGCCCCCAGTCGGCGCAGATCCGCAGCAGTGTGGATGCCCGATGCGTGCAGCCACTGCACCGAGGTCTTGCCGAGATTGCGGAGCGAAAGCAGTTCGTCGTGCATGGCGGCATCCTTGCGGTGCTAGCGGTTGGGGAAGCCTGCAAGCAGGTGCAGCGGCCAGCGGATGGGTCGCCGCTGCTGGGGTGGCCCCCAGGCGGTCGCCAGTTCCGGCTCCAGCAGCGCGATGGGGTCGCGGCCATGTTGGCGTTGCCATTGTTTGACCGCTGACCAGGTGCGCAGGTAGCCAAGCAGCTCGGCAAGGTTCCAGTGCGCTTCGATGGCGAAGTCCGGCGTATCAGTGCGGGCGAACGGGAGTGGGATGTCGCTGTAGCCGGCATCGACGCTGGCGCGACCGGCGGGCCAGTAACCGTCGAGTGTCGTCCCGTAAAGCCGTCGAATGAGCGGGTCCAGCGTCGGCGATACCTCCAGCAGGCTGTAGCACCAGGCGCAGAACAGCCCACCCGGTTTCAGCGCTTGTCGCACCTGATCGAAAAACGCCGGCGTGGCAAACCAGTGCAGTGCCTGCGCGACGACCAGCAGGTCGAGCTGGCCGCTGCGAAGGGGCAGGCGCTCCGCCTGGGCGACGAAACGCTGTACGTCCGCCCAACCGTTGCCCGCGGCAAGTTGCTCGACGCTGGCATCGCAGGCCAGCACCTGGCGGAAGTGACTCCTCAGCGGAAGGCTGGCCTGACCGTTCCCGGCGGCCAGATCCAGCGCATTGTCGGTCGCCTCGCATTGACTGGCGAGCCAGGCAAAAAGCGCCTCCGGGTAGGTCGGGCGGTAACGGGCGTAGTCATCGGAGCGGCTGGAAAACAGCTGAACGCTGTCTCCGGCTCGGGAGAGGCGGGGTTCGCTGGCAGGCATAGGCATTCCCACGGTTGTTATACCGGGAGTATAGAGGCACCGCCGCGGCCTGCCCGCGACGGTGCCTAACGGTCAAAGCCCCGGCAGGCGCTGGCGGATGTTGGCGACCAGCTCGTCGAGGCTGCCGGCATCCTGTGTCTGGACCCGGCAGCTGTGCAGGCGCTCGCTGTCGCTCAGCGGCTCGCGGCTGGCCTGCTGTGCGCGGACCACCTCCATTGTCGCGTCGGACGGATCGGTGCCTTCGGCCTGACGCTGAGCGAGCCACTGGGCGATCACCGCTTCCGGAGCCTCGCAATCGAGGATGAGGAACGGCACGCCGGTCGCTTCGGCTGCCTGCCATGCCGCCTGGCGTTGCGACTGCTTCAGGTAGGCCGCGTCGATGGCCACGGCGAACCCGGCCTGCAGTGCGGCAGTCGCCAGCTGGTGCAGGTGGCGATAGGTCGCTTCGCTGGCTTGCTGGCTGTAGATGCCGCTATCGAGCTGGCCTGCCTGGGCCTCGGCCTGCTCGCCGTGCAGACGCTTGCGCTCGACATCCGAGCGCAGACGCACCGCGCCGAGCGCTTCGACCAAGCGTAGCGCGACGTGACTCTTGCCGACGGCCGATACACCGTGAGTGATGGCGAGGAAGCGGGACGGAATCGCGCTGTAGCTTTCGGCGAGATTGGCGTAACTGCGGTACTGGCGCAGGATAACCTTGCGCTGCACGGCGTCCTGCTCCTGATACAGGCGGAACAGGCTGACCTTGCCGCGAACCAACGCACGATAGGCCTTATAGAGGTTGAGCAGCGCTAGCGCGGCATAGTCTCCGGTGTGCTCCAGCCAGCCATTGATGAAGCGCCGGGCCTGGCATTTCAGTCCGCGATCCTCAAGGTCCATGGCCAGGAAGGCGGCATCCGAGGCGACATCGATCAGGCGGAACGGCTCGTTGAATTCGATGCAGTCGAACAGCACGACCTTGCCATCGATCAGCGTGGCATTGCCCAGGTGAAGGTCGCCATGGCATTCGCGAACGAAGCCTTGCTGGCAGCGCTGTTCGAGCAGTGGGCGCAGGCGCGTGATGCTGGTTTCGGTCCAGTCTTCGAGAGCGTCCAGCTGGCGCAGGTCTTCCGGCTCGCTGAGCAGCGGGCGTATCTGTTCGAAGTTCTGCCGCATCGGTGCGACGATCACATCGGCGCTGTTCAGCGCGTGGTCCGCCTGTACCTGCGGGGTGCTGAGGTGGAAGCTTGCGATCTGCTCGGCCAGAGCGTCGATATGCGCATCGGTCAGCTCGCCGCGGGCCTGGACCTCGGCCAGCAGTTGGGACTGCGGGAACTCGCGCATCTTCAGCACGTACTCGAAGGGATTGCCGTCGCCGCCGATCACCGGAGCATCAGGCGAGCCGGTGACAGGCAACACTTCCAGGTAGAGGTCAGGTGCCATGCGCTGGTTGAGGCGCAGCTCTTCTTCGCAGAAATGCTTGCGCGAGGCCAGATCGGTGAAGTTGAGGAAGCCGAAGTCCACCGGCTTCTTGATCTTGTACGCGTACTGGCCGGTGAGGATCACCCAGGAAATATGGGTTTCGATGACCCGAAAGCCTTCGGTGGGGTGCGGATACAGGGCAGGATTCTGCAGGGCGGCGATCAGTGCTTGGCTCACGGTCATTCCTTGTCGAAGTTCTTGAACGGGGCGTGCGAGTCCACTGCGAAGCAGTCCACACAGTCGTAAAGTCGCCGGCATTATGGCCGCTGAGCGTTGCGCTGCAAACCGCTGAGAGGCCGTCAATCCGCTGCGGCAAAGTGCGTATAATGCGCCGCCATGACTAAACCTCGCTCCCCCCGAAATCGCTCCAAGCGCCGCTCCAGTGGTGCTCGCCCCTGGTTGGGCTGGGCGGTCAAGCTCTCCATTGTCGGCCTGGTGATCCTGGCCGGTTTCGCCATCTATCTCGATGCTGTCGTGCAGGAGAAATTCTCCGGCAAGCGTTGGACGATTCCGGCAAAGGTCTATGCGCGGCCGCTGGAACTGTTCGTCGGTCAGAAGCTGGACAAGAACGACTTCCTTGCCGAGCTGGACGCTCTTGGCTATCGGCGCGAGCGCTCGGTCAGCGGCCCGGGCGGCGCTTCGGTTGCCGGCAACGACATCGAACTGCACACCCGCGGCTTCCAGTTCTACGAAGGCGCCGAGCAGTCGCAACGGTTGCGGGTCCGCTTCTCCGGCGATTTCGTTGCTGGCCTCAGCAGCGCCAACGGGAGCGCTCTGCCTGTGGCGCGTCTGGAGCCCGTGCTGATTGGCGGGTTGTATCCGGCGCACAACGAGGATCGCATCCTGATCAAGCTGGATCAGGTGCCGCCGTATCTGGTGGAAACGCTGGTTGCGGTCGAGGATCGGGAATTCTTCAATCACTTCGGTGTGTCGCCCAAATCCATCGCCCGCGCGGTCTGGGTCAACCTGACTGCCGGCCAGGTTCGCCAGGGTGGCAGTACCCTGACCCAGCAGTTGGTCAAGAACTTCTACCTGACCAACGAGCGCAGCATGACCCGCAAGATCACCGAAGCGATGATGGCGGTGCTGCTTGAGCTGCATTACGACAAACAGGAAATTCTCGAGGCTTATCTGAACGAGGTGTTTCTCGGTCAGGATGGTCGTCGCGCGGTGCACGGGTTCGGCCTGGCCAGTCAGTACTTCTTCGGTCAGCCGCTGGCCGAGCTGAAGCTGCCGCAGGTGGCGTTGCTGGTCGGCATGGTCAAGGGGCCAACCTACTACAACCCGCGGCGCAATCCCGAGCGTGCCTTAGAAAGGCGCAATCTGGTGCTCGATCTTTTGGCCGAGCAGCAGGTCATCAGCGCCGATGAGGCGGCCAAGGCCAAACAGGCGCCATTGGGGGTAACCCAGCGCGGCAGCATGGCGGACAGCTCCTATCCGGCCTTCCTCGACCTGGTCAAGCGGCAGCTGCGAGAGGACTATCGGGACGAGGACCTTACCGAAGAAGGCCTGCGCGTCTTCACCAGCTTCGATCCGGTGCTTCAGCTGAAGGCCGAGCAGGCCATGAGCGAAACCCTCAAGCGACTCGGCAAGGCCACCGAGGGCGTCGAGGGCGCGATGATCGTCACCAATCCGGAAACCGGTGAGATCCAGGCCATGCTGGGCAGCCGCCAACCAGGCTTTGCCGGCTTCAACCGGGCACTGGATGCCTCACGACCGATCGGTTCGCTGATCAAGCCTGCCATCTACCTGGCCGCACTGGAGAAGCCCAGCCAGTACACGCTGACCAGTCTGCTCGAGGATGAGCCCTTCTCCGTGAAAGGTGCCGATGGGCAGGTCTGGAAGCCGCAGAATTATGGGCGTCAGGCCTATGGAACGGTGTACCTGTATCAGGCGCTCGCCAATTCCTACAACCTGTCGACCGCGCGGCTCGGGCTCGATCTGGGCGTGCCGAACGTGCTTAAGACGCTCGAGCGCCTGGGTGCATCACCCAAATGGCCGGCTTACCCGTCGATGCTGCTGGGGGCCGGCGGCCTGCGTCCGATCGAAGTGGCCGACATGTATCAGACGCTTGCCAACGGTGGCTTCAACACCCCGCTGCGGGGCATTCGCAGCGTGCTGACCGCCGACGGCGAGCCGCTCAAGCGTTATCCGTTCCAGATTCAGCAGCGCTTCGATCCGGGTGCGATCTACCTCACCCAGTACGCCATGCAGCGCGCCATGCGCGAGGGCACTGGGCGCTCGGCGTACAACCGACTGCCGCAGTCGCTCAATCTGGCCGGCAAGACCGGCACCACCAACGATTCGCGTGACAGCTGGTTCGCCGGCTTCAGCCAGGATCTTCTGGCAGTGGTCTGGCTGGGGCGTGATGACAATGGCAAGACGTCTCTGACCGGGGCCACCGGGGCGCTGCAGGTATGGACCGACTTCATGCGACGGGCCGACCCGCTGCCGTTGCAGATGCCGGTTCCGGACAATGTCACCTACGCCTGGGTCGATGCCCGTAGCGGACTGGGTACCGACGAACGCTGCCCGGATGCCGTGCAGATGCCCTATATTCGCGGCAGCGAACCGGCGCCGGGGCCGGGCTGCGGCATACAGGCCCCTGCAGAGTCGGTCATGGATTGGGTGCGTGGCTGGTTGCAGTGATGGTGCAGCCGACGTGCATTCCGTGCTTTTTTGTGAAGAGGTCAGAAAGTGAATAAGCAGTGGATAGCTGTTGTAGCAGCAGTGGTTCTGATCCAGGGTTGCGCGACGGTGGACCGTCGTTCGATACCCGTCGTCGACGCCGGCGCGCCTGTTTCCGAGGAAATGGCCGCGCGGCAGGCCTATCGCGCACCCGCTGCCACGGCCGCGGCCCAGGTGCCACGGCAGCAGCAGGAAGATTCCGGTGTCGTGGTGATGGTGCCGCAAGGATCATCGGCGCCCCTTGAAACCTTCGCAGCGCCGGACGTGCCTTTTTCTTCTTCCAGTGGCGCCGCCAGTGGTTCGCAGCCAGCCTGGCAGCCCGCACCATCGATCTCCGCACCGCCCAGCACGCCACAGCCAAGCATGCCCAGCGGCATTCCTTCCTCAGGTAGCGGTCTGGCGGCTGACGAGCAGCTTGATGGCCCGGTCCTGGCGTTGCTCACCACCGCGCAGCAGCAGCAGGGCGGCGGCGACCTGAACGGTGCCGCCTCGAGCCTCGAGCGCGCTCAGCGCATTGCGCCACGCGAGCCGCAGGTGCTTTACCGTCTCGCCCAGGTCCGTCTGGCTCAGGGCGACGCGACCCAGGCCGAACAGTTGTCACGTCGAGCGTTGAGTTACGCCAGTGGTCGGCCAGCCTTGCAGGCCAGTCTCTGGGAGCTGATCGCCCAGGCGCGTGAGCGGCAGGGCGACAGTGCGGGTGCGGCCCAGGCCCGTGAGCGGGCCAAGGTCAGTCTGTGATGGATCGCCGGCTGCCGGAGATTGCCCAGCAGCTGCTGCTGATCGAGCGCGAGCTGCGGGTGCTGGGGCTGTGGAGTGTGGATTCGCCGGCGCCAGAGGCTCTGGCCAGCGTGGAGCCGTTCTGCGTCGACACGCTGCGCTTCGAGCAGTGGTTGCAGTGGATTTTCCTGCCGCGGATGAAGGCCATCGTCGAGGCAGATCAGCCTTTGCCTGCCGCCTCCGGCATCTGCGCCATGGCCGAAGTGGTCTATCGGGAGTCCCAGGTGGTGACGCTGCTTGAGGCCCTGCGCGGCTTCGATGCGCTGATCGACAGATCTTCACGCTAGCGCCGCGTTTGGCGGCGCCAGTTGCTCAGATGGCGCTCAGTTGCAGTTTTCCGCAATCTTGTCGCGGGTTTCCGAGATTCGCGCCTGTCGCTCTTCCTCGGTGACCCGCCGCGTTTCACCATTCTCTTCGACCCGCACGCGCGGATTGTTCTGCAACTGGGCCAGGTTGGTACGCAGGGTTTCGCAATAACGCTTGCGCTCGGCCTCCTGCGCGGCCACTTGCTGCTTGACCTTGCGGTCAATGGTGCGCTGGTCGGGTTCGGCGTCGATTTCCTGTACCGCCGGTGCCGGCGGCGTTGCCGATTTGCCTGGCGAGACGACCGTGTTCACGGTTTCCACCTGCTGCCCCTGCGGCGGCTGAGCGCCAAAATGCGTGACGCCCTGGGCGTCTACCCATTTGTACACCTGGGCCGCCATGGCGTTGCCACAAAGGGCCAGCATCAGGCCGCTCGCAAGAAACATCAATCGCATGCTGTTACCTTCATCGGGTCGGAAAACGGCCTCCACTATACCCAAAAGACAGAGCCGCGCTTCTGCGCCCCGTCACAGCTCGAGGTTGGCCAAACGCAACGGCAGGCTTGACTTGCGGGTGCCGAATCCGAACAATCCGAGGCTTGCTGTCCTGAGTCGCCTCGCCGCAAGCGATACCGGCTCAGTCTAGACAGACATGAGGTGCTACCCGCGCCGACCTGCATCACCCGCAACGCGTTACCTCGCGCTGGGTGGAGAGCCCGCGACACCAGGGACTCTTCCAATACTGGCTCAATCAGTGGCTGACGTAGTCGGCGACCACCGTCGCTCATGCCCTGTTGGCAGTAAACCTATTTCTGGCGGCTCCGGCTTGGACCGCTATCTGGCGTTTCAGAGGTGAACAACGTGGAACTCTTATCCGGCGCTGAAATGGTCGTCCGCTCCCTGCGTGACGAAGGCGTTAAGTACATCTACGGGTACCCGGGCGGTGCCGTTCTGCATATCTACGATGCGCTTTTCAAGGAAAAGGCCATCGAACATATCCTGGTTCGTCATGAGCAGGCTGCCACCCACATGGCTGATGGCTATGCGCGCGCGACTGGCAAGGCCGGCGTGGTGTTGGTGACCTCCGGCCCTGGCGCGACAAATGCCATCACCGGCATCGCCACTGCCTTCATGGACTCGATCCCGATGGTGGTCATTTCCGGTCAGGTGCCGAGCACCATGGTCGGCACCGACGCCTTCCAGGAAACCGACATGATCGGTATCTCCCGGCCGATCGTTAAGCACAGCTTCATGATCAAGCATCCTTCGGAAATTCCCGAAGTGATGAAGAAGGCGTTCTACCTCGCAGAGTCCGGGCGTCCAGGGCCGGTTGTCATCGATATTCCGAAAGACATGACCAACCCGGCCGAAAAATTCGAATACGTTTATCCGAAGAAGGCCAAGCTGCGTTCGTACAGCCCGGCCGTACGTGGGCATTCGGGGCAGATTCGCAAGGCGGCGGAGTTGCTGCTGGGCGCCAAGCGTCCGATCATCTACGCCGGTGGCGGCGTGATCCTAGGCAAGGCCTCGGCACAACTGACCGAGCTGGCGAAGATGCTCAACCTGCCGGTGACCAATACGCTGATGGGCTTGGGCTGCTATCCGGGCAGCGACCGCCAGTTCGTCGGCATGCTGGGTATGCACGGCAGCTACACCGCCAACCTGGCGATGCATCACTCCGATGTGATTCTGGCGGTCGGCGCGCGTTTCGATGACCGCGTCATCAACGGCGCGACCAAGTTCTGCCCGAATGCGAAGATCATCCACATCGACATTGATCCGGCATCCATCTCCAAGACCATCAAGGCAGATATCCCGATCGTTGGCCCAGTCGACAGCGTGCTGACCGAGATGGTCGCCATCGTCAAGGAGATCGGCCAGGCGCCGAATGCCGAGACCGTGGCCAGCTGGTGGAAGCAGATCGACGAGTGGCGCGGCAATGGCCGGCTGTTCCCCTACAACGAGGGCGATGGTTCGATCATCAAGCCGCAGGCCGCAATCGAGGTGCTCTGCGAGGTGACCAAGGGCGAGGCCTATGTGGCATCGGACGTTGGTCAGCATCAGATGTTCGCCTGCCAGTACTACAAGTTCGACAAGCCCAACCGCTGGCTCAACTCGGGCGGTCTCGGCACCATGGGGTTCGGCCTGCCGGCAGCCATGGGGGTGAAGCTGAACTTCCCCGAAGCCGATGTCGCGGTGGTGACGGGTGAAGGCAGCATCCAGATGAACATCCAGGAGCTGTCCACCTGCCTGCAGTACGACTTGCCGGTGAAGATCATCAACCTCAACAACGGTGCGCTGGGCATGGTCCGCCAGTGGCAGGACATGGTGTACAACAGTCGCTACTCGCACTCGTACATGGAGTCTCTGCCGGACTTCGTCAAGCTGGCCGAAGCCTACGGGCACGTCGGCATGCGCATCACTGATCTCAAGGACCTCAAGCCGATGATGGAAGAGGCATTCGCCATGAAGAATCGCCTGGTCTTCCTCGATATCGCCGTCGACACCGCCGAGCACGTCTATCCGATGCAGATCAAGGATGGCGCAATGCGTGACATGTGGCTGAGCAAGACGGAGCGGACCTGATCATGAGACATATCATTTCCCTGCTGATGGAAAACGAACCGGGTGCGCTGTCTCGTGTGGTCGGCCTGTTTTCGCAGCGCAACTACAACATCGAAAGCCTCACCGTGGCGCCGACCGAAGATCCGACCCTGTCGCGTCTGACCTTGACCACCGTCGGCCATGAGGAGGTGATCGAACAGATCACCAAGAACCTCAACAAGCTGGTGGAAGTGGTCAAGCTCGTCGACCTGTCGGAGAGCGCCCATATCGAGCGTGAACTGATGCTGATCAAGGTCAAGGCCACCGGCGCCCAGCGCGCCGAGGTCAAGCGCACCACCGACATCTTCCGCGGACAGATCGTCGACGTGACCACCAGCGTCTATACCATTCAGCTGGCCGGAACCAGTGACAAATTGGACAGCTTCATCCAGGCCATTGGTACCGCTTCGATCCTCGAGGTGGTGCGCAGCGGTGTCACCGGAATCTCTCGCGGCGACAAAGTGCTGAGTATCTAACGGCTGGCGGACACCTCGTCTCGTCAGTCAGCAACGTTTTATCGAATGGCCCACGAGGCCGGCAACAGGGGTAATTCATGAAGGTTTCTTACGATAAAGACTGCGACCTCTCCATCATCCAGGGCAAGAAGGTCGCCATCATCGGTTACGGCTCCCAGGGCCACGCGCATGCGTGCAACCTGAAGGACTCCGGCGTCGACGTCACCGTTGGCCTGCGCCCGGGCTCGTCCTCCATCGCAAAGGCCGAAGCGCATGGCCTGAAGGTCAGCGACGTGCCGGCAGCCGTTGCTGCCGCCGACCTGGTAATGATCCTCACCCCGGACGAATTCCAGGGTCGCCTGTACAAGGAAGAGATCGAGCCGAACCTGAAGCAGGGTGCCACCCTGGCGTTCGCCCACGGTTTCTCGATCCACTACAACCAGGTCGTGCCGCGTGCCGATCTCGACGTGATCATGATCGCTCCGAAGGCTCCGGGCCACACCGTGCGCTCCGAGTTCGTCCGTGGCGGCGGTATCCCTGACCTGATCGCGATCTACCAGGACGCGTCCGGCAATGCCCGTAACGTCGCGCTGTCCTACGCCTGTGGCGTCGGCGGCGGTCGTACCGGCATCATCGAAACCACCTTCAAGGACGAAACCGAAACCGACCTGTTCGGCGAGCAGGCCGTTCTCTGCGGCGGTTGCGTCGAGCTGGTCAAAGCCGGTTTCGAAACCCTGGTCGAAGCGGGCTACGCTCCGGAAATGGCCTACTTCGAGTGTCTGCACGAGCTGAAGCTGATCGTCGACCTGATGTTCGAAGGCGGTATCGCCAACATGAACTACTCGATCTCCAACAACGCCGAGTACGGCGAGTATGTCACCGGTCCGGAAGTCATCAACGCCGAATCCCGTGCTGCCATGCGCAACGCTCTGAAGCGCATCCAGAACGGTGAGTACGCCAAGATGTTCATCACCGAAGGTGCTGCCAACTATCCGTCCATGACTGCCTACCGTCGCAACAACGCGGCCCATGGCATCGAAGTGGTCGGCGAGAAGCTGCGCGCGATGATGCCCTGGATCGCGGCGAACAAGATCGTCGACAAGAGCAAGAACTGATCGGTTTTCTGCTCAAGAAAACGCGGCTTCGGCCGCGTTTTTTCGTTCTGCACCCCAGGCTTCTGGTATAAATCGCGGGTTTGGCCAGGCTGAACCGTGGGTGTGCCGATCTGGTCGAAATCTATCCGTACCTGTTGTAGAAGGTGAATGCGCATGAGTGGACAATCCGAAGAGCCGAACAAGCCAGTCGAGCCAGAGAGCATTCTGCCGATCGACGAGCATGTGGAGGAAACCCAGGAGGCCGACGGCCGCAAGGTCCGCCACCGGGGCATCTACCTGCTGCCGAACCTGTTCACCACTGCCAACCTTTTCGCAGGGTTCTTCTCGATCATCACGGCGATCAACGGCAATTTTTATGTGGCCGCGGCGACGGTCTTTGTCGCGATGGTGCTTGATAGTCTGGACGGACGTGTTGCGCGCCTGACCAATACTCAGAGTGCCTTTGGTGCCGAGTACGACTCGCTGTCGGATATGGTGGCGTTCGGTCTGGCGCCCGCTGTGCTGGCGTATGAATGGGCGTTGTCGGGGTTGGGTAATGTCGGGCTCACGGTCGCCTTTATCTACGTTGCCTGCGCCGCGCTGCGCCTGGCGCGCTTCAATACGCAGATCGGCAAGGTGGACAAGCGCTGGTTCATCGGGCTGGCCAGTCCGGCTGCAGCAGGTGTGGTGGCCGGTTGGGTCTGGGCGGTGTGGGCGCTCGACGAGACGGGTATTCGCGGCGTCGACCTGCCGCTGGTGCTGGTCATGCTCTTTGCGCTGATGGTAGCCGCTGCCGGTCTGCTGATGGTCAGCAACATCAAGTACTACAGCTTCAAGGATCTCGATCTGAAGGGGCGCGTTCCTTTCGTTGCGATTCTGGTCGTGGTGCTGGTGTTTGCGGTGGTATTCAGCGACCCGCCTCGTATTCTCCTGCTGATTTTCCTCGCCTATGCAGTTTCGGGTCCCGTTCAGTACCTGATGCAACTGCGTCGGCGCAAGCGCGTCGAGGGTTGATTTTCCCCCTGGCTGCGCGTATTGCTCGTCTGTAGTCGATACGCGGAGCTGGCCATGCTCATCAGAATCCCCGCAGGCGGTGATTGTCATGAATCCGAGGTGACGCCGGAGGCGATCTATCGAAGCCGGCGTCGCTTCATTCAGGGGGCGGCGCTTGCCGGGGCGGCCGTGGGGGTGCCCTTGCTGGCTAGGGCGGCAGAGCAATATCCCGGCGTCCCAGCGTCTCCAGCCCCGCCTTGGTTTGTTGGCAAGCTGGGCGACGCCCGCTGGCGCGCTGTCGTCGCGCGAGGCGAAGCCATCACGCCGTATGCCGATGCCACCCAGTACAACAACTTCTATGAGTTCGGTCCCAACAAAGGCGATCCAGCCCGTTACGCCGCGGAGTTGAAAGTCGAACCGTGGACAGTGCTGGTTGACGGCGAAGTCGAAAAGCCGGGGCGCTATTCGCTCGAGGACCTTTTTACTGAAGGCCAGCTGGAGGAGCGGATATATCGGCTGCGATGCGTGGAGGCCTGGTCCATGGTGATCCCCTGGCTGGGATTTCCGCTTGCCGACCTTGTTCAGATGGTTCGCCCCCTTTCAGCTGCGAAGTTCGCCCGCTTCGAAACGGCCTACCGGCCCGACGAGATGCGTGGAACTCGCTCCAGCTTTGCGTTGATCGATTGGCCGTACGTAGAAGGATTGCGCATGGACGAGGCGATGCACCCCCTCAGCCTGCTGGCGGTTGGAATGTATGGGCGGGTACTGCCTAATCAGAATGGCGCACCACTGCGGCTGGTCGTACCTTGGAAGTATGGCTTCAAAAGCATCAAATCGATCGTGCGGATCAGCTTTGTACGCGAGCAGCCGCGTACGACGTGGCAGTCGATGGCTCCTGAAGAGTATGGGTTCTACGCCAACGTAAATCCGCAGGTTTCCCATCCACGTTGGTCGCAGGCTCGTGAGCGGCGCCTTCCAGGCAGCCTTTTCAGCCCCAACGTGCGGGATACGCTGCTGTTCAATGGCTATGCCGATCAGGTGGCGGATTTGTACGCCTCGATGGATCTCACCAAGGACTACTGATGCGCTACCCGTGGTGGCGGCTGTGCGTATTTCTATGCGCCGCGAGCGTGCCTGTGTACTGGCTGTATCTCGCCTGGACGCTTGCGCTGGGTCCCGATCCGGGAAAGGTGCTGGTGGATAACCTCGGGCAGGGCGCGTTGGTTCTCTTGCTTCTGACGCTTGCCATGACGCCCCTGCAGCGGGTCACGGGGTGGGGCGGCTGGCTCGCTGTGCGGAGACAGCTTGGACTTTGGTGCTTCAGCTATGCATTGCTGCATCTCGCTAGCTACCTTTTCTTTCTGTTGGGTGCTGAATTCTCACGTTTGCCCGAAGAGTTGAGCGAGCGCCCCTATATTCTGGTCGGGATGCTCGGGTTGCTGGGGCTGACAGTTTTGGCCGCTACCTCCTCTCGATGGAGCATGCGCCGTCTCGGTAAGCGCTGGAAAACCTTACACCAGCTGATCTACGTCATCGTCATTGTGGTGCTGCTGCATATGCTCTGGGTTGTACGTGCCGATGCTGGCAGGTGGGCGCTTTATGCTGGCGTGGCCGCGATCCTGCTTGCTCTACGATTTCCAGCCGCGGCTTCTGCTTTGGGGCGAGTCCGTACGCGAAAGAACAAAGTTCGCAACAAAACCGAAATAAACGGTTGACGGCTGTTTTCAGGTGCCTATAATGCGCACCACTTCCGGTGCAGTCCTCAAGCAAAACCTCTTGTAAATCAAAAGGTTAGCTAAATAAAAGGGTTGCGCTGGTGGCGGATTCGAGTAGAATGCGCT
>NZ_JAYJLM010000005.1:0-423464 GCF_051948915.1 Stutzerimonas sp. Brlt_14
TTCGATCTTGGCCTTTTTCAGCGCCTCGTCATCCGCTGGCTGGGCGGCGGGAGTGGGCGCGGCGCTCTGCGCGGCTGCCAAGGTCTGTTCGGCTTCGTGCAGCTGCTGACGCAGACGAGCGAGCTCGGCCTGCTGGTCGTCGTCCGGTGCTTCGAGCTTTTCCAGCTTGCGGAGCTGCGCCTTGAGCATGGCGGCTTCGATCTTGGCCTTTTTCAGCGCCTCGTCATCCGCTGGCTTAGCGGCAGGAGCGGGCGCGGTGCTCTGCGCGGCTGCCAAGGTCTGTTCGGCTTCGTGCAGCTGCTGACGCAGACGAGCGAGCTCGGCCTGCTGGTCGTCGTCCGGCGCTTCGAGCTTTTCCAGCTTGCGGATCTGCGCCTTGAGCATGGCGGCTTCGATCTTGGCCTTCTTCAGCGCCTCGTCGTCCGCTGGGCTGACGGTAGGTGCTGCGCTGGCACTTTCCTGCATGACGGCATCGAGCGCCTGCTGCGCCGCTTCGGCGGCCTTGCGCAGATCGGCGACCTGGGCTTGCAGTTCGGGTGTGTCGTGTGCGGCGAGCTGCTTTTCGGCCTTCTTCAGTGCGACCTGAGCCATGCTGGCTTCGATCTTCAGTTTCTTCTGGGTCTCCGAGAGCCCCGACTTGGGCGCTGCGCTCGGGGTCGCAGCGGTGGTATCAGAGACCACTTGCGCGCTTTCGCCCTGCGCCGCCTTGGCGCGTGCGGCGCGCTCGGCGCGGGCCTTGCGCTCGGCTTCCTTCTGTTCCTCGGCACGGCGCAGGCGCTCCTGGCGCAGTTCGAAGCGCTGCTTGGAATGCTCGGCCTTCTGCTGCTTCTGCTCCAGCTCGCGGATCTCGGCCTTGGCGGCGCGGTAGTACTGCACCAGCGGGATGTTCGACGGGCAGACGTAGGCGCAGGCACCACACTCGATGCAGTCGAACAGATGGTGGGCCTTGAGCTGCTCATGCTCCTGGCCCAGTGCAAAGAAATGCAACTGCTGCGGCAGCAGGCTCACCGGACAGGCCTCGGCGCACTCGCCGCAGCGGATGCAGGGCAGCGCTGGTGGCGGCGGAGGCAGCTCTTCGAGCGTGCTGGCGAGCAGGCAGTTGGTGGTCTTGATCACCGGCACGTCGAGGGATGGCAGGGTAAAGCCCATCATCGGTCCCCCCATGATCAGACGGTTGAGCCTGTTCTGCTCGAGTCCGGCGAACGCCAGCAGTTCTCCGGCCGGAGTACCGATCAGCGCCTCGACGTTCATCGGGCGTGCCAATGCTTCGCCGGTGAGGGTGGTGATTCGCGAGATCAGCGGCTTGCCGAGCAGCACGGCGTCATGGATGGCAACGCAGGTGCCGACGTTCTGGCAGAGCATGCCGATGTCCGCCGGCAGGCCACCGCTGGGCACCTCTTCACCCGTGAGGATCTGGATCAGCTGTTTCTCGCCGCCGGAGGGGTACTTGGTCGGAAAGACCTTGAGCACGAAGGGGCGCTCCCCGATGGCGGCGCGCACCGCGGCGATGGCCTCGGGTTTGTTGTCCTCGATGCCGATCAGCACGGCCTGCGGTTGGATCAGGTGCGCGAGGATTTCGATACCCGCCACCAGTTCGGCGGCTTTCTCGCGCATCAGCAGATCGTCGGCGGTGATGTACGGCTCGCACTCGGTACCGTTGATGATCAGCGTGCGGATGCGCTGTGTCGGTGGCGGGGTCAGCTTGACTGCCGTCGGAAAGCCTGCACCGCCGAGGCCGCTGATACCAGCCTGACGAATCAGCTCGAGCAGCGCCGGACGCTCCAGCGCACGATAATCGAGGTGGGGCTCGAGCTCGATCCAGCGGTCCTCGCCATCGCTATCGATGACGATCGCATTGGCGAGCATGCCTGAAACGTGTGGGTAGGGCTGCGGGCCGATGAAGCTGACCACGCCGGATGTCGGCGCATGGAGCGCGGCGCTGACGAAGCCGCTGGCGACGGCGATCTGCTGGCCCTTGAGCACGTGCTCGCCGAGCGTCACACAGGGTTCGGCGGGCGCGCCAAGGTGCTGCGCCAGCGGCAGAATCAGGCGCTTGGGCAGTGGCGCCGGCTGGATCGGGGTGCGGTTGGACAGCTCCTTGTGCTCTGGCGGATGGATGCCGCCGTGGATGTCCCATACCTTTAGTGAGGTCATGCCGCCTGCTCCCGGTCAGTCGCGATCAGCTGGCCGGGCGCCAGCGGCCGGTTCCACTTCCAGCTCTGCAGGTTGCTGCCGACCTCGATCATGTCGATGCAATCCACCGGGCAGGGCTCGACGCAGAGGTCGCAGCCGGTGCACTCGGAGATGATGACGGTGTGCATCTGCCGTGCGGCGCCGACGATGGCGTCCACCGGGCAGGCCTGGATGCACTTGGTGCAACCGATGCATTCGGCTTCGCGGATATAGGCCACCATCTGCGGTTTCTCGCCGCCTTCGGCATCCAGCGGTTCCGGCTCGACATCGAGCAGGTCGGCCAGCGCCTGGATGGTCGCTTCGCCGCCCGGCGGGCACTTGTTGATCTTGTCGCCGCCGGCGATGGCCTCGGCGTAGGGCTTGCAGCCCGGGTAGCCGCACTGGCCGCACTGGGTCTGCGGCAGCAAGGCATTGATCTGCTCGGCGATGGGGTCGCCCTCGACGCGAAAGCGCACGGCGGCGAAACCGAGGATGGCACCGCCAAGCAGGCACAGGGCGAGCAGTGCAAGCACTGCGATGAGAACCGCACTCATAGCTTGATCAGTCCGGTGAAGCCCATGAAGGCCAGCGACATGAGGCCGGCGGTGATCATGCCGATCGCCGCGCCCTGGAACGATCTGGGCACATCGGCAATGGCGATGCGCTCACGCATGGCGGCGAACAGCACCAGCACCAGGGAAAAGCCCAGCCCCGCGGCGAAGCCGTTCACGGTGGCGGTCAGGAAGGTGAACTCGGCCTTGTTGGCGTTGAGCAGGGCCACGCCTAGGACGATGCAGTTGGTGGTGATCAGCGGCAGGAAGATGCCGAGCACGCGATAGAGCAGCGGGCTGGTCTTGTTTACCACCATTTCGGTGAACTGGACGGTTACGGCGATCACCAGGATGAAGCTGATGGTGCGCAGGAATTCCAGGTCCAGCGGCTTGAGCACGTACTGCTGAACGAGATAGCTGCACATCGCTGCCAGGGTCAACACGAAGGTGGTCGCCAGCGACAGGCCGATGGCCGTCTCGATCTTCTTCGACACGCCCATGAACGGGCACAGACCGAGGAACTGCACCAGCACGAAATTGTTGACCAGAATGGCGCTAACCATGATCAGGGCGAGTTCGGTCATCTAGGGTCTGTTCCCGTTCCGTCGCGCTCTGCGAGAGCCGTGGGGCTAAAGGGCCGCTATTATCGGGAAGCGGCGGCGGGCATACAAGCTGCGGCAGCCGGTCGCGCTGATCCGGCGACATCTGGAGCGGGTCCAGACGCTACATGGCCGCCGGTTGTCCGCCGTTTCAGCAGCTGGCCGCTGGTTGTGGTCTGATGAGCTGGGGTCCATGACACCATCGGAGGTGTTCTCATGAGCATTCGATCATTGTTGGTCCTGCTGTGCCTCGGCCTGGGGGCGAGCCTGCAGGCGCAGGCGGATCGGCGAGACGGCGTCTGGGTGTTCCAGGCTGAAAGCCCCCGCTATTACAACCATGGTTATAGTGCCGGCTACGGCCAGGGCTACAGCCGTGGCTATCGGCACGAAAGCCGTCCGCATCAGTACGATCCGCGCAGCCCCTATTCGCACTATCCGCAGTACCCGCGCAACCTGCCGCCGCGCTATCAGAGCCAGCTGCCACCGCAGTATTACGACCGTCATCGCGGCTTCGAGCGCCGCGACCACTGGCGTCAGGAGCATCGCCATCAGCGGCCACACGTTATTCGTGATGGCCGCGACTATCGGCTGCGGCCGCACTACGAGCGGGACGGGCGCTACCAGCAGTATCGGCGCTGAGTGTGCTTCAGGGCAGATCCAGGAGCGGGTGCGCACCGCTCCATGTTGGCTCGAAGTGGGCGTCGACCACTGCCTGCGGCACCTGGTGGACGTCTGGCCAGCGCCAGTGCGGTTGCCGGTCCTTGTCGATCAGGCGCGCCCGAACGCCTTCGGCGAACTCGGGGTGACGGCAGCAGTTGAGGCTGAGTGCATATTCCATTTGCAGCGCCTGGCTCAGCGACAGTTTCCGGGCACGCCGCTGTTGCTGCCAGACAATATGAGCGCTAAGGGGGCAGCCCGTGCTGAGAGCATGGGCGGATTCGGCGAGCAGCTCGTCGCGGTCGCTCTGGAGGGCGGTCAATGCCTGCCACGCATGGGGTAGTTCAGCCACGTCCAGCAGCTCGTCGATCCGTGTGCGCCGTGGCAGCAACCGGGCATCCGGCAGCCGCTCGGCGGCCTGTCGGCCGAGTGCTCGCAGCAGGCTGTGCAGCTGGCTGTCGGCCTGCTCTTGCCAATTGATCTGCACCAGGCCGTCCAGCAGCTCGGTCTGCTGATCTTCGCGCAGACAGCGATCGGCGAGGTCGAGGTCCAGCGCATCGCGCGCGTTGATCTGTGTACCGGTGAGGGCGACAAACAGGCCCAGCCGGCCGGGCAGGCGTGGCAGGAACCAGCTGGCGCCGACATCCGTGTGCAGGCCGATGGAAACCTCCGGCATCGCCAGGCGGCTGTCCGGTGTGACGATGCGAAAGGTGCCGGCCTGTAGCAGGCCCATGCCGCCGCCCATGACATAGCCATGGCCCCAACAGATCAGCGGCTTGGGGTAGTCATGCATTCGATGGATCAGACGGTACTCGTCGGCGAAGAAGCGTTCGGCGAGCGACGGTATCGTGCCGGGCTCGGATCGGCATGCCTCCGCCAGCTTGCGCACATCGCCACCGGCGCAGAACGCTTTCGGGCCGTTGCCACGCAGCAGTACACAGACCACGGCGGGGTCGGTTGCCCAGCGATGGAACTGGTCGAGCAGGGCTTCGATCATCGGCAGACTCAGCGCGTTGAGTTGCCGTGGGGCGTCCAGAGTGGCGATGGCGATCCGCGTTCCGTGCAGCGCCGGGCGATCTTCGAACGTGACCTTCATGGGGATCCTCGTCGCCTGCGGGGTTGCCGTGGATTATCGGTTGCGCCAGCGTGGGTCGCGCTTTTCCAGGAAGGCATTGACGCCCTCAAGCGTGTCCTCGGCTTCGAACAGCTCGACGAAGGCTTCCCGCTCAGCGGCGGCGAAGGTGTCCGGGATGCGTTGGCGTGCGCCATTGATCAGGGGCTTGATCGCGCGTACGGCCACCGGACTCTGCCGAGCGACACGGGAGGCGAGCAGCAGGGCGTGGCCGCGTGACTGCCCTTGCTCCACCACCTGTTCCACAAGACCGATGCGCAGTGCGGTGTCCGCAGTGATGCGCTCGCCGCAGAGAATCATCCGTTTGGCCCAGCCTTCGCCCACCAGCCAGGCCAATGCCTGGGTGCCACCGGCACAGGGCAGCAGTCCGACCGAGGCTTCCGGAAGCCCCATCTGCGCTTGCTGTTCGGCGATCCGCAGGTCGCAAGCCAGCGCGCATTCCAGGCCTCCACCGAGGGCGAAACCGTTGATCGCGGCAATCGACACGCCGCGGAACTCGCGTAGCGCTTCGAATGCCTCGCCGAAGCGCCGAGCCATTTCGCGGGCCCGGTTGCGATCCCCGTCGGCAAACAGTTTGAGATCCGCCCCCGCGCTGAAGAACTTCTCACCCTGGCCGCAGATCACCAGTGCGTAGATGTCGTCATCATGGTTGAGATGGTCGATGACCTGCTTGAGTCCGATCAGCGACTCGCGGTCCCAGGTATTGGCGGGCGGATGGTTGATGGTGATGAGCGCGGTGTGGCCGTGCTTTTCCACGGTCAGCTTGTGGGTCAGGTCGAAGACGCCAGCCTGGTAGGGCTCTACGGCAGTGCTCATGGTCGAATCCTCGTGGCGGTTCTGGGCTCCGCTGACAGGCGACGGAGTACGTCGCACCTCTTCAGAGTCCTTCAGTGCAGCGAGGTTGCAGCGTTCCGGGCGGTCACGAAACCGGCACGGTGCGCCTGGGCGGGGCCAGTGCGCACCGTGGTTCTCTCACTGTAGCCTAGCTGGCTGGCCGGCCGCGCGGCGCTCTTCCTGCCATTCGGCCAGGGTAGGCGCCGCCTGTTCGCCGGACAGGCGATGGACGATCTCGAAGTAGTCCTGCTTGAAGCGATCCTTGAGTACTTCCTCACGGGGCTTCACGCGCACGGCGTAGACCGTCTGGACGTTCTGATGATCGAACGCTCGCCACTGCTGTTGGCCCTTGAGCAGGCTGTAGCTGTGGTTTTCCAGGGCTGCGATGACCGGCTCGCTGGCAATGGTCTTGGCGCGGCTGACCGCATCCGCCCACTGGTAGACGATGCTGTAAGCCGATGCGGCCGAGCTGGAGGGGTGCGTCTGGTAGCGCTCGCCGAAGTTGCGCACGAACGCCTTGCCGCGCTCGGAGCCTTCCAGCTCGGGCACTCGCCAAGTCCAGGGCTCGGTGCCGAGCACGCCGCGCATGATGTCCGGACCGGCCAGTTCGACCATGGACAAGGTCAGGTTGGGGACGGCAATCTGCATCTTCTTGTTCAGGCCGAGTTCGTCGGCGATGCGCATGGCGCGCACCATGTCCTCGCCGAACAGTACCAGCACCAGAACCTCGGCGCCGCTGTTGGCAGCCTTCTCGAGCGCGGCGCGGTAGTCCGACAGGCGTGCGCCTGGGAAGGCGGTGCGCACACCCTGGTGCTTGCTGGTGTCGACGGTGCCGGTGGCCTGGCGCAGCGAGCTCTCGCTGGTGTGGCCCCAGGTGTAGTCGGAGGTGATGTAGAAGTAGGTCTTGCCCGGCATGTTCTCGTTCAGGTATTGCCCCAGCACCCGTGCACTCATCCAGGCGTTGTTGCACTCGCGGAACATGTAGCGGTGCCCATCCTTGCCGGTGGTGTCGTTGGAGTACGTCAGCGTGCCGAAATAGAGGAGGCCCCGCTCCTTGGCGCGCTTGCTGGCGGCAATCGCCACCGCGCTGGATACGCCCCCGAACAGCATCGCAACGCCTTCATCAGCCATCTTGTCGACGTTGGCGATGGCCTTGTCCGGGCGCGAGGCAGTGTTCCGGCTGATCAACTGCAGCGGGCGACCCAACACGCCGCCGGCCTGGTTGATCTCGTCGACGGCCAGCAGCGCACCGCGCATCTGCGCCAGGCCTTCTTCCTTGTAGCTTCCGGTACGGGGATAGTTGAGACCAAGCGTGATGGGGTCGGCTGCCTGAGCCACAAGACAGAACCCCAGCCCTAGTGCCAGAAGGGTAATCCGGTTCATAGCATGTTCCTTGTTATCGCTTTTGTTATTGGTTTATTGGCAGTGGGCTTTTTTACCTTGCGGCTGGGGCTTGCGTCACTCTTTATGTGAGGCTCGAAAGCCATGCCTGCGTCAGTACGTGAGCCAGGCGCGATTATGACTAAAGGAGGGGGGCTGATATTGCGGCAACGCAACGATTGAGCGGTTTTGTCGTTGACAACCCCACCGAGCTTTCTTAGGGTTCGGCGGCTTGGCCAACCGGAAATCGACCATGACTCAAGACGATCGCATCAGGCTCGAGGCAGGCTGGAAGGATGCGCTGCGCGAGGAGTTCGACAAGCCCTACATGGTCGAACTCGGTGCCTTTCTCAGGCGCGAGAAGGCCGCTGGCAAGACGATCTATCCACCGGGGCCGATGATCTTCAACGCGCTCAATTCGACGCCGCTCGAGCAGGTCAAGGTGGTCATCCTGGGTCAGGATCCCTATCACGGGCCGGGGCAGGCGCATGGCCTGTGCTTTTCCGTGCAGCCCGGAGTGGCGCCGCCGCCGTCACTGCAGAACATCTTCAAGGAACTCAAGCGCGACCTGAATCTGGATATTCCGCAGCATGGCTACCTGCAGCGCTGGGCAGAGCAGGGTGTGCTGATGCTCAACACCTCGCTCACGGTGGAGCGGGGTTTGGCGGGGTCGCATGCCAAGGCGGGGTGGCAGCAGTTCACTGATCGCATCATCGAGGTAGTCGGCGAACGGCGCCCGCACCTGGTGTTCATGCTCTGGGGAGCGCACGCTCAGTCGAAGGCAAAGCTGATCGATGCGACTCGGCATCTGATGTTGAAATCCGTGCATCCGTCGCCGCTATCGGCGCACCGCGGCTTCATCGGCAACGGTCACTTCAGTCGCGCCAATCAGTTCCTTCGGCAGCAGGGCATGCAGCCTATCGATTGGCAGCTTCCGGCGCAGGTGTGACCCGATGCCGGCACGGCGGGCACCGGGTCTGACGGGTCAGTTGCGCTCGCCGTGCTTGGCCTGCAGCTCCTTGGCGTGCGTCAGGTGTTCTTCCAGTTTGGGCAGCGTCTGCTGAGCGAACTGTTTCAGATCGGCGTTCTCGCCGCTCTCTACGTAGTCCCGATACAGCTCGATGGTTTGCTCGTGGGCGACGACCTGGTTGTTGGCGTAGGCCTTTTCGAAATTCTCGCCGTCGCGCAGTTTCAGGATCATGGCCTTGGCCTTGTCCATGAGCGTGGCCTCGTCCGACATTTCGAGATCTTTCTGCTGCGCCAGCTGTGCGAGCTGCTGATTGGCTTTGGTGTGGTCGTCGATCATCTTCTGGGCAAACTGCTTCACATCCTCCGATGTGCCTTTTTCCAGCGCCATCTTGGCTGTCTCGATTTCCGCGATGCCTTTGGCAGAGGCTTCATCGACGAAGTTGTCGCCTCCCGCAGCCAGAGCCATGTTGGCTGCCAGCCCGACGAGCAAGGCGAAAGCGCCTGAGAAGATTGTCTTGGTTGTTTTGTTCATTGCCGTTCTCCTACTTCACCTGGCTCATGCCCGCCGGCAGGCGGGGCACAAGGCGCGATGCGGCGAAATTGCCGTCCCTTTTTGTGACTAGGTGCCTAGGGGACGGTTCCTCGCTTTCAGGCGAACGGCGCGGTGAAGAGATTTACTGCAGCATGGTCATTGCCGCATCCATGGCTGCGGACAGGTCCTCGTCTTCCTGCATCAGCTCGCTTGGGTCGAGCCCCAGCTTGGAAAACGCCGGGACGCTACTCCAGTCCAGCTGCGCATAGGGATGCTGCGTACCCATGTAGCTCTGCAGGGTGGCCACCTGCACGATGTCGACGTAATCGACCTTGTCCGAGTCGCGCTGGAAATTCGTGTACTGGCCGGCGACCGAGGCGATGGCATCCGGAAAATCCCAGGTGCGCAGAATTTTCTCACCGACGATGGGATGGATCTTGTCGATCACATGGTTGAGGCTGAAGGAATCCGCCAGCAGCGCGCTGTGCTCTTCTGCGTAGGTCAGGATGGGCAGGATGCCGATCTGGTGGACAAGGCCGGCGAGCGTCGCCTGATCTGGCATCAGGCGGGTGTAGTGGCGGCAGAGCACATGGCTGATCGCGGCGACCTCGGTGCTCTTGTTCCAGACTTCGCGCATCTTTCGGTCGACCACGTCGGTGGTGGCCTGGAACATCTGCTCCATCGCCAGGCCCGTGGCGAGGTTGCAGGTGTAGTTGATGCCCAGACGGCTGATGGCCATCTGCAGGTCGTCGATTTCTCGGCTGCTGCGCAGCAGCGGACTGTTGACCACCTTGATGATGCGCGCGGTAACGGCGGCATCGTTCCCGATCACCTTGCTCAGCGCGGGAATGCTGATGTTGGGGTCTTCGGCAGCCTCGCGCACGCGCAACGCCACTTCCGGCAGCGTAGGCAGGACCAGTTCATCGTTCTCGATCGCAAGGGTCAGCTCACGCTGGACTTTCTCGGCAAGGGTGCTCATGTCATTCCTTTATGTGTCGGTCAGTGTCGCTTGGGCGCTTCTGTCTGTCGGCTGGCATGCCGCTATGGTGCGCCTCTTTGGTGAATGCTTTCTGGCTCCGGTTCGCACTAGCGCTGGATTTCCTGGTCGGGATTCAGGCTGTAGGGCAGCTCGAGCAGGCTCAGCGGCAAGCCATCCGGCGAGCCGAGGTAGAGTCGGCCGTCAGCGGCAGCGTCTTCCTGCACCACGGCGAGCAATTCGATGCCATCGGCACTGGTCGCCGCCAGTACCACCTCGCCGACGCTGGAGTTATGGACAGGTGAGAACAGTTCCACACCCGGCGCCGGCAGCTCACCCGGTTCACCTTCGACGGCCAGGTGCTGCAGGCGTCGTTTGAGTTTGCCGAGATACTGCATGCGAGCCACGATTTCCTGGCCCGTATAACAGCCCTTCTTGAAGCTCACGCCGCCGAGTGCCTGCAGATTGATCATTTGCGGGATGAACAGCTCGCGCGTGCTGCCAAAGACCTGGCCGATCCCGGCGCGGACCTGATCGAGCAGCCAGCGGTTGACCGGCACCTCGCCAAGCTGCGCGCTCAGGCGGGTGCGAACCTGCTCGGCTTCTGCTTTCGGTGCCCAGAGTTCGGCGCGTCCATCGGGCAGTCGGATGGCGATCAGGCCATTGCCGCGCACGATGCTGTCCGCTGCCTGGGATAGATCCAACCCCAGGCTGACCAGCGAGCCATCTCCGCCAGCGATGCCGAATCGGCACCAGTCAGCGCTTTCGTCGCTCAGGCGAGACTTGGAAAAAACTGCGTACTTGGCGAGGTCGGCCAGCTGCGGTTGCAGCAGTTCGCCGGCCATCGCCAGCAGGTACCCGTCACCCTCCGGTACGATGCGGAAACTCGACTGCATGCGGCCTTTGGGCGTGCAGCGTGCTCCCAGGCTGGAGGTGTGCGCATCGAGGTAGTTGAGATTGCAGGTCAGCTGACCCTGGAGGAACTTGCTGGCATCCGGGCCGCGTACGGCAAGGACGCCTTCATGCGACAGAACGCAGAAATAAGCTGTGTCGGTCATGATCAGTCGTCGTCAGAATCCGGGTGGGCATCATAGCAGGCTGGCGAAAACGGTTGCGTGGGGCGGGTTCGCCGCGGGGCGAAAAAAGCGGCTGATCAGCGCAACGCAGTCGTTATAATGCGCGCCTTCTCAAAAGGAGCCGATGTATGGCTGAGCAATCCGAACTCAATCGTCTGTTCTGGCAAAGCCGTCGCGGCATGCTGGAGCTGGATGTCCTGCTGGTGCCTTTCGTCAAGGAGGTGTATCCGGGCCTCGACGAAGAAGACCAGCGTCGTTATCGCAAGCTGCTCAGTTGCGAGGATCAGGACATGTTCGGCTGGTTCATGCAGCGCGAAGAGCCCGAGGACGAGGATCTGCGCCGCATGGTTCGCATGATCCTCGATCGTGTCCAGCCCAAGTAATCCGCCTTTCGAGTGCCACTGGCGGCCGTCCGGTCTGCTGCTGGCGTTCTATCTAGCCGTTCAGGCATGCGCGCTCACGGCCATTCTGCTGTCTGGCGCGCCGTCTGCGGTACGGCTGGTCTGCCTGCTGCTGTGTTTGACGCATGCCTGGTTCGCGCTGCCGCGCCACATCCTGTTGTCCGACCCGAATGCCTGGCGCGGTCTGCGTCATGATGGGCACGGCTGGCATCTCTGGAGCGAGCGGCACGGCTGGCAGGCTGTTCAGTTACTGCCCGACAGCCTGGCGCTGCCGTTGGTGGTGGTGTTGCGCTTTCGTTTGCCTGGGCGACGCCTTGCCAGCAGTGTCTGCGTGCCTTGTGATGCACTGCCGCACGAGCAGCATCGCCGCCTGCGGCTGTGTCTGAAATTCAGTCGACGTAGGTGGGCGGCACCAGAATAGTGTCGATGGCTTCGGGAAGCAGGTTGGGGTAGTCGAGGGTGTAATGTAGGCCGCGGCTTTCCTTGCGCTCCATCGCCGAACGGATCATCAGGTCCGCCACCAGCGCCAGGTTGCGCAGCTCGAGCAGGTCGCGGCTGACCTTGTAGTTGCTATAGAACTCGTCGATCTCGCTCAGCAGCAGGCGCACGCGATGCTGGGCACGCATCAGGCGTTTGGTGGTGCGCACGATGCCGACGTAGTCCCACATGAAGCGCCGCAGCTCATCCCAGTTGTGCGCGATGATCACGTCTTCGTCGGAATCGGTGACCTGGCTGGCATCCCAGGCGGGCAGGGTCGCCGTGCTGGTGATCTGGGGCAGCTCGCGCACGATGTCCTGCGCCGCGGCGCGGCCGTAGACGAAGCACTCGAGCAGCGAGTTGCTGGCCATCCGATTGGCGCCATGCAGGCCGGTGAAACTGGTTTCGCCGATCGCGTAGAGCCCGGGAATGTCGGTGCGGCCGGCCTGATCCACGACCACGCCACCGCAGGTGTAGTGCGCCGCCGGAACGACCGGGATCGGCTGGGTGGTGATATCGATGCCATATTCCAGGCAACGTTCGTAGACGGTGGGGAAGTGGCTTTTGACGAAGTCGGCGGGCTTGTGGCTGATGTCCAGATAGACGCAGTCGATACCCAGCCGTTTCATCTCGTGGTCGATTGCGCGCGCGACGATGTCGCGCGGAGCCAGTTCTTCGCGGGGGTCGAAGCGGGGCATGAAGCGCTCGCCATTGGGCAGCCTGAGCAGTGCGCCTTCGCCGCGCAGCGCTTCGGTAACCAGGAAGCTCTTGGCCTGTGAGTGATAGAGACAGGTGGGATGGAACTGGTTGAATTCCAGGTTGCCTACTCGGCAGCCTGCGCGCCAGGCCATGGCGATGCCGTCGCCGCACGCGCTGTCGGGGTTGCTGGTGTACAGGTAGACCTTCGCGGCACCGCCCGTGGCCAGCACGACGAAGCGAGACTGAAAGGTTTCGACCTCGCCCGTGTTGCGGTTGAGCACATAGGCACCCAGGCAACGCCTGCCCGGCAGGCCCAGCTTATGCTCGGTAATCAGATCGACCGCGACACGCTGCTGCAGCAGTTCGATGTTGTCCTTCTGCCTGGCCTGGCCGAGCAGGGTGTTGAAGATGGCGGCGCCAGTGGCGTCGGCGGCATGGATGATCCGCCGGTGACTATGGCCGCCTTCGCGAGTCAGGTGGAACTCGAAACCGCCATCCTCGCGGTCAGGGCCCTCGTCGCGTGTAAAGGGTACGCCCTGCTCGATCAGCCACTGGATCGCCTCGTTGCTGTGTTCGACGGTGAAGCGTACGGCGTCTTCGCGGCACAGTCCGCCGCCAGCCACCAGCGTATCGGCGACATGGGATTCCACGGTGTCGGTGGTGTCCAGGACCGCAGCAACTCCGCCCTGAGCCCAATAGGTGGAGCCATTGGACAGGTCGCCCTTGCTCAGTACCGCAATGCGCAGGTCGGACGGAAGGTTGAGCGCGAGGGTAAGGCCGGCGGCACCGCTGCCGATGACCAGCACGTCGTATCGAAGAACCTGGTTCATGTCCATTTCCGCGGAAAAACGAACCCTAGTATATAGACGGGATGTAGCGCCAAAATAGATGACTGTGCAGTTGTCTTCTAACGAACGGAACTTTTTCGTCGGCGGACAGCTCAATAGGCAGTTATGAATGCAAACCAGCTGGCCATCGTGAATGGGCGGTGCGAGTTTGCTATGGACACCAGGACGGCGTCGTCAGCAAATCTGGCGCAACGCTGTGGTGCAATCGCCGTCAGGTATTGCAGGATAGCTTGCTAGGAGGGGGGAGAACTTTTGCGTAAAGCCCGGGTCTATTCTGGCAGGTCGGTTCACTGGTGTGAGCGACGCTGCTCCGACAAGGAGGAGCGTTCATGCTGACTCAGGAGCAGGACCAGCAACTGGTTGAACGAGTGCAGCGTGGGGACAAGCGGGCGTTTGATCTGCTGGTGATGAAGTACCAGCACAAGATCCTTGGGTTGATCGTACGGTTCGTACATGACTCCCACGAAGCTCAGGACGTCGCGCAAGAGGCGTTTATCAAAGCCTATCGCGCACTCGCCAATTTTCGCGGGGACAGCGCCTTTTATACATGGCTGTACCGCATCGCCATCAACACGGCGAAGAATCATCTGGTGGCGCGCGGAAGGCGTCCGCCGGACAGTGATGTGAGCTCCGAGGATGCCGAGTTCTACGAAGGCGATCACGCCCTCAAGGACATCGAGTCACCGGAACGCTCGCTGCTCAGGGATGAGATAGAAGATACCGTTCATCGAACCATTCAACTTTTGCCAGAAGATTTGCGTACGGCTCTAACACTGCGCGAATTTGATGGTCTTAGTTATGAAGACATTGCGAGCGTCATGCAGTGTCCGGTGGGCACAGTACGTTCTCGGATCTTCCGGGCGCGTGAAGCCATAGATAAAGCGTTGCAACCCTTGTTGCATGAATCCTGAGACAGCGGCGACAGCCAAGAGAGGAACCGCCATGAGTCGTGAAGCCCTGCATGAATCGCTGTCCGCGGTGATGGATAACGAAGCGGACGAGTTGGAATTACGTCGCGTACTCGCAGGCGACAACCCCGAGCTGCGTGCCACCTGGTCGCGTTATCAGCTCGCTCGTGCCGCAATGCACAAGGAACTGATCGAGCCGCGCCTGGACATCGCAGCTGCGGTATCGGCTGCGCTGGCCGACGAGGCTGCTCCGGTCAAGGAGCAGCAGCGTACCGGCTGGAGAAGTCTCGGGCGTCTCGCGGTAGCGGCTTCGGTCACGGTAGCTGTTCTGGCTGGTGTACGCCTGTACAATCAGAACGAAGTTGCCGGTCCGCAGCTTGCCCAGCAAGCGCCGCAGCCGACCATCTCCGTCCCGCAGGCCAATCAGGGGCCGACGGTGCTGGCTGGTTACAGCGAGCAGGCCGAGCTGCCCGCGCAGACAGCGGAGTCAGCACCGGTAGAGCGTTGGCATGAGGAGCGTCTGCCTTCTTATGTTCGTCAGCATGCACAGCAGGCTGCCTTTGGCACCGGATCGGAGAGCGCGCTGCCGTACGCTCGTGCGGCCAGCATGGAAGAACGTTAGGGAGAAACATGCGCGTATTACCGCTGTATGTGGTGATGGGGGGCTGGCTATCGATGCCGGCCCTCGCTGCTGATGCCGAGTCCTGGATGGGGCGCCTCGCGATAGCCGAGCAGCAGCAGAGTTATGCAGGGACTTTCGTCTACGAGCGTAACGGCAGCTTTTCCAGCCATGCTGTCTGGCAGCAGGTCGACGGAAAACGGGTGCAGGAGCGCTTCCTCCAGTTGGATGGGGCGCCTGCCGAAGTTCTGTTGGTCGATGGGCAGATGCAGTGCGCCACCGATGAGCTGGCGGCTCAGGTGCGCGAGGCGCAGGTGTGGCACGGTCAGCGTCTGGACCCCAAGGCACTTTCCGAATGGTACGAATTCCGTGAGATCGGTGACTCTCGTGTCGCCGGCCGTTCTGCGGTGGCGCTTGCCGTCGTTCCGCGTGACCAGCATCGTTACGGATTCGAGCTTCACCTCGATCGCGAAACCGCACTGCCGCTCAAGTCCCTGATGCTCAATGAGAAGGGGCAGCTGCTCGAGCGTTTCCAGTATGCGCAGTTCTCTACCGGTCCGATCGATACCCAACAACTGAAGCCAAGTGCCGATTGCAAGCCGGTATCGGTCAGCAAGCGTGAAGCCAACCCCTCTTCAGTCTGGCGTTCCGATTGGCTGCCGGCCGGTTTCAAGTTGCTTGACGCCAACCAGCGTCCGAGTCCCGCGTCTTCCGAAACGGTGTCCTGGTTGTCCTATGGCGACGGCCTGGCCAAGTTTTCGGTGTTTCTCGAGCCTTTGCGCGGCGCCTTGGTCGAGGATGCGCGTAGTCAGATGGGCCCCACCGTCGCCGTGTCCAAGCGCATCAGCACCGAGGACGGTGACGTGATGGTGACCGTCGTCGGCGAGATCCCGCTCGGTACGGCCGAACGCGTGGCACTCTCCATGCGTGCTGGTGCCGAACAGGCGCAGCGATGATCGAAGAGTCGGGGCGGGTCGTTGCGCTGGATGACGGCGCCGTTTGGGTCGAAACTCGGCGCAAAAGCACCTGCTCTGGCTGTTCGGCGAAGAACGGCTGCGGGCAGGGCTTGATGGATACCCTCGGGGTGCGTGAGCAACGAGGGCTGATTCGGGCGCTTAGCGACTTGCAGCTCCAGGTGGGTGACTCGGTCATCGTCGGGGTCCGCGAGGACGTGTTGCTGCGCGGTGCCGTACTTGTCTATCTTCTCCCTCTGCTCATGCTGATGGCGGCGGCAACGCTCGCCGCCCAGTTTTCTGCGCATGAACCGCTCGTCATCCTGGCGGGGTTCGGGGGATTCTTCGTTGCCTGGCTATTCGTGCGCATGAGAAGCCGAACGGTGGCAAGCGATCCGAATCTGCAGCCGGTGGTTTTGCGCGCTATGCTCGCGGGGCCTGCGAGTCCCTGAGCTTCCTTGTTTTGTCAGTGGGGAGACTTGTAGTCATGCTCAATCGAAACAGCTGCTTTGCCTTCGTGGCAGGCCTGGCCCTGTTCGGGCAGGCCGTGGTGGCGCAAGCGCAAGCGGCTTTGCCTGATTTTACGCCGCTGGTTGAAAATGCCTCGCCAGCGGTCGTCAACATCAGTACCAAGCAGAAAGTGCCCACACGTGGGGCCACCGCGCAGATTCCTGAACTCGAAGGGTTGCCGCCGATCTTTCGCGAATTCTTCGAGCGCAGCATTCCACAAATGCCGGGCGCACCGGGCCAGGGCCAGCAGCGCGAGGCGCAATCACTGGGCTCCGGATTCATCATCTCCGATGACGGCTATGTGCTGACCAACAACCACGTGGTGGCCGGTGCCGACGAGATCATTGTGCGCCTGCCCGATAGAAGCGAGCTCGAAGCCAAGCTGATCGGCGCCGACCCTCGCTCCGATGTGGCCGTTCTGAAGGTCGAAGGCAAGGGCCTGCCGACTGTGAAGATCGGGCGCTCCGACGAGCTCAAGGCTGGCGAGTGGGTGCTGGCCATCGGCTCGCCGTTCGGCTTCGACCATACCGTGACCGCGGGTATTGTCAGTGCGACTGGCCGCAGCCTGCCCAACGAGAGCTACGTGCCCTTCATCCAGACCGACGTGGCGATCAACCCGGGCAACTCGGGCGGCCCGCTGTTCAACCTCAAGGGCGAGGTGATCGGTATCAACTCGCAGATCTTCACCCGCTCAGGCGGCTTCATGGGCCTGTCCTTCGCAATTCCGATTGATGTGGCGATGGACGTGGCCAATCAGCTGCGCACCGACGGCAAGGTCAATCGCGGCTGGCTCGGCGTGGTGATTCAGGAGGTGAACAAGGACCTGGCCGAGTCCTTCGGGCTCGAGCGCCCGGCCGGAGCCCTGGTGGCCCAGGTAATGGATGGCGGTCCGGCGGCTCGTAGCGGGCTGCGCGTCGGCGACGTGATCCTCAGCCTCAACGGCAAGCCGATCGTCATGTCTGCGGATCTGCCTCATCTGGTCGGTGCGCTGAAGCCCGGCAGCAAGGCGCGCATGGAAGTGGTGCGCGACGGTGATCGCAAGACGCTGGACGTCAGCATCGGCGCCATGCCGGAGGAAGGCGAAGCGGTGGCGGCGTCTGGCGGTGGCCAGGAGCGCAGCGACAATCGCTTGGGCGTGAAGGTCACCGAGCTGACCGAGGAGCAGAAGAAGAGCCTCGATCTGCCGGGCGGCGTGGTGATCACCGAGATCCTCAATGGCCCGGCAGCGATGATCGGCCTGCGCCCCGGGGATGTCATCACTCATCTGAACAATCAGGCGATCAATTCGGCGGCGACGTTCAGCCGGGTTGCTGAGCAGCTGCCCAAGAACCGCTCGGTTTCGATGCGTGTGCTGCGTCAGGGGCGTGCGAGCTTCATTACCTTCAAGCTGGCCGAGTAAGCGCGGGTTCAGCAAACGAAGGGCGGCTCAGGCCGCCCTTCTTCGTTTCTGCCGTTTGGCCACTGGACGCAGCTGATCGTGATGCGGGCGGCTTGTGCGTGGCACTGCAGGGGCTGATCAGTTACACTTCGCGGCTATTTTCGGCGGGCAATCGGCCCGCGACTACCGAGTGTTGAGCTGTGAGTGACCTGAGTCATATCCGCAATTTCTCCATCATTGCCCATATCGATCACGGCAAGTCGACCCTGGCGGACCGTTTCATCCAGATGTGCGGTGGCCTGTCCGAGCGCGAAATGGCCGCTCAGGTACTGGATTCGATGGACCTCGAACGTGAGCGTGGTATCACCATCAAGGCCCACAGCGTCACGCTGCACTACAAGGCGCGGGACGGAAAGACCTACCAGCTGAACTTCATCGATACCCCCGGACACGTCGACTTCACCTATGAAGTCAGCCGCTCGCTGGCCGCGTGCGAGGGCGCGTTGCTGGTGGTGGATGCCGGTCAGGGGGTGGAGGCACAGTCGGTTGCCAACTGCTACACCGCCATCGAGCAGGGCCTCGAGGTCATGCCGGTGCTCAACAAGATGGACCTGCCGCAGGCAGAACCCGAGCGCGTCAAGGAAGAGATCGAGCACATCATCGGCATTGATGCCACCGATGCGGTTGCCTGCAGTGCCAAGAGCGGAATGGGCGTCGACGAGGTGCTCGAGCGTCTAGTCGCAGTGATTCCTCCGCCCACCGGTGATATCGAGGCGCCGCTGCAGGCGCTGATCATCGACTCCTGGTTCGACAACTACCTGGGTGTGGTGTCGCTGGTGCGGGTACGCCACGGTCGCATCAAGAAGGGCGACAAGGTGCTGGTGAAGTCCACCGGCAAGGTGCATCAGGTGGACAGCGTAGGTGTCTTCACGCCCAAGCACACCGCCACCGCCGATCTCAAGGCCGGCGAAGTGGGCTTCATCATCGCCGGGATCAAGGATATCCATGGTGCGCCGGTGGGCGATACCCTGACGCTCTCCAGCACGCCGGACGTGGAGATGCTGCCCGGCTTCCAGCGCATCAAGCCGCAGGTATATGCCGGCCTGTTCCCGGTCAGCTCCGACGATTTCGAGGACTTCCGCGAAGCCCTGCAGAAACTCACGCTCAACGACGCGGCACTGCAATACGAGCCGGAAAGCTCCGAGGCGCTGGGGTTCGGATTCCGCATCGGCTTCCTCGGCATGCTGCACATGGAGATCATCCAGGAGCGCCTGGAGCGCGAGTACGACCTGGACCTGATCACCACGGCGCCGACGGTGGTCTACGAGCTGCTGCTTAAGAACGGCGACACAATCTACGTCGACAACCCGTCGCGCCTGCCGGACCTGTCCTTCATCGAAGACATGCGCGAACCCATCGTGCAGGCCAACATCCTGGTCCCGCAGGATCACCTCGGCAACGTCATCACCCTGTGCATCGAGAAGCGCGGCGTGCAGCGCGACATGCAGTTCCTCGGCTCGCAGGTTCAGGTGCGCTACGACCTGCCGATGAGCGAAGTGGTGCTGGATTTCTTCGATCGTCTGAAGTCGGTGAGCCGTGGTTACGCCTCGCTGGACTACAGCTTCGTGCGTTTCCAGTCGGCGAACCTGGTCAAGCTGGACGTGCTGATCAATGGCGAGAAGGTCGACGCTCTGGCATTGATCGTGCACCGAGACAATGCGCATTACAAAGGCCGTCAGCTGACCGAGAAGATGAAGGAGCTGATCCCACGGCAGATGTTCGATGTGGCGATCCAGGCGGCCATCGGCGGGCAGATCGTCGCGCGGACCACGGTCAAGGCGTTGCGCAAGAACGTTCTGGCGAAATGTTACGGCGGCGACGTAAGCCGTAAGCGCAAGCTGCTGGAAAAGCAGAAGGCCGGTAAGAAGCGCATGAAGCAGGTAGGCAGCGTGGAAATCCCGCAAGAGGCGTTCCTCGCGGTACTGAAGGTAGATAGCTGATATGTCGATCAATTTCCCGTTGTTGCTGGTTATCGCCGTGGCCGTCTGCGGTCTTTTGGCACTGAGCGATCTGTTGTTCTTCGCACCCCGGCGTCGGGCTGCGATCGCCAACTACGAAGGGCGCACCGGGGAAATCGATCCATCGACGCTGGAGGCGCTGAACAAGGAGCCACTGCTGATCGAGTATGGCAAGTCCTTCTTCCCTGTGCTGGCCATCGTGCTGGTACTGCGCTCGTTTCTCGTCGAACCCTTCCAGATCCCGTCCGGTTCGATGATTCCGACGTTGGAGGTCGGTGACTTCATCCTGGTCAACAAGTTCGCCTACGGCATCCGCCTGCCGGTGGTGGACACCAAGGTGATCGAAGTCAGCGATCCGAAGCGCGGCGACGTGATGGTCTTCCGCTATCCCAACGAACCCAGCATCAACTACATCAAGCGGGTCGTCGGTCTGCCGGGTGACACCGTGCGCTACAGCAGCGACCGCCGTCTGTTCGTCAACGATCAGCCGGTGGCCGAAATACTGGTCGGCGAAGAGCCGGGCAGTCTCGGCAGCGCCGTGCTGTATCGGGAAAAACTTGGCGAAGTGGAGCACCTGATCCGCAAAGAAATGGGGCGCTATCGAATCGAACCGAGCCGCCAGTGGACCGTGCCGGCCGAGCATTACTTCATGATGGGCGACAACCGCGACAACTCCAACGACAGCCGCTACTGGCAGGACGACTCGATCCCCGCCGAGCTTGCTGGCATGGTTCCGGACCGCAACATCGTCGGCAAGGCCTTCGCCGTGTGGATGAGCTGGCCCGATCCGAAACTCAGCAATCTGCCGAATTTCTCCCGCGTGGGCCTGATTCACTGAAAGCTGTGAATTGCGGCCCCCGTCGAGCGTAGTGGGCTCGTTATATTTGTCCTGCCCCGATCGGTGGGTATCGTTACGACATAGAGGTCGACATGAGTTTTGCGCGTTCGCAAAAAGGGCTGTCCATGCTGAGCTGGATCATGCTCCTGGCGGTTGTGGCGTTTGTGGCCAGCACCGGGTTCAAGATGTTCCCGCATTATTTCGACTACATGTCCATGGACAAGATCATCCAGTCCGTGGAAACCGACGAAGCGCTTGAGATTCGCAGCGTCGGGGAGTTCTATAGTCATGTCAGCAAGGGGATGCAGGTGAACGGCATCCAGAATATCGATCTGAAGGAAGCGCTGAAGGTCGAGATCCAGAACAATGAATTCAGGGCACACCTGAAGTACGAAAAACGCGAGCCGCTGATCCGCAATCTCGATCTGGTGGCGAACTTCGACAAAGAATATCGCCTAAGGATGCCGTGAGCACTTCGTTAGCCCGCCTCGAGCGCAAGCTCGGCTATCAATTCAAGGACCAGGAGCTGATGCTCCTGGCCCTTACCCATCGCAGCTATGCCGGACGCAACAACGAGCGTCTGGAGTTTCTCGGCGACGCCATCCTCAACTTCGTTGCTGGCGAGGCGCTGTTCAACCATTTTCCGCAGGCCCGTGAAGGCCAGCTGTCGCGGCTGCGGGCCCGGCTGGTCAAGGGCGAGACGCTTGCCGTGCTGGCACGCGGCTTCGAGCTTGGTGATCACCTGCGTCTCGGCTCCGGTGAACTCAAGAGCGGTGGCTACCGCCGCGAATCGATTCTGGCCGATACCCTCGAGGCGCTGATCGGCGCCATTTATCTCGATGCCGGCATGGATGTCGCCCGTGAGCGGGTTATCGCCTGGCTGGCCAACGAGCTGCAGGGCTTGACGCTGGTGGACACCAACAAGGATCCCAAGACCCGCCTGCAGGAGTTTCTGCAGTCGCGTGCCTGTGAGCTGCCGCGCTACGAAGTGGTGGACATCCAGGGCGAACCGCATTGCCGCACGTTCTTCGTCGAATGCCAGGTGGCCTTGCTCAACGACAAAACTCATGGGCAGGGCGCCAGTCGCCGCATTGCCGAACAGGTTGCCGCAGCAGCCGCACTGATCGCCCTGGGCGTGGAGAATGGACATGACTGACGAGCAGCAACAATCCGAAGACGTCAGCCGTTGCGGTTATGTCGCCATCGTCGGCCGGCCGAACGTCGGCAAATCCACCTTGCTCAACCACATCCTCGGGCAGAAGCTGGCGATCACCTCGCGCAAGCCGCAGACGACCCGTCACAACATGCTCGGCATCAAGACCGAGGGCAGCGTGCAGGCGGTCTATGTCGATACCCCGGGTCTGCACAAGAATGGCGAGACCGCGCTCAACCGCTACATGAACCGCACCGCGGCCTCGGCGCTGAAGGATGTCGACGTGGTGATCTTCGTCGTCGACCGCACCCGCTGGACCGATGAAGACCAGGCCGTGCTGGAGCGCGTGCAATACGTCACCGGACCGCTGATCGTCGCCGTCAACAAGACCGACCGCATCGAGGACAAGGCCGAGCTGCTGCCGCACCTGCGCTGGCTGGCCGAGCAGCTGCCGAATGCCGAAATCGTGCCGATCTCCGCGCAGCACGGGCAGAATCTGGAAACCCTGGAACAGCTGGTGGCCGAGCGCCTACCCGAGGGCGAGCACTTCTTCCCGGAAGATCAGATCACCGACCGCAGCAGCCGCTTTCTTGCCGCCGAGCTGGTGCGCGAGAAGATCATGCGTCAGCTTGGCGCCGAGGTGCCGTACCAGATCACCGTCGAGATCGAGGACTTCAAGCAGGAAGGCCACGTGCTGCACATCCACGCGCTGATTCTGGTCGAGCGCGACGGGCAGAAGAAGATCATCATCGGCGACAAGGGCGAGCGCATCAAACGCATCGGCCAGGAAGCGCGCAAGGACATGGAGGTCCTCTTCGACTCCAAGGTCATGCTCAACCTGTGGGTCAAGGTGAAGGGCGGCTGGTCCGACGACGAGCGCGCACTGCATTCGCTGGGCTATCAGTAACACCCTCTTCGCACTCACCCGTGCGCATTGCGCACGCCCTGGGCCGCCATGCACCAGCCTGCATTCGTTCTGCACAGCCGTCCGTACAAGGAAAGCAGCGCGCTGGTCGACCTGTTCACTCCGCAGGGGCGGCTGCGCGCCGTCATGCGTGCGGCGCGGGGCAAGGCCGGCAGCCTGATTCGTCCGTTCGTATCGCTGGAAGTCGAACTGCGCGGCAAGTCCGAACTGAAGACCGTTGCCCGCCTGGAAAGCGCCGGGCCCGCCCACTGGCTCGATGGCCAGGCGCTGTTCAGCGGCATGTACCTCAACGAACTGCTGATCCGCCTGCTGCCGGCGGAGGACGCGCACCCTGCACTGTTCGAGCATTACGTCGCGACTCTGCCGGCGCTGGCCGAGCACCGGCCGCTTGAGCCGTTGCTGCGGGCCTTCGAATGGCGACTGCTCGACGAGCTGGGCTATGGTTTTGCCGTCGACATCGATATCGCCGGTCAGCCGATCGACGCGCAGCGGCTGTATCGGCTGGTGCCGGACGCCGGCCTGGAGCCGGTTGTGGGATTCCAGCCAGGGCTGTTCAATGGCGCGGAACTTCTCGCGATGGCCGAGGCCGACTGGCAGGTGCCGGGCGCGCTGGCCGCCGCTAAGCGGCTGATGCGCCAGGCTCTGGCACCGCATCTGGGCGGCCGACCGCTGGTCAGCCGCGAACTGTTCATGAATCTGAAGGAGTCCCCGCGTGACTGAAGCCAATCGAATCCTGCTCGGTGTCAACGTCGACCATGTCGCCACCCTGCGCCAGGCCCGCGGCACCCGCTATCCGGACCCGGTCAAGGCCGCGCTGGACGCCGAAGAGGCAGGCGCGGACGGCATTACCGTGCACCTGCGCGAGGACCGTCGACATATCCAGGAACGCGATGTGCTGATGATGAAGGACGCCCTGCAGACGCGGATGAATTTCGAGATGGGTGTCACTGAGGCGATGCTGGCCTTTGCCGAGCAGCTGCGGCCGGAGCATGTCTGCCTGGTGCCGGAAACCCGCCAGGAGCTGACCACAGAGGGTGGGCTGGATGTCGCCGGCCAGGAGGCGCGCATTCGCGAGGCGGTGGAGCGGTTGCGCGGCTGCGGTGCGGAAGTCTCGCTGTTCATCGATGCCGATCCGCGGCAGATCGAGGCAGCTGCCCGGGTCGGTGCGCCGGCCATCGAACTGCACACCGGTCGCTATGCCGATGCTCACAGCGTGGCGGAACGTGCCTGCGAACTGGCGCGGATTCGCGACGGTGTCGAGGTCGGTCTCAGCCACGGGCTGATCGTCAATGCCGGGCATGGTCTGCACTACCACAACGCCGAGGCCATCGCCGCCATCCGTGGTGTCAATGAGCTGAACATCGGTCACGCCATCGTCGCTCATGCGCTGTTCGTCGGCTTCAAGCAGGCGGTCAAGGAAATGAAGCATCTGATCCTCAGCGCCGCAGCGCGAGGGTGAGACAAGCCGTCCGCTGAAGAGCGCATTCGCGGTTCTCTCCGCGGGGACGGCGCTGCTCAGCGGCGGAACAGGTTGATCAGCACGGTCAGGACCAGGCTGAGAATCACCATCGAGGTGATCGGGATGAGCACCCGGCTGCGTTCGGACTCGATGCGGATGTCGCCCGGTAGCCGGCCGAACCAGTTCAGCAGCCAGGGGAAGTAGTGCCAGGCGATGCCGAGCAGGAGCAGTACCGCCCCGGCGAGGATCATCCAGCGTGCCATGTCGGTTCCTCGCTGGCTTCCGGGCGATGGCCGCCAAAACGGCTGCGGTACTCGGCGAAGGCAGCAATCACCTGGGCGGCCAACACCTCGACCGCGTCGCTGCGATTGCTACCACGCAGCAGGTTGATCCGATAGTCGCCCAGTTGCGGTAGCCCGTACTGCCCGTCCAGCCGCTGCAGGGGCGGGCGGACCAGGCTCGACGGGTAGGGCGCGATTGCCAGATCGGCGATCATCGCCGCTTCCTGGCCGGAGGTCTGTTCGCTCGAGTAGGCGATGCGGTAGCCGCGCCCGATTCGGTCGAGCGCGTCCAGGGCCTGCCGGCGCCAGGCGCAGTCCGGGCTGGCCAGCGCCAGCGGCAATGGCGTGCGCAGCGCGGCGACGCCGCCGCTGCGGCCGGCCCAGACCAGAGGTTCGCTGTGGATCGGCTCGCCCCGCGAATCGTCCTGCCCGAGATTGCCGGTAGTGATCAGCGCCAGATCCAGTTCGCCGGCATCGATACGTTCGATCATGTCGATGCTGCGGGCGACCGAGACGTCGACCTCCACGCCGGGATGGCTGCGGGCGAACAGCGCCAGCAGGCCGGGCAGGATGCGTGTGCCGACATCGGCCGGCGTGCCGAAACGCACACGCCCTTGCAACGCCGGCTGCAGAAAATGGGCGATCGCTTCCTCGTTGAGCTTGAGCAGGCGCCGCGCGTAGCCGAGCAGCGTCTCCCCAGCGGGGGTGAGGCGCACCTGACGAGCCTCACGGACAAACAGCGGGCGGCCCAGGGTATCTTCCAGCCGCTTGATCTGCATGCTGACCGCCGAGGTGCTGCGATAGATCTGCCCGGCCGCGCGCGTAAAGCTGCCGCTCTCGGCGATGGCGACAAAGGTGCGTAGCACGTCGCTTTCCAGCAACGGGGCAGTCGTACCGGGGTTGGATGGTTCCAGCATGAGCCACCATTCAATAATCTTGAACGCAGGCTTTTATATTAGTCGTTTGTTTGAACAGCGGGCGTCCGCTCATCCTGTTCGTGAACCCGTGGCCGCCATATCCATGACGTGCTCACGGCCAGCGAAACGGAGGTGAGCATGTCTACAGAGCCACGCAACATCCGATCACGGCGGCCAGTGGAGCCCCAGATTCCTGACGTCTACATGCCGGCCATGTGGCCGCTCGGTCTGCAACGCAGCCTGCGTGACTGGTACCGGGCGTGGCGGCAGCGCAGCCGTTATCGGCAGCTGTTGCGACTGGACGACGCCGAGCTGGCCAAGCGCGACCTGAGTCGCCAGCAGTTGCTCGAACGGGCGCGCCTGCCGCTGCGGCAACTCGTGGAGGGGCGGCGCCGCAAGCGTGGCGCCTGACATCATCAGGCCGAGATGCTCAGGGCTTACGTGCCAGCAGTACGGCACGCATGGGGGCCGGCAGCCCTTCGACGGTGCGGCCGTGGTCCTGAGGGTCGAGGAAATCCGGTAGCGACTGGTAGCGCATCCAGTCGGTGCTGCGCTGTTCCTCGACGCTGGTCACGCTGACGTCCACACAGCGCACGTCGACGAAGCCGGCCCGCCGCAGCCAGCGCTCCAGCGCCGGCACCGAGGGTAGGAACCAGACGTTGCGCATCTGTGCGTAGCGGTCTTCCGGTACCAGCGCGGTGTTCTCGTCGCCCTCGACCACCAGCGTTTCCAGCACCAGCTCGCCGCCGCGGACCAGGCAGTCCTTCAGATCGAGCAGGTGATCGACGGGCGAACGGCGATGGTAGAGCACGCCCATGGAGAATACCGTTTCGAAGCCTTCGAGCTTGGGTGGCAGGTCTTCCAGGGCGAACGGCAGGTGCCAGGCGGGTAGCTCTGGCAGGTAACGTTTCATCGCATGGAACTGGCAGAAGAACAGCCAGTTCGGGTCGACACCGACCACGCTGTCAGCACCGGCGCCGAGCATGCGCCACATGTAGTAACCATTGCCGCAGCCGACGTCGAGGATGCGCTTGCCGGCAAGGTCGAGATGCGGCGCGACCCGGGCCCATTTCCAGTCCGAGCGCCATTCGGTGTCCACATGCACGCCGAATACCTCGAACGGCCCCTTGCGCCACGGCGACAGCCCCATAAGCGCCTCGCGGGTGGCCTGGCGTGTGGCTTCGTCGCAGGGGGCCGCGAGGCGGAAACATTCGCGCAGCTCGATCTGCGTCGGCATCAGCGCCGGTAGCGCATCGACGGCCCGGCGCCAGCGCGGCAGATCGCCATGGCCGATGGCGAGTTTGGCGTCCAGTTGCTGTTGAACGTCGTTGGCCCAGGCAGCGAGTGGTGTGCCGGCCAGGCGCCAGGCGAGGGGAGTGAGGTCGAGATTCATGGCAGGGCGATCAGCGAAGCGAAATTCAGGCATTGGAACCAGGGCACGACCTTGGAAAAGCCGGCCTCGAGCAGGCGTTGGCGATGGGTTTCCAGGCTATCGGGCTTCATCACGTTCTCGATGGCGCTGCGCTTCTGGGCGATCTCCAGTTCGCTGTAGCCATTGGCACGCTTGAAAGCGATGTGCAGGTCGGTCAGCAGCTGCTGCTCCTCGTCGTCCTCGAAGCGCAGTTTCTCCGACAGGATCAGCGCGCCGCCCGGCACCACTGCCTGACGAATGCGGCCGAGCAGGGCCGGGCGCTGTTCGGGGGCGATGAACTGCAGGGTGAAGTTCAGCGCCACCAGCGAGCTGGACTGGAACTCCAGGGCCAGGATGTCGGCTTCTAGGACCTCCACCGGCAACAGCTCCTGGTACATGGAGTCCTGCGCATGCAGGTATTCGCGGCAGCGCTCGACCATGGCGGTGGAGTTGTCCACGGCAATCACCTGGCAGTTGTCCTGACTCACATGCCGGCGCAGCGCCTGGGTCACCGCACCCAGCGAGCAGCCAAGGTCGTACAGGCGGGTATTAGGCTGAGCGAACTGTGCGGCGATCACGCCGATATTCTCGACGATCGTCGGGTAACCAGGTACCGAACGCTTGATCATGTCGGGGAACACCCGTGCCACGTCCTCGTTGAAGACGAAGTCTTGGACACGGGCTAGGGGCTGGGCGAACAGACGGTCGGGATCGTGACTCACGGTGGCGGCGGCGTGTTGGAAAAATGGGGCGGCATTGTAGCGGAAAGCGGCTGCCTGGCCCTGCCTCAGTGCACCTCGATCCGACAATCGAACAGCCCGGCCGGCTCGCCATCGGCCTCCCAGGGGCGCTGGTAGGTCAGGTAGAGCCGACCGCTGCCGGCCTGCCGCGCTTCGAAACGCCAGGTAGAGAGCCCGTCGCCGCCGATCATGTCGTCCTTCGGGTTGCTGAACACTTCAGGCCCAAGACTGCGCAGCTGCTCCGGGGCCGACTCGTGGAGGATCCAGCGATAGCCGGTGGTCGGGTTGCTCGGCAGGCTGACGATCAACTGCTGACCGTTCTGCAGGCTCTGCGGGCAGCGTCGATCGTCGCTGAGTACCACGCTCGAAGGCGGTGCGCTCTCTTGGCCGGCGCAGGCGGTCAGCAGGGCGAGGCTGGTGGGTAGCAGCAGGCGAGGGATGTCGAAAGGCATGATCGGCACCAGTCGGAATGGAACCGGAAGGATAGCCCAAAAGCGTCCGGCTGCAGACGTGTCAGGGGTGCGGCGAGCGCAGGGCGGCTGTGCAAGCGCACCGTCCGCCCCGCGCAGGCTGTTTCTACTTAGAAGAGCACCTTGGCCACATCGGCGAAGCGCCTGGCGAAGTGCACCGTCAGCCCTTCCTTCAGGTAGTCCGGCAGCTCGTCGAAGTCGCCACGGTTGGCTTCCGGCAGGATCAGCTCGAAGAGCTTCTGCCGCCGCGCGGCGATGACCTTCTCGCGTACCCCGCCGATCGGCAATACGTGGCCGGTCAGCGTCAGCTCGCCGGTCATGGCCACTCCCTTCTTCGGCGGCTGGTTGCGTGCCAGCGACAGCAGTGCGCTGGCCATGGTGATGCCGGCGCTGGGGCCGTCCTTGGGTGTCGCGCCTTCCGGTACGTGCAGGTGCACGAAGGCCTGGTCGAAGAACTGCGGATCGCCCTTGAACGTCTTCAGATTCGAGGTCACGAAGCTGTAGGCGATCTCCGCCGATTCCTTCATCACGTCGCCGAGCTTGCCGGTGAGCTTGAAGCCGCGGTTGAGCGTATGGATGCGCGTCGCCTCGATCGGCAGCGTGGCGCCGCCCATGCTGGTCCAGGCGAGGCCGGTGATCACGCCGACGCCGGAGAGCACCTGCTCGCTGCGGAACACCGGTTTGCCGAGGTAGCTTTCGAGATCCTTCGGCGTGATCTTCAGCACCGCTTGCGGATCTTCCAGCAGCTTGACCACCGCCTTGCGCACCAGTTTGCCCAGCTGCTTTTCCAGCTGGCGTACACCGGCCTCGCGGGCATAGCCTTCGATCACCGCCTTCAAGGCGCTGTCGCTGATGGCCAGGCGCTCCTTCGGCACGCCGGTCTTGTCCAACAGCTTCGGCCACAGGTGGCGCTTGGCGATGGCCAGCTTCTCTTCGGCGATATAGCCGGACAGGCGGATCACTTCCATGCGGTCGAGCAGCGGGCCGGGGATCGAGTCCAGCGTGTTGGCCGTGCAGACGAACAGCACCTTGGACAGGTCCAGGCGCAGGTCCAGGTAATGGTCGAGGAATTCGACGTTCTGCTCCGGGTCGAGGGTCTCCAGCAGCGCCGAGGCTGGATCGCCCTGGTAGCTGCTGCTGAGCTTGTCGATCTCGTCGAGCATGATCACCGGGTTCATCACTTCGACATCCTTGAGCGCCTGCACCAGCTTGCCGGGCAGGGCGCCGATGTAGGTACGGCGGTGGCCCTTGATCTCCGCCTCGTCGCGCATGCCGCCGACGCTGAAACGGTAGAACGGCCGGCCGAGGGATTCGGCGATGGACTTGCCGATGCTGGTCTTGCCCACGCCCGGCGGGCCGACCAGCAGCACGATGGAACCGGCGATCTCGCCCTTGAAGGCGCCGACGGCGAGAAACTCGAGGATACGGTTCTTGATGTCGTCGAGTCCGGCGTGATGCTTGTCGAGCACCTTGCGCGCGCGCTTGAGGTCGAGCTTGTCCTTGCCGTAGACCCCCCAGGGCAGGGCGGTGGCCCAGTCCAGGTAGTTGCGGGTGACGGCGTATTCCGGCGAGCCGGTCTCTAGGATCGACAGCTTGTTCAGTTCCTCGTCGATGCGCTTCTGCGCGGCCGGTGGCACCACCTTGCCTTCCAGGCGCGCGCGGAACTCGTCGGCGTCGGCGCTTTTGTCGTCCTTGGTGATGCCCAGCTCGCGCTGGATGATCTTCAGCTGTTCCTTGAGGAAGAACTCGCGCTGGCGCTCGCCGATCTTGCGATTGACCTCGCCGGTGAGCTCCTTCTGCAGCTTGCCGACCTCGACTTCCTTGCGCAGCAGTGGCAGCACCTTTTCCATACGCTTCAAGACCGGCACGGTGTCCAGTACTTCCTGCAGTTCGGCGCCCGGCGCGGTGGTCAGCGCGGCGGCGAAGTCGGTCAGCGGCGACGGGTCGTTGGGGCTGAAGCGATTGAGGTAGTTCTTCAGCTCCTCGCTGTACAGCGGATTGAGTGGCAAGAGCTCCTTGATCGCGTTGATCAGCGCCATGCCGTAGGCCTTGACCTCGTCGCGCGGGTCCTCGTCGCTCTTCGGGTAATCGACTTCCACCAGATACGGCGGCTTGCGCCGCAGCCAGCCGCGGATGCGCACCCGCGCCAGGCCCTGGGCGACGAACTGCAGCTTGCCACCCTCCTGCGAGGCGTGGTGTACGCGGACCATGGTGCCATGTTCCGGCAGGCTGTCCGGGTCGAAGGTGGCCATGTCCAGCACCGGCGAGTCGACGAAGAACAACGCCACCCGCTGGTGCGGCGTCTTGGCCACGCGCTCCAGGGTCTCGGCCCAGGGATCTTCATTGACGATGACCGGCAACACCTGAGCCGGGAAAAACGGCCGGTTGTGCACCGGGATGATGTAGAGCTTGTCCGGCTGCTGCTGGTCAGGCAGCACGAGGCCGTTGGAGATGATTTCCTGATCCTGATTGATGTCGTCGTTCATGCGGCACCCGTTGCGAATACGTGCTCCTTAGATGGGTAGTGCCCCGGATGATTTCAATCCCGGCCGCGGGGTGGGCACCTTCCCCGGCGTTAGGTAGAGTGCGCACTGGCCGGCGTCTTTCATCAACGGCGACGGCTGCCAACCTCAGGTGCCCACATGCTCAATGCCCGTCTGCTTCGCCTGGATGACCAGACTCACCAGCACGCCCACGACTATCACCAGTTGGTGATGTCGCTGGCCGGTCGTGCGGAATTCGAGGTCAACGGCTCGGGCGGGGAGGTGTGCCGGATGCGCGCCTGCCTGGTGCCGGGGGATGCCGATCATGGTTTCGCCGGCATGGGCGACAACCGCATGCTGATCATCGACCTGGATGAGCAGGAAGTCGGCACCGAAGATCCCGAACTGCTGGCGCGCCTGTTCGAGGCGCCGCGCTATCCGGCGCTGGATGCCGACTTCCAGAACCTGTTGGCGTACGCCGGTGCCGAGCTGGCGCGCTACGGCAGCGATCCGCTGCTGGCCCGCGCGCTGGGTGGCGTGCTGTTACGGGCGCTGCACCTGCGGCTTTTCGGCGAAGCCCAGCAGCGCCCGGCCGGCCCGCTGGATCTGCAGCGACTGGACAGCCACATCCAGAGCAATCTGGCGCGGCGCATCACGGTCGCCGAGCTGGCCCAGGTGGTCTGCCTGAGCCCCAGCCATTTTCACGCCCAGTTCAAGGACAGCGTCGGCCTCACCCCGCACCAGTACCTGCTCAAGGCCCGCCTCGATCGCGCCGCGCGCCTGCTGCGCGAGACGCCGCTGCCCTTAGTGCGCATCGCCGAGGAGTGCGGCTTCTCCAGTCAGAGCGCATTGACCACGGCCACCCGCCGCTACCTCGGCCTGACCCCTCGCGGGCTGCGCAAGTCGGATCGCTGATCGGCCCTGGATCGCCCTGTTTTCGCGCCGGTCAGTGATTACGCAGATATTCCTGCGCCATCCTGGTGCGCTTTTGTTACCACAGCTTTTCCGCCTTCCCCTATCGGAGTTTTTCGCAAAACTTCCGTAGTTTTGCGTAAGAACGGCTCGACGCGCTGACCCTACATTCCGCTTCCCGACCTGGCTCATCGTCTTGTGCTGCATCATCAGCCCGGCCGTGGACTAGACCTATAAGCAGACACAACTCAAAAGAGGAGCGGCGCATGTTCAAGGCCGGTCACGTGCTGGATGGCGCCTTCGCCAACCAGACAGCAGCAGAATTCTATCCCGCCATCAGCGCCAACTACAGCGTTGACGAGGCCGCCTATCTCACCGAACTGCTGCAGCTCGCCGATCCGGGCGAGGCGGGCATCGCCGCCATTCGCGAACGAGCGCGCACGCTGATCGAAGCCGTGCGCGCTCGTGACAACGCGGTCGACACCCTTGATGCCCTGCTGCGCCAGTACAGCCTCGATACCCAGGAAGGGCTGATGCTGATGTGCCTGGCCGAAGCGCTGCTGCGCGTACCGGACGCGGCGACCGCCGATGCGCTGATCCGCGACAAGCTCAACGCCGCCGAATGGGAGCGCCACCTGGGCCAGAGCGACAACGTGTTGGTCAACTTCGCTGCCTGGGGCCTGGTGATGACCGGCAAGGTGGTCGATCCGGAGACTGCCGACGGCCGGCCGAAGAACGTCATCGGCCGCCTGCTCAAACGCTCCGGCGAGCCAGTGATCCGCGCCGCGATGAACCAGGCCATGAAGCTGATGGGCAAGCAGTTCGTGCTCGGTCGCACCATCGCAGAAGCCCTTAAGAACGGCCGACCGGAGCGGGAGAAGGGCTACACCTATTCCTTCGACATGCTCGGCGAGGCCGCGCTGACCGCTGAAGACGCCGCAAAGTACATGGCCGACTACCGCCAGGCCGTGGAAACCGTGGGCGCCGAGCCGCAGGTCGGGCCGGGGCCACGACCTTCGGTGTCGATCAAGCTGTCGGCGCTGCACCCGCGCTACGAAGTCGCTCAGCGCGAGCGGGTGCTCAACGAGCTGTTCGCCAGCGTCCGCGAGCTAGCCATCCTGGCCCGCCGCCTGGATGTCGGTATCACTATCGATGCCGAGGAGGCCGACCGCCTGGAGCTGTCGCTCGAACTGTTCGAGAAGCTCATGCGTGATCCGGCTATCGCCGGCTGGGGCGAGTTCGGCCTGGTCATCCAGGCCTATTCCAAGCGCTGCCTGCCGGTGCTTGTCTGGCTGACACTGCTGGGCCGCGAGCTGGGCGCGCGCATTCCGCTGCGCCTGGTCAAGGGCGCCTACTGGGACAGCGAGATCAAGCAGTGCCAGGTCCAGGGGCTGGACGGTTACCCGGTCTATACCCGCAAGGAAGGCACCGATACGTCTTACCTCGCCTGCGCCCGCTACCTGCTCTCCGAGCACACCCGCGGCGTGATCTACCCACAGTTCGCCAGCCACAACGCGCATACCGTCAGCTGCATCCTGGACATGGCCGAGCGGGCGGCGCAGCCGCGCGAATTCGAGTTTCAGCGCCTGCACGGCATGGGCGATGCGCTGTACGACACGGTGATCGAGAAGTACCGCAAGAACGTGCGCATCTATGCGCCGGTCGGCGCCCACAAGGACCTGCTGCCCTATCTGGTGCGCCGCCTGCTGGAGAACGGTGCCAATTCGTCCTTCGTCCATCAGCTGGTCGATCCGCGCGTGCCGGTCGAGTCGCTGATCGATCACCCGGTTAGCCAGCTGCGCAGGTTCGCCGCGCTGGGCAACCCGCGCATTCCGCTGCCGCCGGCCTTGTACGGCAATCGCAAGAACTCCCAAGGGATCAACATGAACATCCAACAACAATGGAACGAACTGGCCAGCGCCTATCAACCTTTCCTCGATCGTCAATGGCAGGCCGCGCCGGTGATCGGCGGGCAAACCCTGGCCGGTACGCCGTCCGAGGTACGCTGCCCCTATGACCTGAACAAGGTCGTCGGCCAGGCCCAGTTCGCCAGCGCCGAGCAGGCACGCCACGCGGTCGAGCGGCTGGCCGCCTACTGGCCGACCTGGAACGCGACACCCGTGGAGAGCCGCGCGGCGGTGCTTGAGCGTCTCGGCGATCTGCTGGAAAAACACCGTGCCGAGCTGATGGCGCTGTGTACGGTGGAAGCCGGCAAGTCGCTGCAGGATGGCATCGACGAGGTGCGCGAGGCGGTGGATTTCTGCCGCTACTACGCCCAGCAGGCACGCCTGAAGCTCGGCCGCGAAGAGCTGAAAGGCCCGACCGGCGAGCGCAACGAGCTGTTCCATGAAGGCCGCGGCGTGTTCGTCTGCGTCAGCCCGTGGAATTTCCCGCTGGCCATCTACCTCGGTCAGATCAGCGCGGCCCTGGTGGCCGGCAACACCGTGCTGGCCAAGCCGGCCGAGCAGACCAGCCTGATCGCCGCCCGTGCGCTGGAGCTGATGTTCGAAGCCGGCCTGCCGAAGGAGGCAATCGCCTTCCTGCCGGGCGATGGCGCCACCCTGGGCGGCGTGTTCTGTCGCGATCCGCGGGTGGTCGGTGTGTGCTTCACCGGTTCCACCGACACGGCGCGCATCATCAATCGCCAGCTTGCCGAGAAGGAGGGCGCCATCGCCACGCTGATCGCCGAGACCGGCGGGCAGAACGCGATGATCGTCGACTCCACCGCGCTGCCCGAGCAGGTGATCAAGGACGCGGTCGGTTCGGCCTTCACCAGTGCCGGCCAGCGTTGCTCGGCGTTGCGCGTGCTTTACGTGCAGCGTGATATCGCCGACCGCGTGATCGAGCTGCTCAAGGGTGCCATGGCCGAGCTGCGGGTGGGGCCGACCCATCTGCGCGAGAACGACATCGGCCCGGTGATCGATCAGGAGGCGCGCGAAGGCCTGCTGGCGCATATCCAGCAGCTCAAGAGCGAAGGGCGCTTGATCGCCGAAGCCCGATTGCCGGAGGGGCTCAACGGCCATTTCGTGGCGCCGGTGGCCTTCGAGATCGACGGCATTCACCAGCTGAAGAAGGAGCATTTCGGCCCCGTGCTGCATGTGGCGCGCTACGACGCGGCGGACCTGGAAAAGGTCGTCGCGGCGATCAATGGCACCGGCTACGGCCTGACGCTCGGTGTGCACAGCCGCAACGAGGAAACCGCCGAACGCATCGAGCATCTGGCGCGGGTCGGCAACCTTTACGTCAACCGCAACCAGATCGGTGCGGTGGTGGGCGTGCAACCGTTCGGGGGCTGTGGCCTGTCCGGCACCGGCCCGAAGGCGGGCGGCCCGAGCTACCTGCTGCGCTTCGCCAACGAGCGCACCACCTCGACCAACACCACGGCGGTGGGCGGCAACGCCTCGCTGCTGTCGCTCGGCGACGACTGAGCGGATTGACGCCCGCAGGGGCGTCGGCGTGTAACCGCGGGGGCTGGCTTCGGCCGCAACCCGCGCATGACATCAACCCGGCTGTCCCGGCAGCCGGCGTACAACAACAAATTGGACAGTTGGCGGACGCTCTTCCGCCACTGACGGGCCCGGGTTGGGCCTGTCGCCGGTGATGGCCGCTTTCGCCATCGCCCTCTGCCAAGGTGGCACGCGGGTTCGCTCGCGCTCCGCCGAACAACAACTAACGAGGGATTCACAATGAGCGTCAGTACACCCACGCTGATCACCTTTCTGATCTACATCGCCGCGATGATCCTGATCGGCTTCATCGCCTACCGCGCCACCAAGAACTTCTCCGACTACATCCTCGGCGGGCGCAGCCTCGGCAGCTTCGTCACCGCGTTGTCGGCGGGCGCCTCGGACATGAGCGGCTGGCTGCTGATGGGCCTGCCCGGCGCGATCTTCGTCGCTGGTCTGTCGGAAAGCTGGATCGCCATCGGCCTGATCGTCGGCGCCTGGCTCAACTGGATCTTCGTCGCCGGGCGTTTGCGTGTGCACACCGAGCACAACCACAACGCGCTGACGCTGCCGGATTACTTCTCGCACCGCTTCGAGGACGAGAGCCGCATGCTGCGGATCTTCTCCGCGCTGGTGATTCTGGTGTTCTTCACCATCTATTGCGCCTCGGGCGTGGTCGCCGGTGCGCGACTGTTCGAGTCCACCTTTGGCATGCCGTACGAGTACGCACTGTGGGTCGGCGCGGCGGCGACTATCCTCTATGTGTTCATCGGCGGCTTCCTGGCTGTGAGCTGGACCGACACCGTACAGGCCACGCTGATGATCTTTGCGCTGCTGATCACCCCGGTGTTCGTCATCCTCGCCCTCGGTGACATGGGCACCGTGATGGCCACCATCGAGGCGCAGAACCCGGCCAACTTCGACATGTTCCGCGGGCTGTCCTTCGTCGCCATCATCTCGCTGCTGGCCTGGGGCCTGGGCTACTTCGGCCAGCCGCACATCCTGGTGCGCTTCATGGCCGCCGACTCGATCAAGACCATCCCCAACGCCCGTCGCATCGGCATGACCTGGATGATCCTGACGCTGGCCGGTGCCGTAGCGGTGGGTTTCCTCGGCATCGCCTACTTCGCCGATCACCCGGACCAGGCCGGTGCGGTGAGCCAGAACGGCGAGCGGGTGTTCATGGAGCTGGTGAAGATCCTGTTCAACCCCTGGGTGGCCGGCATCATCCTCTCCGGCGTGCTGGCGGCGGTGATGAGCACCCTCAGTGCGCAACTCTTGGTCAGCTCCAGTGCGCTGACCCAGGACTTCTACAAGGCCATGCTGCGCAAGCATGCCTCGCAGACCGAACTGGTGTGGGTCGGCCGAGGCATGGTGCTGCTGATTGCCCTGATCGCCATCGGCATCGCCTCCAACCCCGAGAGCAAGGTGCTGGGTCTGGTGTCCTACGCCTGGGCCGGCTTCGGTGCCGCGTTCGGTCCGGTGGTGCTGATCTCGCTGCTGTGGAAGCGCATGACCCGCAACGGCGCGCTGGTCGGCATGCTGGTGGGCGCGGTCACCGTGGTGGTGTGGAAGGAGTTCATTGGCCTGGGCCTGTACGAAATCATCCCGGGCTTCATCCTCGCCAGTATTGCCATCGTGGTGGTGAGCAAGCTGGGCGCCGAGCCGGCCCCGAGCATCGTCAAGCGCTTCGAGGAAGCCGACGCGGATTACCACGCCGGTTGATGACCGGAGTGGGTGCGCGCTCGCTGCGCGGATAGAGGTTGGCAAGGCAGGCCCCATTTGAGCCCGCCCGGATGGATCGCCACCGACTCGCACACCAAATGGCGAAAACCCCGGCTAGCCGGGGTTTTTGTTTTCTGGCCTGAGCCTAGTCGTCCGCCACCAGATTGGAGCGATCGTCCACCGCGCCGGCGGCTATCAGATGTTCGGCTTCGTCCTCCGGCACATGGATGCTGGTGCCGTCGATGTTCATCACCGACATGCGTGCCTCCGGATCGGTGGTGATGCGCACGTCCATCAGGGCGCTGCGGTGCGTGTTGCCGTTGATGACCACGCAGCAGGTGCCGGTGGTGGTGTCGATGTCGACGGTCATGATCTACCTCCCGAAGCAATCCAGAGCCGCACGCGGCTCGCACGGCCTCTTCGTTTGGACCACGTACGAGTGGCATCGGTTGTGCCTGCCAGGGAAAAACAGACTGAAACGTTACGATATAACATGTTAGATTCTCGCCCCGCATGCCGGTGCTCGTGTCCCGATGCCGGCGCACAGCCTCTTCGGTTGCCTCGGAAGGCAACCGCCACTGTCTGGAGAATCACATGAAACTGAAGCGTCATCCCCTGGTCTGGGCGATCAGCCTGGCTCTGGTTCCGGCTGCCTGGGCCGCCGATCCGGTCGAACTGCAATCCGTCGTGGTCAGCGCCAGCGGCCTGGCCAAGCAGAGCCATGAGATGACCACCCCGGTCGCCGTGATGGAAAACGATGAGCTGGTGCTGCGCCGTGAAGCGACACTGGGCGAAACCCTGGAAAGCTTGCCGGGCGTGCGCTCCAGCAGCTTCGGCGCCGGCGCGGCACGTCCGGTGATCCGCGGGTTGGATGGCGCCCGGGTCAAGGTGCTGAGCGATGGCGTCGAACTGCTCGACGCTTCCACCATCAGCCCCGACCACGCGGTGACCAGCGAGCCCTTGCTGGCCGAGCGCATCGAGGTGCTCAAGGGGCCGGCGACCCTGCTCTACGGTGGCGGCGCCATCGGCGGGGTAGTCAACGTGATCGACAAGAAGATACCCACCCGCGTCCCGGAGAAAGGCTACGAAGGCGAGCTGGAGCTACGCGCCAACAGCGTCGCCAACGAAGGTGCCGGGGTGTTCGGTATCACTGCCGGCAGCGGCAACTTCGCCGTCCGCGCCGAGGGTACCAAGCGTCAGGCCGACCCCTATGAAATCCCCGGCTCGCCGAACAAGCAGGAAGGCTCCTACAACGACACCGACAGCTTCAACCTGGGCGCCAGCTTCATCGGCGAGCGTGGCTACATCGGCGCCGCCTACGGTGAGCAGAACAACCGCTACGGGCTGCTGGCCCACGAGCACGCCGATTGCCACACGCACGGCAGCGACTGGCATTGCGGCGGCCACGATGACGATGACGACGACCATGATCACGACCACGAACACGGCAGCGTGCCCTACGTCGACATGCGGCAGAAGCGCTGGGATCTGCGCGGCGAGCTGAGCGATCCGCTGCCGGGCTTTGAACTGGCACGGCTGCGTGTCGGCCACAGCGATTACCAGCACAAGGAGATCGAAGGCGGGGAAGTGGGCACTCGCTTCAACAACGACGCCACCGATGCCCGCCTGGAGCTGACCCATCAGCCGCTGTTCGGCTGGCGCGGCGTGCTCGGGGCACAGACCCTGCGTCGCGACTTCGAAGCCCTCGGCGAGGAGGCCTACGTGCCGCAGACGCTGACCCGCAACCACGGTCTGTTCCTGCTGGAGGAATACACCGCCGGCGCCTGGCGCTACGAACTCGGCCTGCGTCACGAATGGCAGGACATCGATGCCGATGGCCGCCCGGATACCGACCACAGTGGCACTTCGATGTCCGCCGGCGCGGTCTGGACCTTCGCTCCGCAGTACTCGCTGGGCTTCTCGCTGACCCGTTCGCAGCGCCTGCCCAGTGCCGAGGAGCTCTACGCCAACGGCCCGCATGCGGCGACCCGCACCGTCGAGCTGGGTAACGTCGATCTGAAAGAGGAAACCTCCCACAACGCCGAGGTCACCCTGCGCAAGTTCGCCGGCCGTACCACCTTCAGCCTCAGCGTTTTCCGCAACGAGGTGGATGACTTCATCTATGCCGCGGACACCGGCAACGACATCGGCGGCGGTTACCGCGAGATCGAATACCGCCAGCAGGACGCCGTGCTCACCGGCGCGGAAGGGGAGGTGCGCTTCCAGGCCACCGACGCCACCGCGTTCACTCTGTTCGGCGACCACGTGCGCGGCAAGCTTCGCGGGGACGGTGGCGACCTGCCGCGCATTCCCGCCGATCGCCTCGGCGTGCGGCTGGACCAGAGCTTTACCCCGGCGCTCAATGGTCAACTGGAGTTCTATCGCGTGCAGCGTCAGGACGACCTGGCCGACTACGAAACCGAAACCGGCGGCTACAACATGCTCGGTGCCAGCCTCGGCTACAGCGGCTCGCTGAGCCAGACCGACTACCTGCTCTATCTCAAGGCGAACAACCTGCTGGACGAGAAGGCCCGTCAGCACACCTCGTTCATCAAGGATGAGGTGCTGTTGCCCGGTCGCAACCTGACCGTAGGCGTGCGCCTGGCGTTCTGACGACACGGTGATTGCGCCAAAAGGGCTGGCACCGTTTGCCGGCCCTTTTTCGTTATAGCGGCGGCGCTGCGCTCCTGGAGAACCTGGCGGTCACGCGCACGCAGGCGGGCGACGCGCTATCCTTGCGCCCCTCGATGGTTCCGCGGCCGGGCTCGGCGGGCGGAGCGTCAGGACACACAAGGAAAACAAGTCCCATGAACGTCAGCACCCCCACTCTGATCACTTTCGTGGTCTACATCGCCGCGATGATCCTGATCGGCTTCATCGCCTACCGTGCCACCAAGAACTTCTCCGACTACATCCTCGGTGGGCGCAGCCTCGGCAGCTTCGTCACCGCGCTGTCGGCCGGTGCCTCGGACATGAGCGGCTGGTTGCTGATGGGCCTGCCCGGCGCGATCTTCGTCGCCGGCCTGTCGGAAAGCTGGATCGCCATCGGCCTGATCATCGGCGCCTGGCTCAACTGGCTGTTCGTCGCCGGTCGCCTGCGCGTGCACACCGAGCACAACCACAACGCGCTGACCCTGCCGGACTATTTCTCGCACCGCTTCGAGGACGAGAGCCGCATGCTGCGGATCTTCTCCGCGCTGGTGATCCTGGTGTTCTTCACCATCTACTGCGCCTCGGGCGTGGTGGCCGGCGCGCGGCTGTTCGAGTCCACCTTCGGCATGCCCTACGAATACGCACTGTGGGTCGGCGCTGCGGCGACCATCCTTTATGTGTTCATCGGCGGCTTCCTGGCGGTGAGCTGGACCGACACCGTGCAGGCCACGCTGATGATCTTCGCGCTGCTGATCACGCCGCTGTTCGTCATCCTCGCCCTCGGTGACATGGGCACCGTGATGGCCACCATCGAGGCGCAGAACCCGGCCAACTTCGACATGTTCCGCGGGCTGTCCTTCGTCGCCATCATCTCGCTGCTGGCCTGGGGCCTGGGCTACTTCGGCCAGCCGCACATCCTGGTGCGCTTCATGGCCGCCGACTCGATCAAGACCATCCCCAACGCCCGTCGCATCGGCATGACCTGGATGATCCTGACGCTGGCCGGTGCCGTAGCGGTGGGTTTCCTCGGCATCGCCTACTTCGCCGATCACCCGGACCAGGCCGGTGCGGTGAGCCAGAACGGCGAGCGGGTGTTCATGGAGCTGGTGAAGATCCTGTTCAACCCCTGGGTGGCCGGCATCATCCTCTCCGGCGTGCTGGCGGCGGTGATGAGCACCCTCAGTGCGCAACTCTTGGTCAGCTCCAGTGCGCTGACCCAGGACTTCTACAAGGCCATGCTGCGCAAGCATGCCTCGCAGACCGAACTGGTGTGGGTCGGCCGAGGCATGGTGCTGCTGATTGCCCTGATCGCCATCGGCATCGCCTCCAACCCCGAGAGCAAGGTGCTGGGTCTGGTGTCCTACGCCTGGGCCGGCTTCGGTGCCGCGTTCGGTCCGGTGGTGCTGATCTCGCTGCTGTGGAAGCGCATGACCCGCAACGGCGCGCTGGTCGGCATGCTGGTGGGCGCGGTCACCGTGGTGGTGTGGAAGGAGTTCATTGGCCTGGGCCTGTACGAAATCATCCCGGGCTTCATCCTCGCCAGTATTGCCATCGTGGTGGTGAGCAAGCTGGGCGCCGAGCCGGCGCCGAGCATCGTCAAGCGCTTTGAAGAGGCGGATGCGGATTACCACGCCGGTTGATGACCGGAGTGGGTGCGCGCGCGTGGTGGGCTGAAGCCCACCCTACAAACAAGCGGCCATGCAGAACCGTCATGCCAATCCTGCGTAGGGTGGGCTTCAGCCCACCGCTACGGTCGATCCGATTCAAGGCGTAAGGCATCCCGCCCGCCCACCGCCAATCCTGCTCAATCCATCACCTCGGACAAATCGATCCGCCGCCAGCGCGCTTCGGCGAAGCTGTACACGGCGAAGGCCAGCAGGCCGACGCCGATTGCCAGCAGCAGCGCGCCACCGGCGGGCATGCCCTGCAGCGCTTCCAGCGCTTCCTTGAGGCCGGGTGGGTCGGTCGGTTCGTAACGGCTGCCACCCATGAACAGCAGCCCGGCAATGATCAGAAAGGAACAGCCACGTGCAGCCAGGCCGATACGCGAGACGGGCCGAACCAGGCGCATGGTGCCCTCGTCGCACCGGAAGTAGCGCTCGAAATGCGCGCGCCATGCCTTGATCAGGTGGGCGATGCCGACGCCGAGCGGGATCAGCGCGATCGCCCAGATCAGCCAGTGCGAATGTTCCAGGCCCAGCAGCCGCATCAGGCTGTCGGTGCTGTCGCTTCCGGAACCGCCGCCGCCCTCGGCGAAACGGTCCAGGCCGCTCACCAGCAGGCTCAGGGTGAACAGCGCGAGCAACAGATTCACCACGCCGCTGCTGACCAGCCCCGTGCGCACCAGCAGGCCCTTGGCATCGCGACCGTGCCGGTCGGTATCGCCGATGCCTTGTGTCAGGCGCCAAGCCACATGGGCCAGCAGGCCGATCACCACCAGCCAGAGCAGCACGGCACCGAAGGGCTGCCCGAGCAGCTGCTGCACGGCGCCGCGGGTGTCCACGGTGTCTCCCGAGCCCAGTGCGGCCATGACGGCGAAGAATCCGACGATCACATACACCAGGCCACGCGCTGCATAGCCGCTGCGCGCCAGCCAGACCACTCCGCGGGTCACGTTCATCGTTTTCCTCCGTAGGCCATCCACCCTTTCAGTAGATGCCCTCTTTGCGTCTCGGTTCGAGTCTGCTGCGATATGGATGCACAGCGCCGTGACCCGCTGAGGCTACAATCGACCGGCACCGCCAACGGGGGCTCCGGTGAACATCGATAACCGAATCAAGTACCGTCATCTGCTCTGCTTTCTGGAAATATCCCGGCAGGGCAGTCTGGCGCGCGCCGCCGAAACACTCGCGGTGAGCCAGCCAGCGATCTCCAAGACCTTGAAGGAACTCGAGGCGCTACTTGGCACCAGCCTGTTCGAGCGCAGCAAGACCGGCGTCCGCCTGACGGCCGCCGGCAGTGCCTTCCTGCGCTACGCCGGGCCGAGCGTGCAGGCGCTGCGTGAAGGCGTGCGCAGCCTGCGAGCGGGCGAGCATGAGGCCGGAATGGTGCGCCTGGGTGTGCTGTCCACGGTGGAAAGCGCGTTACTGCCCGATGTGGTGCGTCGGCTGCATGCCCAGCATGCGGCGCTGGTGGTGAGCGTTGCCACGGGGCCGGGCGCATACCTGCTGGGCCAGCTGCGCAGCGGCGAACTGGACCTGGTGATCGGCCGGGTCACCGACAATCCGCAGATCGAGGGGCTCAGTTTCGAGCACCTCTATAGCGAGTCCATGACGCTGGTGGTGCGCCCGGACCATGCACTGCTAGGCGCCGGCGCCGGGCAGCTGGGCGATTATCCGGTGGTGCTGCCGCTGGCCGGCACCAGCATCCGGCGCTCGGCGGACAGCCTGTTCATGCAGCTGGGCATCGCTGCGCCGCCGCGGCGCCTGGAAACGCTGTCCGTCGCGTTGAGCCGTCGCTACGTGCTCGACAGCGATGCCGTCTGGGTTGCGCCACTGGATGCGGTGCGCCAGGACCTCGCCTGCGGAGAGCTGGTGGAGCTGGACCTGGGTTTGAAGGAGCCCGGCGGCTCGGTGGGCATCTGCAGCAACCCATCGCTGCCGCCCACCCTGGCCATGCAGTGGTGCTGCGAGGCGCTGCGTGAAGCAGCGGTGGTTTACCGCAATCCATAACCCCTGGGTTATGGATCGGCCCGTTCTTTTCAATTTCGGCCTGCGGCAGGCTGTCGCACACTGGCTCCGCCTTGAAGGCTTCGTGCCCAACGACAAGAAAGGAGCCTGCCATGTCCGAACCGGACACCCGCCTGTTCGTCGCCCGTGATCGCACCTGGCATCCGGCGGCGCTAACGCCCGACTACAGGACCTCCGTAGCCCGGTCGCCACGTCAGGCGCTGATCAGCATCCCCGCATCGCTGTCCGAAACCACCGGCCCGGATTTCTCGCACCTGAAGTTCGGCGATCATGACAACGATCTGCTGCTCAACTTCAACCATGGTGGCTTGCCCATCGGCGAGCGGATCATCGTCTCCGGACGGGTCATGGACCAGTACGGCAAGCCGATTTCCAACACGCTGGTGGAGATGTGGCAGGCCAATGCCGGCGGGCGCTACCGGCACAAAAACGATCGCTACGTGGCGCCGCTCGACCCGAACTTCGGCGGTGTCGGTCGTACGCTGACCGATAGCGAAGGCACCTACATCTTTCGCACGATCAAGCCGGGTCCGTATCCCTGGCGCAACGGGCCGAACGACTGGCGGCCCTCGCACATCCACGTCTCGGTCAGCGGCCCATCGATCTCCACGCGGTTGATCACCCAGCTGTATTTCGAAGGCGATCCGCTGATCCCGCTGTGCCCGATCGTCAAGACCATCGCCAACCCCGCCGCGGTGCAGACGCTGATCGCCAGGCTCGACATGGGCAACGCCAATCCCATGGATTGCCTGGCCTATCGCTTCGATATCGTGCTGCGCGGGCAGCGCAAGACCCATTTCGAGAACCGCTGAGGAGGCTCTGACATGCCCCTTGAACTGCTGCCGGAGACCCCCTCGCAGACGGCCGGCCCCTATGTGCACATCGGCCTGGCGCCGGCTGCCGCCGGCAACCCGACCCGCGAACAGGAAATCTGGAACGAGATGGCCAGGCCGGACGCGTCAGGTGAGCACATTCTGCTGCTGGGCAGCGTCTACGATGGCAGCGGCCATCTGGTGCGCGATTCGTTTCTCGAGTTCTGGCAGGCCGACAGCACCGGCCGGTATCAGCCGCGTTTCGATCCGGAGCAGTCGTTCAACAGCTTCGGCCGTACCGCCACCACCTTCGATGCCGGCGAGTGGACCCTTCGTACGGTCAAGCCGGGTGTGGTGAAGAACCGCGCCGGGATACCGATGGCGCCGCACATCAACGTGTCGCTGTTCGCCCGCGGGATCAACATCCACCTGCACACGCGCATCTACTTCGATGATGAGGCGCAGGCCAATGCCGCCGATCCGGTGCTGAACCTGATCGAATGGACCCATCGGCGCGAGACGCTGATCGCCCGACGCTGCGAGGTCGACGGCAAACTGGCGTATCGTTTCGACATTCATCTCCAGGGCGAGGCGGAAACGGTTTTCTTTGACTTCTGAGCTCAGCGCCGTCGCGGGCGTAACCAGCGAGCGGGTTGCCCCGCATATCCAGCAACGGTTTGCCGATGCCCTGCAGGCCCGTGGCTACCGTGCCGACCCGGCACAGCAGCGCGCGATCGACCAGCTCGCCGGCTGGCTCGAGCGCTGGCTGCGTGGCCGCAGCAGCTGGTTGCGCGCGCCGTCCTCCGGCGTCTACCTGTGGGGCGGCGTCGGCCGCGGCAAGAGCTTCGTCATGGACGCCTTCTTTGCCGCAGCCCCGGTGACGAGCAAGCGCCGCGTGCATTTCCATGCCTTTCTCCACGAGGTGCAGCTGCGCCTGCAGGAGATCACCGGCCAGCCCGATCCGCTGCAACTGATCGCCGCCGAGATCGCCGGGCAGAGCCGGCTGCTGTGCTTCGACGAATTCCATGTGCATGACATCGGCGACGCCATGCTGCTCGGCCGGCTGCTGCAGCACCTGGTGCAGGCCGGTGTCGGGCTGGTATGCACGTCCAACTATCCACCGGCCGGGCTGTGCCCCAACCCGCTGTATCGCGACCGGTTCAAGCCGGCCATCGCACTGCTCGAGCGGCGCTTCCAGGTGCTGCAACTCGATGGCGGTGAGGATTACCGCCTGCGCGGCGACTACCGATGGGGAGATTACGCGGTCGCGCCGGAGTCGGAGCAGGGCGCCCGGGTCGCCGCGCTGTTGCCCCTGGGCGAGGCTGCCGAGCACGATCTGATGCTGGATGTGAACCGTCGTCCGCTGCCGCTGCTGGCCCGCGAGGCGGAGCGCGGCTGGCTGCATTTCGATACGCTGTGCCGCGAACCACGCGCCAGCGCCGACTTCCTCTGGCTGGCCGAAGAGTTCCATGCGCTGGCGTTGTCCGGGGTGCCTCCGCTCGACGGGCAGGGCATCGACGTGCAACAGCGCTTTCTCAACCTGGTGGACATTCTCTACGACCACGGCAACCGGTTGCTGCTGGTGAGCGAAATGCCGTTGTCGGCGCTGCTGAGCGAAAGCGCCCACGTGGATTTCTCCCGCACCCGCAGCCGGTTGCAGCAGTTGCGCTTGCTGCCACCGGGCGATGCCCCGACCGCCTGACGAGACTTCCATGCTCGCGATCCTCGGGATTACCGCGCCCATCTTCATCCTCGTCGGTATCGGCTTTCTCGCCTGTCGCAGCGAGCTGATCAGCCGCGAGCAGGCGGCGGGCATGGGGCGCTTCGTCATCACCTTCGCGCTGCCGGCGCTGGTGATCAAGGCGCTGATCGACCAGCCGCTGGAGCAGGTGCTGAACTGGAACTACCTGTGCGCCTATGGCCTGGGCTCGCTGGCGTCGTTCGCCCTGGGCTACGGCATCTCACGCCGCGTGCGGGGCGACAGCCTGAGCGGCAGCGCGTTGGCGGGACTCGGCAGTTCGGTTTCCAACAGCGGGTTCGTCGGCTATCCGATCGTGGTGATGGTGGTCGGCTCGCCGGCCGCGGTGGCGCTCGCGCTGGGCATGATGATCGAGAACCTGCTGATGATTCCGCTGGCGCTGACGCTGACCGAACTCGGACGGCAATCGGACGCGGGCGTCTGGCGAGCACTGAGCGGCACGCTGAAAAGCCTGGTACGCCACCCGGTGCTGATCGCGATCACGCTGGGATTGACGCTGGCGGTGCTCGGGCTGCGCCCGCCGGCCGTCATGATGCGGGTCATCGACATGCTGGCGCTGGCCTCCGCACCGGTGGCGCTGTTCGTCATCGGCGCCAGCCTCAACGGCCTGCGGGTCGGCGCACTGTATACCGACATGGCGCAGCTGGCAGTGGGCAAGTTGCTGCTGCATCCGCTGCTGGTGATGGGGTGCTTCCTGCTGTTTCCGGTGAACGATCCGGAGCTGCGCCTGGCCGGTATCCTCATGGCGGCGGCACCGATGCTGAGCATCTATCCGATCCTTGGCGCACGCTACGGCCTGGAAGGACGCTGCGCGGCCGCCGTGGTCAGCGCGACGGTGCTGTCCTTCCTGTCGATCAGCCTGTTTCTCTGGCTGCTGCACTAAAGCCGCATTGGCGATTATCGGTCACTGTGTCGATAATCGCCCTACATCAGCTGTCCGGGGTTTCCGCCATGACCGACGAATCGCGCGTTTTCCAACCACCGATGGCACCGCCCATCGTCGCTTCGCCTGCCAAGCGCATCGAGGCACTGACCGGCGATCCCAACTTCATGACGTCGCTGGCCCGTGGCCTGGCGGTGATCCATGCGTTCCAGGAGCGCAAGCGTCACCTGACCATCGCGCAGATCAGCCACCGCACCGAAATCCCCCGCGCCGCCGTACGCCGCTGCCTGCATACGCTGATGAAGCTCGGTTACGTCACCACCGACGGCCGCACCTATTCGCTGCTGCCGAAGGTGTTGACGCTGGGGCACGCCTACCTGTCCTCCACACCGCTGGCGATGACCGCGCAGCCGATCCTCGACCGCCTCAGTGAACAGCTGCACGAGGCCTGTTCGATGGCCACGCTGGAGGGTGACGAGGTGCTCTATGTCGCCCGCTCCGCCACGCCGCAGCGGCTGATCTCGGTGGATCTGTCGGTGGGCAGCCGGCTGCCGGCGTACTGCACGTCCATGGGCCGTATCCTGCTGGCCGCGCTGGACGATGCAGCCCTCGACGAATACCTCGAACGCGCCGACTTGCAGGTCAAGACCAGCCGTACCCTGCATACGGCCGAGGCCCTGCGGCAGAACATCGCCGAGATTCGCCACCAGGGCTGGGTCATCATCGATCAGGAGCTGGAAGTGGGCCTGCGCTCGCTGGCGGTGCCGCTGAAGGATTCCGCCGGGCAGGTGCTGGCGGCACTCAACGTCGGCACCCATGCCGGCCGCGTTTCGCGCCAGGAACTGGAAACGCGCTTCCTGCCGGTGTTGCTGGAAGCCAGTCGCGAACTGAGCACGCGGCTGTTCCACTGATGATACGGTCCGCCTAGTCGAGATGCCGGGGACGGGGGCCAGGCGGACGTTGCAGATAAAAACGGGGGATGGCACGCTAATCCGTTCGATAATCGAACGCTATGTCGATTATCGGATTGTGGCCCGGGAGTTGGACCGTTACCGTTTTCGCAACGCAATCAGCGTACCGAAAACAACACGAGATTCGACTCATGGCTGAACTCCTTACGCTCCGCGAAGCCGTCGAGCGCTTTATCCAGGACGGTGACACGGTTGCCCTGGAAGGCTTTACCCACCTTATTCCCACCGCCGCGGCCCACGAGATCGTGCGTCAGGGCCGCAAGGACCTGACCCTGGTACGCATGACCCCGGACCTGGTCTACGACCTGTTGATCGGCGCCGGCTGCGCGAGGAAGCTGGTCTTCTCCTGGGGCGGCAACCCCGGGGTCGGCTCGCTGCACCGCCTGCGCGACGCGGTGGAGAAGGGCTGGCCGCAGCCGCTGGAGATCGAGGAGCACAGTCACGCGGATCTCGCCAACGCTTACGTCGCCGGTGCTTCCGGCCTGCCATTCGCTGTGCTGCGGGCCTACGCCGGCTCCGACCTGCCCAAGGTCAACCCGCTGATCAAATCGGTTACCTGCCCGTTCACTGGCGAGGTGCTGGCTGCAGTGCCTTCGGTACGCCCGGATGTCACCGTGATCCACGCGCAGAAGGCCGACCGCAAGGGCAACGTGCTGATCCAGGGCATCCTTGGCGTGCAGAAGGAGGCCGCCTTGGCCGCCAAACGCTGCATCGTGACCGTCGAGGAAATCGTCGACGACCTCAATGCGCCGATGAACGCCTGTGTGCTGCCCACCTGGGCGCTGACTGCGGTCTGCCTCGTCCCGGGCGGTGCGCATCCGTCCTATGCCCATGGCTACTACGAGCGCGACAACCGCTTCTATCAGGCCTGGGACCCGATCGCCCGCGACCGCGAGGCGTTCAGCGCCTGGGTCGACACCTACATCCGTGGTACCGAAGACTTCGCCGAATTCCAACGCAAGCTGGCCCAGCAGCAGGAGGCCAACTGATGAGCGCCTACAGCACCAATGAAATGATGACCGTGGCCGCCGCCCGCCGCCTCGGTAACGGCAGCGTCTGTTTCGTCGGCATCGGCCTGCCATCGAAGGCCGCCAACCTGGCGCGCCTGACCCATGCACCTGAAGTCGTGCTGATCTACGAATCCGGCCCGATCGGTGCCAAGCCGTCCGTGCTGCCGCTGTCCATCGGCGACGGCGAACTGGCCGAGACCGCAGACACTGTGGTGCCCACCGGCGAGATCTTCCGCTACTGGCTGCAGGGAGGGCGCATCGATGTGGGCTTTCTCGGCGCGGCACAGGTGGACAAGTACGGCAACATCAACACCACGGTGATCGGTGATTACCACAAGCCCAAGGTACGCCTGCCCGGCGCCGGCGGGGCGCCGGAGATCGCCGGCAGCGCCAAGGAGGTGCTGATCATCCTCAAGCAGTCGCATCGCACCTTCGTCGACAAGCTGGCCTTCATCACCTCCGTCGGCTTCGGCGAGGGCGGCGAGCACCGCAAGCAACTGGGGCTGCCTGGCAAGGGCCCGGTGGCGATCATCACTGACCTGTGCATCATGGAGCCGGAGGTCGGCACCCACGAGTTCGTCGTCACCGCGCTGCACCCGGGCGTGACGCGCGAGCAGGTCGTCGAGAACACCGGCTGGGCGATCCGTTTCGCCGAGCAGGTAACAACCACCGAGGCGCCGCGTGCCGAGGAGCTTCAGGCGCTGCGCGCGCTGGAGGCCCGCACCGCCGCCGCCCACGGTCAGCCAGGAGGTGAGGAATGAGCCGCGACGTATTCATCTGCGATGCCGTACGAACGCCCATCGGCCGCTTCGGCGGCGCGCTGGCGGGCGTGCGAGCCGACGACCTGGCAGCGATTCCGCTCAAGGCGTTGCTCGAACGCAACCCCGGTCTCGACCCGGCGGCGGTCGATGAAGTCTTCATGGGTAGCGCCAACCAGGCCGGCGAGGACAACCGCAATGTCGCACGCATGGCCGCGCTGCTTGCCGGGCTGCCGGAGACGGTTCCGGGCGTGACGCTCAACCGTCTCTGCGCCTCAGGTATGGACGCGGTGGGCACCGCTTTTCGCACCATCGCCTGCGGCGAACTGGAGCTGGCCATCGCCGGCGGCGTCGAGTCCATGTCCCGCGCACCCTATGTGATGGGCAAAGCCGACAGCGCATTCGGCCGCAGCCAGAAGATCGAAGACACGACCATCGGCTGGCGCTTTATCAACCCGAAGATGAAGGACATGTATGGCGTGGATGCCATGCCGCAGACCGCCGACAACGTCGGCGACGAGTGGGACATCAGCCGCGAGGATCAGGACGCCTTTGCCCTGCGCAGCCAGCAGCGCACCGCTGCCGCGCAGCAAGCCGGTTTCTTTGCCGAAGAGATCGTCCCGGTGGTGATCAAGGGCAGGAAGGGCGACACGGTGGTCGATACCGATGAGCACCCTCGTGCCGATACCACGGCCGAGGTGCTGGCCAGGCTCAAGCCGGTCAATGGCGAAGGCAAGACGGTCACCGCCGGCAACGCCTCGGGCGTCAATGACGGCGCGGCGGCGATGATTCTCGCCAGCGCCGAGGCGGTGCAGAAGTACGGCCTCAAGCCGCGCGCCCGGGTGCTCGGCATGGCCAGTGCCGGCGTCGCCCCGCGCATCATGGGTTATGGCCCGGTGCCGGCAGTGAAGAAGTTGTGCGAGCGGCTGAAGCTGGCCGTCAGCGATTTCGACGTCATCGAACTCAACGAGGCTTTCGCCGCTCAGGGCCTGGCCGTCATGCGTGATCTCGGGTTGGCGGATGACGATGCCCGTGTGAACCCCAACGGTGGCGCCATCGCCCTCGGCCATCCGCTGGGGATGAGCGGCGCGCGGTTGGTACTGACAACGGTCCATCAACTGGAGAAATCCGGCGGCAAGTTGGGCCTGGCGACCATGTGCGTCGGGGTCGGCCAGGGGGTGGCACTGGTGGTGGAGCGGGTCTGACAGGCCGCGGTAGCTTGGCCTGTGAATGGGCGAGGGTGGATGGGCTGAAGTCGCCCTGCGACATGCAGGCGGCAATCCGGCAGGCTGGGCTGCAGCCCACCAACCGCCGCATCCTCGCCGAGCGACGTTCACACCGGTGCCCGGATATGTTTATCCAGCGGTGGGCGCGGGCGGGCATTTGGACCACACTGATCCGTCGATCGAATAACAAGGAATCGGGTTTTGGACCGGCCAAGCAACCAACTCTTCGATGTCTATTTCACCAGCGCCCCGATGCGTGAGGTGTTTTCCGACCGCGGCCGTGTGCAGGGCATGCTGGATTTCGAGGCGGCGCTGGCCCGGGCCGAAGCGCGGACCGGGGTGATCCCCGCCACCGCGGTCGACGCCATCGAGGCGGCCTGCCATGCCGAGCACTACGACCTGTGCGCACTGGCCGAGGCGGTCGCCACGGCCGGCAATTCGGCGATTCCGCTGGTCAAGGCGCTCGGCCGGCAAGTCGCGGCCAACGACCCGGATGCCGAGAAATACGTGCACCTGGGCGCCACCAGCCAGGATGCCATGGACAGCGGGCTGGTCCTGCAGCTGCGGCAGGCCCTCGCGCTGCTCGAGACGGACCTGCGCCGTCTCGGCGACGCGCTGGCCGACCAGGCCGCGCGCCATGCCGAGACCCCGATGGCCGGGCGCACCTGGCTGCAGCATGCAACCCCGGTAACCCTCGGCATGAAGATCGCCGGCTGGCTCGGCGCCGTGACCCGTCATCGCCAGCGGCTCGCCGAACTCAGACCGCGGCTCCTGTGCCTCCAGTTCGGTGGTGCTTCCGGCTCGCTGGCTGCGCTCGGCGAGCAGGCCTGGCCGGTTTCCGAGGCATTGGCCGGTGAACTCGGGCTCAACCTGCCCGACCAGCCCTGGCATACCCAGCGCGATCGCCTGGTGGAGTTCGCCAGCCTGCTTGGCTTGATCGCCGGCAGCCTGGGCAAGCTCGGCCGCGACCTGGCCCTGCTGATGCAGACCGACGTCGGCGAGGTCTTCGAACCCGCCGCGCCGGGCAAGGGCGGTTCCTCGACCATGCCGCACAAGCGCAACCCGGTCGGCTGCGCGGTGATGATCGCCGCCGCCACCCGGGCGCCGGGGCTGGTGGCTACCATGCTGTCGGCGCTGCCGCAGGAACACGAGCGCAGCCTCGGTCTCTGGCTCGCCGAATGGGAAACCTTGCCGGAACTCTGTTGCCTGGTTTCCGGCGCCCTGAGCCAGGCGCTGATTGCCGTACCGGCGCTGGAGGTGGATGGCGAACGGCTACGCGGCAACCTGGAGTTGACCCGCGGGCTGGTGCTGGCTGAGGCGGTAAGCATCGCTCTGGCGCAGCTCGTCGGTCGCGAGAAAGCCCACGAACTGGTCGAGCAGTGCTGCAAGCAGGCGGTGGCCGAGGGCCGCCACCTGCGCGGTGTGCTGCGCGACAGTCCCGAGGTCAGCAGCCGATTCAACGATGCCGAACTGGATCGCCTGCTCGATCCGGCCAACTATCTGGGCCAGGCGCGCCGCTGGGTCGAGCGCGCCGTGGCCGAACACCATGCCCTGAACGAGTGAGAACGACGATGCCGAGCGTACAACTGGCCGATGTCAGCCTGAACTACCGATTCGACGGCCCGGAGAGCGCGCCTGTGCTGGTGCTCTCCAATTCCCTGGGCACCGACCTGCACATGTGGGACGCGCAGATTCCGGCCTTCGCCGAGCATTTCCGCGTGCTGCGCTACGACACCCGCGGCCATGGCGCTTCGGGCTTCACGCCGGGGCCATACAGCATCGAGCAGCTGGGCCATGACGTGCTCGGTATGCTCGCTGCATTCGGCATCGAGCGCTTCTCCTTCTGCGGGCTGTCCATGGGCGGACTGATCGGCCAGTGGCTGGGTATCCATGCCGCGGACCGCCTCGAGCGCCTGGTGCTGTGCAATACCGGGGCGAAAATCGGTACCGACGAGGTCTGGAACGCGCGCATCGAGGGCGTGCTGACCGGCCGTGAGCAGGCCATGCGCGACATGCGCGATGCCTCCATCGCGCGCTGGTTCACGTCGGCCTTCGCCCAGGCCAACCCGGCGGTGGCGGCGCGTATCACCGAGATGATCGCCAGCACCGCGCCGGATGGCTACGCGGCCAACTGCGCGGCGGTGCGCGATGCCGATTTTCGCGAGCAGCTGGGTGCGATCAAGGCGCCGACCCTGGTGGTCTGCGGCACACAGGACCCGGTCACGACGGTCGAGCATGGCCAGTTCATGGAGCAGCGCATCGCCGGCGCCAAGCGGGTGGATTTCGACGCGGCGCACCTGTCCAACGTTGAGGCGGGCGAGGTCTTCACCCGGGCCGTGCTGGATTTTCTTCGAGGCTGAGCGCTGGTCGTTCAGTCCACCGCAACCTCTAAACACTGCTTATCTCGGCGGACCGGCCTCAGTCGCCGGCTCGCCCTGACAGGAGACGCCCCACAATGGACGAGAAACAACGCTACGAAGCCGGCATGCAGGTGCGGCGCGCGGTGCTCGGCGATGCCCATGTCGACCGCAGCCTGAGCAACATCAGCGAGTTCAACGCCGAGTTCCAGGAGATGATCACCCGCCATGCCTGGGGTGATATCTGGACCCGGCCCGGCCTGCCACGCCACACCCGCAGCCTGATCACCATTGCCATGCTGATCGGCATGAACCGCGAGGGCGAGCTGAAGCTGCACCTGCGCGCCGCGCGCAATAACGGCGTCACCCGTGAGGAGATCAAGGAAGTGCTGCTGCAGAGTGCCATCTACTGCGGCATCCCGGCGGCCAACGCCAGCTTCCACTTGGCCGAGGAAGTCTACGCCGAGCTGGGCGTCGAATCGCTCGGCGAGTCCTGAACCCACTGCGCCAGCCGTTCTCGCCCCACCCACGCCCCGTACCGCCTTACCGGTGGCCGGGGCGTTTTGCCTGGCGTCCTAGCGCGGGATGCCACATACCCCGGCAACGTAATGCGGCCATGCCGGTGGCGGCGGCGTAGGGCCTGGCGGTGGATAGCTCAGAAGCAAAAACCAGAAACGAAAAAGCCTTGTAAAAACAGGGCTTTAACGATAGGTGACTGGAGCGGGCGAAGGGAATCGAACCCTCGTCATGAGCTTGGGAAGCTCAGGTAATGCCATTATACGACGCCCGCTCAGGGGTGCCTTTTTACCAGAAGGCTGGGATGAAATGAAGCGTGGCGGCAGGTTTTTCTGGCCGGTGGCTATGGGCGGTCAAATTTGTGCGATCTCGTTGTCCGTCAATGGTCGGTAGCAGCCGGGTGTCAGGCTGGCATCCAGCAATAGTGGGCCCATGCTCTCGCGGTGCAGGGCGGTGACCTTGTTGCCGAAGTGGCCGAACATGCGTTTGACCTGGTGGTAGCGCCCTTCATGCAGGGTCAGGCGGGCTCGGCGAGGGCCCAGCAGCACCAGTTCGGCCGGTAGGGTGGTGAGATCCTCGAAACGAAAGTACAGGCCTCGGGCGAAGGCCCCGACGCAGCCGGGATCGATCTCGTCTTCGGTTTCCACCAGATAGACCTTGCCTTGCAGGCTGGTCGGCTGAGTCAGGCGGCGTGACCACTGGCCGTCGTTGGTCAGCAGCATGAGGCCGGTGGTATTGAAGTCGAGGCGGCCGGCGATATGCAGGTCATCCTTGTCCGGTTCATCGATCAGGTCGATCACCGTGCGATGTGCGGCATCACGGGTGGCGCTGACGCAGCCGGGGGGTTTGTGCAGCATCACATAGCGGGCGACCTTGCCCGGTTGCAGAACCTGACCATCAAGTTCGACACAGTCGAATATGCGCACCTCCCGGTCCAGGGTGCGAGTGACTTCGCCGTTTACTCGTGCTCGGCCATCGCTCACCAGCCGGCGGACGTCCTGGCGGCTGAGCTGTGCGCGGCTACCGAGATAACGATCGAGGCGCATCAGCTTTTGGCTGCGGTTTCACGACGAGCGCAGCGAGGACAGATGCAGGCCCGGTTTCTGAGGGCAGCGGGAATGCCGTCGAGCGTGTCCTGGGGAATGGTGGTGGTAAAGCACCAGCATGGCTGGTCCGCGGCGGGATCGCACTCGGCGCACTGGTTGGGCTGGCCGCAGAGCGGGCAGCGTGACGAATCTACAGGCTCGCTCATGGCATTTCCGTTTAACGACGAGCTTCGCGTGCCGGCGGGCCGGCACGCGAAGCCGGGTTACATGACGCGCTGGCCGGGCTTGGCGCCGTTATCCGGGCTGAGCAGATAGATCTCGCTGCCGCCAGGGCCTGCCGCCAGCACCATGCCCTCGGACATGCCGAACTTCATCTTGCGCGGCGCCAGGTTGGCGACATACAGGGTCAGCCGGCCTTCGAGCTTGCTCGGGTCGGGATAGGCGCTCTTGATGCCGGAAAAGACATTGCGCGTGGCATCGCCGATATTCAGGGTCAGGCGCAGCAGCTTGTCGGCGCCCTCGACGAACTCGGCTTTCTCGATCAGGGCGATACGCAGGTCCACCGCGGCAAAGGTGTCGAAGTTGATCTCGGCGGCCAACGGTGCCTTGGCCAGTTCGCCGTTGCCAGCTGGAACAGCGGCTTCGCTGGCGGCCAGATCTTCCTTGGAGGCTTCGATCATGGCGTCAATCTTAGCCGGCTCGATGCGGGTCATCAGCGGGGTAAAGGCGTTGAGCTTGTGATTGGCCAGCAGCGTGGCATGGTCGTCCCAGCTCAGCGGCGCTACGTTGAGGAACTGCTCGGCAGCGGCCGCCAGGTTCGGCAGCACGGGCTTGAGGAAGATCACCAACTGGCGGAACAGGTTGACGCCCAGGGCGCAGATTTCCTGCACCTCGGCCTGCTTGCCCTCGACCTTGTTCAGCGCCCAGGGCGCCTTGTCGGCGATCCAGGCGTTGGCGCGGTCGGCCAGGGCCATGATCTCCCGCATGGCGCGAGCGAAATCACGCGCCTCGTAGGCGTCGGCAATGCTCGGCGCGGCGGCTTGGAAGGCTGCCCAGAGTTCCGGCTCTGGGTTGGCCTCGACCATCACGCCGTCGTTGCCCTTGTGGATGAAGCCGGCGCAGCGGCTGGCGATATTGACCACTTTGCCGACCAGGTCGGAGTTGACCTTCTGCACGAAGTCGTCGAGGTTCAGATCGAGGTCGTCGACGCCACGGCCGAGCTTGGACGCATAGTAGTAGCGCAGATATTCGGGGTTCAGATGGTCGAGGTAGGTGCGCGCCTTGATGAAAGTGCCGCGCGACTTGGACATCTTCTGCCCGTTCACCGTCAGGTAACCATGCACGTTCACCGCGGTCGGCTTGCGGAAGCCCGCGCCGTCCAGCATGGCTGGCCAGAACAGAGTGTGGAAGTTGATGATGTCCTTGCCGATGAAGTGATACAGCTCGGCGCTCGAGTCCTTGCTCCAGAAGGCGTCAAAAGAAAGCTCGGGACGACGCTTGCAGAGATTCCGGAAGCTCGCCATGTAGCCGATCGGTGCATCCAGCCAGACGTAGAAGTACTTGCCCGGCTCGCCGGGGATCTCGAAGCCGAAGTAGGGGGCGTCGCGGGAGATGTCCCATTCCTGCAGGCCACCGTCGAGCCACTCGGCGATCTTGTTGGCCACCGACTCTTGCAGCGCGCCGCCGCGGGTCCATTCCTTGAGCATCGCCTCGAAGTCGGGCAGCTTGAAGAAGAAGTGCTTGGAGTCCTTGAGCACCGGGGTGGCGCCAGAGATCGCCGAGCGCGGGTCTTTCAGCTCGGTGGGCTCGTAGGTGGCGCCGCATTTCTCGCAGTTGTCGCCGTACTGGTCCTCGGCACCGCATTTGGGGCAGGTGCCCTTGATGAAGCGGTCGGCAAGGAACATGCCCTTTTCGGGATCGAAGTACTGTGTCACGGAGCGGGTGGCGATGTGCCCGGCGTCGCGCAGACGGGTGTAGATCAGCTCGGCCAGTTCGCGGTTCTCTGGCGAGTGGGTGCTATGGAAGTTGTCGAAATTGACAAGGAAGTCGGCGAAATCGGCGCTGTGCTCGGCCTGGACGTTAGCGATCAGCTGTTCGGGGGTGATGCCTTCCTTTTCCGCCCGCAGCATGATCGCCGAGCCATGGGCGTCGTCGGCGCAAACATAGATGCACTGGTTGCCGCGCAGCTTCTGGAAGCGTACCCACATGTCGGTCTGAATGTACTCGAGCATGTGGCCGAGGTGGATCGAACCGTTGGCATAGGGCAGGGCGCTGGTAACGAGGATCTGGCGGGCTTCGGACATGGGGACTCGGCAGTCGGAATGGCGAAAGAAAGTCTGCAACTATATAGCTCTGCCACGGTTTTTTCACCCGCGTGACCAAGGTTGGCCGTAGTCCCGGTCGTCGGTGGGCTCGGAACTACAGGGCAGGGTAAGATGCCTGTCTGATTTGCTCGGTCTTTCCAGGAGTAACCATGTCCGTCACCCGCGAAGCTGTGGAAACCGTACTGCGCCAGTACACCGACCCCCATCTGAATCAGGATCCGGTGAGCGCCGGCTGTGTGCGTTCAATCGACATCCAGGGCGACCGGGTCAGCGTGCAGCTGGAGCTGGGCTACGCCGCCGGGCTGTTTCGCAGCGGTTGGGCGCAGATGCTGGCGATGGCCATTGAAGGGCTCGAGGGCGTCAACCGTGCCGATGTGCAGGTGGACTGCGTGATCCGTGCGCACAAGGCGCAGGATCAGGTGCCGGCACTGGCCAATGTGAAGAACATCATCGCGGTGGCGTCCGGCAAGGGCGGCGTCGGCAAGTCCACCACGGCGGCTAATCTGGCGCTGGCGCTGGCCCGTGAGGGGGCGCGGGTCGGCGTGCTGGATGCCGACATCTACGGGCCGAGCCAGGGCATCATGTTTGGCATCGCCGAGGGCACCCGGCCGGAGATCCGTGACGGCAAGGCGTTCATTCCATTGCAGGCGCATGGCGTGCAGGTCATGTCGATGGCCTTCCTCGCCGATGACAAGACGCCGATGGTCTGGCGCGGGCCCATGGTGTCAGGTGCGCTGCTGCAGCTGATCACCCAGACCGAGTGGAACGATCTCGACTACCTGGTGGTGGACATGCCGCCGGGCACCGGGGATATCCAGCTGACGCTGGCGCAGAAGGTCCCGGTGACCGGCGCGGTGATCGTCACCACGCCACAGGACCTGGCTCTGCTGGATGCCAAGAAAGGCGTGGAGATGTTCCGCAAGGTCAATATCCCGGTGCTGGGCGTGGTGGAAAACATGGCCATCCACATCTGCTCCAACTGCGGTCATGCCGAACACCTGTTTGGCGAGGGTGGCGGCGAGAAGCTGGCTTCGCAGTACAACGTCGATCTGCTGGCCTCGCTGCCGCTGTCGATGGCGATCCGCAGTCAGTCGGATGCCGGCAAGCCGACCACCATTGCCGATCCGGACAGCCAGATCGCCATGATCTATCAGCAGATGGCGCGTACCGTCGGCGCTCGCATCGCCCAGAGGGGGCAGATCATCGCCCAGTCGATGCCGAAGATCGTGGTGTCCGAGGATTGAGTCGACAGCCTGCGGGCGGCGTCAGCTCGCCGCCCGCAGGCTGAAGGAAATCGCAGGCACAAAAAAGCCCCGCCGAAGCGGGGCTTTTTCAGAGAAGCCTCAGGTTAGATAACCTGAACTTCCTCAGCTTGCATGCCTTTCTGGCCGCGGGTAGCGACGAAGGAGACTTGCTGGCCTTCTTTCAGGCTCTTGAAGCCGTCACCCTGAATGGCACGGAAGTGTACGAAGAGGTCGTCACCGGATTGCGGAGTGATGAAGCCGAAGCCTTTCTCATCGTTGAACCACTTAACGGTACCGGTTTGGCGATTGGACATTTGATGTCTCCTTGAACCAAGTTTTGAAGAATAAAGTGCGGGCTAAAAGGCCCGAACATCACTGTGTGCAAGGAGATAGGAGTCGTATCGATATTTGGATCGAAATCTAAACATGTAGCGATTCACGGTGACACATGCAGCAGCAGCCCAGTAACAATACCGTTTTTCTGGAGCAAAGCGAGCTTTATTTTGGATTTCTTCGCCGAGTGGCTGCTGCTGGCTGTGACGGCCGTTGCGGCGCGCCAGTAGCCAGGCTTTGAACACCCGCGCCAGGCTCGGTAAGATGCGCCTCTTCGCAGGCCCATTAACCTATTCAGGACGCCAGCCATGAGCATCAAATCGGACAAGTGGATTCGCCGCATGGCCCAGGAACACGGCATGATCGAGCCTTTCGTCGAGCGCCAGGTGCGCAATGAAGGCAATGACCGGCTGATCTCCTACGGTGTCTCCAGCTACGGTTACGATGTGCGCTGCGCTGACGAATTCAAGGTCTTCACCAATATCAACTCGGCAACGGTGGACCCGAAGAATTTCGACGAGAAGAGCTTCGTCGATATCAAGAGCGACGTCTGCATCATCCCGCCGAACTCCTTCGCGCTGGCCCGCACCGTCGAGTACTTCCGCATTCCACGCAACGTGCTGACCATCTGCCTGGGCAAGAGCACCTATGCGCGCTGCGGCATCATCGTCAATGTGACGCCGCTGGAGCCTGAGTGGGAAGGGCATGTGACCCTGGAGTTCTCCAACACCACCACGCTGCCGGCGAAGATCTACGCCAACGAAGGTGTGGCGCAGATGCTGTTCCTCGAATCGGATGAGGAGTGCGAGGTGTCCTACCGCGACCGCGGCGGTAAGTACCAGGGCCAGCGCGGCGTGACGCTGCCGAAGGCCTAAGCTTTTCCGGATGTGAAAAAACCTGGCCTGAGCCAGGTTTTTTTTGCGCCGATCTGCCGGTTACCAGCCCGGCACCCCTCGCATGTCCGGCAGTTTGTGGGCGATGCCCTTGTGGCAGTCGATGCAGGTCGCCTCGCCGCTGGCCAGGGCGGTGGAGTGGAACTCCGCTGCGCGCTTGCCCTGCCGGGTAAAGTCCATGTAGTCGAAGTTGTGGCAGTTGCGGCACTCCAGCGAGTCGTTCGCCTTGAGCCGTGCCCATTCGTGCTCGGCCAGCTCGCGGCGTTTCTCGAGGAATTTCTCGCGGGTGCTGATGGTGCCGAAGATCTTGCCCCAGACTTCCTTGGAGGCCTGCATCTTGCGCGCGATCTTGTCGGTCCACTGGTGTGGCACGTGGCAATCCGGGCAGGTCGCACGCACGCCGGAGCGGTTGCTGTAGTGGATGGTGTCCTTGATCTCCATGAACACGTTGTCTTCCATCTCGTGGCAGGAAATGCAGAACGCCTCGGTGTTGGTGGCCTCCAGCGCGGTGTTGAAACCGCCCCAGAAGATAATCCCGGCGATGAACCCGCCAAGCGTCAGCGCGCCGAGGCTGTAGTGGACGCTCGGTCGCCGCAGGACGGCCCAGTAGCGTTTGAAAAACGACTTGATCGACTTCATCCAGGCCCCCTCAGTTTCCGCCGGTGGATGGTGAGGTTTCCCGGTACAGCAGCTCGTCGATGTTCTTGAAGCGGTTTTCCACCAGCGGCTTCACATCCTGCTGCGGCACGTGGCACTGCGTGCAGAAGTACCGTCGTGGCGCCACCGCGGCGAGGGTCTGCTGATCGCGGTCGGTGTAGTGGGTGATGCTGATCATCGGTGCCTGGGCGCGGGCGCTGTTGGCTCGGCTATGGCAGCTCAGGCATTTGTTCGCGTTCTTGTCGACGTGATAGCCGCGGATGCTGTGAGGGATGGTCGGCGGTTGCTCCGGGTAGTTGCGTTCGCGCCGGACATCCTTGTTTTCCTCGTCGTGCAACGGCGGCGGGGTGAATTCCTGGGTGATGGTGCCGCCCGGGCGTCGGCCGTCCGGCGCGGGGGCGTCGAGGGGGTAGTTGGTTTCGGCGGCAACAGCCAGACCGAACACCGCGAGCAGGGTCAGCGGCAGTAGGCAGAATTTCATGGCGGCTCTCCTCAGGCGATGCTGACCACTTCGATCTTCACGGCGCATTTCTTGAAATCGGTCTGTTTGGAGATCGGGTCGGTGGCATCGAGCGTGACCTTGTTGATCAGCTTGTTGGCATCGAAGAACGGGACGTACACCAGCCCCATTGGCGGCTTGTTGCGCCCGCGCGTTTCGACCCGGCCCTGCATCTCGCCGCGTCGGCTGACGATCTTGACCACACTGCCGCGGCGCACGTTGAGCTTGCGCGCATCCTCGGGGTGCATGTAGACGAGGGCGTCAGGAACCGCCTTGTGCAGTTCGTCGACACGCTGCGTCATGCTGCCGGTGTGCCAGTGCTCGAGCACCCGACCGGTGCTCAGCCAGAACGGATACTCTTCATCCGGCACCTCGGCGGGCACCTCATAGGGAAGCGCGAAGATGATCGCCTTCTTGTCCGCATTGCCATAGAACTGCACACCGCTGCCGGCTTCGACGTAGGGGTCGTAACCCTCGCGGTAGCGCCACTGGGTCTCCTTCTCGTCGACCACCGGCCAGCGCAGGCCGCGTTCACGATGGTAGACGTCGAACGCCGCCAGATCGTGGGCGTGGCCGCGGCCGAACTCGGCGTACTCCTCGAACAAGCCCTTCTGCAGATAGAAGCCGAATGCCTCCGCCTCATGGTTGGCATAACCCTCGGCGATTTCGTCGTTGGAGAAACGATCGACCTGGCCATTCTTGAACAGCACGTCGAACAGCGTCTTGTCCTTGAACTCCGGCGCCTTGCTCAGCAGCTCCGCCGGCCATACCTCATCGACGCGGAAGCGCTTGGAAAACTCCACCAGTTGCCACAGATCCGAGCGCGCCTCGCCGGGTGCGGTGACCAGCTGGTGCCAGAACTGGGTGCGGCGCTCGGCATTGCCGTAAGCGCCTTCCTTCTCCACCCACATGGCGCTGGGCAGGATGAGGTCGGCGGCCTGGGCGGAGACCGTGGGGTAGACGTCCGACACGATCACGAAGGTTTCCGGGTTGCGCCAGCCTGGCAGGATCTCCTGCATCACGTTGGGACCGGCCTGCATGTTATTGGTCACCTGTGTCCAGTACACCTTCAGCACGCCGTCCTTGAGCTTGCGGCTCTGGTCGACGGCGTGGAACCCGGGCTTTTCCTGGATGGTGCCTTCGGGCAGCTTCCAGATCTTTTCGGTAATGGCGCGATGCTTGGGGTTGGTGACGGCCATGTCCGCTGGCAGGCGGTGGGAGAAGGTCCCGACCTCGCGCGCGGTGCCGCAGGCCGAGGGCTGGCCGGTGAGCGAGAACGGGCTGTTGCCCGGCTCGCTGATCTTTCCGGTGAGCAGATGGATGTTGTAGATCATGTTGTTCGCCCAGACACCGCGGGTGTGCTGGTTGAAGCCCATGGTCCAGAAGGACATCACCTTGACCTTGGGGTCGGCGTACAGCTCGGCCAGGGCCTTCAGGCGCTCGGCCGGTACACCTGATTCCTTGGCGGCGTGTTCCAGGGTGTAGGGTTTGAGGAACTCGACGTAGTCCTCGTAGCCAATGTCGGTCCAGGTGTTGGCCACCGCGGCATTCTCGGCCTTCAGCTCCAGTGGATCGGTCGGACGCAGGCCGTAGCCGATGTTCGTGGCACCCTTGGCGAATCGGGTGTGCTTGTCGATGAACTCCTTGTTCACCGCGCCGCTCTGGATGATGTGGTTGGCGATGTAGTTGAGGATCACCAGGTCGGTCTGCGGGTTGAAGATCATCGGGATGTCGGCCAGCTCGAAGCTGCGATGCTCGAAGGTGGACATCACCGCGACCTTGACGTGTGGTGCGCTCAGTCTGCGGTCGGTGAGGCGCGTCCACAGCACCGGGTGCATCTCGGCCATGTTCGAGCCCCACAGCACGAAAGCGTCGGCAGCCTCGATGTCTTCGTAACAGCCCATCGGCTCGTCCATGCCGAAGGTGCGCATGAAGCCGAATGCTGCCGAGGCCATGCAGTGGCGCGCGTTGGGGTCGATGTTGTTGGAACGAAAGCCGGCCTTCATCAGCTTGTTCGCGGCGTAACCTTCCCAGATCGTCCACTGCCCCGAACCGAACATGCCGATGGCTTCCGGGCCGCCAGCCTTGAGTGCCGCCTTGTACTTTTCCTCCATGATGTCGAAGGCCTGATCCCAGGTGACCGGCTGGAACTCGCCCTGCTTGTCGAACTTGCCGTCTTTCATGCGCAGCAGGGGCTGGGTGAGGCGATCGGTGCCGTACATGATCTTCGACAGGAAGTAACCCTTGACGCAGTTGATGCCGCGGTTGACGTCCGCCTTGACGTCGCCGTGCGTGGCGACCACCCGATTCTCTCGCGTCGCCACCATCACGCCGCAGCCCGTGCCGCAGAAACGGCAGGGGGCCTTGTCCCACTTGAGGTTAGTGGCGTCCGCTTCGGTGACCAGATTGCTCGCGGTCGAAGCGATGGGCATGCCGGCCACGGTCGCCGCGATGGCGGCGGCATTGGCCTTGGCGAATTGACGTCGGGTAAGGCTCATCAGGCGTCTCCTTCGAGGAGTTCTTCGTGGTAGACCAGGGCGGCGTTAAGGACGCCAGGCAGCTGCTGGATGTGGTCGATCGCAGCGAGGATGCGCGACTCGTGCTCGGCCTCGAGCACCACCACCAGCTTGCCGCTGGGGCTTTCCTGATGCAGCTCGAGACCGGGTAGCAACTGGAGGTTGGTTTTCAGCGCGGCCAGCCACTCGGGGCGGCAGTGCACCAGGAGGCTGGCGATATGCAAAGGGTGTCCCATCACGCGTTTCCGTCTGGCTTGGTGGCAGGGCGTGAGCGCCCCGGTCAATGGTGCGGGAGCTAGGCTGGGCCCGGCGGCCCGAAGATCATCTGCACGATCCAGACGATGAAACCGTAGCCGCTGACCAGCGCGACGCTCAGGATGGGAAACAGAAACACGATCAGGAAGACGAACAGGCGGGTCTCGTCCCGCTTGGTCGAGGCGACAGAGGGGCGGGTGTCATTCGGCGTTACTGTCATTGTTCTACTCCGACTGGCATATAGGGGAGTCTAGTCACTGACCAACATAGGGCAATGTTCGTTTCGATAGTTTTGCAGTCGGCGCGGTCCCATTGACTGGCGACTCACTCGATCGGCGCGCGGCGACGGGGCAACCGTGCTAGCCTGCGCGGCTTTTTTTGCAGCCTGCTGCAGGCGTTGACGATGATCGAAACCTCCCACCTCAAACGCGGTACTGCCGCCTATCGACGCGCCACGCTGGCGCTGTTCTGTGCCGGCTTCGCCACCTTCGCGCTGTTGTATTGCATCCAGCCGTTGCTGCCGTTGCTGGCCGCGCATTTCGCCGTTTCCGCGGCCAATAGCAGCCTGGCGCTGTCGCTGACGACGCTGTCGCTCGCACTCTGCCTACTGATCTCCGGCGCGCTGGCCGAAAGCTGGGGGCGCAAGCCGGTCATGGCTGCAGCGCTCGGGTTGGCGAGCCTGCTCGGCCTGGCATGCGTGCTGGTGGAGTCCTGGCATCTGCTGCTGCTATTGCGCACGCTGTTGGGCCTGGCGCTGAGTAGCCTGCCGGCGCTGGCGATGGCCTATGTCGGTGAAGAGTTCGACCCGGACTCGCTGCCGGCGGCGATGGGGCTGTACATCGGCGGCACTGCTCTGGGTGGGATGCTCGGGCGTTTGCTGTCCGGCCTGTTAAGTGATCTGGGCGGCTGGACGCTGGCGCTCGGCGGTATCGCCGCGCTGGGAATGGTGGCCTTGAGCCTGTTCGTCTGGTTGCTGCCGGCGTCGCGCCACTTCAAGGCGCAGCCGCTCTCGTTGACGGTCCTGCTGGCCAATTTCCGCCTGCACCTGTCGAACCCGGTCCTGCGCAGCCTGTTCCTGCAGGGCTTCCTGCTGATGGGGGGCTTCGTCGCGCTGTTCAATTACATTGGCTTCCGCTTGGCCGGCGCGCCATTCGGCCTGTCTTCCACGTTCATCGGTCTGTTGTTCGTCGTCTATCTCGGCGGCATTTTCAGTGCCGGCTGGGCAGGCCGTCTGGTGCCGCGCTTCGGTGCGCGGCAGGTTCTGCGCGGCGGCGTGGCGCTCATGCTGCTCGGCGTCGGGCTCTGCGCAACGCCCTGGCTGGCCAGCATTGTCGTCGGCCTCGGCGTGTTCACCCTCGGTTTCTTCGCCGCGCATGCAGTGGCGAGCGGCCAGGTCGGCAGTCATGCCCAGGGCGCGCGTGCGCAGGCCTCGGCGCTTTATCTCTGCGCCTATTATCTGGGGTCGAGCGTGGTGGGGTACGGTGCCGGGTATGTCTGGGATCACGCCGGCTGGCAGCCGTTGATGGCCCTGCTGGCGGGGCTGTTCGTCATGGCCGGCTGGCGGGCGCGAGCACTCTGAGCAACCGCGACGGCTTCATTCGCGGCGCTGTTCGCCAGTGAACGACAGCGTCGTCTTGCAGCGCCGACAGTAGTAGCGTCGACCCTTGGCGACCAGCGCATGGCGCTGCGGCGTGAAGGCGAAATCCTGATCGGAGCAGCTGCAGCGATAGACGTAGCGTGTGCCGACGCGGCGGCGTATCGCATAGGTGTGGCAGCGATCCGGTGGCAGCTCGTAGACACCGCGCATGATCAGTTGCCATTCCTCACCGTGGGGCTGAATCCGTGCGCCGAACATCTGATGCGCCACTAGGTGCGCCACCTCATGAGCCACGGTCTGGCGCAGGAAGTGTTCGGTGTTCTCGCGGTAGAGCTGTTCGTTGAAACGCAGCAGATTCTGCTGCAGGTGAGCCACGCCGGCCTTCTGGCCGCGCAACTTCAGGCTCACCTCGGGGCGGGGGAAGCGGCGCTTGAAAAATTGCTCGGCCAGCGCGTAGCAGGCTTCGACGCGGGCATTGAGACGCTCGGGCATTGAGGCAACTCCTGGGAGCGCTGCATTATGCCAAAGCGCCTCGGGGCCGAGCAGTCTCGTTGGTCACTCGTTCGGTCGTTCGTTGAATCGGCGTTCGTTGTCCAGACCGCCCGGTTCGTCCTGCGGGCGATTCTCCTCGAAGCCGTAGCTCTGGTTTTCCGGCGTATTGCGCTCATAGGTGGGCTCCAGCACCTGCAGCCAGAACAGGATCATCGGCACCTTCAGGTTGACCAGCACCAGCAGCCCGACAGCCCAGGTACAGGCGCCGTAGAGAAAGGTGTTGCGGTTGTCGATACGCATGAATTTCGGCAGGCCGACAAAGAGCAGGTAGGTCGAGTAGACCCCCGCGGCCACGATCACCAGGATGGCGATCCAGCGCGTCGGGTACAGCGCGCCAAGCCCGGCGAGGAAGAATGGTGTGATGACGTAGGCGGTGAAGCCGACACACTGGTTGAATGTCGGGCGGGCGTCGAAGGTCCGCGACATCCAGCGCAGGAAGAAGCCCATGATGAAGGTGCCGAGGATGATCGTCAGATAGATCAGCAGGCTCAGCTGGAACGCGCTGCGGGTGTCGAGCCAGATGCGTTCGTTTTCCACCAGGCTCCAGCCTACGTAGCGGGTGCCGATGAACATGCAGATGGCAGGCAGCAATGCCCAGAGCAGCAGATGGACAAGGTAGTTGGAGCTGTTCTTCTCCTCGTCGCGGCGAATGTCGGTCCACGCCTTGTCGGGGCGGGTTAGCAATGTGAAAAAGTGCGGGATCATACCGAGTCTCCGTCTGCCTTGAGGGCCGCTGCGCTACGAGTCGCCAGCGGCGTTATGGCTTTAGAACGGCAGATGCGGCGAGGGTTTCCCTGTCGTTTCGTCGCGCTCCCTTGGCGAGTACGAAAAAGGCCGCCCGAAGGCAGCCTGATCAAGCGCAGCGGCTCAGCGCACGTAGACCGGGCCGATGCCCATGCCCCAGGTGATGACCGACAGCGCGATGATGGCCACAAGCACCACCAGCCCCACGGCAAGCACCGAGCTGGAGAACATGAAACCCTCGTCTTCCGGGATGTTCATGAACTTCGGCAAGCCAACGTAGAGCAGGTAGGCCGTGTAGCAGACCGCCGCGGTGCCCACCAGCATCCCGAGCCACAGGTGCGGGTAGAGGCCGGCGAGCCCGCCGATGAACAGCGGTGTCGCGGTGTACGCGGCGAATACGATGCACTGCGTAAGCGTCGGGTTGGCGTCGTAGGTGCGCGCCATCCAGTGGATGAAACCGCCCATTACCGCCACACCGGCCAGCATCGCGAAGTAGGAGAGTATCGCCAGCTGCATGCAACTGGCCTGCGTCAGCTTGACCGGCTCTCCACCGCCGATGCTCCAACCCACCTGGGTCGCGCCGATATAGGCCGAGACAGCGGGTATCGCTGCCAGCACCAGTACATGGGTGAGATACATGTGGCTGACGGTTTCTTCCTCGCCACGTATCTCGTTCCACTCCTGCCCGGGATGGGCGAACAAACCCCAAACGTGATTGATCATGCCAGCGTCTCCTCTGTTTTGGAGGGTCGCTTCGCCTGGCGGTCGTCATCGGAGGACGGCGCGTGCGACCTTATGCCGCAGTATAGGAATGCAGCTCGCGGATGCATCCGCAGCATTAGAGCGTTTCGAAGCTATGCGGTCAGTGGTAATAGCGCGCGAGTATTTCCATGGCCAGGTTGATCGACTGCAAGCGCTGAGTGCTCCCGCCGCGATCCGGGTGATGCAGGCTGACCAGCTGGCGGTAGCGATGCTTGATCAGTTCCAGCGTCAGTGGCTGGGACGAGCGGTCCAGCTCGAACAGCTCGAGCGCCGCGCGCTTCTCGTCGCTGCCCTGCATGCGCGTCCAGAAACTGGCCAGCAGGCGCTCCACGTCGTCCTCGTCGGTATCCCGCAGATTGCTCAGGTCAAGGTAGTACTCGCGCAGCGCATCCTGTTCGGTGAGCCCGGCACTGGCCGCCGAATAGGGCAGCAATTGCACATGCAATGGATTGATCTGCAGATGGCCGCTGGCCTCGGCCCAGAGTCGGTCGCGCAGCAGGTACAACGCGTTGAACACCAGGAAATGCGTGCGGAAAAGCACCAGCTTGTCGGTCAGCGGCAAATTGGGCACGTGCGTGCTGTGCCGTCGCTTGAGCTGTTGGATCAGCTCGTATTCGCTGCGGCCCTCGGGCTTTTCCTGCAACAGCAGGAGCAGATGGTCTGGCAGATCCAGTGCGGGGGAGAGGTCGTCCATCGGCCGAGACTAGCACAGGGCCAGCAACGGCGGGTCAGGGCTGGTTCACATCGGCCACACGGCGAACGGGCTGCGGTCGGGTCTGCTTTACGCGTAAAATGCGCGGTTTTCGCATCTCACCCGGACACCTGACATGGGCAACCTCTCGGTCAACCAGAACAAACTGCAGAAGCGCCTGCGCCGCCTCGCCGGCGAGGCCGTCACCGACTTCAACATGATCGAGGATGGCGACAAGGTCATGGTCTGCCTGTCCGGCGGCAAGGACAGCTACACCATGCTCGACGTGCTGCTCTATCTGCAGAAGGTCGCGCCGATCAGGTTCGAAGTGGTCGCGGTGAACATGGACCAGAAGCAGCCGGGGTTCCCCGAGCACGTCCTGCCTGAGTACCTGAAGTCCATCGGCGTCGAGTACCACATCATCGAGAAGGACACCTACTCGGTGGTGAAGGAGAAGATCCCGGAAGGCAAGACCACCTGTTCGCTGTGTTCACGTCTGCGCCGCGGCACGCTGTACACCTTCGCCGACGAGATCGGTGCGACCAAGATGGCGCTCGGGCACCATCGCGACGACATCCTGGAAACCTTCTTCCTCAACATGTTCTACGGCGGCACGCTGAAAGCCATGCCGCCCAAGCTGCTCTCCGACGATGGACGCAACGTGGTGATCCGGCCCCTTGCCTACTGCAGCGAGGCAGACATCGAGGCGTATTCGAAGATGAAGGAGTTCCCCATCATCCCGTGCAACCTCTGCGGCTCGCAGGAAAACCTGCAGCGCCAGGTGGTCAAGGAAATGCTGCAGGAGTGGGAACGCAAGTCGCCGGGACGCACCGAAATCATGTTCCGCGCGCTGCAGAATGTGGTGCCCTCGCAACTGGCCGATCGCAATCTCTTCGACTTCAAGAGCCTGCGCATCGACGACAGCGCCACGCCGCGCTTCGTCGATGTGATGAGCCTGTAGGTCGCGCTAGCGGTTTCCGCAGGGCGGGCTTGTTCAGCCCGCCATCGTCATTCATCGCATCGCCTCGGTGGGCTGAAGCCCACCCAGCGAGCTTTTTCGCCACGCGGGTTGAAAGCCGCACGCCTGGCGGAGTATGGTTCGGTCATCTTCTGGAGATCAGCATGTCCCTGAACCCTGTAGCCCTCAACGTTGTCGATGCCGGTGCCATTCGCACCGTGGTCGTTCGTGGGCAGCAGGTTGCCGCCGCTGGTTATTACTTTGGGTATTGGTTTAGCCACAGGCGCGCCTGATACCCCACAGGCGCCCTAGCAAGCAGGGTCGCCACCAGAGCAGTTTTCGAACCCCCGGTCGGCCACCCGACCGGGGGTTTTGTTTTTTCGGCCATCCGATGGCCATAACGCTACGAGGAACACGCCATGACCACCTACCGCATCGATCGTTACTACCGCTACGACTGGCGATTTAGCCGCTTCGACGTCAAACAGCCCTCACGCGACCGAACACCCGAGTAGCGCCGCCGCGGACCACCCGCGCCGGCAGAAGGAACCGCCAGATCATGAATGCATCCGCCACCGTACTTGCCAAACAACCCGCCGCCACCGCCGAAGCCAGCGTCGCTCGCCGCAGCGCACAGCCGCTGCCAAGCCCCGCCGTATTGCGCCAGCGTCTGCCCTTGAGCGACGCCCTTGCCGCACGCATCCGCAACGACCGCGACGCCATCCGCGCTGTACTCGACGGCCACGATCCGCGCCTGTTGGTCGTCGTCGGGCCCTGTTCCCTGCACGATCCCGTCGCCGCGCTGGAATACGCCGAGCGCCTGGCCGCGCTGGTGCACGAAGTCAGCGACCAGCTGTTGCTGGTGATGCGCACCTATGTGGAAAAGCCGCGCACTACCGTCGGCTGGAAAGGGCTGGTCTACGATCCGCATCTGGACGGCAGCGGTAACATGGCCGAGGGGCTGCATCTGTCGCGGCGGCTGATGCTGGATATTCTCGAAACCGGTCTGCCCATCGCCAGCGAACTGCTGCAGCCGCTGGCTGCCGGGTACTTCGACGATCTGCTTGGCTGGGCCGCGATCGGTGCACGCACCAGCGAATCGCAGATCCATCGCGAGCTGGTCAGCGGGCTGGACCTGCCGGTGGGCTTCAAGAACGGTACCGATGGCAGCCTCGGCATCGCCTGCGACGCGATGCGTTCGGCCGAGCACCCGCACCAGCATTTCGGCATCGACGAGCTCGGCCATCCGGCCCTGCTGCAGACACACGGCAATCCGGATACGCATCTGGTGCTGCGTGGTGGGCACGGCGCACCCAACTACGATGCCGCCAGCGTCGCCGCCGCACGTGCCGCCCTCGCGCAGCAGGGCATCGCACCGCGAATCATGGTGGATTGCAGCCACGCCAACAGCGGCAAGAACCCGCTGCGCCAGCCGGCAGTGCTGGAGTCGGTCATCACCCAGCGCCTGGCCGGCGATGCGAGCTTGCGCGGCGTGATGCTCGAAAGTCACCTGTTCGATGGTTGCCAGCCGCTCTCCGGCGAGTTGCGCTATGGCGTGTCGATCACCGACGGCTGCCTGGGCTGGAGCGGCACCGAGCAGCTGCTGCGCGAGGCAGCCGAGCGATTGCGTGGTTGAGGCATCCGGGGCGGGTGAGGGTGGGCAGGCCGTGGCGTAGCGGTCGCCATCCACGCCTGCGGGCGGTCGGAGTGCCGGCTTGCAGGCAATCGCCAACCTCGGCACCCTTTGCCGTCGCTTGATCAACCGAAAGGCCCATCCATGCACGACTACAAATGGCTGCACGAATACTGCCTCAATCGCTTCGGTTCCGCGGCGGCGCTGGAAGCGCGGTTGCCGCAGCCGCGCAGCACCGATGAGCTGCGAGCCGTCGCGGACGATCGCTACCTGTCGCTGATCAGCCTGCGCATCTTCCGTGCCGGGCTCAAGCACAGCCTGGTGGACGCCAAGTGGCCGGCCTTCGAGCAGGCGTTCTTCGGTTTCGATCCGGAAAAGGTGGTGCTGATGGGCGGCGAGCACATCGAGCGGCTGATGCAGGACGCCCGGTTGATCCGTCATCTGGGCAAGCTCAAAAGCGTACCGCGCAATGCCCAGTTCGTGCTGGACGTGGCCAAGGAGCGGGGCAGCTTCGGCAATCTGCTGGCGGACTGGCCGAGCAGCGACATCGTCGGCCTGTGGCGCTATCTCGCCAGGCACGGCAGCCAGCTCGGCGGCCTGTCGGCGCCGCGCCTGTTGCGCATGGCCGGCAAGGACACCTTCGTGCCCAGTAATGACGTGGTAGCCGCGCTCAAGGCACAGGAAATCGTCGACAAGGTGCCCAGCAGCCAGCGCGATCAGGCAGCGGTTCAGGCGGCCTTCAATCAATGGCAGGCCGAAAGTGGCCGCCCGCTCTGTCAGCTTTCGGCGATGCTGGCCTTCACCGTGAACCACTGAGAACGCTGCGACGGTTTGGCACAGCGCTGCGTGAATAGGCGCGGTGTAGAGTTCAAACATGACCATCGTCAAAGACAAACGTGCGCAGATCGTATGGGTGCTTCTCACCTGCATCCTGCTCAATGCCTTTGTCTGCAGTCTGAACCATGCCAGCCATGTGGGTTTCGAGCTGGCCATGGGGCAGGACGCCTTCTGTTTCACCGATGGCACGTCATCCGGCGGCAAGATGCCCGCTACAGGTGCCCATGACTCCCCCGAACAGGCTTTCGACTGCCCGCTGTGCAGTTCGCTGTTCCTCGCCGTCGTCGTGCTGCTGGCCCTGGGCTGGCTGGGCCGGCGGGCGAGGGTGCCGCTCGCGCGCCCGCGCGATGATCTGCGCGGCCCGCGCCAGCAATGGCCGGCGCTGAATCCGCAGGCTCCCTGAAGCTTTCCTGACTGACGTACCGCCGCCGCTGTTGCGCCAGTGCTGCAGTCGGCCGGCCAACTGTCGGAACCCTCCGACGGCACGCTCGCTTCAGGGGATTTCAGCATGACCATGATGGAACGCTTCACCCGCGCCGAGAGCCGCGTCAGCTATCGGCTGCCTTTCCCGGACTACCCCAGCAACGCGCGCAGCTTCGTGCATCTGGATGCCAAGCTGCTGCCGTACTGGCACGCGCTGTTCGACGTCTGCCCGCGTCTGCTCAGGCTCGACCCACCGGACGGCCTGCAGATCTTCCGCCAGTTCATGACCTGGGCGTATGGCTGCCAGCTCGCCCTCGACTGGACCTTCCACCTCGGCGTGTGCCGCTGGCTGCTCGCTTCGGACTATCGCGAGCTGATCGAGGCGCAGGACATCGAGGCGATGATGCTCGCCGCCGCGGCGCGCTGGGTAGCCAGCGACGACAGCCCGGCCATCGGTATCGTGCTGGCCTGGCAGGCTGGCGACGAGCCGGTCTTCGACTGGAAGCCGCGGGTTCGCCAGGCCGCGCGGTTGACAGCACAGGCCGAGGAACTGCCGCCGACGCGCTGGGACTTCGCCTGGAGTCCGCTCGCCGCCAGCGGCGGTAATGGCTTTCGCCGCTGGCTGCGTGTGCCATGACCGCGACCGGATGCCGCATCCCCAGGTTTTCTGCTGCCTTTGCATGGGGCCTGCCGGTCGCGCCGCTACGTTCTGCAAGCGACGCCGCGCGGCGATCACGGCCGGCTCGGCGGGGTGGGGCAGGCTGTCGCAGTTGTCGCCAGATCCGGCGCTTCCGACACTGCGCTCGCCCTGAACCCGAGCAGTGCTTCCACGGGTGGGTTTGGGGCGCGGCGATTGAGTCCGGGCCGCGTGTCCGGGTCCCGGCCCTCACCCCAAGGGGGCCTTCAATCGCAACTGGCGGTGATGGCAGCAGGCGTTGCGGCAGGTTTCTGCCGGGCGTCGGGCGAGCCGGGAGGTAAGCATGTTCAAGTCATCGCTCAGGCGAGACGTCGTGCTGGTAGTGCTGGTCAAGGTCGCAATCCTCATAACCATAAAAAACGTCTGGTTCGATGCACCCAGCATTCCCGAGAACGGTTCGGTGCACGTTGCCGACCATTTGCTTGATTCGCGGGGCTCAAACCCCGAGGGAGGGCCGAGATGATCTCGGAAAGCGTTGTCGATTTATCGCGTCTGCAGTTCGCCATGACGGCTATGTACCACTTTCTCTTCGTGCCGCTGACCCTGGGGCTGGCGTTCCTGCTGGCCATCATGGAGTCGGTCTATGTCATGACCGGCAAGCAGGTCTACAAGGACATGACCCAGTTCTGGGGCAAGCTGTTCGGCATCAACTTTGCCCTGGGCGTCACCACCGGGCTGACCATGGAGTTCCAGTTCGGCACCAACTGGGCCTATTACAGCCACTACGTCGGCGACATCTTCGGCGCGCCGCTGGCCATCGAGGGGCTGATGGCGTTCTTTCTGGAGTCGACCTTCATTGGCCTGTTCTTCTTCGGCTGGGATCGGCTCAGCAAGGTGCAGCATCTGGCCGTAACCTGGCTGGTGGCGCTGGGCTCGAGCCTCTCGGCACTGTGGATTCTCATTGCCAACGGCTGGATGCAGAACCCGGTGGGCTCGGAATTCAACTTCGAGACCATGCGCATGGAACTGGTGGACTTCGGTGCGCTGCTGTTCAACCCGGTGGCGCAGGTCAAGTTTGTCCACACGGTGTCGGCTGGCTACGTCACCGGCGCGATCTTCGTGCTGGCGATCTCGTCCTTCTATCTATTGAAGAAGCGCGACCTGGGCTTTGCCCGCCGCTCGTTCGCCATCGCGGCGGTGTTCGGCCTGGCGTCGACGATCTCGGTGATCATTCTTGGCGACGAATCCGGCTATGAGATCGGTGATGTGCAGAAGGTCAAGCTGGCGGCCATCGAGGCCGAGTGGGAGACCCACCCGGCACCGGCCGGCTTCACCCTGTTCGGCCTGCCGAATCAGGACGAGCAGCGCACCGACTACGCGGTGAAGATCCCTTACGTGCTGGGGCTGATCGCCACCCGTTCGGTGGATGAGGAGGTCAGGGGCATCAAGGACCTGATCGCCGAACACGAGCTGCGCATCCGCAACGGCATGCTCGCCTACGAGCGCCTGCAGGTCCTGCGCAGTGGCGACAAGTCGGCCGCGGCGATTGCCGCCTTCAACGAGGTCAAGCAGGACCTGGGCTACGGCTTGCTGTTGAAGAAGTACACCGCCGATGTGGTGGACGCCAGTGACGAGCAGATCCACCGAGCCGCGCTGGACACCATCCCTGATGTGTTCAGCCTGTTCTGGACCTTCCGCGTGATGGTCGCCGCCGGTTTCCTGATGCTGGTGCTGTTCGCCCTGGCCAGCTGGGCTTCGATCAAGCGCAATGCCGAGCGCAAGCCCTGGCTGCTCAGGTTTGCGCTGTTCAGCCTGCCGCTGCCGTGGATCGCCGCGCAGACCGGCTGGTACGTCGCCGAGCATGGCCGCCAGCCCTGGTCCATCGCCGAGGTGCTGCCGACCCATCTGTCCACCTCGACGCTTGCCGCCGGCGATATCTGGGGGTCGCTGATCGCGCTGGTAGCCTTCTACAGCCTGCTGCTGGTGGTGGAGATGTTCCTGATGATCCGCTTCGCCCGCCTCGGGCCGAGCAGCCTGCACACCGGTCGTTATCACTTCGAGCTGCAGGCCGCCGGCCAGGCGAAGAAGTTGCGCGATGCGGTCGCCGTGCCTGCCGCCAAGGGTGTTCCCACCGAACCGTCCGCCGTGTGAGGGAAAGAAAATGTTCGACTACGAGGTTCTCAAGCTGGTCTGGTGGGTGCTGATCGGTGTGCTGCTGATCGGCTTCGCCCTGACCGATGGCTTCGACATGGGCGCTATGGCACTGATGCCCTTCGTCGGCCAGACCGACAACGAGCGGCGCGTCGCGATCAACACCATCGCGCCGCATTGGGATGGCAACCAGGTGTGGTTCATCACCGCGGGCGGCGCGCTGTTCGCTGCCTGGCCGATGGTCTATGCGGTGGCCTTCTCCGGGCTGTACTGGGCGATGCTGCTGGTGCTGTTCGCGCTGTTCTGCCGGCCGGTGGGCTTCGACTACCGCAGCAAGGTCGAGGACCCGCGTTGGCGCAACGCCTGGGACTGGGCGCTGTTCGTTGGTGGGGCGGTGCCGGCGTTGGTGTTCGGCGTTGCCTTCGGCAACCTGTTTCTCGGTCTGCCGTTCCAGCTCGACGAATTGATGCGCTCGACCTATCACGGCTCGTTCTTCGCACTGCTCAACCCGTTCGCGTTGCTCTGCGGCGTCGTCAGCCTGAGCATGCTCAGCGCCCATGGCGGCGCCTGGCTGATGCTGCGCACCGACGGCGCGCTGGCCGAACGCTCGCGGCAGGCAACACGGCTGTGTGCGCTGGTATTCCTGCTCGGTTTCGCCGCCGCCGGCGCCTGGCTGGTGTTGGGGGTTGAGGGCTTCAGCCAGCTGTCTGTCAGCGATCCGGGCGCGGCACTCAATCCGCTGCTGGACAAGCAGGTAGCGCAGGACAACGCCGGCTGGCTGGCCAACTATGGCCGCTATCCGGTCACTCTGATCGCGCCGGCTGCGGGCATCCTCGGGGCGTTGCTGGCGCTGCTCGGTGCCAGTCGCAACAGCGGTGGAGTGAGCTTTCTCGGCACCAGTCTGATGATCGTCGGCGCCATCTGCACTGCTGGCTTCGCGCTGTTCCCCTTCGTCTTTCCGTCGAGCCTGGACCCGGCCTCGAGCCTGACCATCTGGGATGCGGTTTCGAGCCACAAGACCCTGGGCATCATGTTCGTCGTCGCCTGCCTCTTCGTGCCGCTGATCGTCTGCTACACGCTGTGGAGCTACGTGCGCATGTGGGGCCGGCTCACCCAGAAAACCATCGAAGCCAACCCTCACGGGCTCTACTGATCGAGCGGGCGGGCTTCCGTACTCGCCCGCCAAGGAGACGACTATGTGGTACTTCACCTGGATACTCGGCGTGCTGCTGGCCTGCAGCTTCGGCATCATCAATGCGCTGTGGCTGGAAGCCACCCAGGATCTGGATGCCGAGCCGTGAGCGGCATGGCGCACCGGCTGCTGTACCGGACTCCCGCGCGGCTTCTCTCTCTGCTGCTGGCGTCACCGCTGGCGCTGGTGCTGCTGATCCATCCGGCGGCGATGCTCGACGGACAAGGCGGCTACAGCCACCCCCAGCTGATGCTGGTGATGTGGGGGATTTCCGCAGGTTTCGTGCACGGCGTCGGCTTCGTTCCGCAGTGGTGGGGCTGGCGCTGGCTGCTCGGGCCACTGCCGGCCTGGCTGTTCTGCGCGCTGGGCTATGCCGTGCTGGCGCACGCGAGGCTGGGCTGAGCGGGCTCGGGTGCTCGGGCAGACAGATGCCCTGGTTCGTGGTCTGATGGTGACAACCCCGCGGCGTGGCCGCGGGCCAGTCATCGAACCGGGCTCGCCGTCATCATGGACATCGACAAGGCCGCGCGGGCGCTGGCCGCGGCCGAACGCCTGCTGATCATCACCGGAGCCGGGCTTTCCGCCGACTCCGGGCTGCCCACCTATCGTGGACTGGGCGGGCTATACAACGGGGCGACGGACGACGGCGTGCCGATCGAGGTGGCGCTTTCGGGGCCGACGCTGCAGCGCCAACCGGCGCTGTGCTGGAAATACCTCGCCGAGATCGGCCGCGCCTGCCTGCGCGCCGAGCCCAACGCCGGCCATTTCGCCATTGCCGAGTGGCAGCGGCAGAGGCCCGGCACCTGGCTGCTCACGCAGAATATCGACGGCTTCCATCGCCGGGCCGGCAGTCCGCCCGAGCGCCTGATCGAGATTCACGGCGAGCTGGCACCGCTGTCCTGCATGGCCTGCGGCGAGGTTGACAGGCGCCCGTTGGCCTCGCTGCTGGACGAGCCATTGCCGCCACGCTGCGAGGTTTGCGCCGGCGTGTTGCGGCCGGCCGTGGTGCTGTTCGAGGAGATGCTTCCGGAGCGCGCCCTGGCCCGCTTGCAGGAACAATCGCGCATTGGTTTCGATGCCGTGCTGGTGGTCGGCACCACCGCCAGCTTCGGCTATATCCTCGAACCGATATGGCGTGCCCGGCAGAGCGGGGGCCTGGTCGTGGAGGTGAACCTGCAACCCACCGACATCAATCCGCTGGCAAACCTCAGCCTGCAGGGAAGGGCCGCAGACGTTTTGTCGCACTTATTACGTCACATTTCATCCGATTGAATTTGATCATCGAAGCGATAGCGGGCATAGTCGCGGGCACTTTGAAATCACCGACACGGTCGTGCCCATGCGCCAACGCTTCGCACCCCTCGTGCCTCTCGCACTCATCGCCCTGCTGACGGCCTGTGCTGGTCAGCCTGTACAGACCGAGCAGCAGATCGAATCGCCTCGGCTGTCGCAAAACCATCCCCTGGCTGGCTTCGACTTCGCGGCCCTTGACAAGAGCGAAGAAGAGTCGCTGGCCGAGCTGACCGACGAGCACGAATACCAGTTGCCGGAACTGGCCGACAGCATCCTCGAACGCGGCTTTACCCTGGTCGGTACGCCTTATCGCTTCGGCGGCAATTCGGTGAAGACCGGGTTCGATTGCAGCGGCTTCGTCGGCTTCCTGTTCCGCAAGGAAGCAGGGCTCGAGCTGCCTCGCTCCACCCGCGAGCTGATCAACCTCGACGCGCCGGTCGTCAAACGCAACGAGCTCGAGCCGGGTGATGTGGTGTTCTTCAACAACCGTGGCCGTGGCCGCGTCAGCCACGCCGGCATCTACATCGGCGACGACCAGTTCATCCACGCCTCCAGCAGCCGCAGCGGCGGCGTGCGCGTCGACAGCCTGGACGACAAGTACTGGCGCGCCAGCTACATGGAAGCCAAGCGCGTGCTGGCGCTGGCTTCGGAGCTGACCCCGCACACCGCGCACCGCTGACAGGACGATCTGCGGGGGTTGCGTCTTCCCCCGCATGCCGGCAGAGTGATGGCTCGTTTGCCTGGACCGCTCTGCCATGCGCTATCTGGCCCGTTCCACCCTCGTGGTTCTTTTCGCCTTGCTGGCTGCCTGTGCCGGCAAGCCGCCGGCGCCGCCAATCGCCGAGGCGCCTAGCACTCCCCACGCCATGCCCGGTATCGCCGAGGATGTGCTGTTCAGCGCACTCGGGCTGGTCGGTACGCCCTATCGCTGGGGTGGCAACACGCCGGACAGCGGCTTCGACTGCAGCGGGCTGATCGGCTACGTCTACCGTGGTGCAGCCGGTATCGATCTTCCTCGTACCACTCAGGAAATGAGCAATCTGCGCGGGCCGAACGTGCGTCGTCACGCGCTGCAACCCGGCGATCTGGTGTTCTTCGCCACCAACGGTGGGCGCCGCGTCAGCCATGCCGGCATCTATGTCGGCCAGGACCGTTTCGTCCACGCGCCTTCGTCCGGCGGCACCGTACGCCTGGACAGCCTGACCGCCAGTTACTGGCAGAAAAGCTACCTCGGCGCCAAGCGTGTGCTCGACCACGAGCAACTGGCACGCAATCCCTGAAATCGACCGTCCTTTCAACGTGCCGGTTCGTCGCCTTTAGTCCTGTTCATATCCTGCAACAGTCTGCGTTTGACATGCGGTGATATCGCTTCGCCGGCCGTTTGGCTACCATGCGCATCCCCAATTCCTCACGTGCGTCGATCCGTCGCGCGCAGACCCTTTTCCCACTTCCTCCTTTAGGTGAGTTATGCCTGTATTGCTGACGTACGTGCTGATCGCACTGGCGGTGGCGGCACTGCTTGGTGTCGTGCTCGAAGAAATTACCCATGTGAACAAGGCCAAGGTCACGCTGTTCTTCGGCACCCTGGCCTGGTTGCTGCTGTTCATGTTCGCCCCGGCAGGCGAGGTGCGCGAAACCGTGCTGGAAAGCCTCAACGAGAACATCGCCGAGATTGCCGGCTTGTGGATATTCCTGGTGGCGGCGATGACCTTCGTCGCCTACCTGAACAAGAAGGGCATGATCGAGAACCTGATCTACCTGGTGTTGCCCAAGCGGATCAGCGAGCGGGCCTTGCTGTTTCTCACGGCGACCTTCTGCTTCGTGTTCTCGTCGCTCGCCGACAACATCACCGCGACGCTGGTCTCCATCACGCTGATCCTGTCGTTGCAGCTGGATCGGGCCAAGACCATCAAGTTCGCCACGCTGGTGGTGTTCGCGGTCAACTCCGGCGGCGTCGCGCTGATCACCGGTGACGTCACCACGCTGATGATCTTCCTCGCCGGCAAGGTGGCGATTCTCCAGCTGCTGGCCCTGGCCGTGCCCGCCTTCGTCGCGGTGATGGTGCTGGCGGCGATGCTGTCGATCGGCATGAAGGGCGAAGTGGTGGTGCAGGGCCATCGCAACGATGTGCGCGGCGTGGATGTGGCCATCGCGCTGATCTTCCTCTGCACCATTCTGAGCACCATCATCGGCAACTTCCTGTTCCAGATTCCGCCTGTGCTGACCTTCCTCGCCGGGTTGTCGGTGATGTTCCTGGTGGCGCGCTTCTTCAGTGATGACAACGATTCCGACCCGATTCTCGAGTACGTGCGCCAGGTTGAGTTCGAGACGCTGTTCTTCTTCCTCGGCATCCTGCTGCTGGTGGGCATGCTCAAGGAAATCCGCGTGCTCGACGGGCTGGTGCACATTTATGACCAGGTGCCGGCGGTGATGTCCAACTACCTGATGGGGGTGATGTCGGCGGCGATCGACAACGTGCCGCTGACTGCCGCGTTGCTCAAATCCGGGTTGGAAATGGGCGTTGCCGAATGGATGGTGCTGACCTACGCGGTCGGTGTCGGCGGTTCGCTGCTGGTGATCGGTTCGGCCTCCGGTATCGTCGCGATGAGCAAGGTTCCGGGGCTGACCTTCGGTAGCTACCTGCGGCACATGCTCTATCTGTTCGTCGCCTTCAACATCGGTTTTGCCGGCGTTTACCTTATCGGTCTGTCGATAGGCTGATCACCCCGCGCGAGCGCCGGGATCACCAGCTCAGGTTGAAGTGCGAACCCAGCACGAAACGGCCAGCGGAAAGATCCCAGCGCTCGACGCAGACCTTCTTCTCATCGCCCGGGTGCAGTTTCAGCCGGTTGAAGGAGTTCGGCGAGGTGCCGCGCAAGCGAGTGGAGAGCGTGGTGCCGGCCTGCACCATCCAGATTTCGCGGGCGAGCCCGGGATACTGCCTGGACAGCGGCAGCACGTAAGGCAGGTGGATATGCCCGCCCATGACCAGGTCCAGGCCATGCTCTGCCCAGCGCTGCAGCGCGGGTTCGGCGCCGTGCTGCAGGTTGCTCAGGTCGCTCGGCACCATGGCGCCGAACGGCTGATGCGCCACCACGATGCGAATCTTGCCCGGGTCGCTTTCCTCCAGACGCCGCGCCACGCGCTCCACCTGCCGTGCCGTTACCACGCCGTCCTTGTGCCGGCGGGGATGGGTGGTGTTGAGCCCGATCACCAGCATCTGTTCGTTCTCGAAGACCGGCTCCAGATCGTCACCGAAATGCTGCCGGTAATTGCCGTAGGGTGTGAACAGGCGTGCAAAGACGTTGTACAGCGGGATGTCGTGGTTGCCCGGAATCACCAGCGTATCGCCGACGCCATCGGCCTCCAGGCGGCGGACGAAGGCGGCGGCACTGGCGAACTGGCCGCGGCGGGCGCGCTGGGTGATGTCGCCGGAGAACACCAGCAGGTCTGCTCGATGCTCGCGTACATGATCCTCCAGCGCCTGGACCACGGCGGGTTGCTCGGTGCCGAAATGGGTGTCGGAGATCTGCACGATGCTGGTCATGGGCTTGGCTGATGGTCCTGGCTGATGGCTGGCATTGTTGCATTCGAAGCCTTTCGGCGTCCGCCGTTCCAAGCGGCGAGATGCAAGCGGAAATTGCAGAGGCTGCGCGGCAACCTCATGGTTGCGCGATGTTCGACCTTGGACTAACCTCCGCGTCGCCTCAGGTGCCCCCTGGCCTTGTGCCAGACGGGTGAAACAGGGAAGCCGGTCCATTCTCACGAAGATTCCGGCGCTGCCCCCGCAACGGTAGGCGAGTCGAGAAACCGCAACGGCCACTGTGCATGACGCATGGGAAGGCGCGGTTTCGGGATGCCGCAAGGCATACGCTCGCAAGCCCGGAGACCGGCCTGTCGCATTTCACTGACAGTGCGGCGGGCGCTGGGCGGGTGCGTATCCCTCGCGGTATTCACTTCCTTTTGCGGTTCCTCCGTCTGTCTTCGTCGACTTTCAGTCGTGCGGGTGGGCACGACGGAGACCTGAACCTTGACTGGCAAGCCCCGTTTCAAGCCAGCGGCCTATGTGCTGCTCGGCAGTTTTCCCTTTTCCATCGGCCAACTGGCCGCAGCCCCGCTGGACCTCGAACAGCAGGTGGTGACCGCCACCCGTACCGCGCAAACCGCCCAGCAGAGCCTGGCCGCAGTCACCGTGCTGGACCGCGAGCGCATCGAGCGCAGCCAGGCGGCTTCGTTACCCGAGCTGCTCAAGCAGGTGCCTGGCGTTTCGCTGGCCAACAACGGCGGGCCTGGCAAGTCCACCGCGCTGTTCATGCGCGGCACCGAGTCCGACCACGTGCTGGTGATGATCGACGGTATCAAGATCGGCTCGGTGTCCGCCGGCGGGGCGGCCTTGCAGGATCTGCCTCTGGAGTTGATCGAACGTATCGAGGTGGTACGCGGCCCGCGTTCCAGCCTGTACGGCTCGGAAGCCATCGGCGGGGTGATCCAGATCTTCACCCGCAAGGGCCAAGGGCAGGGCGTCAAGCCGTTCTTCTCCGCCGGCTACGGCACTCATGACACCTACACGGGCAGCGCCGGCGTTTCCGGCGGCGACGGCCGTGGCTGGTACAACCTGGGCGTCAGCGGTTCGGACACCGACGGCATCAATGTGAAGTCGGCAGGCACCAGCGGTTATGAAAACGATGCCGATGGCTATCGCAACCTGTCTGCCACGCTTGCCGCCGGCTACCGCTTCGACAATGGCCTGGAGCTGGACGCCAACCTGCTGCAGGCCAAATCGCACAACGATTACGACAGCGTGAACAGCCGACGCACGTCTGGCTTCGGCGCCAATGCCGATGGCGAGTCGAAAGTGTTCGGCACGCGCGCGCGCTTCAGCCCACTGGAGCCCTGGCGGGTAACCCTGCAGGCCGGGCGCAGCGAGGACAAGTCCGATGCCTATCAGGACGGGCGATTCAGCTCGCGTTTCGACAGCCGTCGCGACTCGCTGGCCTGGCAGAACGACATCGACATCGCCGCGGGCCACATGCTGACGGTAGGCGCCGACTACCAGCGCGACGAGATCAACGGCACCACAGCGTACGCCGAGGATTCGCGCGACAACTTCGGGCGTTTCGTCCAATACCTGGGCGAGGCCGGCCGCCATGACTGGCAGCTGTCACTGCGTCGGGACGACAACGAGCAGTTCGGCCTGCACGATACCGGCAACATCGGCTACGGCTATGCGCTGACCGACTGGCTACGCGCCACCGTCAGCTACGGCACGGCATTCAAGGCGCCAACCTTCAACGAGCTGTACTTCCCGGACTACGGCAACCCGGCGCTGGACGCGGAGACCTCCCGCAGTCTCGAAGCCGGCCTGGCCGGTCAGCACGGTTGGGGACACTGGGCGGTGAACGCCTATCGCACCGTAGTGGATGACCTGATCGCCTATGACGCCAGCATCTCCGCTCCGGCCAACGTGCAGGAAGCGCGTATCCGTGGCGTCGAGCTGGTGCTCGGCAGCCAGCTGCTGGGCTGGGACTGGAACGCCAACTACAGCCTGCTGGAGCCAGAGAACCGCTCCGCTGGCGCCAACCGGGACAACGAACTGGCGCGTCGCGCCAAGCAGCTGTTCAACCTCGACCTCGATCGCCGGCTCGGTGCCTTCAGCGTCGGTGCCAGCCTGCATGCCGAGGGACAGCGCTACGACGATCTGGCCAACACCCGCGAGCTGTCCGGCTACGCCACCCTCGATCTGCGCGGCGAATACCGTATCACCCCCGAGTGGCGCTGCAGGCGCGCGTCGCCAACCTGCTGGATGCCGACTACGAGACCGCGGAGGGCTACAACCAGCCCGGCCAGGCGGTCTACCTGACGGTGCGCTACCAGGCCTTGTAAGACTGCGGCGCGGGCATGTCGCCCGCGTCCAACAAAGGAGACTGCCATGATCAAGCTTGCCCCGAGATACCAGCTGCTGGTGGGCCTTGCGCTCGCTGCGCTGCTGGCCATGACCCGCGGACAGCACTTCGCCAGCGTCAACCTGCCCAGCGCGTCCTGGGCGGTGTTCTTTCTCGCCGGTGTGCTCGTACGGCCGAAGTGGATGTTTCCGGCGCTGTTTCTCGAGGCTTCGCTGCTCGATTTCGCCGCCATCCAGTGGGCGGGTGTGAGCGACTGGTGCATGTCGCCGGCCTACTGGATGCTGGTGCCGGCCTACGGTTCGCTGTGGCTGGGCGGGCGCCTGTATGCCCGCTGGCATCGCGACCAGTTCAGCAGTCTGGCGACCCTGGCCTTGTGCGTGATGGCCAGCGCCTTCGTCTGCTACCTGTTCTCCGGCGGCGGCTTCCTCTATTTCTCCGGGCGCTACCCCGAGCCGAGCCTGATGCTGCTGGTCGACCGAATCGCCACCTACTACCCGCGTTACTTGTCATCCCTGGCGCTGTACGTTGGCGTTGCGGCGCTGTTGTTCATCGGCCTGCGCGCCTGGAGCGCCCAGCGCGGCGAGGCGCGGGCATGAGCGAGTCGAGCGAACGCGACGAACGCCACAAGGCGCGCATGCAGCGCAAGAAGGCTCTGATGGACGAGAGGATCGCCGAGGCGCAGGACGAGTACGGCCTGCTGCTGGTGCATACCGGCAACGGCAAGGGCAAGAGCAGCTCGGCCTTCGGCATGCTGGCGCGTGCGCTTGGCCATGGCATGAAGGTCGGCGTGGTGCAGTTCATCAAGGGCGCGGCCAGCACCGGCGAGGAGGCGTTCTTTCGGCGCTTTCCGGACGAGGTGCGCTACCACGTCATGGGCGAGGGCTTTACCTGGGAAACCCAGGATCGCCAGCGCGACATCGCCAAGGCCCGCGAGGCCTGGGCGGTGGCGGCCGAGTTGCTGTCCGATCCCGAAATCGGTCTGGTGGTGCTGGACGAACTGAACATCGCCCTTAAGTACGGCTACCTGGAGCTCGCGCCAGTGCTTGCCGACATCGAATCACGGCCGCTGCTGCAGCACGTGGTGGTCACCGGCCGCGGCGCGCCCGACGGACTGATCGAGGCGGCGGACACCGTCACCGAAATGGGCCTGATCAAGCACGCGTTCAAGGCCGGGGTAAAGGCGCAGAAAGGCGTTGAGTTCTGATGCTCTCGTTCGCCATGCGCCGGGCCTTGCGTCAGCGCCGTTTGCCGTACTGGACGTACTGCTGCGCGGCGCTTCCTTGCGCGCACATGGGCGAAACGAGATGAATCGCGATGAACAGCAGGAGAGACCGCGATGACCAGTAGAAACTGCCCGGCGCTGTTGATCGCCGCCCCTGCATCCGGCCAGGGCAAGACCACCGTCACCGCTGCGCTGGCCCGGTTGCATGCGCGGCAGGGCAAGCGCGTACGGGTGTTCAAGTGCGGGCCGGACTTTCTCGACCCCATGGTTCTGGCCCGTGCCAGCGGCCGACCGGTCTATCAGCTCGACCTGTGGATGGTCGGCGAGGAGGAGTCGCGACGCCTGCTCTGGGAAGCGGCGGGCGAGGCTGACCTGATCCTGATCGAAGGGGTGATGGGCCTGTTCGACGGTGCGCCTTCAGCCGCGGACCTGGCGCGGCGCTTCGGCGTGCCGGTGCTGACGGTGATCGATGGCTCGGCCATGGCCCAGACCTTCGGCGCGCTGGCCCACGGCCTGAAGAGCTTCCAGCCGGACCTGCCGTTCGCCGGCGTGCTGGCCAACCGGGTCGGTAGCACGCGGCACGGCGAGATTCTGCGCGACAGCCTGCCGGAGTCGATTCGCTGGTACGGCGCCTTGCCGCGCAGCGTCGACATGGAGCTGCCGAGCCGCCACCTCGGGCTGGTGCAGGCCGAGGAGCTGGCCGATCTCGATGCGCGCCTGGATGCCGCGGCCGATGCACTCGCGCAGAGCGCGGAAACCGAACTGCCCCCGGCCGTCAGCTTTGCGGCGCCGACTCGCGTTTCGTTGGAGCCGCTGCTGGCCGGCGTGCGCATCGGTGTGGCGCGCGACGCCGCCTTCGCCTTTCTCTATCAGGCCAACCTCGACCTGTTGCAGGCGCTGGGTGCCGAACTGCTGTTCTTCTCGCCGCTGCGCTTTGCCCGCCTGCCCGCGGTGGACAGCCTGTACCTGCCGGGCGGCTACCCCGAGCTGCACCTGCGTGCACTGTCGCGCAACGGACCGATGGCCGAGGCGATCCGCGCGCATCATGCAGCCGGCAAACCCATCCTGGCCGAATGCGGGGGGATGCTCTACCTGCTCGACGGGCTGACCGATCGCGGCGACGAGCGAGCCGAGATGCTCGGCCTGCTGCCCGGCGAGGCGCGCATGCAGCAGCGCCTGAGCGCACTGGCGCTGCAGGAAGTGGAACTGCCGGAAGGGCGATTGCGCGGCCACACCTTTCACCATTCGATGCTGGAATCGCCGCTGCAGCCGCTGGCACGCGGCGAGTGTCCGAACTACAAGCGCACCGCCGAGGCGGTCTATCGAAGCGGGCGGCTGACCGCGTCCTACATCCATTTCTACCTGCCGTCCGATCCGCTGGCGGCCGCGGCGCTGCTCAGGCCATGAGCGCACACGCCTTCAGCGCCGAGGAGCGCGCCGCGGTCTACCGCGCCATTGCCGAGCGCCGTGACATGCGCCATTTCGCGGGCGGCGAGGTAGCACCGGAGTTGCTGTCGAAACTGCTCAACGCTGCGCACCAGGCACCCAGTGTCGGCCTGATGCAGCCGTGGCGTTTCGTTCGCATCACCTGTCCGACACGGCGTCAGGCCATTGCCAATCTGGTGGGCGAGGAGCGCCAGCGCACGGCCGTGGCGCTGGGCGAGCGGTCCGCCGAGTTCCTGCGACTCAAGGTCGAGGGCATCGAGGACTGTGCCGAACTGCTGGTCGCCGCGTTGATGGATGGCCGCGAGGGACACCTGTTCGGCCGCCGCACCCTGCCGGAAATGGATCTCGCCTCGCTGGCCTGCGCGATCCAGAACCTGTGGCTGGCCGCCCGTGCGGAAGGCCTGGGGATGGGCTGGGTGTCGCTGTTCGATCCCTTGGCGCTGGCTGCGCTGCTCGGCATGCCGGAAGGCGCCAAGCCGGTGGCGATCCTCTGCCTCGGCCCGGTGCACGAATTCTACCCGGCGCCGATGCTGGCGCTGGAGGGCTGGACGACGCCGAGGCTGCTGCACGAACTGGTTTTCGAGAACGGATGGGAGGTGACATGAGCAAGGGGCCGCAGCGGATCGTCTGTCTGTCCACCGAGACCTGCGAAACGCTCTACCTGCTGGGCGAGCAGGCGCGCATCGTCGGCATTTCCGGTTTTACCGTGCGCCCGCCGCAGGCGCGCAAGGAAAAGCCCAAGGTCAGCGGCTTCACCAGCGTCAAGCACGAGCAGATCCTGGCCCTGAAACCGGACCTGGTACTGGGCTACTGCGATCTGCAGGCCGACATGCTCGCCGAGCTGGCCCGCGAGGGGCTCGAGGTGCATCTGTTCAACCAGCGCGACATTGCCGGCATCCTGCGCATGATCGAGACGCTCGGCGCACTGGTGCACGCCAGCGAGCGCGCGCGGGCGCTGACCACCGAGCTCCAGGCCGGGCTGGACGTCATCCGCGCCAGCGCGGCCAGCTTGCCTCGCCGGCCGCGGGTGTATTTCGAGGAGTGGAACGAGCCGCTGATTTCCGGCATCGGCTGGGTCAGCGAACTGATCGAACTGGCCGGCGGCGAGGACTGCTTCGCCGAGCTGGCGCCGTTCAAGCGCGCCAAGCAACGCATCATCGAGGATCCGCAGGATGTGGTGCGGCGCGCGCCGGAGCTGATCGTCGGCTCCTGGTGCGGCCGCCGTTTCCGCCCGGAGCAGGTGGCGGCCCGACCGGGCTGGCAGGCGATCCCGGCGGTACGCAATGGCCAGCTGCACGAGATCAAGTCGCCGGACATCCTCAACCCCGGCCCGGCGGTGCTGACCGATGGCGTGCGGCAGCTGCATGCCCTGATTCGCGCGTGTGCGGAGCGCCCTGAGTGAGCGTGTTCCTCAGCGTCATCGCGGCGCTGCTGCTGGATGCGCTGCTGGGTGAGCCGAAGCGGGGCCATCCGCTAGTGGCCTTCGGACGCCTGGCCGACCGCCTGGAACGGCATTTCAACGGTGCTGCGGGCCGTGGCTGGCGCAGCCATGGGGTGACAGCCTGGTGCCTGGCCGTGCTGCCGCTGACGCTGCTGGCCTGGCTGCTCAGCCTGTTGCCGGGCATCGGCTGGCTGGCGGAGATCGTGCTGCTCTATCTGGCCCTCGGCCTGCGCAGCCTGGGCGAGCATGCGCTGCCGGTGGCCCAGGCGTTGTGGCGCCACGACCTGCCCGAGGCGCGTCGGCGGGTGGCCTGCATCGTCAGCCGAGACACCAGCCAGCTGGATGAAGAGGGCGTGGCCCGTGCCGCCACCGAGTCGGTGCTGGAGAACGGCAGCGATGCGGTGTTCGCCGCGCTGTTCTGGTTCATCGTCGCGGGTGCGCCGGGTGTGGTGCTGTACCGTCTGAGCAACACGCTGGACGCCATGTGGGGCTATCGCAACGCGCGCTTCGAGCGCTTTGGCTGGGCCGCGGCGCGCATCGACGATCTGCTCAATTACGTGCCGGCACGGCTGGTCGCCCTGACCTATGCCTCGCTCGGCCGGACCCGTCGCGCGCTGCGTTGCTGGCGTACCCAGGCGCCCTTGTGGGACAGCCCCAACGCCGGCCCGGTGATGGCCGCAGGGGCCGGTGCGCTGGGCGTGGTGCTGGGCGGCGCGGCGATCTATCACGGGGAACTGCATGCCCGGCCGGAGCTGGGCCGGGGCAGTGCCCCGCAGGCGCGGCATATCGAACATGCGCTGGATCTGGTCTGGGCCGGTGTCGGCGTCTGGCTGCTGGTGCTGCTGTTCGGAGGCTGGCTCTATGCTTGAGCACGGCGGTCGGCTGCGGCTGGCCGCGCAGCGCCACGGAATCCCGTTGTCGGACTGGCTGGACCTGTCCACCGGCGTGGCGCCCTATCACCCGGACCTGCCGACCATCACCAGCGATGCCTGGGCACGCCTGCCGGAGCCCGATGATGGGTTGGACGCGGCGGCGCAGCAGTACTACGGGGCACGCGCGGTGCTGCCGGTGGCCGGCTCGCAAAGCGCCATCCAGGCCTTGCCGCGGCTGCGCGGACCGGCGCGGGTCGGCATCGTCTCGCCCTGTTACGCCGAACACGCCAAGGCCTGGCGGCGTGCCGGTCACCGAGTCGTCGAGCTGTGCGAAGCCAGCGTGCCACGGGCGCTGGATCAGTTGGACGTGCTGCTGGTGGTCAATCCGAACAACCCAACCGGGCAGCTGATCGCAGCGCAGCGCCTGCTGCAATGGCGCAGCGCACTGGCGACCTACGGGGGCTGGCTGGTGGTGGACGAAGCGTTCATGGACTGCACGCCCGAGCACAGCCTGGCCGCGCACAGCCATCTGCCGGGGCTGGTGGTGCTGCGCTCGTTCGGCAAGTTCTTCGGCCTGGCGGGTGCGCGATTGGGCTTCGTGCTGGCCCATGCCGGTGTCCTGCGTGCGCTCGCCGAGCTGCTTGGCCCCTGGACGGTGAACGGCCCGACGCGTCAGCTCGGCCGCCAGCTGCTGGCCGACCAGACCGGGCAGCAACGGCAGCGTGAGCGCCTGCACGGCGATGGCCAGCGCCTGGCCGAGCTGCTGCGGCGACATGCGCTGACTCCACTGGGAGGCTGCGCCCTGTTTCAGTGGTGGGTCGCTGCCGAAGCCGCGCAGTTGCACGAATTTCTCGCCCGCCGCGGCATCCTCACCCGGCTGTTCGCGCAGCCATCCAGCCTGCGTTTCGGGCTGCCGACCGACGCCGGTTGGCAACGTCTGGACCACGCACTGCAGGCCTATCGGGAGCAACATCCATGACCACGCTGATGGTGCAGGGCACCACGTCCGACGCTGGCAAGAGCACGCTGGTGACCGCGCTGTGCCGCTGGCTGGCGCGCCAGGGTGTCGCGGTGGTGCCGTTCAAGCCGCAGAACATGGCGCTCAACAGCGCGGTGACCGCCGACGGCGGCGAAATCGGCCGTGCCCAGGCGGTACAGGCGCAGGCCGCCAACCTTGCGCCGCACACCGACATGAACCCGGTGCTCCTGAAGCCCAACAGCGACATCGGGGCCCAGGTGATCGTCCATGGCCGCGCGGTGACCAGCATGGATGCCGCTGCCTACCACGACTACAAACGCGTCGCGTTGCAGGCAGTGCTCGACTCGCACCGGAGGCTTTCTGCGGCGTATCGCGTGGTGATGGTCGAGGGCGCAGGCTCGCCTGCGGAAATCAATCTGCGCGCCGGTGATATCGCCAACATGGGCTTCGCCGAGGCGGTGGACTGCCCGGTGATCCTGATCGCTGATATCGACAAGGGTGGGGTGTTCGCACACCTGGTCGGGACCCTGGCGTTGCTCTCGGAAAGCGAGCAGGCGCGCGTGCAGGGCTTCGTCATCAACCGTTTTCGCGGCGATATCACGCTGCTGCAACCGGGGCTGGACTGGCTGGAGCAGCGCACCGGCAAGCCGGTACTGGGCGTGCTGCCGTACCTGATGGATCTGCACCTGGAGGCCGAAGATGCCATCGATGTGCGCCAGGCCGGCAAGTCCGCCGAGGTCCTGAAGGTGGTGGTGCCGGTGTTGCCGCGGATCAGCAACCATACCGACTTCGATCCGCTGCGCCTGCATCCGCAGGTCGATCTGCAATTCGTCGGACCCGGCCAGCCCGTTCCCTCCGCGGACCTGATCATCCTGCCCGGTTCGAAAAGCGTGCGTGCCGACCTCGCCTGGCTGCGTGCCAACGGCTGGGAGGCGGCGATCCAGAAGCACCTGCGCTACGGCGGCAAGCTGCTTGGCATCTGCGGTGGCCTGCAGATGCTCGGCACGCGCATTGCCGATCCGCTCGGGCTGGAAGGCCCAGCGGGAGAAAGCGCCGGGCTTGGTCTGCTGGACTTCGCCACCGTGCTCGAAGCCGACAAGCAGCTGCGTAACGTGCAGGGCCGGCTGCTGCCGGAAGCTGTGCCAGTCACCGGCTACGAGATCCATGCCGGCGTCAGCACTGGGTCGGCCCTCGCGCGGCCCGCGGTGCAGCTGGACGACGGCCGCAGCGATGGCGCCATCAGCGCCGATGGGCAGATCCTCGGCACCTACCTGCACGGCCTGTTCGAAAGTCCCGATGCCTGCGCCGCGCTGTTGCGCTGGGCGGGGCTTGAAGCAGTGCAGCAGGTCGACTACCACGCGCTGCGTGAGCGCGACATCGAGCGGCTGGCCGATCTGGTCGAGACGCATCTGGACACCGCGAAGCTGCGCCGATTCTGCGGACTGGGAGGCTGACGATGCTGGAACTGATCCTAGGTGGTGCCCGCTCGGGCAAAAGCCGCTTTGCCGAACGTCTGGCTGCCGAAAGCGGCCTGGCGGTCACCTATATCGCCACCAGCCAGGCGCTAGATGGGGAGATGAGCGCGCGCATCGCCCATCATCGGCAACGGCGCCCGGTGCACTGGTCGCTGGTGGAGGAACCGCTGCAGCTGGCGCGGGTACTGCGCGAGCAGGCCGCGCCGCAGCGCTGCCTGCTGGTCGACTGCCTGACTCTCTGGCTGACCAACCTGCTGATGCTGGACGACGCGGCCCGCCTCGCGGAGGCGCGTGATGCGCTGCTCGAGTGTCTGCCTGAGCTACCGGGGCGGATCATCCTGGTCAGCAGCGAGACGGGCCTCGGCGTGGTGCCGCTGGGCGAGCTGACCCGTCGCTACGTGGACGAGGCCGGCTGGCTGCACCAGGCGGTGGCGGATCGGGCGCAGCGGGTGACCTTCATGGTCGCCGGGCTGCCCATGACCCTGAAGGGAGCACAGTGATGCAAGAGTGGTGGAACGAACCCTGCCGGCAGCCGGACGAAGCCGCGCGTATCCGTGCCATGGCGCGCCAGGATCAGCTGACCAAACCGCGCGGCGCGCTGGGCCAGCTCGAGGCGCTGGCGGTGAACCTGGCGGCGCTGCAGGCATGCGACCGGCCCGCCGTCGAGCGGCTGCACCTGTGCGTCTTCGCCGGTGACCACGGCGTGGTCGAGGAGGGCGTTTCCGCCTATCCGCAGGCGGTCACCGGGCAGATGTTGCACAACTTCGTCGCCGGTGGTGCGGCACTCTCCGTGCTGGCGCGCCGGCTCGGCGCAGTGCTGGAGGTGATAGACCTCGGCACCGTGGAGCCGCTGGAACTGGCCGGTGTCACTCATCTGCGATTGGGGCCGGGCACGGCTAACTTCACCCGCGAGCCGGCCATGAGCGAGGCACAGCTGGATCAGGCGCTGGCGGCGGGGCGGAGCAGCGTCCAGCGCGCAGCGGCGAATGGCGTGCAGCTGTTCATCGGCGGCGAGATGGGGATCGGCAACACCAGCAGCGCCAGTGCCCTGGCCGCGGTGCTGTTGCCGCGCTCACCGCTGACCCTGGTCGGGCCGGGGACGGGCTTGGATGTACCCGGGGTGCGACACAAGGAACAGGTCATCCAGAGCGCCGTGCGGCTGCATGCCGGGCATTGCGGCGTGCCGCTGGAAGCCCTGCGCCGGCTTGGCGGCTTCGAAGTGGCGGCGTTGACCGGCGCCTATCTCGCCTGTGCTCAGCAGGGTATCCCGGCGCTGGTGGACGGCTTCATCTGCAGCGTCGCGGCGCTTTGCGCGGTGCGCCTGAACCCGGCGTGTCGGGCCTGGCTGCTGTTCGCCCATCGCTCCGCCGAACCGGGGCACCTGGCTGTGCTGGAGGCGCTCGAAGCGGCGCCGCTGCTCGATCTGGGCCTGCGTCTGGGGGAGGGCAGCGGTGCGGCGCTGGCGGTACCGCTGCTCCAGCAGGCGTGCGCATTGCACAACGAGATGGCCACCTTCGCCGAGGCGGCGGTGGCGGACCGGCCGGCATGAGCACACGCATCGACCTGCTGCGCCATGGCGAGACCGAGCGGGGCGGCGGCTTTCGCGGCAGCCTTGACGACGCCCTGACCGCTCACGGCTGGCAACAGATGCGCGATGCGGTGGCGCTTGCCGGCCCCTGGGACGTGCTGGTCAGCTCACCGCTGCAACGCTGCGCAGCTTTCGCCCGCGAGCTCGCCGCCGAACGTAGGCTGCCGCTCCACATCGAGCCTGAGTTGCGCGAGCTGCATTTCGGTGCCTGGGAAGGGCGCAGCGCCGCCGAGCTGATGAGCACGGATGCCGAGGCGCTGGGACGCTTCTGGGCCGATCCCTACGGTTTCACGCCGCCTGGTGGCGAGCCGCTGCTGCGGTTCGAGGCGCGCGTGCTGGCGGCCATCGAGCGTGTGCGCCTGCATTTTGCCGGCCGACGCGTGCTGGTCATCGGTCACGCCGGGGTGATGCGCCTGCTGCTGGCGCAGGGGCGGGGATTGCCGCGGGAGCGGCTGCTGGAAGTGAACGTGGCCCACGGCGAATTGCTGCCGCTCAGTCCTTGTCCGGCGGGCGAACCCGCTGCCCTGGACGAATAGGTGTGTCGATGCTGCCGCTGTTGATCGCCCTGCAATTTCTCACCAGCCTGCCAATCCGGTTGCCTGCCATGCCTACGCCGCGGCAGCAGGGCCGTTCGTTGCTGCATTATCCCGCGGTGGGCCTGTTTCTTGGCGCGCTGCTCTGGCTGGCGGCGCTGCTGCTGGAAGGTGCATCGCCACTGCTGCAGGCGGCATTGCTGCTGGCGCTGTGGGTCGCATTGACCGGCGCACTGCACCTCGATGGTCTGGCTGACAGTGCGGACGCCTGGCTCGGCGGCTTCGGCGACCCGGCGCGTACGCTGGAGATCATGAAGGACCCGCGCAGCGGCCCGGTGGCCGTGGTGGTGCTGGTGCTGCTGCTGTTGCTCAAGTTCAGCGCCCTGCTGGTGGTGCTGCAGGCGCAGCAGCCCGCCGCGCTGGTCCTGGCGCCCCTGCTCGGGCGCGCGGCGCTGCTGGCGCTGTTTCTCTGCACCCCTTATGTGCGCCCGAATGGCCTCGGCCAGGCACTGGCGGCGAACCTGCCGCGCAGCAGGGCCTGGATGGTGCTGGCATTGGTCGTTATCGGGTGCCTGCTGCTCGGCGCCACCGGCTTGCTGGCCCTGACGCTGGCCGGCGTGACCTTTCTGCTGGCGCGTCGCGCCATGCTCCGCCGCCTCGGTGGCACCACGGGCGATACCGCCGGTGCGCTGCTGGAGCTGGTGGAATGCGCCGTGCTGGTCGGGTTGGCGTTGCAGCTTTAGCCCTCGACCGTCACGCGACGGTCGAGCACGGGAGCATGCTGGGCCATCAGCTCGACGACCCAGTCGATGAACACCCGCAGCTTGGCGCTGACATGGCGATTCGGCGGAAACGCCAGGTACAGCGGCATCGCATCGAGTTGCCAGTCCTCCAGCAACGGCACCAGCTCGCCATTGGCCAGATGCGTCTTCACCATGTAATGCGGCAACCAGAGCACGCCCAACCCGGCCAGCCCCGCGGCCAGACAGGCGTTGCCATCGTCCACCGCGAGCACGTAGCGGCCATGTACCCGGATGCGCTCGTGCTGCCGCTGCATGACGTACGGCGTGGGCTTGCCGGTGCGTCCCCAGAGAAAGCCGACCACGCGGTGATGGCTGTTTTCCAGTTCGCTTGGGTGGCCCGGTACCCCGGCACGCGCCAGGTAACTCGGCGCCGCGTACACGCCCAGGCTTAGGTCGCCGACGCGGCGGGCGATCAACGACTGGTCGGTGAGTTCGCCGCCGCGCACGACGCAGTCCACGTTCTCGCCGATCAGGTCCACCCGCCGATCGCTGACGCCCATGTCCAGCTGGATGTCCGGGTACCGGGCATGAAACGCCGGTAACGCCGGTATCAGGATCATGCGTGCCAACGGGCTGGGCACGTCGACGCGCAGGCGTCCCCTCGGCAACGCCGCAGCGGCGGACAGGCTGGTCTCGGCGTCGTCCAGATCCGCCAGCAGGCGCAGCGCCCGTTCGTAAAAGGCGGCACCGTCGGCGGTGACGTTGACCCTGCGCGTGGTGCGGTTGAGCAGGCGGACACGAAGCCGAGCCTCCAGTTGCTGGACCTGCTGGGTCACGCTGGTCTTGCTGATGCGCAACGTTTCCGCAGCCTTGGTGAAGCTGCCGGTTTCCACTACGCGAACGAAGGCCTGCATCGCATCGAAACGGTCCATCGTCACCCCAGGATTGTTTGGTTTGAGCAAACAGTGTTGAGCGCACTCGCGCGTTTATCCAGTGTTCGTCGAGTTCTACAGTGAATTCTCACTTGAACGGGTCGCCTCGACCCTTGCTGGAGGTTTGCACATGACACAGCGTGACGTTGTTTTTCCGCCGGGACGCCAGGCACTCTACGAGCACAACCGCTATTCACCGGCCATCCGCGCCAATGGCCTGCTGTTCGTCTCCGGGCAGGTCGGCAGCCGCGAAGACGGCTCGCTAGAGCCTGAGCTGGAGGCTCAGGTCCGGCGCGCCTTCGACAACCTGAATGCGATTCTCGAGGCTGCAGGCTGCACCTTTGAGGATGTCATCGACGTCACTGTGTTCATGGTCGATCCGCAGGCGATCTTCGAGCGGGCCTGGAACCTGGTGGTGTCCGAGTACTGGGGGCAGGCACCGCATCCGACGGTTACCGCCGTGGGCGTGACCTGGCTCTATGGCTTTCAGTTCGAGATCAAGGTCATCGCCAGGCTGCCCGATGCGGCCTAAGCGGCCGCGACGTTCAACCCAGCAAGGCGACGGTCTTGATCTGTGCCCACAACTGCTGACCGGGGGTGACCGCCAGCTGATCCGCCGACCGCCGGGTGATCCGCGCCAGCAGCGGCGTGCCTCCGGCATCCAGGCGCACCAGCACGTGCGCGGGGGTATCGGCCGCTACCACGGCTGCGACGCGCGCCGGCAGCAGGTTGGTGATGCTGCTGCCTTCGGCGCGCTGCAAGGCCAGGCTTACGTCCCGCGCATGCACGCGAAAGCGCAGACGCTGCCCCGGTGCTTCCGGGCGCTGCGAAACCAGCACTTCGCCACCGGGGAAAGTCAGTCGGGTCAGATGGTAGTGGGCGTCGTGCCCGGCGACTTCGGCCTCGACCACCACGCCGGCGTCCTCGCTGAAGGCGGTGGGCAGGTCCAGCCGCGCCAGGGTCTCGCGCAGTTCGCCCTGGGCGATGGCCCGGCCCTGCTCCAGCAGCACCACGTGGTCGGCCAGCCGCGCCACTTCGTCCGGCGAGTGGCTGACGTAGAGCACGGGGATATCCAGCTCGTCGTGCAGGCGCTCCAGGTAGGGCAGGATTTCGTTCTTGCGCTTGAGGTCCAGCGCCGCCAGCGGCTCGTCCATCAGCAGCAGGCGCGGGCTGGTCAGCAGCGCGCGGGCGATGCCGACACGCTGGCGCTCGCCGCCGGACAGCCGATCCGGCATGCGTTCGAGCAGGTGAGCGATGCCCAGCAGTTCCACCGCCTGCTCCAGGGCCACGCGCCGAACGCTGGCCGCCACACGGCGCATGCCGAACTCGAGATTGCGTCTCACCGACAGATGCGCGAACAGGTTGGCGTCCTGGAACACGTAACCGATCGCGCGCTGATGCGGTGGTACGAACAGCTTGCGCGCGCAGTCCTGCCAGTGTTCGCCGTTGACGCTCAGCTGGCCGCGGCCAGAGCGTTCCAGCCCGGCGACGCAGCGCAACAGGGTGGTCTTGCCGGAGCCTGAATGGCCGAACAGCGCGGTGACACCACGGCCGGGCAGCTCCAGGTCGACGTCCAGGCTGAATTCGGCATAGTCCAGGCGAAAGCGTGCGTGGATGGCATTGTCGTAGGTGTACCCGCTCATCCGCGCCACCCTTGTCTGAATCGGCTGCCGTAAAGCATCAGCAGCACAAGGAAGGAGAACAGCAGCATGCCGCCGGCCAGCCAGTGGGCCTGGGCGTACTCCATGGCCTCGACGTGATCGTAGATCTGCACCGAGACGACCCGGGTCTTCTCCGGAATATTCCCGCCGATCATCAGCACCACGCCGAACTCGCCCACCGTGTGGGCGAAGCCGAGGACGCTGGCCGTGACGAAACCGGGGCGGGCAAGCGGCAGTACCACACTGAAGAACGTATCCCACGGACCGGCTCGCAGCGTGGCGGCGGCTTCCAGCGGGCGTTCGCCGATGGCCTCGAAGGCGTTCTGCAAGGGCTGCACGACGAAGGGCATGGAGTAGAGCACCGAGCCCACTACCAGCCCGGCAAAGGTGAATGGCAGCAGGCCGAGGCCGAGGCTTTGCGTCAATTGTCCAATGGGGCCGTTGGGCCCGAGGGCGACCAGCAGGTAGAAACCCAGCACGGTGGGTGGCAGCACCAGCGGCAAGGCAACCACGGCGCCGATCGGACCTCGCAGTCGAGAACGGGTACACGCCAGCCACCAGGCCAGCGGTGTGCCCAGCAGCAACAGTAACAGGGTGGTGACGCTGGCCAGCTTGACCGTCAGCCAGATGGCCGCGAAATCGGTACCGTCGAGCATGTCGTTGCCTCACTCCACCGCATAGCCATATTCGCGGATCAGCGCCTTGGCGGTTTCCCCCCTGAGGTATTCCAGCAGCGCCCGCGCGGCCGGGTTGCCCTCGCCATGGCGCAACAGCAGCGCGTCCTGACGGATCGGCGCGTGCTGGTCTGCCGGCACCACCCAGCCCGAGCCTTTGCCGATGCGTCCGTCTTCGATCACCTGCGACAGCGCCACGAAACCGAGCTCGGCATTGCCGCTGGCGACGAACTGGTGGGTTTGCGCAATGTTCTCGCCCTGCACGAAGCGTGGCCGCAGTTTCTCGCGCAGGCCCAGCCGGTCCAGCGTGGCCATCGCCGCAGCGCCATAGGGAGCCGTCTTTGGATTGGCCACGGCCAGGTGACGGAAATCGCCGCCGGTCAGGACCTTGCCTTGCGGGTCGACGTACCCCTCGCGGGGCGACCACAGCACCAGGGTGCCGATGGCGTAGGTGAAGCGGCTGCCGGCCATGCCGATGCCGTCGTGCTCCAGCCGCAGCGGGGTGCTGTCATCGGCGGACAGCAGCACGTCGAAGGGGGCGCCGTTGTGGATCTGCGCATAGAACTTGCCGGTGGCGCCGAACGCCAGCACTGCGCGATGGCCGGTGTCGCGGGCGAACGCCGCGGCGATCCTCTGCATCGGCGCAGTGAAATTGGCGGCGACCGCGACCCGCACGTCGTCTGCGCTGGCAATCAGCGGTAGACAGAGCAGCAGGGCGGCGCATAGGCGACGGATGGGGTGCATGAGGTGTCCTTCAGTCGACGGCGATGATGACGTGGGAGGCCTTGATCAGCGCGGTGCACGGCTGACCCACGGCCAGTCCCAGCTCTTCAGCGCTTTCATTGGTGATGACGGCGCCAAGCGTACGCTCGCCCGGCAGCGCCAGCTTCACTTCGCTGTTTACCGCACCGGGCAGCAGGGCGCTGATGGTGCCGGTGAGGCGATTGCGCGCGCTGATTTTCACCTCCGGATCGGGGGACAGCAGCACGAAGCTGGCCTTGATCAGCGCGATTGCGGTCTTGCCCGGCGCCAACTGCAGTTCGTCGATGCTGTCGTTGGTCAGCGTGGCGGTGATGGTCTGGCCGGCGCCTATATCGAGGCTCAGGCTGCCATTGACGGCGCCTTTGCTGACAGCGGTGATGCGGCCGCGGAACTGATTGCGCGCACTGGTCTTCATGGCGATGGCCCTCAGCAGTCGATCGATGTCGTCGAAGCCTTCGGTGCCCTCGGCCAGCTGGGCGAGGAAGCGCTCGTACTCGACCTGCATGCGCCGCCAGACGTGAAGCATTTCCCGGCCGAAATCGGTCAGGCGTGTGCCGCCGCCCTGGGCGCCGCCAGCGGAGCAGACCACCAGTGGGCGTTCAGACAGGTTGTTCATGGCATCCACCGCATCCCAGGCGGCCTTGTAGCTGAGCTTGATGGCCTTGGCCGCCCGGCTGATGGAGCCAGTCGCTTCGATCTGCTCCAGCAGGTCGATGCGCTTGCCGCCGAGATAGCCTTTCTCGCCCCGGTTGAACCAGAGCTGGCCGTCGATTCGCAGTGGCTGATGGGCATCGGACATGTGCGGGTCTTCGAATCCGTGTCGGTGGGGGATTGTGGCGGGCGCTATATCGTCTTGTATATAGCGCTGTCGAGGTAGTGCGCGTCGGAAGTTGCCGATTGCCCATCGAGCGGTGGCGGAGTAGCGTGGAAGCTCCCTGTTTCAGGAGCTCAGTCATGAAGCTTCTCACGCTCATTGCCCTGTCTGCGCTCGCCTTGCCGGTAATGCCGGCGGCGGCCAGCGAATGTCCGGCCGTGCTGCAGCACGAGATGCCGAAGCTGCGCTCCAAGGACAGCGTCGATCTGTGCCAGACCTTCCAGGGCAAGGCGTTGGTTGTGGTCAATACTGCCAGCCACTGCGGTTTCACCCCGCAATTCAAGGGCCTCGAGGCGCTCTATCAGCGCTACAAGGGCGACGGCTTGGAGGTGCTGGGCGTGCCATCGGACGACTTCTTCCAGGAGTCGGACGATGAAGCCGAGACAGCCGAGGTGTGCTACGTGAACTACGGCGTGACCTTCACCATGACCCAGACCCAGGCAGTGCGCGGGCGTGACGCCACGCCGCTGTTCCGCGAACTCGCGGAGCAGGCTGGACAGGCGCCGCGCTGGAACTTCTACAAGTACGTGGTCGATCGGCAGGGGCGCGTCGTCGCGCATTTTTCCAGCAAGGTAAATCCGGATGATCCTCGCTTGATCGCGGCGGTGGAAAAGGCGCTGGCGAGGTAGAAACGAAAAAGCCCCGGAGAACCGGGGCTTTTTTGTAGCGCTTGGATCAGAAGCGGTAGCTGAGCGAGGCACCGAAACCGTGGGCGCTGTTTTCGTAATCGGCGCTGTAAACACCCTTGGTTGGGTGTTCACGGCGGACCTTGGTGTCTTCTTCCCACAGATAGGAATAGGCAAGGTCAACGGTGATGTCGTCCGTTGGGTTCCAGCCCAAGCCGAAGCTCACTGCGGTACGGTCACCAGTTGGAATACGAGGCGAACGATCGACGTTATTGGTGGGGCTCTGATCGAATGCTAGACCGGTACGGAGGGTCCATTCGCGGTTCAGCTTGTAGGCGGCGCCGAGCGCATAAGACCAAGTGTCACGCCAGTCTTGATCTTCGACAATAGGTGCGAGACTGCCCTGAAGCGGTGCTGGGATGCCTTCGTTTTCGATGATGATGGCTTCGAAGCGGCTCCAGCGCGTCCACATGGCGCCAGCGTAAAGAGTCCACTGATCGTTGAGCTCATGAGTCAACGATACGTCCACCGACTCAGGGGTATCGAGGTCAAGAGACGCATCGTACTTGCCGGTGGCGCCTGCAAAACCAGCGCCTGACAGCTTGGTATCACCTTCGAGTGTGTATTTGACTTTCGAATGGTAAGTAATCCCGGCGCGGGTCTGCGGGGAAAATTCGTAAAGCACGCCAGCGTTGAATCCAAGCGCCGTGTCGTCGCCCTTTACCTTGACACGGCCATCGGCAGTGCCTGGCGAGGTACGGTTAAGCGCTGCGCTCTCAAGTTGGCCGTCGATGCGGTTGATCGTCGGACCGAAGCCAATCGATAGCTGCTCATTGAAGCGATAGCTAACCGTTGGTTGCACGGTTACTACGCGTACTTCGCTGTAATCACCGTGGTAGCGGCCCTGGAAGCCGTTCTCGTAGTCGGTGATCATGCCGAACGGCACATAAAGGCCGACCCCGACGGCCCACTTTTCATCGATTGGCTTGACGTAGTAACCCATCGGCACGGCAGTAAACGGGACCATATCGCCGTCGTTGCTGCCATTCAGCGGCAGGCGCGCACCGCCGAGAGCGTCTATTTGCGGAGTCGCAGCGGAAGCGTTCTTGATCTTCGTCTTCGCATGGATCGCTGCCATGCCGAAGCTGACTTCTTCACGCTTGAGGCGGGACATGCCGGCCGGGTTGCCGAAGAGGGTGGTGGCGTCGTCGGCGGAAGATGAGCGGCCTGCGAAGGAGGTGCCCATGCCGCTGATGCTTTGCTCGTTGAGGGCGAAACCGGCTGCCATTGCCTGGCTGGACAAGGCGCCTACGGCTACCGCGAGTGCGGTCTTCAACCATGTTGTTTTCATTGTTGTACTACTCCGGGATAAAAGCGGGTCGGAACCTAGCAACTTTCTCGGACAGGTAGCAAGACAATGAATTGCAATTTTTCGTAAAGATGGCGACTAACGGTTGTGAAAACAAATGTAACTTCGGCAAAACCGCAGAGGCGTATTGTGACTCGTCAGCCACGCGGCGCCTGCTGGCGCCGCGTGGTGGTCGGACTCAGGCGCGAGGCCGCCGGGTGTCGGTGATCCACTCGCTCCAGGAGCCGGGATAGAGCGTCACCAGCGGATAGCCAGCCAGACACAGGGCAAACAGGTTGTGGCAGGCGGTCACGCCGGAGCCACAGTAGGCGACGGTGCGCTGGGGTGGCTTGTTGCCCAGCAGCGGTTCGAAGCGCCTGCGCAGCTGTTCGACCGGGAGAAACCGGCCGTCGTCGCTGAGATTCTCGGTGAACGGAACGCAAGTGGCATTGGGGATGTGCCCAGCGATCGGATCGATGGGTTCGACTTCGCCGAGAAAGCGGGGCAGCGCGCGGGCGTCGAGCAGCGCCAGTTGGGGATCGTCGAGGCGCTCCTGAAGCGCGGAGGCATCGATGATCAGGCTGCTGTCGGCGCGCCCGCTGAAGGTGCCTGGCTCAGTATCGGGGATCGCTTCGTCCATCGGTAGACCGGCTTCGCACCACGCCTTGAGGCCGCCATCGAGAAGGTAGATGCCGTCGCGTTTACCGAGCCAGAGCAGCAGCCACCATGCCCGTGCGGCAAAGGCACCGGGGCCGTCGTCGTACAGCACCACGTCGCTGTCGTCATCGAGGCCCCATTGGCGAAAGCGCGCTGCCAGCCGCTCCGGATCCGGCAGTGGGTGCCGGCCGGTGACCCCAGGGGTGACCGCGCCGGATAGGTCCTTCTCCAGGTCGGCGAACCGGGCGCCGGGAACATGGCCCTGGCGGTAGCTGCGCTCGCCGTAGGTGGAATCTTCCAGGGCGAAGCGGCAATCGAGAATGCGCAGCGCGGGATCGTCCAGGCGCCGGGCCAGTTGCTCGGCTGTGATGAGTTGTGCAAGTGGCATCGTACGCCTCCGGGGAAACATCGCTAAACACTACCAGCGTGCGCGCCGGCCATGAATGCCCGGCCGGTCGGATGCTCGATATATACTGCGCGCCTCGTTCGGCCGCGCGCCGGTCGTCAGCCGAAAAGGAGGCCGTGTGGCCATCGAAACTCAATGGGTCGTGGATGATGCACATCTGGCCCGCCTCTGCGCCGAATGGCGCCAACTGCCATTTGTGGCGGTGGACACCGAATTCATGAGGGTGGACACCTTTTATCCCATCGCCGGGCTGGTGCAGGTCGGTGACGGGCGGCGCGCCTATCTGATCGACCCGCTGGCGGTGCGCGATTGGCATCCGTTTGCCACACTGCTGGACGATGCTGCTGTGGTAAAGGTGCTGCATGCCTGCAGCGAGGACCTCGAAGTGCTGCTGCGCCTGACCGGCAGCCTGCCGCAGCCGCTGTTCGATACCCAGTTGGCCGCCGGCTACCTGAACATCGGCTTTTCCATGGGCTATTCGCGGCTGGTCCAGGCCGTGCTTGGCATCGAACTGCCCAAGGGCGAAACGCGCTCGGACTGGCTGCAGCGGCCGCTGAGCGAGATGCAGGTGCGCTACGCCGCCGAGGATGCGCAGCACCTGGCCGAACTCTACGAAGCGCTGCTGCCGAAGCTGTCGGACGACAAGCGAGCCTGGGTGCTGGAGGACGGTGCCGAGCTGGTCGCCAACCTGCAGCGCGAATCCGACCCGGAGGAGGCCTATCGAGAGGTCAAGCAGGCCTGGCGCCTCAAGCCTCAACAGCTGGCCGTGCTCAAGGTGCTGACCGCCTGGCGTGAGCGCCAGGCCCGAGCGCGCAACCAGCCGCGCAATCGCGTGTTGCGCGAGGCCAGTCTGTGGCCGCTGGCGCGTACCCAGCCGTGCGATCTGGTTACGCTGGCGCGCATCGATGAGATGCATCCGCGCACCGTACGCCAGGATGGTGAAGCCTTGCTGGCGATGATCCGCGAGGCTGCCGCGACGCCCGAACAGGATTGGCCGGCGGCGCTGCCGGAGCCGTTGCCGCTGGAAGTTTCCGGCGTGTTGAAGAAGTTGCGGGCGGTCGGCCAGCGCGAGGCGAAGGCGCTGGATATCGCGCCGGAGCTGATGCTGCGCAAGAAGACCCTGGAGGCACTGCTGAAAAGCGGTTACCCCGACGGCCCTTATCAACTGCCCGATTCGCTGCGCGGCTGGCGCCGCGAGCGGATGGGGCAGGCCCTGCTGGATGTTCTGGAAAAACGCTCATGAAACTCATCTGTTCCATTTACAAGAGCCCCCGCAAGGACGGCATGTACCTCTACGTCGACAAGCGCGATGCGCTCAAGCGCGTGCCCGAGGGCTTGCTCGCCGCATTCGGCGCGCCGCAGCTGGCATTCGAGCTGGTGCTCACCCCGGAGCGCCAGCTGGCGCGCGAGGACATCAACAAGGTGCTCGCCAACATCGAGGCGCAGGGCTATCACCTGCAGATGCCGCCGGCCGAGGACGAGTACATCGAGCACCTGCCCGAGGAACTGCTGCGCATGAACGATCCCATGTGAAGGTGCCCGGCCAGGCATGACCGGGGACAAGGTCGTGCCGGCGGATCGGACTATTCTGAAGTCGTCCGCACATGCATAGGGAGACGGCTCATGAAAACGCGTTCCTGGGTACTCGGTTCGATCCTTGCCGGTCTGGCGATGTCTGCCAGCGCGCAGCCGGCGCCGGCCTACGACAACGAAGCCTGGCAGCAGCACTGGCAGAAGATGCAGGAATATCGTCAGGCCTGGCAGGCCGCGAAGACGCCGGAAGAGCGGCAGAAGCTGCGGGACGAACACTGGCAGAGCATGCAGTCGACCATGGGCGCCATGGGAGGCTGCCCGATGGGCGGCCCGGGTGCCGGCATGGGCAAACAGGGCGGCAAGCCGATGCAGGGGGCAATGGGCGGCGGCCGCATGATGGCGGCACCGTCCAAGGAAATGCTCGACATGCGCATCCAGCACATGGAGCAGATGCTCGAGCAGATGCGCAGCCATCGCGACATGCTCGACAAGCAGTAATCCGCCGCGTGGCTGCCTGCCGCTCCGGCCGGCGGCCACGGCTCAGACCTTGATCCGCCTGCCGGCTATTGGCCGGATATCCTGCAGTGGCTAGACTTGCCGCTTTTTCCCGGTAGTGACAGAGAGATGGCGGCCAAAGTCGAACCCTTCTGGAAGCGCAAGACCCTCGCCGAGCTCGATTCGGCCGAGTGGGAGTCGCTATGCGACGGCTGCGGCCTCTGCTGCCTGCAGAAGCTCGAGGATGAGGAAGATGGCGCCGTGTACTACACGCGCATCGCCTGCCGCTTGCTCGATCTGAAGACCTGTCAATGCAGCGATTATCCCAATCGGCGCGCCAGCGTACCGGACTGCATTCAGCTCAATGCCCAGGACGCCGCACAGTTCAAGTGGCTTCCGCCCACCTGCGCCTACCGCCTGGTGGCCGAGCGCAAGGACCTGCCGCTCTGGCACCATCTGGTCTGTGGCGACCGCGAGGCGGTACACGTCGAGCGCATTTCCCAGGCCGGCAGGATGCTCGCCGAAGGCAGCGTTGCCGAGGAGCATTGGGAAGACCACCTGATTTTCCGTGCTGGTTGAATCTAAGCGCCGATTGCATCGTCTCAAGATCAGCACACCCCTCGCGTTATCCGATCCGTGGAGTTCTCTTCGATGCTTGCTCGACTGCTGTCGCTGTTCGCTCTCGTTCTTTTCATCGTCGGCCCGGCACAGGCGGCCAAACGGGTCGATCTTGACTATCACGTGCGCTTCCTCCCGGCGGAAGATCAGGCAGTGGTGCAGCTGATCCTGGAGAAGGGCGAGGCGGTCCGCAGCCTGCAGTTCAACCTGGGCGACGAGGGTTACTACAGCGACTTCCAGGCGGACGGCGAATGGCAGCAGGAGTCGCCGGCACTGGGCACCTGGCGACCTGCCCCCGGCAAGGCGACCCTGAGCTATCGCGTTCGCATCAGTCATCCCCGTGACAACGGGCGCTTCGATGCGCGGATGACGCCCGATTGGGCGCTGTTCCGCGGCGATGATCTGGTGCCGCCGGCGCGGCTGGATCAGGTCGATGGCGTGAGCTTGGTGTCACGCATCAGCTTCGAGCTGCCGGAAGGCTGGAAGAGCATCGAAACCGGCTGGCCGCGGATCGGCAAGAACCGCTTTCGCGTGGACAACCGCGAGCGTCTGTTCGATCGCCCGACCGGCTGGATGCTGGCCGGCAAACTGGGCACCCGTCGCGCCAAGCTTGGCGAAACCGAGGTCACCGTCGCAGCGCCGGTAGGCGAGGGCGTGCGGCGGATGGACATCCTGACCATGCTTACCTTCGTCTGGCCGCAGGTGCAGAGCGTCTTTCCCCGCGATCCGGCAAAGCTGCTGATTGTCGGCGCCGGCGATCCCATGTGGCGCGGTGGGCTCTCCGGACCAAACTCCCTGTACATGCATGCCGACCGCCCGCTGGTCAGCGAGAACGGCACAAGCTCGCTGGTGCATGAGCTGGTGCATGTGTTCAGCCGCATCAAGGACACCGATCGCAGCGACTGGATCAGCGAAGGGCTGGCCGAATACTACGCCATCGAAGTGGTGCGCCGTGCCGGAGGGATGAGCGAGGATCGTTATCAGGCAGTTCGGGAGCATCTGATCAAATGGAGTCGCAAGGTCGATAGCCTGCGCACCGAGCATTCCACCGGCCCGATTACTGCGCGCGCCGTGTTGCTGTTGCAGGATCTGGACAAGGAAATCCGCCAGCGCAGCAAGGGGCGGCATTCGCTGGACGATGTCGCGCGCGGCCTGATGCGCATGGATACCGTCAGCACGGACGACTTCATCACCATGACCGAAACGCTGCTTGGCGGCGGCTCGAAGGCGCTCAACACCCGACTGCTGCGCTGATTCCGAATCGCCAGGGTCAGCCCGCCCCATGAGGAGACCTCTGTGACCATCATCGATCTTCGCAGCGACACCGTCACTCAGCCGTCCAGCGCAATGCGTGAAGTGATGTGTTGTGCTGTGACCGGTGATGACGTTTACAGCGAGGACCCGACGGTCAGCCTGCTCGAGAGCCGCCTCGCCGCGAGTCTGGGGTTTGCCGCAGGGCTCTTCGTTCCTTCGGGGACGATGAGCAATCTGCTGGGGCTGATGGCGCACTGCGAGCGGGGTGACGAGTACATCGTTGGCCAGCAGGCGCACACCTACAAATACGAAGGCGGCGGAGCAGCGGTGCTGGGCTCGATTCAGCCGCAGCCGATCGAAATGGAGGCGGACGGGACGCTGGACCTTGCCCGCGTCGAAGCGGCGATCAAGCCGGACAACTTCCACTTCGCCCGTAGCCGTCTGCTGACGCTGGAAAACACCATGCAGGGCAAGGTGCTGCCGCTGGACTATCTTGCCGCGGCTCGCGACCTCACGCGCCGGCACGGCCTGGCGCTGCATCTGGATGGTGCCCGGCTGTTCAATGCGGCGGTAAGGCTCGGTTGCGATGCCCAAGAGATCACCCGGCATTTCGATACGGTTTCGGTGTGTCTGTCCAAGGGGCTCGGTGCGCCGGTGGGGTCGGTGCTCTGCGGTGGCGAGGCATTCATCGGCAAGGCGCGGCGCCTGCGCAAGATGGTCGGCGGTGGCATGCGCCAGGCTGGCGTGCTCGCCGCCGCCGGGCTCTACGCGCTGGAGCACAATGTCGCTCGGCTCGCCGAGGATCATCGTCGCGCCCAGTGGCTCGGAAAGGAGCTGGCCGCGCTTGGGTTCGCGGTCGAGCCCGTGCAAACCAACATGGTTTATGTGGCGATGGGTGACAGGGCTTCGGCATTGGCGGAGTTCTGTTCGACGCGTGGCATCCGGCTGACCCCTTCGGCACGGCTGCGTCTGGTGACCCATCTCGACGTGCACGACGAGCACCTGCCGATGGTGGTGCGTGCCTTCGCCGAATTCGCCGGGAACATGAGCGGCAATTGACGTCGAATTGCTTGATTCAATCGCCTTTATCCCCTATACCCGGCGCGCAGGCCCGATATAATGCGGCCCTTTGCCGGCTATCCGTTGGATAGTTGCGAACCGGCTTTCGGTGGTCCCGCCTCGCCGTGTCGTTTTGCAGCCGTTCGGCCGCAGTCCTCTGGAAGAAATCTATGAAAAGCGCAGAAATCCGTGAAGCCTTCCTCCGCTTCTTCGAAGAGAAGGGCCACACTCGCGTGGCCTCCAGTTCGCTGATTCCGGCGAACGACCCGACCCTGCTGTTCACCAACGCCGGCATGAACCAGTTCAAGGACTGCTTCCTCGGCCTGGAGAAGCGCGCCTATACCCGTGCCACCACCAGCCAGAAGTGCGTACGTGCCGGCGGCAAGCACAACGACCTGGAAAACGTCGGCTACACCGCGCGTCACCACACCTTCTTCGAGATGCTCGGCAATTTCAGCTTCGGCGATTATTTCAAGCGCGACGCGATTCACTACGCCTGGGAGTTTCTGACCAGCGACAAGTGGCTGAACCTGCCCAAGGAGAAACTCTGGGTGACGGTCTATGCCACCGATGACGAGGCCTACGACATCTGGACCAAGGAAGTCGGCGTGCCGGCCGAGCGCATGGTGCGCATCGGTGACAATAAGGGCGCGCCCTACGCTTCGGACAACTTCTGGGCGATGGGCGATACCGGCCCTTGCGGTCCCTGCACCGAGATCTTCTTCGACCACGGCGAACACATCTGGGGCGGTCCGCCCGGTTCGCCAGAGGAAGACGGCGACCGCTACATCGAGATCTGGAACAACGTGTTCATGCAGTTCAACCGGACCGCGGACGGTGTACTGCACCCGTTGCCGGCACCGAGCGTCGATACCGGCATGGGCCTGGAGCGCATCAGCGCCGTGCTCCAGCACGTCAATTCGAACTATGAAATCGACCTGTTCCAGAGCCTGCTGAACGCGGCGGCGGACGCCATCGGCTGCGCCAACGAAGGCCAGGCTTCGCTGAAGGTCGTTGCCGACCATATCCGTTCCTGCGGCTTCCTCATCGCCGATGGCGTGACGCCGTCCAACGAAGGCCGTGGCTACGTGCTGCGCCGCATCATTCGCCGCGCCTGCCGCCATGGCAACAAGCTCGGCGCCAAGGGCAGCTTCTTCCATCGCATCGTCGCCGCGCTGGTAGCGGAGATGGGCGACGCCTTCCCCGAACTCAAGCAACAGCAGGCGCATATCGAGCGCGTGCTGAAGAATGAGGAAGAGCAATTCGCCAAGACCCTGGAGCAGGGGCTAAAGATCCTGGAGCAGGATCTGGCCGCGCTTGCCGGTAGCGTCATTCCCGGCGAGGTGGTGTTCAAGCTTTACGACACTTACGGCTTCCCGGTCGATCTGACCGGTGACATCGCGCGCGAGCGTAATCTGACTCTGGATGAAGAGGGCTTCGAGCGCGAGATGCAGGCCCAGCGCGAGCGTGCCCGCTCGGCGAGCGCCTTCGGCATGGACTACAACAGCCTGGTCAAGGTGGAAGGCGAGACGCGCTTTATCGGTTACCAGGGCACGTCGGGCAGCGGCAAGGTTCTGGCGCTGTTCAAGCAAGGCATGCTGGTCGATAGCCTGAGCGCTGGCGAGGAGGGCGTCGTGGTGCTCGATCAGACGCCGTTCTACGCCGAATCCGGCGGGCAGATCGGTGACTGCGGCTACCTCGAGGCACAGGGTCTGCGCTTCGATGTGCGCGACACCAGCAAGGCTGGTGGCGCATTCCTGCATCACGGAATCGTCGACAGCGGCACGCTGACCACGGGCGCGCAAGTCGAGGCGACGGTCGACGCTTCAGTGCGCCAGGCTACGGCGCTCAACCACTCGGCGACCCACCTGCTGCATGCTGCGTTGCGTGAAATTCTCGGTGATCACGTGAGCCAGAAGGGCTCCTTGGTGGACAGTCAGCGCCTGCGCTTCGACTTCAGCCACTTCGAAGCGATCAAACCGGAGCAGCTCCGCGCACTGGAGGATCGCGTCAATGCCGAGATCCGCCGCAATTCGGCGGTAGAGATCGAGGAAACCGATATCGATACCGCCAAGGCCAAGGGCGCAATGGCGCTGTTCGGCGAGAAGTATGGCGACACCGTTCGGGTGCTGACCATGGGTGGCGGTTTTTCCGTCGAGTTGTGCGGTGGTACCCACGTGAACCGCACCGGCGACATCGGCCTGTTCAAGATCACCAGCGAAGGCGGCGTGGCCGCTGGCGTGCGGCGGATCGAAGCGGTAACTGGCGCACCGGCGCTGACCTACCTCAATGACGCCGAGGAACAGCTGAAGCAGGCGGCCAGCCTGATCAAGGGCAGCCGCGAGAATCTGTTGGACAAGCTCGGTGGCCTCCTGGAGCGCAACCGTCAGCTGGAGAAGGAGCTCGAGCAGCTCAAGGCCAAGGCCGCCAGCGCTGCAGGTAATGATCTGGCGGCATCGGCGGTTGAGGTGAACGGCATCCGCGTGCTGGCGGCGCGTCAGGACGGGCTCGACGGCAAGGCGTTGCTGGCGCTGGTCGACCAGCTGAAGAACAAATTGGGCAGTGCGGTCATTCTGCTGGGCGGGGTTCAGGACGATAAGGTCGTCCTGGTTGCCGGCGTGACGCAGGACCTGACCTCGCGCCTGAAGGCCGGGGATCTGATGAGGCAGGCCGCTGCCGCGGTAGGCGGCAAGGGCGGTGGTCGCCCGGATATGGCCCAGGGCGGCGGTACCGATGCCGCCAAGCTGGACGAGGCGTTGGCCTTGGCCCTGCCGTTTGCTCAGCAGGCACTTTGATTAAGTTGCCGGAGGCGCCTCCGGCATCTGCAGGTTGTTTGTTTAATGAATGCCCTTTGCGGGCTCTAGGCGGCTAACAATGGCTTTGATCGTACAGAAGTTTGGGGGCACCTCGGTCGGCACCGTCGAGCGAATCGAGCAGGTGGCCGAAAAGGTCAAGAAATTCCGCGACGGTGGCGATGACATTGTCGTGGTCGTCTCGGCAATGAGCGGCGAAACCAACCGTCTGATCGATCTGGCCAAGCAGATCAGCGAGCAGCCGGTTCCGCGCGAGCTGGACGTCATGGTGTCCACGGGCGAGCAGGTGACGATCGCCCTGCTGGCCATGGCGCTGATCAAGCGCGGCGTTCCGGCGGTGTCCTACACTGGCAATCAGGTCCGTATCCTCACCGATAGCGCCCACACGAAGGCGCGCATCCTGCAGATCGATGCGCAGCGCATCCAGCGCGACATCAAGGCGGGGCGTGTCGTCGTTGTGGCTGGCTTCCAGGGTGTGGACGAGAAGGGCAACATCACCACGCTGGGGCGCGGTGGCTCCGACACCACCGGCGTGGCGTTGGCGGCAGCGTTGAAGGCCGATGAATGTCAGATCTACACCGATGTGGATGGCGTCTATACCACCGACCCGCGCGTCGTTGCCAAGGCCCAGCGTCTGGACAAGATCACCTTCGAGGAAATGCTGGAAATGGCCAGCCTTGGCTCCAAGGTGCTGCAAATCCGCGCGGTTGAGTTCGCCGGCAAGTACAGTGTCCCGCTGCGTGTACTGCACAGCTTTCAGGAGGGTCCGGGTACCCTCATTACCCTTGATGAAGAGGAATCCATGGAACAGCCCATCATTTCCGGCATCGCCTTCAATCGTGACGAGGCCAAGCTGACCATCCGTGGGGTGCCGGACACGCCCGGCGTAGCGTTCAAGATTCTCGGGCCGATCAGCGCCGCGAATGTGGAAGTGGACATGATCGTGCAGAACGTCGCGCACGATAACACCACCGATTTCACGTTCACCGTGCACCGCAACGACTACAACAACGCGCTTCAGGTGCTGCAAGGGATTGCCGCCGAGATGGGCGCCCGGGAAGTCATTGGTGACACCAACATCGCCAAGGTGTCTATCGTCGGTGTCGGTATGCGTTCGCACGCGGGCGTCGCCAGCCGGATGTTCGAGGCGCTGGCCAAGGAAAACATCAATATCCAGATGATTTCGACGTCCGAAATCAAAGTTTCGGTTGTCATTGAAGAGAAGTATCTGGAACTTGCAGTACGTGCGTTGCACACCGCATTTGAGTTGGATGCGCCGGCTGGCAATACTGCGGAGTGATTCGCAGAAGGCGCGCTAGTCCGCGCCTTCTGTCGTATTGGGCCGTGCTAAAAGGAACTTTAGGCTCCCGAGCGCGGGTCAATACCTGGTGAAAGGCTCTAGCTTCATGTTTTACGGGACATTTTCCGTATTTATCTTTGCAGACTGTTTACTGAACTGAATCCGTTTAAGGAGAAAGGAATGCTGATTCTGACTCGCCGGGTAGGAGAAACCCTGATGGTGGGTGACGATGTGACTGTCACTGTGTTGGGTGTGAAAGGAAACCAGGTACGTATCGGCGTCAATGCGCCCAAGGAGGTGGCGGTGCATCGCGAGGAGATTTACCAGCGGATCCAGAAAGAGAAGGATCAGGAACCAAGCCACTAATTTTTCTGTAATTTTTGGCTTTGCAAACGGGGTAAAGATGGGTATGATGCGCCCCGTGTTGCGGAGAGGTGGCCGAGTGGCCGAAGGCGCTCCCCTGCTAAGGGAGTACACCTCAAAAGGGTGTCGGGGGTTCGAATCCCCCCTTCTCCGCCATTTTGCGTTCTAGGGTTTTTGATTCTTGCGTCAGCCTGCTTTCAGATGGAAAGCGCCACGGCAAAGTGCTTGACCATCATTGTTTACTCCCTATAATGCGCACGCTCAGCGCACTCATAGCTCAGCTGGATAGAGTACTCGGCTACGAACCGAGCGGTCGGAGGTTCGAATCCTCCTGAGTGCGCCATATTCGAATGACTGGCATCTTGCGAGTCGCTCGGGCAACCAGCAGTGATCTGGTTTATCAAGCGCTTACGCACTCATAGCTCAGCTGGATAGAGTACTCGGCTACGAACCGAGCGGTCGGAGGTTCGAATCCTCCTGAGTGCGCCAATCAAGAGAAGGGCCTGCAGCGATGCAGGCCCTTTTTCGTTTTGGCGAGCTAGCGCTTGCCCAGCACGCAGCCGTGTTCATCGAAGCTGACCGTGCGCACCTGCCCCTTGCCGTCCCGAAAGCGCAGGCGGTCTCTGCCGTTGGTGCTTGTGGTGCTTTCCGGTCGGCCTAGCGCGCTTTCCACGTCGCTGCGTGTCATCCCCGCACGAATGCTCTTGCTGATGATCGCGCTGCGCCGCTCGCTGCCGGTCACCCTGTTGCCGCACCCGTCGTCTTTTTCGGCAACTACCGCCACGTCGTTGCCGACCTTGCGTCCGTGATTCGTACTGCTGGCGGTCGTGGCCATGCGCACGGTCTCGTCGGAGCTGGGCTTCGGGTTGACCGCCTGTTGTCGCTCGCTGCTCTGGTCCGTGGGGCAGCCCTGCTGACTGAAAGTGACGTGCCCCGCGGTATCGACGCAGCGAAACACGCTTGCGGAAAACGCCGGATTCGCCAGCAAAAGCAGGCCAGTGCAGATCACCCACATTTTCATTGTCGTCCTCCTTGACTGAACAAGCGCCTTGCAGGCTACTCAATAAAAGCTGTCCGTACATCCGTGTCTCATTGCGCCGTGAAGGCGTCGACAGAAAAGTCGGCGTCCATGCTGCTGACGTGTCTGTGTGCAAGTTGCCCGAAAGGGCTGTACTTGAGCACGTCCGGCGCGCCGCGGCGATGGTATGATTGCCGCATCTGCCCCTATGGGTCTGTGGAACAACCTTTCCTTATGGACTTACCCAGTAGCCATTCAAGTTTCCCGCTTGCCAATCACGTGAAGATTGATTGATTCCCCCGGCGCGCTCCCGGCCGGGGGTGGAGTGCGCCATGACAGAAGTAGAAGCAAAAAAGCCACAAGAGACCTTGCAGGACCGCCTGGCGCAGGTGGTCGAACTGCTGCAACGCCATCGCCTCGGTGAGGATGGCGAATACCGGCAGGACAATCTGCAGGTCGAGCCCGCCGAGAATTATGATCAGGGGCAGATCCTTGCCGAGCTGCAACGCAAGCTCGACGAGCTGCACCCTGCGGACGTCGCCCACATCCTGGAAGCATTGCCGCTCGAAGAGCGCCTGACCGTCTGGCAGCTGGTCAAGGCCGAGCGCGATGGCGACATTCTGCTAGAGGTCTCCGATGCGGTGCGGGAGACGCTGATCGCCGACATGGACGATCACGAACTGCTCGCCGCGGCCAAGGAGATGGACGCCGACGAGCTGGCCGACCTGGCCCCTGAACTGCCCCGTGATGTCGTTCATGAGCTGATGGAGAGCCTGGACGCCCAGCAGCGCGAGCGTGTGCGCTCGGCTTTGTCATACGAGGAGGATCAGGTTGGCGCGCTGATGGACTTCGAGATGGTGACCATCCGCGAAGATGTCAGCCTGGAAGTCGTGCTGCGCTACCTACGGCGGCTCAAGGAGCTGCCCGGCCACACCGACAAGCTGTTCGTGGTCGATTACGACGGTGTGCTCAAGGGTGTGCTGCCGATCAAGCGGCTCCTGGTCAACGATCCGGACAAGCAGGTCGCCGAGGTAATGGCCAGCGACCCGGTCACCTTCCATCCTGACGAAGACGCCTACGAGGCGGCTCAGGCGTTCGAGCGCTACGACCTGGTTTCGACACCGGTCGTCGACAAGGGAGGCAAGCTGATCGGGCGCCTGACCATCGACGAGATGGTCGACCTGATCCGCGAGGAGAGCGAAAGCGAAGTCCTCAACATGGCCGGTCTGCGCGAGGAGGAAGATATCTTCGCTTCGGTCTGGAAGTCCGTGCGCAACCGTTGGGCCTGGCTGGCGGTCAACCTGGTCACCGCATTCGTCGCTTCGCGAGTGATCGGCCTGTTCGATGGCTCGATCGAGAAGCTGGTGGCGCTGGCTGCGCTGATGCCAATTGTCGCAGGCATCGGCGGCAACTCCGGCAACCAGACGATCACCATGATCGTACGCGCCATGGCGCTGGATCAGGTGGGCACTGGGAACACCGTACGCTTGTTGCGCAAGGAGGTCGGGGTCGGTCTGGTCAATGGTCTGGTGTGGGGTGGCGTGATAGGCGCGGTAGCCTGGTGGCTTTACGGTAGCTGGTCTCTGGGCGTCGTGATGACGGCTGCGATGACCTTGAATCTGCTGCTCGCGGCGCTGATGGGCGTGCTGATTCCGATGACGCTGGCGCGACTGGGGCGCGATCCGGCGATGGGGGCCAGCGTGATGATCACGGCCATGACCGACAGTGGCGGTTTCTTCATTTTCCTCGGATTGGCGACAATTTTTCTGCTGTAGCGGCGCTTTTCGCGTCGTGTTGGGGTTTGCCTTGTTTCGTTGTTTCGGGCTAAGGTTCGGCCGTTTCGCGTGTCGCGGAACGTGTCCGAACTAACGCAGCGAATAACAAGCAGCTTGAACTGCTGACAAGGGAACTCCCGATGACCCCCAGCCAACTCCTGCTCGAAGGCGTCGAACTCATGCTGTTCGGCATCGGTTTCGTCTTCGCATTCCTCGTTCTGTTGATCCTTTGCATTCGCCTGATGTCGTATCTGACCGGTCGCTTCGTAAGTGCACCGGCGCCTCAGGCTGCGCCTGCACCGCATGCAGGTGCTGAAACAGACGCGGACATTCTTGCAGCCATCCAGGCCGCGATTCATCAACACCGCGCGCGCCGCGGTTGACTCTGGAAAGGGAGTTCCTTCCATGACAGTTGCTAAAAAGCCGCTCGGTATCACCGATGTGGTGCTGCGTGATGCCCATCAGTCCATTCTGGCCACCCGCGTCCGGCTAGAGGACATGTTGCCGATAGCCGCCAAGCTCGATCAGGTCGGGTTCTGGTCGGTTGAGAGCTGGGGTGGAGCGACGTTCGATGCCTGTATCCGCTACCTCGGCGAGGATCCGTGGGAGCGCATCCGTGAGTTGAAGAAGGCCATGCCCAACACGCGCCAGCAAATGCTGTTGCGTGGGCAGAACCTGCTGGGCTATCGCCACTATGCCGACGATGTGGTGGAGAAGTTTGTCGAGCGCGCTGCGGTCAACGGCGTCGACGTGTTCCGCGTGTTCGATGCGATGAACGATCCGCGTAATCTGGAAACGGCACTGCGTGCGGTGAAACAGCACGGCAAGCACGCCCAGGGCACCATTTCCTACACCACCAGCCCGGTGCACACCCTGGAGATGTGGGTCGATCTGGCGAAGCAGATCGAAGATATGGGCGCCGACTCCGTGGCGATCAAGGACATGGCCGGCATCCTCACCCCCTATACGGCGTTCGAACTGGTCTCGCGCCTGAAGGCCAGCCTGGCCATCCCGATCCATATGCAGTGCCACGCCACTGCCGGCTTGTCCTCGGTGGCTATTCTCAAGGCGGTGGAAGCCGGTATCGATAATGTCGACACTGCCATCTCCTCGCTGTCGATGACCTACGGCCATTCACCGACCGAGTCGGTGGTGGCCATGTTCCAGGGTACCGAGCGCGACACCGGACTGGACCTGGAGCTGCTGGAAGAGATTGCCGCCTACTTTCGAGAGGTGCGCAAGAAATACGCGAAGTTCGAGGGCAACCTCAAAGGCGTCGATTCGCGCATCCTGGTCGCCCAGGTGCCGGGCGGCATGCTCACCAACATGGAAAGCCAGCTCAAGGAGCAGGGCGCCCAGGACAAGTTCGATCAGGTGCTGGCTGAGATTCCGCGCGTGCGCGAGGATCTGGGCTTCATCCCGCTGGTAACCCCGACCTCGCAGATCGTTGGCACCCAGGCGGTGATCAACGTGCTCACCGGTGAGCGCTACAAGTCCATCACCAAGGAAACTGCCGGTGTGCTCAAGGGTGAGTACGGCGCAGCGCCTGCTCCTTTCAACGCCGAATTGCAGGCGCGCGTGCTCGACGGCGCAGAGGTCATCACTTGCCGTCCCGCCGATCTTTTGCAGCCGGAGATGCAGCGGTTGACGGCCGACCTCGAAGGGTTGGCCCGCGAGAAGAACATCAAGCTGGCCGAGGATGTCATCGATGATGTCCTGACCTATGCATTGTTCCCGCAGATTGGTCTTAAGTTCCTCGAGAATCGCGGCAATCCCTCGGCGTTCGAGCCGGCACCCACCGGCAGCGAGCTGCCGGCGCGCGAGCCGGGCAAGCCCGAGGTGTACACCGTCGAGGTCAATGGCAAGTCGTTCGTCGTGCAGGTCAACGAGGGGGGCGACATCGAAGGCATCAAGCCGCTCGGTGCGGGTCCTGCGACCAGCGCCGTCCGTGCCGGTTCGACTGCAGCAGCCGTTCCGGCTGGTGGCGAGCCGCAGGCAGCACCGCTGGCCGGCAACATATTCAAGGTATTGGTGCAGCCTGGGCAGCTCGTTCAGGAGGGTGACCTGGTGGTGATTCTCGAGGCCATGAAAATGGAAACCGAGATCCGTGCGTTCAAGGCCGGTACCGTTGCCTCGGTCAACGTCAAGGTTGGCGACGCGGTTTCGGTCGGCGACAGCTTGTTGAGCATCGCTTAAGGGGAGTCGCATGGATAAGTTGCTCAAGCTGTGGCAGGGAACCGGTCTTTATCACCTCGAGCCCGGGCAGGCGTTGATGATCCTCGTCTGCCTGGGGCTGATCTATCTGGCGATCCGCAAGGGTTTTGAGCCGCTGTTGCTGATTCCGATCGGTTTCGGCGGCATCCTGGCGAACATCCCGGTGGCGAACATGGGTGAGGGAGCTGGCATCCTGCACCTGTTCTATGAGGTCGGCCTGCCGACCAGCGTGTTTCCGCTGCTGATCTTCATGGGTGTCGGAGCAATGACCGATTTCGGTCCGATGCTGGCCAATCCGAAGACGCTGTTGCTCGGGGCGGCAGCCCAGTTCGGTATCTTCGCCACCCTGCTCGGTGCGCTGGCGCTGACTGCGCTGGGAATCCCGGGAATGGAGTTCACGCTGCGTGAGGCGGCCTCCATCGCGATCATCGGCGGTGCGGACGGCCCGACGTCAATCTTCGTGACCTCCAAGCTTGCGCCTGAACTGTTGGGGCCGATTGCCGTGGCGGCTTATTCCTACATGGCGCTGGTTCCGCTGATACAACCTCCGATCATGCGTGCGCTGACCACCAAGGAAGAGCGTGCCATCGTCATGATGCAGCTGCGCCATGTCAGCCAGGCGGAGAAAATCGTTTTTCCGTTGGTCCTCTGCATTCTGGTTGGCTTGTTGCTGCCGGATGCGGCGCCCCTGGTGGGCATGTTCGCTTTCGGCAACCTGCTGCGCGAATGCGGCGTTGTGGATCGTCTGGCCGATACGTCGCGCAACGCGCTGATCAATATCGTCACCATTGCGCTGGGCCTGACGGTGGGTTCGAAGCTGTCGTCCGAAGCGTTTCTGCAAATGAAGACGCTGGGGATTCTGGTCTTGGGGATGGTGGCCTTCTGTGGCGGTACGGCGGCGGGCATTTTCATGGCCAAGGTGATGAATCGCTTCAGCCAGAACAAAATCAACCCGCTCATCGGTTCCGCCGGTGTTTCGGCCGTGCCGATGGCGGCGCGCGTTTCGAATAAGGTTGGTCTGGAGGCTAATCCGCAGAACTTCCTGTTGATGCATGCCATGGGGCCAAACGTGGCGGGCGTCATTGGCTCTGCGGTAGCCGCAGGCGTGCTCCTCAACTTCGTCGGCTAGCGCCGCATGTCCTGTGTTCCTCAGGCGGCCTCTTTCTGAGGTGCGTCTGAGGTGACCTTGTTCACCTCTTTCCCTTCCGATCAAGCAGTCGAATGGTCAGTGTCCGCCCGATGCGCGGTCGCTGATGGCGGCTCCTGCGTCAGTGCTTTTTCATCGGGCATTGCCATCATGCAAGCGGTGGCTTCGTGCCAAGCGGCTTGGTTGGCTGGGGAGGCAGGCAGATAGAAGGGGTGCGGCGGGGGGGAGGGGAGGGTGCTGGCCAGGTGAGGCCGTGGATGCATGGACAGGGGCCTGTCACGCCCCTGTCCAGTTGCTGTCAGTCTTCCTTGGCGAGCTCGGTATCCTGAGCGATCAGCGCGATCAAGGCATTCTGCTGTCGGTGAGCCAGCTGACGGAAACGCTGGAGCAGCTCTCGTTCATGCAGTGACAGCTCAGGACTGTCCAAACGCATGCTCAGATCGTCGTCCAGAGCGCCTTCCTGCAGCAGGCTTTGCTCCAAGCGGGCGATGATTTCCGAGTTCATGCTGCGGTGATGATTACGCGCTACCTCAGCGATGCGTTCGCGCATGCCATCGGGAAGCCGAACCACGAATTTGTCAGCCGTGCGGCTGGAATAAACTGCCTGTTTCATAGGGCGCATAATTAACCGGTTAGTCAGGTGGGCGTGCTGGCGTATTGCCGGGGTAGTCACCGGTCTGACAACCACCAGTACTCGCTGTTCCGTCGACCAAGGGAAAAAATAGAAGACGGCTTAATGGCGCCAATTGTACGACGAATCGGTGATTAGTAAAGTGGTTGTGCTATCAAAGTGCCTTTACTGTGATGCAGTCCATTTTCCACAGCGGGGATGAATCAACGCAGTACCGGATCGAACTTTATTTTGCGCCCAATCATCAGGGCTATCAGGAACAGCGTCCCAAAGACTCCGATGCCCGCCTTGCAAGCGGCAGCTAGCGCGCCCGGCTCCTGTATTTCTGCGAATGCGCCATACACACAGGCCGCGGTGAGCAGTAGGCAAGTCAATGCGAACTTGGACATGAATATCTCCTTTGCGGAACGATCCGCTCAAAATCCAATCCCTTAAAAGACCCAGCGTTGCGGCTGAGCCAATGTGCTGCCCTGGGTGGCGCTCAGGGTCGTGATCTGGGCCTTTTCAGCGAACTGCACGCGCTGAGTGGAAACTTGCGGGGTGGGCTCGTATTGATGCGCTTGCGGTTCGGCTGCTGGCATTTGCATCGCCGCCAGCGCGGCCAGTGCGAATCCAGTACTCAGGAGGGAAACCGGCTTGATCATGAGCGTCATCCTTCGCGTCACATTTGATTGCCTTTCATATTGCACGCGCTGTGCCAAGCCTGAATTGCTTTTAAGTCCTTTAAAATCAATGGCTTAGGTTGGAATGTGTCAGAGGCGAGCTTGCGCTTTGCACGGATGCACGCCGCGACCAATGCAATTTGCATGATGACAAATCCCGGCCGAGACAGGGTTCCAGAGGTGGCGGGTGAGCAGCGTTGGCCCCACGAACGACATGACAAAGCGCATCTGGCTCGCTAACATGCCGGCCGCGCAATCAGTCCCAGTAGCTCAATTGGATAGAGCATCCCCCTCCTAAGGGGAAGGTTGTGAGTTCGAACCTCGCCTGGGACGCCATCAAAGCCTGCATGACGAGGCAAAGCCGCAGCGGGCGGCTCGCCAGCTGGCAAGCGCTGCAGGGCTAGTTGGTGGGGTAGCTAGGGTGCGGTAGATGATTAGCCGAATGGCGAGTTGGTATTGTCGCGGCGTGCATCGCGCTGTAGCTGGTAGACCAATCGTTCGATCTGCCGTTGGGTCAATCCGCTAAGGCGGTGGAAGCGCAGCCCGCACATGGTCATATCCAGCTTTTCATCGACCACCAGGTGGCGGAGTTCGACTTCCGTCTGAATGGTTCCGATCGGGAGCTTGGCGGCCAGTTCATAAACCTGGCCTGTCTGCAGATTACCCTGATTGCCTTTGATGCTCAGTTTGCAGCCCGTTGCGGAGATATCGAGCAGGCGGCCTTCCAATGCATTTCGTACCGCTGCGCCGCCTAGCTGGGCGGTGACGGCAAGCTCCTTCAGCTGCGCGCGATAAGCGTTGCGGCGCTGATGATAGGTCAGTTCGGCAGGGGTAGGGATCCAGTAGCAACGTGCCCCATCTATTTCTCCAAGATGCACGTCTTGCTGGCTTGTCCAGAAGATGCGCGCGCCTTCGTAGAAGCCTTCGACATGAACGGCTTCGCCCTGCAGGAGCAGTCTCTCGCCATCGTTGGGGATAAGCTCGTCGAGGGCGATCCAGCCGGTTTCGCGGTTCATCTCGACCAGATAACTCTGGTATCGCTGGCTGCGCTCGTGGAAGCGCAGTGTCAGGGGAATATTGTTATCCAGCAGGGGACGCAGATTGGCGTAGATCTCTAGCGGTGCCGTCAGTACCTTGGGCGGTTGCGGGCCCTCGTCACCAAAAAATAAGTTAGACACGGTCCGGTGTTCTCCGGCGCATTGTTATCACCATCGCGTGGCGTCCTTGTAGCGGTCTATCGTCAGGCTTGGCTGAGAGGTCGTTGCTGCTTGCTCTTGGACGCTCCGCCTCGATTGTCATACAGGTCGGGAGTATCGTCCTTGCCCTGGAGTATGTGCAGCATGCTACCCAAGGCGCTCTGGTTGGCGCGTATCAGCCGGCCATTGCGCTCGTTGGCGCTACGGCAGCTTTCCAGTTCGGCTTCGAGCGTGCGGGCTTGTTCGAGAATGGTCTCGCCGCTCGGTGAGCCACTGACTGCGGCCTGCAGGCCATTGCGATCAGGTGTCAGTTGTTGTCCGGTCAGCCACTGACTGCGCTGGGCGCCATGCTGGCCGAGCAGTGCCAGCAAAGGCTGCTTTTTTGTCAGGATCGCTTCAAGCCCAGCAAGATCACGGTTGCCCAGAGCAGCAAACTCCTCATCGATAAGCTCAAGGAGTTGGTGTGCAATGCCGATATCTTCGGTTAGCTGCTCAAGCAGGGCTGTTTCGTGCATTTCGGTCTCTGGGCTTGCTCGCGTTAGTCGGGCTCAGGCTCAGCGTTGCGTCTCGAACGCCAGCAGCTTGGCTGCTACGCGCTGGTTGTCGACTTTATAAGAGCCGTCTGCAATCGCTGCTTTCAGTTTTTCTACGCGCTCTTGGTCTACAGCGGGTTGATCAGCCAATTTGTCGGCCGCTTGCTGCAGGCGTTGAGCTTCAGGGCTCAGTTGAACGGTGTCGCTGGCATTGCCGCTGACGGTGTTGGTTTTCGTTGCCTCGCTTGCCGGCCCTTGCTGCGGGTTGGCTGCGCGTTCGCTACCTTGCACACCGTTGCGCCCGCTGGGGGCATTCAGTGGGCTGTTGGGCCGATTGAAGTCGATGACCATGATGCAAACCTCGAAGGAATCAGGACGCTTGCCATGTGTTCGGCAACAGTGATGGAAACTTTAGCGTTTTTTTCCTGGGTACACATCGGAAAACTGTTGAATCCCGGTTACATCGCGACCTCCACCTGGCCGGGGCCGGTTACTCTGGCCTTGATCGTGCGGCCCGAACGCTGATTCTTGACAGGAATCTGCTTGCCCGGAGCGCCATCAGCCATTGCCTCGCCGGGCATGCGTACGCTGATCGAACCCGTCTTGGCGGTGATGACGACCTGATCCCCCTTGCGGACAACCTTGGCCATCTCCAGCTGATTGGGTGTGATCACCTGATCGGGTTGCACGGGGCGGGTAAGCTTGTTGCCCAGGGCCTCGTCCATTCGGGTCAGATAGCCTTGATTGAGCGCCGACACATCCCGCTCGGCGAGGCTGACATCCGCTTGGCTCAGCACGGTGTCGCGTAGAAGGGATCTGTTTGCGACGATCACCTCGCGATACAGGCGCACCTGCGCCGGTACGAAAACCGACCACGGGCTGCTGCCTTCGCAACTTACCCTTACCGTGACACGTCCAACGGGAGCGGTGGTTCCGCCAAGGCTGGCGGCGAGCGGCTGATCGCAAGGGTTGAGGCGCAGCCTAGGGTCCAATCGATTGACGCTGATCTCATGCCGGGCGGTGATTGCGCTGCGGATCAAATACTCGCCAACCGTGCGCTCAAGAAACTGCTCGGTCACGTCGATAAGCTGTTCAGGATGTGACATGGTTGACGCGTGGGCGAGTGAGCCCGTCGCGCAAAGTAGTAGTAGCAGCGCAATCCGGCACAGCGCCAGATCGGCGCGTCGGAAAATGGTCATAAGGACGTTCATATCCCAACCTAAGCAAGGGGCGTGCCGCGTCTGAATCGTTCGGCCCCGTAATCTGCAAGCAGAGAGGAACTGGCATGGCCGGTGTATTGGATTCGGTTAACCAGCGTACCCAATTGGTGGGACAGAACCGTCTGGAGCTGTTGCTGTTTCGCCTCGATGGCGAGCAGCTCTATGGCATCAACGTTTTCAAGGTGCGGGAAGTGCTGCAGTGCCCGCGCCTGACGATCATGCCCAAGTGTGGTCGAGTGGTTCGTGGTGTGGCCAGCATCCGCGGTAGCACTCTGCCGATCCTGGATCTTTCGCTAGCGACCGGTAAGTCGGCGCTGATGAATCTTGAAAATTCGTTCGCAGTAATCACCGAATACAACAACAGGACGCTGGGTTTTCTGGTGAGTTCTGTCGAGCGGATCGTCAATCTGAACTGGGAGGCCATTCTGCCTCCTCCGCGCGGTGCTGGGCGCGATCATTACCTGACCGCTGTGACGCACATCGACAACAAGCTGGTGGAAATCATCGACGTCGAGAAGGTGCTGGCGGAAGTTGCACCTACCTCGGAAGAGGTTTCGCCGGAAGTGGTGGACGACGATACTCGCGCCAAGGCGCTGTCGTGTCGCGTCCTGGTTGTGGATGACTCGTCGGTGGCGCGCAAGCAGATTACCCGCTGCTTGGAGAACATTGGTATCGAGGTCGTCAAGCTCAACGATGGCCGCGAGGCACTCAATTATCTGAAGCGGATGGCCGACGAGGGCAAGAATCCGGCGGAAGAGTTTCTGATGATGATTTCCGATATTGAAATGCCGGAAATGGATGGCTATACCCTGACTACCGAGGTGCGACACGATCCGCGCATGCATGCAATGCATATACTCCTGCATACTTCCCTTTCCGGTGTGTTCAACCAGAACATGGTGAAGCGAGCGGGGGCGGATGATTTCCTCGCCAAGTTCCAGCCTGATGATCTTGCTGCTCGGGTGGCCGAGCGGATCAGGCAGGCGGATGCAAATTGAGGCTAGCTCCTCTCATGATGGTGAGGCTTTATTGGTGTCAGTCGATCTGGATTTCGAGCAGTTCCGGGTATTTCTTGAAAAGACATGCGGCATCCTGCTGGGCAGCAACAAGCAGTATCTGGTATCCAGCCGCCTGAACAAGCTGATGGAACAGCAGGGCATCAAGACGCTTGGTGATCTGGTCAGAAAGATTCAGGCGCAGCCACGCAGCGGTTTGCGCGAAGCGGTTGTCGACGCGATGACGACCAACGAAACGCTGTGGTTCCGTGATACCTATCCGTTCGAGGTGCTGAAGAGCCGCGTGCTGCCAGAGATGCTCAAGGCCGGTTCCGGGCAGCGTCTGCGTATCTGGTCGGCAGCCTGCTCGTCCGGGCAGGAGCCTTATTCGCTGTCCATGGCGATCGACGAGTACGAGCGCAGCAATCCGAGTCAGCCAAAGACGGGCATCCAGATCGTCGCAACGGAGCTGTCCGGGGCAATGCTGGCAGCGTCCAAAGCGGCGGAGTACGACAGCCTGGCGATTGCCCGTGGGTTGTCCTCGGATCGCCTGCAGCGCTACTTCGATGTCAAGGCGCCGGGTCGGTGGGCGGTCAAGCCCGCCATCCGATCGCGAGTCGAGTTCAGGGTGCAGAACCTGCTGGATAGCTATGCGGCACTGGGCAAGTTCGACATCGTGTTCTGTCGCAACGTGCTGATCTATTTCTCCGCCGATGTGAAGAAGGACATCCTCAAGCGCATCCATGCGACCCTGCGTCCGGGTGGCTACCTGTTCCTCGGCGCCTCGGAGGCGCTCAACGGGCTGCCGGAGCTGTACCAGATGGTCCAGTGCAGCCCGGGCATCATCTACAAGGCGAAATAAGGCGGCAGAAAACCGTCATGCAAGATGGCGGTTGCGGCAAAACGGCGGAAAAGTCTTGCCGCTTTTGACGCCAGTGAATTGCACGTGCATCGATAAATTCTATTAAATCAATGGCTTGTGTTCTATGGCATGGGCTTTGCTGGAGTATGCGCAAGCAGACTTGTATCCGGCAGAGGGCCAGATTCATGAGCATCAGTTTCGACAAGGCGTTGGGCATTCACGAAAAGGCGCTGGGCTTTCGTTCGCAACGCGCCGAAGTGCTGGCGAACAACATCGCCAACGCCGATACGCCCAATTACAAGGCCCGCGATCTCGACTTCGGCAGCGTGCTCGCCGAGCAGTCGGCGCAAGGCCAGGGCGGTTTCGCCGCCACCCGGACCAGCGATCGGCACATTGCCGCCGAGGGGCTGGAAATCGCCGATGCGTCCCTGCGTTTTCGCACCCCGGCTCATCCCTCCCTGGACCAGAACACCGTCGATCTGCAGATCGAGCAATCCAACTACGCGAAGAACGCCGTCGACTTCCAGGCGAGCTTCACCCTGCTCAACAGCAAGTTCCAGGGGCTGATGAGCGCCCTGCGCGGCGAATAAGTAAGGAGTCCAACCCATGTCCCTCAGCAGCGTATTCAATATTGCCGGCAGCGGCATGAGCGCCCAGAGCACTCGCCTGAACACCATTTCCAGCAACATCGCCAACGCCGAAACGGTGTCCTCCAGCGTCGACCAGACCTACCGGGCCCGCCATCCGGTGTTCGCCACCGTGTTCCAGCAGGCCGGCGGCCAGCCCAACGAATCGTTGTTCGCCGGGCAGGATCAGGCCGGCGCCGGCGTGCAGGTGCTCGGCGTGGTCGAGGACCAGGGCGAACTGCAGGCGCGCTACGAGCCCAATCATCCGGCCGCCGACGAAAGCGGTTACGTCTACTACCCGAACGTCAACGTGGTGGAGGAAATGGCCGACATGATCTCCGCCAGCCGCGCGTTCCAGACCAACGCCGAGCTGATGAACACGGCCAAGACCATGCTGCAGAAAGTCCTGACGCTGGGTCAGTAAGGAGCATGAAAGATGGCAATTGATACCAGTAGCGTGAGTAGTACTGTTCTTTCGCAATACTCCGGTACGGACACTTCATCCTCGGATAGCAGCAGTCTTGGTAAAACGGATTTTATGATGTTGCTGGTCACGCAACTTAATAATCAGAATCCTCTGGATCCGCAAGATAACAGCGAGTTCGTCGCTCAGCTTGCCCAGTTCAGCAGTCTTGAGTCGATGGAGAATCTCAATGCGTCAATGACGTCATTGTTGAGCACTTATCAGTCTTCTCAGGCGCTGCAGGCAACTTCCCTCGTTGGGAGTTCGGTGATCGTAGAGACGGGTTCTGCGCTCGTTGACACCAGTGAAAGCCTCAGCGGTACTGTCGTGATGCCTTCGTCCGGCAGCAACGTCAATGTGAAGATCTATGACAGTACGGGGTCGCTGGTGAAAACGATTTCCCTGGGGGATCAAAGTAGCGGCAACGTCGATTTCATTTGGGATGGCACCAACTCCAGTGGTGAGACTGTCGATCCGGGGACCTTCACCTTCGTGGCGGAAGCGTCGCTCGACGGAACCACCACTGCGCTCAGTACGTACCTCCCGGCAAAAGTAAATAGCGTCACCTTGGGGCAGGATGGGGCAGAGATGACTCTTAACCTGGCTGGTATCGGAAGCGTGGGTCTTTCACAAGTTAGAACCGTCGGTAAGTAATCAATCGCATTGGGAGAATGCTATGACGTTTAATGTTGCGCTGAGCGGCCTGAATGCGGCCAGCACGGATCTGAACGTAACGGGAAACAATATCGCGAACGTCGGCACAACCGGCTTCAAAGCTTCGCGCGCAGAGTTCGCGGATCTTTACGCCACCTCCATGCTCGGCTCCGGAGGGAATGCGGTCGGCAGCGGAGTGACGACTGCGGATATTGCCCAGCAATTTACCCAGGGGAATATCACAAACACTGGAAATAGCCTTGATCTGGCGATCAGTGGCAATGGTTATTTCATGGTCAGTAACAATGGCTCTATGCTTTATACTCGCGCAGGCGCATTCAAGACGGATGACGAAGGCTACGTCATAAATAGCGAGGGATATAATCTGCAGGGTTATGGCGTCAATGCCAATGGCGATATCGTCAGTGGCGTTACCACCAATCTCAAGGTTGATAGCAGTAACCAGGCGCCGAATGCTACGAGTTCGGTCGTGGAGACACTGGCACTGAATTCCAACAGCAGCGTTCCTAACAACACCCCATTCGATGCCAGCGATTCGAGTACTTACAACTGGTCGACCTCGGTGCCCTTGTATGACACACAAGGCAACTCCCATACGATGACCCAGTACTTCGTGAAAGACGACAGTAACCAGTGGACCATGTACACCCTCATCGATGGGCGAAATCCGGCTGATCCGACCTCCACGGAGGCGTATGAGGTGAGCATCGGCTTCACGGCGTCTGGAGCGCTGGATCTGACCTCCCTGGCATCCACCGATTTCGATGTGAACGCCGATGGCACCCTGACCTTGAATACCTGGGTGCCGGCGACAGTGACCGATTCGACTACCTCGCCGGTCACCTGGGGAAGCAATGGCGCAGCCGCCAGCGCGAGTGGTATTTCCATCGATCTGCGCAACATCAGCCAGACGAATACCAGCTTCGCGGTATTGAGCAGTCCGGTCCAGGACGGCTACACCACGGGTCAGTTGTCGGGGCTCTCCATCGATGACACTGGCATGATGTTCGCCACCTACACCAATGGGCAGTCGAAGGTGATCGGGCAGGTGGTGCTGGCGAATTTCACGAACTCGCAAGGGCTTGCTTCGGTAGGTGGTACGGCTTGGGCACAAACGCTGGCCTCCGGGGAGCCGGCTATCGGAACGCCGGGGTCTGGAACGCTGGGCTCCTTGCAGTCTGGTGCGCTGGAAGACTCGAACGTCGATCTGACTGCGCAACTGGTCAACCTGATCGTCGCCCAGCGAAACTATCAGGCCAACGCCAAAACGGTGGAAACCGAAAGCGCCATCGCCCAGACCATCATCAACCTGCGCTGAGCATGAGCGGCAATGCCCGTTGCCGCTGACGGCAGTATTCCGCCGCTCCCATGAAAGAAGGCCCGTCAGGGCCTTCTTCTTTTCCAGAAAACCTTTGCATTTCAGTGTCTTGGAATCCAGCTGTGTCTGTGGCACGCACCTTGCATTTTCTTCGTTGACAGACTCGCAAGCGTCAATCTCGTGTCTCGGAGATTTCGATGGACAAGATGCTCTACGTAGCCATGACCGGTGCCAGCCAGAACGCGCGGGCCCAGCAGGCCCACGCCAACAATCTGGCGAACATTTCCACCACGGGCTTTCGCCGCGACTTCGAACAGGCGCGTTCGATGCAGGTGTTCGGCGACAGCTATCCGGCCCGCGTCTACGCCATGTCGGAGCGTCCGGGTACCGATTTCACCGCCGGCGCACTGCAGGAAACCGGTCGTGATCTGGACGTCGCCATCGAAGGCGAGGGCTGGGTCGCCGTGCAGGCGCCGGATGGCAACGAGGCCTACGTGCGTACCGGCAGCCTGAACATCGACGCGCTGGGCATGCTGCGCACCGCCGACGGCATGCCGGTGCTCGGCAACGGCGGGCCGATCGCCATTCCGCCGGAGGAAAAGCTGGACATCGGCCACGACGGCACCATCAGCATTCGTGCCCTGGGCGAGGACCCGAATGTCGTAGTTACCGTGGACCGGCTCAAGCTGGTCAACCCCGATCCGCAGCAACTGGAGAAGGGCACCGACGGCCTGATCCGCATGAAGGATGGGCAGCCCCTCGAGGCGGATGCCAACGTACGGGTCACCTCCGGGTTTCTCGAGGCGAGCAACGTCAATGCCGTTGCCGAGATGACGTCCATGCTGGCGCTGTCCCGCCAGTTCGAACTGCACGTGAAGATGATGCGCACCGCCGAAGACGACGCGGCTGCCATGGCTCGCGTACTGCAAATCAGCTAACACCCGCGCGTAGCGCCCGGCCGGCATACGAGGAGAACGCACATGCTTCCAGCACTTTGGGTCAGCAAGACCGGTTTGTCCGCCCAGGACATGAACCTGACGACCATTTCCAACAACCTGGCCAACGTTTCCACCACCGGCTTCAAGCGCGATCGCGCGGAATTCCAGGACCTGCTGTACCAGATCCGCCGTCAACCCGGCGGCCAGTCCAGCCAGGACAGCGAACTGCCGTCCGGCCTGCAGCTGGGTACCGGGGTGCGCGTGACCGGCACCCAGAAGATTTTCACCACGGGGAGTCTGCAGACCACCGAGCAGCCGCTGGACATGGCCATCAACGGCCGTGGTTTTTTCCAGGTGCTGCTGCCCGATGGCACGGTGTCCTACACCCGTGACGGCAGTTTCCATCTGGATTCCGACGGCCAGGTCGTCACTTCCAACGGCTATGCGCTGGAGCCGGCCATCGTCGTGCCGGCGGAGACCCAGACCTTCACCGTCGGCGAAGACGGCACCGTGTCGGTCACCACCCTGGGCAATGCCCAGCCGCAGATCATCGGCAATATCCAGACCGCCGATTTCATCAACCCGGCCGGCCTGCAGGCCATGGGCAGCAACCTGTTCCTCGAGACCGCCGCCAGCGGCGCGCCGCAGGTCAGCACCCCGGGCCTCAATGGCCTGGGCACCGTACTGCAGAATACCCTGGAGAATTCCAACGTCAGCGTCGTCGAGGAACTGGTGAACATGATCACCACCCAGCGCGCCTACGAGATGAATTCCAAGGTCATTTCCACTGCCGACCAGATGCTGTCGTTCGTCACGCAGCAGCTCTGATCGGGTGTTCGCCGTTGCATTCGGGCAGTGCCCGCAGTTGTTTCGATGGCCTGTCAGGGCTTGAGGTGTCTATGAGCCGCTTGTTGATTGTTGTCTCGCTGTCGTCCGCCTTCGCGCTGGCCGGGTGCGTCGCCCCCGCGCCCAAGCCGAACGATCCCTACTACGCACCGGTGCTGCCGCGCACGCCGCTGCCGGCCGCGCAGAACAGCGGAGCGATCTACCAGGCGGGTTTCGAGACCTATCTCTACGACGACCGCAAGGCCTACCGGGTCGGCGACATCATCACCATCACCCTCGCCGAGCGGACCCAGGCCAGCAAGAACGCCAGCTCCAGCATTTCCAAGGACAGCAGCGCCAATATCGGCCTCGGTTCGCTGTTCGGCGGCGCGGTGTCCATGGCCAACCCGCTGACCGGCAACTCGATGAGCCTCGGCGCCGAATACGACGCCTCGCGCGACACCTCCGGCTCGGGCCAGGCGGGGCAGAGCAACAGCCTGTCCGGCTCGATCACCGTGACCGTTTCCGAAGTGTTGCCCAACGGCATCCTCGCCGTACGCGGCGAGAAGTGGATGACGCTCAACACCGGCGACGAGTTGGTGCGCATCGCCGGCCTGGTGCGCCAGGACGATATCGCCACCGACAATACGGTGTCGTCCACCCGCATCGCCGATGCGCGCATCACCTATTCGGGAACCGGTGCCTTCGCCGACGCCAGCCAGCCCGGCTGGCTTGACCGCTTCTTCATGAGCCCGCTGTGGCCGTTCTGACCGGAGCCGATGGCATGCTGAAGAAAATGCTCCTGCTCACCGGGTTGCTGCTGGTCTGCGCAACCGCCCAGGCCGAGCGCCTCAAGGACGTGGCGACCATCCATGGCGTGCGCGCCAACCAGTTGATCGGTTACGGGCTGGTGGTGGGCCTCAATGGCAGCGGCGACCAGACCACCCAGACGCCGTTCACCGTGCAGACCTTCAACAACATGCTGGCGCAGTTCGGCATCAAGGTGCCGAGCGGCGGCAACATCCAGCTGAAGAACGTCGCCGCGGTGTCCATCCATGCCGAGCTGCCGCCGTTCGCCAAGCCGGGACAGACCATCGACATCACGGTTTCCTCGATCGGCAACGCCAAGAGCCTGCGCGGCGGCAGCCTGCTGATGGCGCCGCTCAAGGGGATCGACGGCAACGTCTACGCCGTCGCCCAGGGCAACCTGGTGGTCGGCGGTTTCGATGCCGGCGGCGCGGACGGTTCGCGGGTCACCGTCAACTCGCCGTCGGCCGGGCGCATCCCCGGCGGCGCGACCGTCGAGCGGCCGGTGCCGAGCGGCTTCAATCAGGGCAATACGCTGACGCTGAACCTCAATCGCCCGGACTTCACCACGGCGAAGAACATCGTTGACCAGATCAACGAACTGCTCGGCCCGGGCGTGGCGCAGGCGCTCGACGGCGGCTCGATCAGCGTGACCGCGCCGCTGGACCCGAGCCAGCGCGTGGATTACCTGTCGATCCTGGAGAACCTCGAGGTCGAGGTCGGCCAGGCGGTGGCCAAGGTCATCATCAACTCGCGTACCGGCACCATCGTCATCGGCCAGAACGTACGGGTGCAGCCGGCCGCCGTCACCCATGGCAGCCTGACCGTGACCATCAGCGAAGATCCGCAGGTCAGTCAGCCGGGACCCTTCTCGGGCGGGCAGACGGTGGTCGTGCCCAATTCGCGGGTGACGGCCGAGCAGGAAGCCAAGCCGATGTTCAAGTTCGGTCCCGGCACCACGCTGGATGAAATCGTCCGTGCGGTGAACCAGGTGGGTGCTGCGCCCAGCGACCTGATGGCCATTCTCGAAGCGCTCAAGCAGGCCGGCGCTCTGCAAGCCGACCTGATCGTGATATAGGAGGGGGCAACGCCATGGACAATCGCCTTGCCAGCGGCAGACGCGGCCTCGACAGCGGCAGCTACACCGACCTCAACCGTCTCAGCCAGCTGAAGGTGGGCAAGGACCGGGATGGTGAAGAGAACGTGCGCAAGGTCGCGCAGGAATTCGAATCGCTGTTTCTCAACGAGATGCTCAAGTCGATGCGCTCGGCCAACGAGGTCCTGGCCAAGGACAATCCGCTGAACAGCCAGGCCAGCAAGCAATACCAGGAAATGTACGATCAGCAACTGTCGGTCAGCCTGTCGAAGGAGGGCGGCGGCATCGGCCTGGCCGACGTGCTGGTGCGCCAGCTGAACAAGCAGACCGAGTCGGTCGCGCGCAGCAACCCGTTCGCGCAGGTCGCCCAGACCGAGGGCGCGGCCTGGCCGAGCAAACCGGCGGCGGCCGCCGAGTCGACCCGCGACGATTCGCGCCTGCTCAACCAGCGGCGCCTGGCATTGCCGGGCCGGGCGAGCGAGCGGCAGCTGGCGAACGTCTCGGCGACCGATCCGGCCCGCAGCGCCGATGCGTCCCAGCCGCTGGTGAATCTCGACTGGCAGCCCGCCACCGCCTTCGCCGCGCCTCAGGACAAGCCGTTGACCGTCAACGGCGTCGAGATCGATACAGCCAAGGCGAGCAAGACCCGCTTCGGCTCCCCGGAAGAGTTCATCGCCACCATGATGCCCATGGCGGAAAAAGCTGCACGGCGTCTCGGTGTGGAGCCCCGCTATCTCGTCGCTCAGGCCGCGCTCGAGACGGGATGGGGCAAGTCGATGATCAGGCAGAAGGACGGCAGCAATAGCCACAACCTCTTTGGCATCAAGGCGACCAACTGGAGCGGGGAATCGGCCATGGCTCGCACCACCGAGTACGTGAACGGCCGGGCGGTCAAGCAGGTCGAGGGGTTCCGTGCCTATGCCTCCTTCGAGCAGAGCTTCGATGACTTCGTCAGCCTTCTTCAGAACAGCGATCGTTACCAGTCGGCCGTCAATGCCGGTGGCGATTCCGAACGCTTCGTGCGCGAGTTGCAGAAGGCCGGCTATGCGACGGACCCTCAATATGCACGCAAGGTCAGCCAGATCGCGCGGCGCATGGAGGCTTATCAAACAGTGGCCAGTACAGGATCTTCGTCGGCTATCAGGACAAGGGGTTAAATCGTGGCGAGCTTGATTTCCATCGGGCTGTCGGGGCTTTCCGCCAGCCAAACGGCACTTGCGACTACCGGTAACAATATCGCCAACGTCGATACCGCCGGGTACTCGCGACAATCCGTCGTGCAGAAGAGCGCATCGGCCGAGTTCATCGGTGTCGGCTATGTCGGCAATGGTACGACGGTTGCCGACGTCCGGCGCATCTATAGCGAATACCTCAATACCCAGCTGCGTACCAGTACCGGGCTGGATGCCGAGGCTCAGACGTACCTGACGCAGATCAACCAGACCGATGCCCTGCTCGCTGACAGCACCACCGGCATCAGCAGCGTGCTCAGCTCGTTCTTCGAGGCCCTGCAGACCGCTGCCGAAAACCCCACGGATGCCTCCGCGCGCGCACTGCTGCTGACCAATGCGAGCGGCTTGGCAGAGCGGTTCAGCTCGGTGTACTCGCAACTGGCTGATCAGAACACCTACATCAATTCCCAGCTCAGTTCGATGGCGGAGCAGGTCAACCAGCTCGCATCCTCGATCGCGAACTACAACCAGGCCATCGTCCAGGCCTCGGCCAGTGGTGCCACGCCCAACGACCTGCTGGATGCACGGGACCAGGCGCTTGTCGATCTGTCCGAACTGATTGGCGTGACGGTGGTCATGGAAGGCAACAACGCCAACGTCTTCATCGGGTCCGGCCAGCCGCTGGTCATGGGCAATACGGCATCCACGCTTACCGCCGAGCCGAGCACTACCGATCCGACGCGTCTGAACCTGATGCTCACCAGTGGATACAGCTCCGTCGATGTCACCTCAGTGGTGTCCGGGGGCTCGATCAGTGGGCTCGTTCGTTATCGCGAGGAAGTGCTCGACCCGACGCTGAATGAACTGGGGCGCCTGGCTCTGGTGATCGCCGACCAGGTGAACAGCCAGCTTGGCCAGGGCATCGATCTCAATGGCGATTTCGGGACTTCGCTGTTCAGCGATATCAACAGTGCGCTTGCCGCATCGCAGAGAAGTTTGGCCCAAGCGGGCAACAGTGCGGGGAGCGGCAATCTTTCGGTATATATCGAGGATTCCAGCAAACTCAGCACCAGCGACTACGAAGTGACCTTCAGCAGCGCTACCGGTTACAGCGTTCGGCGCCTTTCCGACGGTGCGGACCTGGGTTCCTATGACCTGAGCGACGATCCCGCGCCGGTGATCGACGGCTTCAGTCTGGCGATGGAGGCGGGGACCGTTGCCGCTGGCGACAAGTTCACCATTATCCCTACTCGTACCGCAGCGGGCAGCATCGGTGTCGTGATGACCGATGCGAGCAAGCTGGCTTTCGCGGCGCCGCTGGTAGCGACCAGCAGTTCCGGCAATTACGGTACGGGAAGCATCTCCAGCGTTGCGCTGGCTTCGGGCAGTGCGCTCGACATCTATGATGCCGCGGCGAATGCCGATACCCAGGCCAGCATCCAGAACGCCATGCCGGTCAAGCTGGTGTTCGATGCCGCCAGTGGTTCGGCCCAGGGGTATACCCTTTATGACGTACAGGGTAATGCGCTCGGCACCGGCAGCATCGTTCCCGGCCAGAGCAATACCGTCACGGTCAGCATCGCGGCCAACCCGCCCAGTGTTCCAAGCGCGTTCGAGTTCGAGCTGGCGATAAGTGGTTCGCCCGCAGCGGGCGACAGCTTCACTGTGGCATTCAATGCCGACAGCGACTCGGACAACCGCAATGCGCTGGCACTGCTCGATCTGCAGACGGCGTCGACAATAGGCAAACACAGCATCACCAGTACCTATAGCCAGCTTATCGAGACCGTGGGTGCCAAGGCCAGTCAGGCTGCGCTGGATGCCTCCGCCACGTCCACGATTCTGAGCCAGGCGACGGCCAATCGGGAATCGGTTTCAGGGGTTAACCTCGATGAAGAGGCGGCCAACCTCATCAAGTTCCAGCAGTACTACACGGCAGCGGCCCAAGTGATTAAAGCTGCGCAACAAATGTTCGATACCATAATCAACACTCTCTGAGGCGACGGCTCATGCGTCTATCCACTTCGCTGATCTACAGTTCGAGCATTTCCAGCTATCAGAAGGGCTATGCGAACATCGTCAAAACGCAGCAGCAAATCTCGAGTGGCGAGCGTATCCAGACACCGGCAGACGACCCGGTCGGTGCGGCGCGTCTGCTGCAGCTCGAGCAGCAACAGGCATTGCTGACGCAGTACCAGGGCAACCTGACGACCGCGACGAATTCCCTCAGCCAGGAAGAGGGCATTCTCAATTCGATCAACAACTTATTGCAAAAGGCCAGGGAATTGGCCGTCGAGGCCGGTAGCGGCGCGCTGTCCGATGAAGACCGTAGCTCGATCGCCAGCGAACTCGAACAGATCGAAAATCAGCTCTACGCCCTGATGAACAGCAAGGACGCCAACGGACAGTATCTGTTCGCCGGCTCGTCCAGCGGCACCCAACCGTATGTGAAGAATCCCGACGGCACCTATAGCTACCAGGGAAATCAGAACTCGCTGAGTCTTCAGGTATCCGGTTCCATGCTGCTCAGCGTCAACGACAGTGGCTGGAGCGTATTCGAGAACGTGGTGAATGCGGGCAGGACGACCTCGGCACTGGCCACGAATCCGAATGCGGATGGCGAGCAGCGCGTTTTTCTTTCCGCCGGGCTGGTCGTCAACGACAAGACCTACGATCAGCAATTTCGCGCGGGATCGCCTTATACGCTGGAACTGGTCAGCGGCTCGGAATTCGTCATCCGCGACAAGGACGGCACCGATGTCACCGCCGAGGTGAGTGGAGGAGGGGCTTTCGACCCCGAGGCCATCGATGGTACGACCATCACCTTTCGTGGCATAACGCTGGAGCTGGATGCGCAGGCGCTTTCCTCCGATAGCTCCGGCGACTACGACGCTCTCCTGACGGGCTATAGCTTCGAGTTCGGCAGCACGGCGGACACCTTCGCCATCAGCCGTACCTCGTCGAATACCTCAACGGCGCAGTTGAGCGGTGGCACGATCACCGATACCGCCGCCTATAACGCGGCTTTCCCCGATTCGGGGGTGACCTTCAAGTTCACCAGCGCAACGGACTACGAAGTCTTCCTGCAACCGCTCACCGCGACCAGCACGGCAATCGGCTCCGGCTCGTTGACGGGTTCCACGCTCAGTTTCGCCGGAGTTTCCTATGACCTGAGTTCCGCTCCGGCCGCCGGCGACAGCTTCAGCGTCAAGGCGAACTCCGCGGAAACCAGCAGCATCCTGGATACCATCGCCACTCTCAGGGCCGCGTTGCAGGAACCGATAGCGAGCGATACCGAGGCCCAGCTGGCATTGCGCGACTCGATCGCGCTGGCCCTGACCAATCTCGACAAAGGAATCGCCGCGGTGGATGCCACCCGCTCCTCGATTGGTGCCCGACTCAACACGATCGATATTCTGACGACGGAAAACGAAAGCCTGAGCATCACCAATGCATCGACGCAGTCGAGCATACGTGACACCGACATGGCCGAGGCCACAGCCAAACTGCTGTTGCAGCAGACCATGCTCGAGGCGGCACAGCTTGCATTCGTCCGCATCAGTCAGTTGACGTTGTTCAATCAACTGTGAACCTGGGTTCCGTGGGAAGGGCGGTTCGTGGGTTCCGGCCAATCCGAATGGCCTGTCTGTCAGTCTGTCGACCAGGGTCTGCCTTGGCAGTTTCGTTAATCCATGCGTTGCCGCGACTCGGGAGAAGCGCAAGGGCCTCTTGAGCGTAGGAGCCCGCTTGCAGGCGATCGGCCGCAACGCCGATGATCGCCGGCAAGGACTCGGCGTCCCCCCGGCTCCTACGGGCGTGCTGTGCACATGCGGCTTTCTCGGCGCTGCACCCCTGTTTGCTGCGCGACAGCGCTGCGGCGAAGACGCGGCGGGCGCCTCCTGCCGGCGTTCATGCCGAGCGCAGGGCGGGGGCAGCCCGTGGTCTCGTTGCGGCGGGTTGCACCCGCCCTACGTCAGCGGCGAAGATGCGGCTCTTCAACAGGTTCGCAGGGCGGGTTGCAACCCGCCGAACGGCCTGTTCCGGAAAGCGTTTTCCGCTGCTTGACATGCAGCCAGGGCGTTGGCAAGAAAAAATCGAAAAAAACGCTAAAGGATTGCCAGGCCACGACGATAAACCCAGTGAAAGCTCTCTAGGCCATCCCGGGCGGTTGCCAAGGCCGGGAGTCGCACAAGCCCACACCACGAGGTTCTCGTCATGGCTCTTACCGTCAATACCAACGTTGCATCGCTCAACACCCAGAAAAACCTGAACAAGGCCTCCGAGGCCCTGTCCACCACCATGCAGCGCCTGTCCAGCGGCCTGAAGATCAACAGCGCCAAGGACGATGCCGCCGGCCTGCAGATCTCCAACCGCCTGACCAGCCAGATCAATGGTCTGAACGTGGCGACCAAGAACGCCAACGATGGCATTTCCATCGCCCAGACCGCCGAAGGCGCCATGCAGGAATCCACCAACATCCTGCAGCGCATGCGCGAACTGGCTCTCCAATCGGCCAACGGTTCCAACAGCGCCGAAGACCGTGCTTCCCTGCAGTCCGAATACGCTGCGCTTACCACCGAGCTGACCCGTATCGCCGAAACCACTACCTTTGGTGGGCGCAACCTGTTGGATGGCTCCTTCGGTACCACCAGCTTCCAGGTCGGCGCCAACGCCAACGAGACCATCAACGTGACCCTGGGCAACATCTCGGCCACCAAGATCGGTTCCCAGCAGGTTCAGAGCCAGGCTATCACCCCGTCCGCCTCCGGTGTTACCGGTGGCGCCATAACCGTGACTGGTAGTGGCGAGACCAAGTCGATCACCGTGGATGCTGGAGCCTCGGCCAAGGACATCGCCAAGCAACTGGACGGTGCCGTGACCGGCTTGAGCGCCTCGGCTCGCACCGTAGCCCAACTGGAGGTGCCTGCTGCCGCCTCGGGTACGCCGGCCAACTTCAGTATCACGGTGGGCGATTCCAAGGCCATCGATATGATCGGCGTGACCGATAACGCCAGCCTGGCCGAGCAACTCAGCTCCAACGCCTCTGCTCTGGGTATCAGCGTCAACTTCAACGAAGACACCGACGAGCTTTCCATCACCTCGGATACTGGCGAGAACATCGTCTTCGGCGCTGTGAGCACAACTGGCGTTACCACCGAATATGGTGGTGTCACGGTGAACGTGCAGGATGGTTCGGGCAAGTATGCGGCGTCGGGTACTGCTATTGATGAGGACTTCATCGCTACCGGTGCAGTTGAATTGAACTCCTCCAAGTCGTACTCGCTGGCGGGTGATGGCGTGGATGGGCTGTTCGCGGAGACTGGCACCACCACTGCCTCCTCGAAGCTGACCAGCGTTGCCGACAGCAGCATCACGACCGCAGAAGGGGCGCAAAGCGCCATTGCGGTGATCGACAAGGCGATCTCCAATATCGACACCCAGCGCGCCGACCTCGGTGCCGTGCAGAACCGCTTCGACAGCACCGTTTCCAACCTGCAGAGCATCGTGGAGAACTCCACTTCCGCCCGCAGCCGGATCCAGGATGCCGACTTCGCCGCGGAAACCGCCGAGCTGACCAAGCAGCAGACCCTGCAGCAGGCTTCCACCGCGATCCTGGCACAGGCCAACCAGCTGCCGTCGTCGGTGCTGAGCCTGCTTCAGTAAGCGGCCTGGGGTAGAACAAGGGGAAGCGCTCAGGCCTTCCCCTTTCCCGTTGATAGGTGATATTCCATGACCATTCAGCTCGTTACCCAGGCTCAGCCGGCGCAGGCGCCCCAGTCGACAGCAGGTGGTTCCGCTGCGGATCACCTGGTTCGTGCCGGCGGTAATGGCGCCGAGAGCCAGCCCGCTGCCATGCAGCACGGCGAGGACCAGCGCCAACTGCTCGACACGGCCGTGGCCAGCATGCGGAGCTTCGCCCAGTCCGTCAGCCGCGATCTCGACTTCAGCATCGACGAGGCCAGCGGCCGGGTGGTGGTGCAGGTCGTCGATGGCGGTTCCGGCGAAGTGGTTCGGCAGATTCCCTCCGAGGTGGCCTTGAGTCTGGCGGCGCGCCTGGAGGACATGCGCAGCCTGCTGTTTCGCGAAGAGGCGTGATTTTCACAGGCGTGAGCCTGCGGTGAACGGGTTCGCGAATAAATTCGCTGCTACACAGGTTGAGTGACTGGCTCGTTAATTGCTGGGCAGTGGCAGGGCGTCAATAATTCGTTGCGAGGAGGTCGACATGTCAGGCATCACTATTTCCGGTCTGGGTACAGGGCTGGATATCGGCGGCATGGTGACCGCCATCGCCGATGCGGAAAAGGCGCCCAAGCAGGCGCAGATCGACCGGCTGACGACCAAGACGGAAACCAGCCTCTCGGCCGTGGGTACGCTGACCAGCGCGGTCGAGACGTTCGAAGCCTCGCTGACCGCCCTGGAGAGTTCCTCCAGCAGCTTCGAAGGGCTCGGCGTGCAGTCCTCCGCCGATGGCGTGGCCAGCGCCACTGCTGGCGCGGGCGCGGTTCCCGGCAGTTACGAGGTGGAGGTGATCAGCCTGGCCAGTTCGTCGAAAGTGGCCAGTGCCAGCCTGGAGGGCGGTGCTTCCACGACCTTCGATTCCGGCGGCACGCTGACCATCGACGTCGGCGACAACGCCTCCTATGAGGTTCAGGTCGCGCCGGGGGCTTCGCTGACGGAAATCCGCGATGCGATCAACTCCCAGCTTTCCGCCACTGCGGGCATCAGCGCCAACATCATCACCGATGCCAGTGGCGCGCGCCTGGTACTGTCCTCGGAGGTCACCGGGGAGGGCACCGACCTGTATGTGAAGGGCACGGGGGATCTGGCGGCGCTGAACATCAACGTCGATGAGGACGGCAATCACGACCTTACCCAGCAGTCGGGCACCGGGGCTGGCTCCATCACCCTGGCCAGCAATGCTTCCTACAAGATCGACGGCCTGGAGCTGAGCAGCTCCACCAACACCGTCACGGCGCTGAGCGGCCTGAGCATCAAGCTGACGGCCGAGGGCACCACCACCCTGACCGTGGCGCCCAATACCGAGGGCTTGAAAACCTCCATCGAGGCTTTCGTCAGTGCCTACAACAACCTGATCACCGTCACCAATGCCTTGACCCGGGTAACCACCAGCGAAGACGAGACGAGTACCGATGCCGGCGCGCTGGTGGGCGACGCCCTGGTTCGCTCGCTGCTCGGTTCGATACGCAACGAACTGGTACAGCCCTCGACCGGCAGCGGTGAGCTGAGCGTTCTGGCGCAACTGGGCGTGACCACCAACAAGGACGGTACGCTGTCGATCGACGATGCCAAGCTGAGCAGCGCGCTGGAGACCCACTACGATGAGGTTCAGGCGTTCTTCGTCGGCGACGACGGGTTGATTCCGCGCCTGAAATCGGTCACCGAGCCTTACACGGCACCCGGAGGGCTGCTGGCCGGTCGCACCGAGTCGCTGCAAAAGACCATGACGCAATTGAGCGAGCAGCAGCAGGCGCTGGATCGGCGCATCGATTCGCTGACCACCTCGCTGTACACCAAGTACAACAACATGGATATCCTGGTGGCGCAGTTGCAGGCTACGAGCGAAAGCATCCTTGCGACGCTGAACGCACTGAACAATAAGGATTCCTGATTCCTGTGTGAGGTATGTCGCATACATGGCGGGATACTGTTGACTCTTGTCCTTGTGCGGCTAATGTCGGTTTCGCGGCGCTGGAAACGGTATAGCGCCGAACATACCCACTTCATAAGGACATGAACATGACCAAGACCTTTCTTGCCGTTGCAGCCTTTGCGCTGCTTACCAGTGCTTCCCTCTCCGGCTATGCCGCATCCCCGTCACAACCCGCTGCGGCACCTGCCTCGGTGGCTGCCGCGGTCGGCGTGGTGAACCTCAACACGGCGGATGCGCAGACGCTCACCCGCGAACTGAAAGGCATCGGCGCGTCCAAGGCCAGAGCCATCGTCGCCTACCGCGAGGAGCATGGCCCGTTCAGCTCGCTGGACGAGTTGCTGGAAGTCAAGGGCATCGGCGTTTCCACGCTGGAACAGAATCGCGGCAAGCTCAGCCTCCAGTAACGCTGCGTTCGCAAGGGCTGGTCGCAACGATCGGCCTTTCGCTACGGCCTCGTATCATCGTCCGCGCCTTGCCGGCGACAAGGCCGATGGGAAACCGAACACCCTGTGTATTTGCCAGTCCAAACGCCTGTGGAAAGCATTGACTTCCCATGGGTTATGCACATTCGGAATAGGGTCCTGCCTGTTTCTCCTATCTGCCCTGACAGATTCTTTCCCTTTGCGTAACTCGTTGATTTTAAATACTTTGGTGCGCTGGATAAAAAAGCGCCGATCTGTCGTGGATGCCCATGGACAGGGCGTTTGCGGCAGTCATCCATAATCTGTCTACAGGGTTATCCACAGCTTCGGTGGATAACCTTTTCAACGCCAGCAACGGCGCCAGTTGCAGGAGCACGAGATGAAAGCACCATGGAATTTCATGCGTTATTTTCCCCTCGCGCAGCGTCTGATCCGCATGGGGAAAATTCCCGCGCTGTTGCTCGCCGTGGCGCGTAAATCATCGTCGAAGCGGGGTTTGATGAAGGGCCTGGGTGAAGACCTGGGCTTGTTCCAGGCTCTCTGTGTCGCCTGGTGGCGTGGCGAGTACCGTGCGATAAGCCCCCAGGCACTGGTTGCCGTGGTCGCCGGCCTGCTTTATTTCCTTTCGCCCATCGATGCCATTCCGGACTGGCTGCCGGGGATCGGTTTCATCGATGACCTTGCGGTGCTCGGCTGGGTGATGCGCAAGTGGTCGGCAGAGCTGGAAGCGTTCAGGGTCTGGAAGGATGCGCAACCAAGGGAGCGACAGACTGAACTCCAACGGCTGCCGGAACTGACCGAGCCCAAGGCCGGCGGAGATTCGGCCTGATTGCGGACCAGGAAAGCAGCGGAGTCGTCGAATGTGCCCGCTTTTTTGCGGAGCCGGGTCCCGATTCACTTTCCGGAGTGCCTGGCTTGCCGCTTCAATGAGCCGCGCAGGCTGTTAAGATCAGCCCTCTGATCGTTGGGAAAGCCAGGGGAAAACGGATGAATGTACAGGTCATCATGCGTGACGGTTCGCCGGAATATGCCGTTCTGCCATGGGATGAGTACCAGGCGCTGCTGAACGCGGTTGGCGCCCAGCCTACGACGGTCATGGAGTCTTCTTCCTCGCAAGTGCCGAAACCGGCGCTGAAGCAACTATCCATCCTGCGCGAGGCGCAGGGCCTGAGCCAGGAGGCACTGGCGCGCTCGGTGGGCATCAGCCCCGCCTACCTTGGCCTGATCGAAGCCGGAGAGCGCGAGCCGGATGCCGCGATCCGCCGTGCGCTGGCACGCGCGCTGGATATTTCCGGCTGGGAGGACGACGCTTGAACCAGCAATCTGCGGCCGTGAGCATCAGCCGCCAGCATTGGCAGGCACTGCTCGACGAGCTGGCCGAGGCGCGCCGCCAGCGCCATCTGGTGACCTATCGGGCGCTGCTCGAGCGCCTGCAGTTGCCGACACCCGCCATGCAGACGCTCACTGCCGCCCTCGAACACCTGGCCGCGCTGGATGCCCGTTCGGAGCGTCCGTTGCGTAGCGCCCTGGTCATCAGCCAGGGTGCCAGCCGCTTGCCCCGCACCGGTTTCTTCGAGTGTGCCGCTCGTCTGGGGCGTTTCAGCGGCCCTGCCGACGGCTTTGCCGCCGCCTCCTGGCATGCCGGGGAAGTGGCGCGTGTATTCGAGTTCGATTATCCGGAGGTGCCCTGATGCTGTGGGAGTTGCGGGCCAGGGCTGGGTATTTCATTGCCCGCAAGCTGATGGCCTCGCGCCAGGCCGTTCGACAGCCGAAGCTCTGGCGCTGGATGGAGGGCCAGTTCGCACGGATGGCGGCACTGGGCGATGTGAAAGCCCAGAGCTTCTACGGGCACATCCTGTATTTCCGCGGCCAGGGCTTCGGCGCCAGGCAGGAGGGCGCCCGCCTGCTGCGCCTGGCGGCCGAGGCGGGGGATGCGAAGGCGGCCTACCAGATGGGTGTGATCAGCCTGAGCGAAGAGGCGTCGCACGGCCCGGACGGCAGAGAGGCGGTACGCTGGTGGGCCCGCGCCGCCGATGCCGGACATCCCCTGGCTGCGGTCCGTCTCGAGCAGCTTTATCGTGCGGGCGGCCATGGCCTCGCGGCCGACGCGAAACAGGCCGATTTCTACAAGGCTATGTCCCCATAGCGTGTTGCCTAGGGTCTGTCTTGGACGTTCGTTATCCATGCGTTGCCGCGACTCGGAAGAAGTGCAAGAGCCTTTCGGGCGTAGGACCCTGGGGGACGCCTAGTCCTTGCTGGCGATCCCGACCACCACTGCCGATGATCGCCAGCAAGCTGGCTCCTTACAACATAATGCCCGGTGAGTTAACAAACTAACCAGACAGGGCGCTAGGCGATAAGCCGTAGGTTGAGGCGGGGCGCGTAGCGACGAAACCCAACACGTTCGTGCCTGTTGGGCCTCGCTGCGCTCAGCGCCAACCTACCGGGCGCGATCGCCCGAACATCGGGCTGTTGCACGCAACATCCGCGGCAAACACGTCCAACACCCGGCAACACGTCACGAGGGCAGAGCCTTCTACAAGGCACGGGCCGTGAGGCTTGGTTTGTGGCCCGCTGCCGGCAGATCGGCCGAGTCGATGAGATAAAGGCTCGAGCCGCTTTCCTGCTTGGCCTGTCGCTTGGCGTCGGAGGCCAGTGCGGCGAGCCCGCCGGCATCCAACTGTTCGATGTTCTGCGCGCGCAGCCTGACTGCGCCGATCGACAGGGCCAATAGCGGATAGCGTTGCTCATGGCCTTCGCGGCTCGAGGCGATGAAGCAGCCCGCGGCCAGGTGCTCGCTGCGGTAGAAGAGCCGGCAGCGTCTGTGGAATTCCTGCAACAATTGCTCGATGCGCCGTTCCCAGTCGGTGCTGGTCAGAACCAGCAGGAAGTCGTCGCCGCCGATATGGCCGACGAAATCGCAGCTCGGATCGACGCTTTCGTTCAGGCAGTGCGCCAGGCACAGCAGGACCTCATCGCCCTTGGCGTAACCATAGAGGTCGTTGAAGGGTTTGAAGTTGTCGATGTCCACGTAGCAGATCAGCGCTTCGCGCTTCTGTTGCAGCAGGCGCGTCAGGCATTGCTGGATCGGCACGTTGCCCGGCAGCAGAGTCAGCGGATTGGCGTGGCGGGCTTGCTGGATCTTCATTTCGGTGATCAGCCTGAGCACGTCGATTACCCGCCCGAGCCCGTGATAGCGGCCCGCCAGGGTGATGACGAAATCCTCCTCGATGCGCTGCCGGGCACGGCTGGTGAGCAACCGGCTGACCTGCTGCAACGACTGGCCGAGTTCGACGGCGAGAAAGTCGCTGCTCATCAGGCGGCTGATGGGTTTGCGGGCCAGCAGCTCGGTGGCGAAGGGCTTGAGCAGGGCGCCGGAGATCAGGTTGCGATGCACGATGCCCACGGGTCTTTCGTCGGTATCCAGCACGGCGATCGAGTTCAGGCTGGCCTGCAGGCGAAAGGCTTCCAGCATCTCGGCGACCGGCCGCTCGGCCGACATCGCCGGCTGGCATACGAGCAGGGCGGAAAGATCGCCGGTTTCCTCGTTGAGTCCGTTCTGCTGCGCCTCCGCCGAGGGCAGCACTTCGTCGATATCCAGGGCGGGGAGCTCCTGCGGGCGGCCGAGCAGATAGCCCTGGACCAGGTCGACACCCATCTCCGACAGTACCGTCAGCTCTTCCGCCAGCTCGATGCCTTCGGCGATGACCTGCGCGCGTGAGGCCCGCGCGATCTTGAGGATCGACTCGACGAACTCGCGTTTCACCGCATCCTGATGGATGCCGTCGATGAAGTAGCGATCGATCTTCACGTAATCCGGACGCAGTTCCGACCACATCCGAAGGCTCGAATAGCCGGCGCCGAGATCGTCGAGGGCGATGCCGAAGCCCATCGCGCGGTAGTGATGCAGGGCCTTGTCCAGCAGTTCGAAATCATCGGTCGGCGTCTGTTCGGTCAGCTCGATGACCACCTGCTCGGCCGGGATGCCGTAGGCATTCAGCAGCTCCAGGGTGCGGCCGGGCTTGTGCGCCGCTTCGAGCAAGGTCTCGGGGGAGGCGTTGAGGAACAGCTTGCCGCGCAATGCGCCTTGGCTGTAGCGGCGGCAGGCGCTGCGCCGGCACGCCATTTCCAGCTCGTTCAGCCGTCCGGCCTGCCGCGCGGTGGCCAGCAGGTTGATCGGCGAATGCAGCGGGCTGTTGGACGGGCCGCGACTCAGCGCTTCGTAGCCGAGGATGCGGCGCTCGGAGAGCGAGACGATGGGTTGGAACAGGGTGGTGATGTCGCCTTGAGCAAGGATGTGCCCCAGCATGCTCAACTGCTCGGTGACGGTCATGGAATTCTCGGGCCGTGAATGAAAAAGGGCCACCGCTGTGGCCCTTCCATTTCACGGTTCGCAGATGTCAGCTTGATGACAGGGATGGCGTTTTGCCGGTATTTGCGCCGGTCATAATTGACACCTGCCCTCGCTGTCGGTGGCTATCCCAGGCAGGGTGCCACCGTGGCGCGCTTCGACGCCCCGGCGAGGGCAAATCCCCCCAGCGAACCGCTTTCATTGTAGGAGCCGGCTTGCCGGCGATCGGCGCTGCGCGTCGCCGCGGATCGCCGGCAAGGACTCGGCGTCCCCCAGGCTCCACAGGGTGGTGCGAAAGGCCAATCCGCATTTTACGCCGCACGGTATTCCTGCTGCGCTCAGGACGCCGTGCCCGTGGTGCGCGGAGCGCACCCTACGCCCGCGTCGCACAGTATTTTTGTTGCTCCGCCTAGTGCTTGGCCATGGCCGAGCTCAGCCCCAGGTAGTCGAGCAGGATACGGCCGCTCTCGGAGAGGTAGGCGTCGTCTTCCGGCTTGGGCTTGTCCATTTCCTGGTGCGGCGTGGTTTCCTCTTCCTTCTCCAGCTTGGCCAGCGGTTCCTCGCCCTTGGCCTGGCGCAGGGCGTTCTGCAGCGCCAGCTGGCGTTTCTCGATATCGGCCTGCTGGGCGCGGCGCTTCTCTTCGTTGAGGCTCACCGTGGTTTCGTGCATCAGCTCTTGCGCCAGGGCCAGGCGATCACGGGTGAAGACGAAGTCGGGGTTCTCGCCGGTACGGGCTTCGTGACGTGCCTTCAGCTCGGCCAGGAACGGTTTGAACGGGTTCATGTCCGGGTTGATCGCGGCGCGGATGCTGTCCCACGGCAGGGCCTCGGGCAGGGCGCTTTCGCCGATCTCCTTGGTGTCGACGTCGGCGGGGTAGGAAATGTCGGGAATCACGCCCTGATGCTGGGTGCTCTGGCCCGAGACGCGGTAGAACTTGGCCAGGGTCAGTTTCAGTTCACCGTGGTTGAGCGGCTGGATGGTCTGCACGGTGCCCTTGCCGAAGGTCTGGCCGCCGAGGATCAAGCCGCGGTGGTAGTCCTGCATGGCGCCGGCGAAGATCTCCGAGGCGGATGCCGAAAGGCGGTTCACCAGGACGGCCAGCGGACCCTTGTAGAAGGCGCCGACCTGCTCGTCGGCCAGCACGTCGACACGGCCATCGCTGTTGCGCACCAGCACCGTGGGGCCCTGGTCGATGAACAGGCCGGTCAGCTCGGTGGCCTCCTGCAGGGAGCCGCCGCCGTTGTTGCGCAGGTCGATCACCACGCCATCGACCTTTTCCGCTTCCAGTTCGGACAGCAGCTTCTTCACGTCGCGGGTGGTGCTCTTGTAGTTCTGGTCGCCGGCACGCAGCGCCTTGAAGTCGAGGTAGAAGGCCGGGATCTCGATGACGCCGAGCTTGAAGTTCTGCCCCTGGTGTTCGAGGTTCAGCACCGACTTCTTCGCCGCCTGTTCTTCGAGCTTCACCGCCTCGCGGGTGATGGCGACCACCTTGCTGTTCTGGTCGTTGGGTGCATTGCTCGCCGGGATGACTTCGAGGCGGACCACCGAGCCCTTTGGACCGCGGATGAGCTTGACCACCTCATCCAGGCGCCAGCCGATGACGTCGACCATTTCGTCGTTGGCCTGGCCAACGCCGATGATCTTGTCAGCCGGTGCCAGCTGCTTGCTCTTTTCTGCCGGGCCGGCCGGCACCAGGCGTACGATCTTGACGTGCTCGTTGTCGCTCTGCAGCACCGCGCCGATACCTTCCAGCGACAGGCTCATGTTGATGTCGAAGTTCTCGGCATTGTCCGGCGAGAGGTACTGGGTGTGCGGATCGTAGGACTGGGCGAACGCATTGATGTAGGTCTGGAACACGTCTTCGCCGCGAGTCTGGTTGAGGCGCGCCAGCTGGTTCTTGTAGCGTTTGGTCAGCAGCTCCTCGATGGCCTTGGGCTCCTTGCCTGCAATCTTCAGGCGCAGGACCTCGTCCTTGACGCGCTTGCGCCAGAGGTCGTCGAGCTCGGCCATGTCCTTGGCCCAGGCGGCTTTCTCGCGATCGACCAGCAGCTCTTCATCGACGGTGAAATCGAAGCTGTCGACGCCCTTGCCGAGCAGGCCCAGGGCAAAGTTGAGGCGGTTCTGCAGCCGCTCGAGGTGCCGCTTGTAGATGGCGAAGCCGGGTTCGAGGTTGCCGCCTTTGAGGAAATCATCGAACTGGTTGCGCCACTTGCCGAATTCTTCGATGTCGGATGCCAGGAAATAGCTGCGCGACGGATCGAGCATCTGGATGTAGCTGTCGAAGATCTTCGACGAGCGTGCATCGTTCAATGGCGGCTTGTTGTAGTGGTGACGCTTGAGCAGTTCGACCACGTTCAGGCTGGCGATCACCTGTTCGCGATCGGGCTGCAGGTAATCCCAGTTTTCCGGCGTGCTGACGGCTTTGGCCAGCGCGAGGGAGGCCTGGAGGCCGAGGAACACGGCGAGAAAGGTACAGGTCAGCGTACGTTTCATGGCTTGGGGGCGACGTAAGGCAAGGGAATAACGCATATTAGGCCATCTAAAGTAGGCGCCGGTTCCGTTTCCGTCCGGCGGTGGAAGCATGAGCCCGATGGTAACAGCTGGTCGAGAAAGCGAGCGATCGGTTGAACGGGCACGGATTGAACTCACTATGGAGGCAGCATGAAGGCATTGCAAGGTATCGAGGGGCAACTGGAGTGGGCGCACAGAGCGGCTCCGGCGTGCGCTGAGGGCGAGGTGCGCATACGGGTCGCCGCCGCCGGGCTCAACCGGGCGGACCTGCTTCAGCGTGCGGGGCACTACCCGCCGCCGGCCGGGGTCACCGACATTCTTGGGCTGGAGTGCGCTGGCGTGGTCAGCGAGGTGAATGGCCGCAGCCGCTGGAAGGTCGGCGACCGCGTCTGCACGCTGCTGGCCGGTGGCGGCATGGCCGAGGAGGTGGTCGTCGACGCCCGCCATGCCTTGCCGGTGCCCGATGGCCTGTCGCTGCACGAGGCCGCGGTGATCCCGGAAGTCTATGCCACGGCCTGGCTGAACCTCTATCGCCTCGGCGCCTTGCTCGCGGGCGACAAGGTGCTGCTGCACGCTGGCGCCAGTGGCGTGGGTTCGGCTGCGATCCAACTGTGCAAGGCCTTCGGCAATCCGTGCTGGGTCAGCGTGGGTTCGGCCGAGCGCCTGGCCTATTGCGAGTCGCTCGGCGCGCAGGGCGGCGTGTTGCGCGGCGAATCGCTGGAGGCGCTGCGCGATTTCGCACCCTTCGACATGATCCTCGACCCGGTCGGCGCCAAGTACGCGGCGCTCAACCTGCAGCTGCTGGGCATGGACGGGCGCTGGGTGATGATCGGCCTGATGGGCGGACGCAAGGCCGAGCTGGACCTGGCGGGGCTGCTGGCCAAGCGCATCCAGCTGATCGGCTCCACGCTGCGTAGCCGCGACGCCGACTACAAGGCCGACCTGCTGGCGGAAATGGAGGAGAAGGTCTGGCCGCTGTTCACCAGCGGCAAGCTGTCGCCACGGCTGGAGCGGACCTTCGCCATCGGCGATGTCGAGGCCGCTTTCGCCGCGCTGGCGAGCAACACGGTGTCCGGCAAGGTGGCGCTGGTGATCGACGACAGTCTCGCCTGAGCCTTTTAGGGTCTGTTCCCGTTTATCGCGAGCCGCGAAGAAACGGGAACAGACCCTAGAAGCTGTGCAGCCCGCGCAGCGCCCGTTCCAGCCAGCCGAAACGGATGTGCTCCTGCTCCAGCCGGATGCGCTGGCCCAGGCGGTCGTCGCGCAGGTCCTCGAAGAGCGCCAGTTCGGCATCGTCCAGGCGCCGCAGTGTGGCCGTGCAGCGCTTGTCCGGCGGCTCTTCGCCCCAGAGCGGGCGATGTTCCAGCAAGGTTTCGCGGTCCATCAGCAGTGAGCGGGCCAGGGGGAAATGCGCACGCAGGCGATCGAGAATCGCGAAGCCGTGGGTGTCGATGTCGCCCCAGTAGTGCAGCGGGCATCGGTGCAGCCAAGGGATGTCGCCCAGGCGGTCCAGCGCATAGCCCTGGCCGAACAGCAGGATGCTCCCGGCCAGCGCGGGAAACGCCAGGGCATTGGTCTCGTTCTCGGTGACGAATACCTGCCGGTGCTCCAGGTGCAGTGCGGCCAGTTGCTCCACCGGCATTTCCAGGTCGCTGAGGCCGCTGATCGCCAGGCGCGGATCGAGAATTCGCAGGCGTATGCGCAGCGGCTTGTCGCGCAGCCCGTAGCGGCGGCTGAAGGCGCGGGCGCCACGCGCTTGGGCATCGATGGCGGTGCTGGGCAATGCCAGGTCCAGCAGCTCGCCGAGCAGGCCGCGCCGCTGCTCGATGAACTTGCTGTCGACCCCGGGGATGTCCAGCTGGCGCAGGTACAGGCCGCTGTGGGGATGGGCGCGGAACCAGTGCAGCACCGCCAGCACCTTGTGCCAGTGTTCGCCCTGTTCCAGTACACGCAGGGGATAGCGGCATAGCCAGCCGTGCAGCGCGGGAAACGCCGCCAGGGTGGCCTCGGCCAACTGGCGAAAACGCTCGGCCTCGCGGCGCCTGCCGAGCAGCGTCAGGGCGGCGTCCAGGCTGTCGACCCAGGCGCCATCGGGCACCTGATTGCGGCCCAGCTGGCGGTGATTGATCTCTTTCCATTGCAGCCGATAGGCCCCTTCGCCCGCCTGCAACAGCCGAATCCACTGGCGCACTTCGTCGAAACGTTCGGCCAGCGCCTGGTTGTTGGGCTTCTTCAGGCGCAGCTGCAGGGGGAAAAGCGCCTCATCGGCCAGCGAGGCGCGCAGCAGCGTGCCCTGGTCCCAGAGGCGTTGAAGCTGGGTTTTGAGGTCGGTGGGGGTGGTCCAGACGGTCATGCTTCTTTTTGTCGCATGGGTCAGGGCTGACGGTTCGACAAGGCCCGCAATTGCGTCAGGAGTGCAGGGAGGTCGTCCCGAACGATACTCCAGACTGTGTCGTCGTCAATGCCGAGGTAACCATGGATCAATCGATTTCGCGTGGCGATGATTTGTCGCCAGGCAATCTGCGTGTTGGCATTGCGCACTTCGTTCGGAATACGAGTGGCGGCTTCTCCTATCAGTTCGAGGTTACGCAATGTCGCATCGTAGGTCAGCGCGCTGGAAACGAAGGCGTGCTGATCGAGCCCCTCCGTATAATTCGCCACCTTCTCGATGAAGGCGATCATGTCATCGATGTAGAAGCGCCATTCGCGGCCGGTTTGTTCAGACATTGACCGCTTCCTGTTCGATATAGGGCCGCAATTCCGGACGCAACGCTTTCTCCGTCACCAGATCGACGGGACGTTGCAGCCGATCTTCCAGGTAGAACTGAACGCCGAAATAACGCTCCGAGGTCGCTGGCCCATCGAAAGCCACGAGGATATCCACGTCGCTGTCGTCGCGAGCGAGGTTCCTGGCTGTCGAACCGAACAGGGCCAGGCGGGCGACGCCGAAGCGGCTGGCCAGTATCGGCTTGCTGCGGGTGAGTACCTCGAGGGCCGTATCGCGGTTCATTTCAATACCTCTTCATCGTAGGTCTGCTGACCATAGCGTGGATCACTGCGTTGCGCCCAACTGCTCCTTGCGCTCGCGGTATTCCTCGATGCTCAGGCAGCGCAGCTTCGATTCGCGGCCCTGCTCGTTGTGCACGAAGCCGACGCTGGCGACGTAGGGCTCGATGATGTGGATCTTCTGCAGCGGGGTGACGATTAGCAACTGCAGGTTGAGCTTCTTGAACAGTTCGAGCCCGTAGCGTGCCGATTCGTCGGAACCACGGCCGAAGGCTTCGTCGATCACCACGAAGCGGAACGAACGCGAGCGGGTCACGCCCCATTCCAGGCCGAAGCGGTAGGCCAGGCTGGCCGCCAGCACGGTGTAGGCCAGCTTCTCCTTCTGCCCGCCGGACTTGCCGCCCGAATCGCTGTAGTGTTCGTGTTCGCTGCCATCCTCGCGCCAGCGTTCGGAGGCGGAGAAGCCGAACCAGTTGCGCACGTCGCAGACCTTGCGGGTCCAGCGGCGGTCCTGGTCGCTCAGGCCTTCGCGGCCGCGGAAGCGCTCGATGATCCGCCGCACCTCGAGGAACTTGCCCTCGGCGTATTGCTCGTCGCCGCTGCCGGAGAGGCTGCCTTCGGTGCAGGCGCGCAGGCTGGCGCGGAACTCGGCGATCTCGCCGTCGCCGCTGGACTGCGCTTCCAGCTGGATCAGGCGACCGGGGTTGTAGTCGATTTCCCGCAGCGAGCGGTTGATCTCCTCGATGCGCTCGCGGATGTCGTGCTCCTCGCGGCGCAGCTGGCTCTGGAAGTTGGCGATCTCGTTGATGATGTTTTCGTTGAGCATCGCCTTGAAGCGCTGCTCGAATTGCGGCAGGCCATCCTGCTCGAGGCTGTCGAGCATGGCGCGGTAATCCTCGGCGGCCGCCAGGCTGGCGTCCACCTCGCGGGTTTCCAGCGGGAACTCGATGCGGTACTCGCTCATGGCCTGGATGATGTTCTGGCTCAGGCGGTCCAGGCGCTTGTTCTCGCTGTCGATCCTGCCCTGCAGCCAGCCGCGCATGGCCTGCTCGCGATTGGCGCAGGATTCCACCGTCAGCGTGTGTTCACCCAGGGCTTCGGCGCGCAAGCTGTCGAGTTCGACGAAGCGCGCCTGCTGCTCGGGGCTTGCGGCGGTGTGCAGCGCGCGCGCCTCGTCGGTCAGGGCCTGGGCGTCTTCGTGCTTCTGCTCGCTGCGGCTCAGCTCGCGGTTCTTCTCGTCGAGCGCGTCGCGACCTTCGCGCAGTTCGTCTTCCAGCGCCTGCAACTGCCGTTGCAGCGTGCGCAGGGTGTCGGACTCGGCTTCGAGCTGCCGGCGCTCCTGTTCCAGGCCATGGATCTGCGTGAGCAGGGGCCGCCAGTCCAGCGCCTCGAAGCTGTCGAATACCGATAGTTGGTTGAGCAGGCCGAGGCGTTCATCGAGGTCGCGCTGGCGCTGCTGCAGCTCGGCCAGTTGCATGGCCTGTCGCTGGATGCGCGTTTGCAGATCGTCGGCCTGCCCGGCCAGGGCGGCGATCTTCTGCTCGTTACTCCAGCCGAGGATGTACTGGGTGCGGTCGCCCAGCCGGCGGCGATCATCCTTCTCGTGGCGCTCCTGGCCGGACTTCACCTGGCCGGCGCGGGTGACCGCCTTGTCCTCGCGGCGGAACTGTTCCAGCGAGGCGCAGCAGGCATAGTCGAAGCGTCGCGCCAGCTCCTGCTCCAGCCAGTCGTAGAAGGGCGTGTCCGGCTTGATCTGCAGCTTGCGCAGCAGCGACTCGGGGTGCGTTTCGGCCGGCGTCTGCAGGCGCCGCTCACGGACCCGGAAGTAGACCAGCCGCTCGCCCAGGTGGGTCTGTTCGACCCATTGCGCGACCTGGGCGTAGCGCGCGTCGGGCACCAGCAGCGACAGGCCGAAGTTGTGCAGCAGGCGCTCGGCGACGCCTTCCCAGTCGCGCTCGTCTTCGCGCACCTGCAGCAGTTCGCCGACGAAGGGCAGCGCGGCCTCGTCCAGCTCCAGCGCCTGGCAGAGGCGCGAACGGATGTCGAGAATCCGCGCCGGCAGATTGGAGCGGCGACTGCGCAGCGACTCCAGCTCGGTTTCGAGCTGCCGATGCTGCTGGCGCAGGTCGCGCAATTCGACGGCGGCTTCGGTCTGGCCGTTCTGCGCGCTGTCGCGCTGTTGTTGGCACTGCTCGACCAGGCCGGGCAGCGCCTGACGGTTGGCCAGGAACGGCTCGGCGTCGTTCGCCTGCGGCAGCTGCAGCGCGCCGGCGAGGTGGTCATAGCGTTCGGCGGCATGCTGGCGGCGCTGCTGGTCCGCTTCCAGCCGGGCGATTTCCTGCCTGATCGACGCCAGGCGGTCACCGCCGTTCTGGGCGATGGCGCGGGTCAGTTCGTCGCGTTTCGACTGGCCCTGCCGCTGGTGCTCCTGCAGCGCGCGGCGCTGCTCGCGCTGGCGGGCGATGTCCTGGGCGAGGTTGTCCAGGCGCTTGTCCAGCAGCTCGGCCTTGAGCCCGGCGAACCAGGGCGCCAGCGCTTCGCGGCAGGCGACCAGCCCTTGCGCCTGCTCCGAGGCTTCGGCGTAACGCTGGCAGTTGTCCACCATCGGTCGCAGCAGGCCGATCTGCCGCTTGGCCTTGAGCACCGCCTCGTGGGCGCGATTGAGATCGTCGAAGTGGTGGATCAGCGCCTGGATGCGCTCGTCCAGCGGAAACTCCTCGAGCATGTGTTCGCGAACGAAATCGGTGAGGTTGCCCACCGATTTCATCGATACGGTCTGGCTGAACAGCTCCAGCGCCTGGTCGTCGGCGATGCCGAAGCGGCGGCGGAAGGCGGCGCTGTAGGCGGCGAAGCTGGGTTCGAGCTCGACGTGGGGCAGCTCGCGCAGGCGTTTGCGCAGGGCGTTGAGGTCGCTGCCGAAGCTGGCGAAGTGTTCGGTGATCGACAGCGGACGGTCCGCGACCACATAGAAGCGTTCCGGCTGGCCGCGGTTGTCGCTGATGTAGAACACCTGGGCGAGGGTGACGTGCTGGTCGAAGCCCTCGTTGTAGAAATGGCCGAGGATCACCGAATAGCTGTTGTGGTCGCGCAGCGCCACCGGCTTGGCGCTGAGGCCGGCTTCGCTGCGCTCGGACTTGTAGTAACCCAGCACGTAGGAGCGCAGCGTGCGTTCCCTGGCCTCGGCGCCGGCGGCCTTGTTGTAGGCGATCTTCTGCGCGGGCACCAGCAGGGTGGTGATGGCGTCCACCAGGGTCGATTTGCCGGAGCCGATGTCGCCGGTCAGCAGCGCATTGTCGCCGCGGGTGGGAAAGCGCCAGACCCGCTGGTCGAAGGTGCCCCAGTTGTACACCTCGATAGCGTGCAGGCGGAAACCGGCGCGCTCGTCACTGCTGGCGAAATCGAGCAGGGAAAGCGTGTCGGGAGCGTTCATGGCTGTTCCTCCGTGCCGTGCTGGCCGGCGTATTCGCCGAGGCGCTGGTCGAACTCGTTGAGCCATTGCGCATCGACGAACGCCTTGAGGATGCGCCGCACCTCGTACAGCGATTCGTCCTGGCCGCGCAGCCTGCGCAGGAAGCCGAGCTCGACAATCTTGGCGACGTGCGCGTCGATGCGATCGACCAGCCGGGCTTCGTTGCTGCCCTCGGGCAGGAACAGGCGCAGCATCTCGGCGAGCTGTTCGCGCGACAGGATCAGCCGTTCGCCGCCAGCGGCATCCGCTTCGGCCAGGCGCTTGCGCAGCAATGCCAGCAACAGGCTCACTGGGTAGCTGAGCTGGCGCCGCGGAACCAGCCGCGGCAGGGCACTGCCGTCCTCGTCGGCGCGCTGCGCGAGGTAGGCGTAGCCTTCGGCCTCGTCGAGGATCAGTTCCAGGCCGATCACGCCCAGGTAATCGCGCGCGGCAGCTTGCCGGTCGAGCAGTTGCTGCCACTGCGCGGCATCGTCCTCGCGGTAGAGCACGCCCTTGAACAGGGCGATCAGCAGCAGCGAGAAGGCATTGTCGGGTGTGGTGTCGCTCATGTCGTCATTGGCCGAATACGATCAGGGGAATGCTGGCGCGGCGCAGGGTGCCGCTGGCGTCCTGCCATTGCACCAGCTGCGGCTGGTGTTCATCGAAGGCGCAGTGGCGGTCGCTGGCGGCCAGGTCCAGGTAGGCGACCAGCTCGGCCAGGCCGTGTTGCATGGGATACGTCTCCAGCAACTCGCCGAGGCTGATCCGCGGACGCTGGCGCAGGGCCTGGCGGATCTGCTCAAGCAGGCGCGCCTTGTCGACGTGGAACTGGTTGAACAGCGCCTCGCCGCCGCTCTCGTCCTCGCCTTCGAGGAGGATCAGGGTTTCGATCTTCGGCCGCAAGGGCGGGCTATAGAGTGGCCGGTCGAGTGGCAGGGTCAGTTCTGGCGCGGGCGCATCGATGCCGAGCAGTTCGGCGTTCGGCGGCTGCTCGCGTACGGCCAGGGCCCGGGTTTCGATATCGCGCAGCAGGTGCATGATTCGCCGATTCTCCAGCCAGGCCTGGTCGTCCAGGTAGCGGCGCAACTGCTCGGACAGCCGTGCCACGGTGCGCTGGGCCATCTCGCCGGCTTCCAGCCAGTCGTAGTGCACGCGCAGCAGGCGCCGGTCCGGCTCCAGGCTTTGTACCGGCGCGAGCGCGAAGGCCTTGTGCAGCAGCTCGGACAGTTCTTCCTGGCGCGCCGGCGACATCAGGAACTCCCAGAAGGCGCGGAAGCTGCGGCCCTGGTCGGAATCGGAAATGGCGTCGCGCTCGCCGAAAATCTCCGCGAGCAACTCGCCCTTGCCGCCGCCCCAGGTGGCGATGCGTTCGCGCACCTGGCGATCGAGGTCGCGGAAGTTCTGTTCCACCTGGCGAAAATCGGCCAGCAGGCTGCGCGAGCTGGCGTCGACTTCCAGGAAGCGCTCGCGCACTCGCGTATCGTCCATCAGCGCGACTTCGCCGGCTCGAATCCTGGCGATCTCCTCGTCCAGCGCCGCCTTGCGCTTTTCCAGTTCGAGGATGCGCGCCTGGGGATCGGTCTCACTGCCCTGGACCATCTGTCGCAGCAGCTCGAAGATCGACAGCAAGCGCGATTCGGTACCGACGAACTGGCGCTTGCCCAGACTGGCCAGCCATTCGATGGCCTTTTCGCTGGCAGGCGTCAGCTCGAAATGGGCCTCATCGTTGCCCGGTGGGTAGAACTTGCGCAGCCAGCCGTTGGCGTTGTCGGCCCATTCGTCGAGATAGGCGCTGGCGCTGCGCGGAAAGAGGGGTTCGTCCGCCTCCTGGTTGAGGCTGTAGAGCCTGTCCTCGAGCAGCGAAGCCAGGCTGCGGGCGTCCAGGCTGCGGCGATTGGGCGCGACGAAGGCCTGTTGCAGGAAGCTCGCGATCAGCGGTGCATGGTCGGCGCGCAACAGTCGCCAGGCCGGATGGCGCTGGCGCAGGGCGAGCAGTTGCGCATAGTCCATCAGGGCAGCTCGGCGCTCGAATAGAAGGCGCCGAGCACCTTCACCAGATGCGCCAGGTCCTGGCTGCCGGCGAGTTCGCGGATCGAATGCATGGCAAAGGTCGGCAGGCCGATGTCCACGGTGCGCACGCCGAGCTGGCTGGCGGTGATCGGGCCGATGGTCGAGCCGCAGCCCATGTCGCTGCGGGTGACGAAGCTCTGCACCGGTACTTCGTTTTCCAGGCACAGGTGGCGGAAGAAGCCTGCGGTTTCGCTGCTGGTGGCGTAGCGCTGGTTGCTGTTGACCTTGATCACCGGGCCGGCATTGAGTTTCGGGCCGTGGTTGCCGTCGTGCTTGTCGGCATAGTTCGGGTGAACGGCGTGGGCATTGTCGGCGGAGATCAGCAGCGAGCGGTTGATCGCGCGCTGGAAATCGTCCTCTTCGGGCAGCAGGCGACGCAGCACCTGTTCGAGGAAGGGACCGTCGGCGCCACACATCGAGGCCGAGCCGACTTCTTCGTGGTCGGTGCAGACCAGTACGCAGGTTTCGTCCGGGCCGGCGTCGAACAGGGCCTGCAGGCCCGCGAAGCAGGACAGCAGGTTGTCCAGCCGGGCGCCGGCGATGAAGTCGCCGTTGAGGCCGATGACCGCCGCCGGCTGGGTGTCGTAGAAACTCAGTTCGAAGTCCAGCACCACATCGGCGACCAGGCCGTGCTCGCGGCCGAGCTGGTCGGCGAGCAGGGCGCGGAAATCCGGGCTTTCCTGGCTGGCGATCTGCGCGAGGATCGGTGGCAGTTCGTTCTGGGCGTTGATCGCCCAGCCCTGGTTGGCTTCCCGGTTGAGGTGGATCGCGAGGTTGGGAATGCTGGCGATCGGCTGCCTGAAATCGATCAGCTGGCTTTCGATGCGCCCGTCGCGGCTGTAGGTGACGCGCCCGGCCAGGGATAGATCACGGTCGAACCACGGCGCCAGCAAGGCGCCACCGTAGACCTCCACGCCCAGTTGCCAGAAGCCCTGGCGCTGCAGTTCCGGCTGCGGCTTGACGCGCAGGCAGGGGCTGTCGGTGTGAGCGCCGACCAGCCGCAGGCCGTGTTCGGCGAGGGGCTTGCCGCCGAGTTGAAAGGCGATGATGGCCGAGTCGTTGCGGGTCACGTAGTAGCGCCCACCGGCTTCGGTATGCCAGGGCTCGCGCTCGTCGAGTGCCTTGTAGCCAGCGGCCTGCAGGGTTTGGGCAAGGCTGGCGGTGGCATGGAAGGGGGTGGGGGAGGCCTTGAGGTAATCGATCAGGCCCTGGTTGAGTTCATCGCGCATGGGGGGCTCCGGACGGCAAGGCCACAAAGTCTATAGCATTCACCGGTGGTGAATAAGCGTGGAATCAGGGGCGGGGCCCGGCGCGCTGTCGGGCTTCGGCGCCACGCACCTCGACCAGGCCAGGCGACGGCGCACTCCCGAGCTCCCCTCAGAACGGTGCCGGGCTCTCGAAACGCAGGCGCGCGCCGGTCTGCGGATGGGTCAGGGTCAGCATGCTGGCATGCAGGCACAGGCGCTCGTGCGCCCGCAACGCCTGCTCGTGGGCGTAGAGGCGGTCGCCGAGCAACGGATGGCCGGTGGACAGCATGTGCACCCGCAACTGGTGAGAGCGCCCGGTGATGGGGGTCAGTTCGACGCGGCTGTAGTCGCCGCAGCGCTCGAGTACGCGCCAGAAGGTCAGCGCATGCTTGCCCAGTTCGTGATCGACCACATGTCGTGGCTTGGTCGGCGGGTCGTAACGCAGTGGCAGGTCGATGCTGCCACTGTCCTGCTCCGGCTGGCCCCAGCACAGCGCGGTATAGGCCTTTTCCGTTTCGCGGTCATGAAACTGACGGGACAGCTCGCGGTGCGTATCGGCGTCGCGGGCGAGCACGATGAGCCCGGAGGTCTCCCAGTCCAGGCGGTGCACGATGCGGGCTTCGGGGTAGCCGTTCTCCTGCAGGCGGGTCACCAGACAGTCACGATTGTCTTCAGCCCGTCCTGGCACGGAGAGCAGCAGGGTCGGCTTGTTGATCACCAGCAGGGCGGCGTCCTGGTGAATGATCTGGATGTTGCTAAGAGGCATTGTTCTTCCCACAAACGAAGACGGCGACCCGTGGGCCGCCGCTTCTGTACGCCGTGCCGCTCAGCGATCCGGCAGGGTGATGTTCAGTTCGAGAATCGAGCAGCTGCCCTGATCCTCGAGGGCGACCTGAACCTGATCGCTGTCGATGTTGACGTACTTGCGGATCACCTCGACCAGCTCCTTCTGCAATGCCGGCAGGTAGTCCGGCTCGGTGCGCTGGCCGCGTTCGTGGGCGACGATGATCTGCAGGCGTTCCTTGGCAATGGCGGCCGGTGTTTCCTTCTTCTTGCGTTCACGGAAGAAGTCGAAGAGGTTCATTCGCGGCCTCCGAAAAGTCGTTGCAGGAAGCCAGGCTTCTTGACGTCGAGGAAGCGGTGCGCCACTTCCTTGCCCAGCAGGCGGTCCACCGCGTCGCTGTAGGCCTGACCGGCGTCGCTCTGGTCATCGAGGATCACCGGGATGCCCTGGTTGGACGCCTTGAGCACAGCCTGCGACTCGGGGATCACGCCCAGCAGGCGGATGGAGAGAATTTCCTCGACGTCTTCGACGCCGAGCATTTCGCCCTTGGTGACGCGCTCAGGGTTGTAGCGGGTCAGCAGCAGGTGTTCCTTGATCGGCTCTTCGCCGTTTTCGGCGCGACGCGACTTGCTGGCCAGCAGGCCGAGCATGCGGTCGGAGTCGCGTACCGAGGAGACTTCCGGGTTGGTCACGACGATGGCTTCGTCGGCGAAGTACATGGCCAGATGCGCGCCTTTCTCGATGCCCGCCGGGGAGTCGCAGATGACGTATTCGAAGTTCTTGCCCAGCTCGTCGATCACCTTGCCGACGCCTTCCTGGGTGAGGGCGTCCTTGTCGCGCGTCTGGCTGGCAGCCAGCACGTAGAGGTTCTCCAGACGCTTGTCCTTGATCAGGGACTGGGTCAGGGTGGCATCGCCATTGATGACGTTGACGAAGTCGTAAACCACCCGGCGTTCGCAGCCCATGATCAAGTCGAGGTTCCGCAGACCGACGTCGAAGTCGACGATGACAGTCTTGTGGCCGCGCAGAGCGAGGCCGGTACCGATGGCGGCGCTGGTGGTGGTTTTACCAACGCCACCTTTGCCGGAAGTGACTACGATGATCTTGGCCAAGGTGATTCACCCTAAAAATTGAAAAATCGGGACCTTCCGCCCGGTTTTGGCGTCAGGATTGCCCGTTTGGTCCTTGAAAATTCGCGGCAGTATCCGTTAAAGGCGGGTGATGTTCAACACGTCGCCGGAGAGGCTGATGCGTACCGCTTCAGCCCAGAGAGGATCGCGTCGCAGGTCCTCGGCGACCTTGTATTGGCCGGCGATGGAGACCATTTCCGCTGCGAGCTGCTGGCAGAAGATCCGCGCCGAGGTGTCGCCCTTGATACCTGCCAGTGCGCGACCGCGAAGCGGACCGTAGACATGGATGTTGCCATCGGCGAGAAGTTCCGCACCGGGGCTTACCGGCGCCAGTACGATGAGGTCGCCGCCCTGTGCATAGACCTGCTGGCCGCCGCGGATGGGCGTAGTGACTACGCGGGTCGGACGGTAAACCGGCTCGGCCGGTTTGGCCGGTGCCTTCGATGCCAGGTCGACTTGGCGCTCGCGAGCCCCCGAAGGCGGCAGCACCGGTAGATCCAGCGCCGCCGCTGCTTCGATATGCGCCGGCTCGCTGGCGCGCAGGGCCAGGGTGCGCAACCGATGCTTGCGGCAGAGTGCGACCAATGCCTTGATGTCGATTTCCCGCGCCGCCTCGGGCAATTTGTCCAGCGCCAGGACCAGCGGCGTATTGTTGAAGAAGTCCGGGGCTTGCTCGACCTTGGCCGCGAGCTGTTCGTCGAGACGTTCGATGTCGTTGCTGGCCAGCTCCAGCACGGTGATGGCGAGCATGCTGCCCTTGAGCTGGAAGGCTGGGGACTGGTCGGGGAGGTCGGCTTGGCTCATGGTCTGCCTGCTGCGGTAAATGGCGAGGACTTATAACGAGGTGTGCCGCTGCCTGCAACCCGCCGCGTGTGTCCGGGGCGATCACTGGTGCGCCGAGGCTCGGTCAAGCTCGGCTTTTGCCGCTAGAATGCGTCGCTTCATCGGTTGTCGAGCTATTCATGGACCGTCCTCAGTTTCGTGCGTACTTCCTGCATCCGCGCTTCTGGCCGCTGTGGCTGGGGCTTGGACTGCTCTGGCTGCTGGTGCAGTTGCCGTATCCGCTCTTGCTGCAACTGGGCCGTGGGCTTGGCGCGTTGATGTTCCGATTCGCCGGTTCCCGGCGCTACATCGCGCGACGCAACCTGGAACTGTGCTTTCCCGAACTCAGCCAGGCGCAGCGTGAACGTCTGTTGCGCGAGAACTTCGCGTCCACCGGCATTGCTTTCTTCGAGATGGCGATGAGCTGGTGGTGGCCGCAGGCGCGCCTGCAGCGGCTGGCAACGATCGAGGGACTGGAGCATCTGCAGCAGGCCCAGGCGGCCGGGCAGGGGGTGATCCTGATGGCGCTGCATTTCACCACGCTGGAGATCGGTGCCGCATTGCTTGGCCAACGGCACACCATCGATGGCATGTACCGCGAGCACAAGAATCCGCTGTTCGACTATGTACAGCGCCGCGGACGCGAGCGGCACAACCGCGACGCCAGCGCCATCGAGCGGGAAGACGTGCGGGCCATGCTCAAGGTGCTGCGTGCCGGCCGCGCCATCTGGTACGCGCCGGATCAGGACTATGGCCGCAAGCAGAGTCTGTTCGTACCGCTGTTCGGTATCCAGGCCGCCACGGTGACCCCCACCACCAAGTTCGCTCGGCTGGGCAGGGCCAAGGTCGTACCGTTCACGCAGGAGCGCCTGGCGGATGGTTCGGGTTATCGGCTGGTGATCCATCCACCGCTGGAGGATTTCCCTGGCGAGAGCGAGGAGGCCGATTGTCTGCGCATCAATCAGTGGGTCGAGGAGGCCGTCAGCGCCCTGCCTGAGCAGTATCTCTGGGCGCACCGGCGCTTCAAGACCCGGCCGGACGGCGAGCCGGGGCTGTACAAGAAAAAGAAGAAGCGCAAGGCGGTGTAATGCGCTTTCCTGCCCGTGTAGCGTGGTGGGCGTGTGGTGCGCTAACGCCACCCCATAGGTGACGGCTGGCTACATCCCGGGCGGCGTCCCGGTGGTTCCGGCCATCCAGTCGACCCAGCCGAATCAGGCCAGCGTTCCATCGCGGAAATCTCGCAGCGCCTGCTCGATCTCCTCGCGGCTGTTCATCACGAAAGGGCCGTACTGCACGATGGGTTCGCCCAGGGGGCGTCCGGCCAATAGCAGCACTCGCGTGTCCGACCCGCTGTGCAACCGCAGCTCGCCATGCTCGGACAGGCGCGCCAGCTGACCCTTGGCCAACGTTTGTTCGCCAACGCGCAGCGCACCCTCGTAGACGTAAAGCAGCAGCCGATGGCCTTCCGGCACCTGCGGGCTGAGACCGCTACCGGCCGGCAGATGCAGATCGAAAAGCTGCGGCTCGGTATCCGGACGCTGCACGACGCCCGGCTGCTCGATGCCGTCGCCCTTCAGCGTGCCGGCGATGACTTTCGCCTGTACGCCACCTGGCAGCGTCAGCTGTGGAATTTCCGCCGGTGCGAAGTCACGGTAGCCCGGCTCGCCGAGCTTGGCGTGGGCGGGCAGGTTCAGCCACAGCTGGAAGCCGCGCATGAGGCCTTGCTCCTGCTCCGGCATTTCGCTGTGGATTACACCGCGCGCTGCGGTCATCCACTGCACGCCGCCACTTTCCAGCCGCCCGACATTGCCCATGTGATCCTCGTGACGCATGCGCCCCTCGAGCATATAGATGATGGTTTCGAAGCCGCGGTGCGGATGTGGCGGAAAGCCGGCGATGTACTCGTCGGGATCGTTGGAGCCGAACTCGTCGAGCATCAGGAACGGATCGAAGCGTTCCGGCGCGGCGCCGCCAAATACGCGCGTGAGACTGACGCCGGCGCCATCGGAAGTCGGGCGGCCGGTGGTGATGGAAAGGATTTCACGCTGGGACATATCGAATGCCTCTCGGTCTGGAATGTCTCCAGCGTAAACGTACGGCTTCGATTAACGGTTGCGCATTATCGCTATAAACAATCAATTAGTTGGATCATTCCTCCACCATCAGATCCCGCGCACGGCTATACACATAGCGCACCTTCTCGTACTCGAACGGCGAGTTGAGCTGGCCGTAACGGAAGCTGGTGACGTGGCGGGCGTTGATGGCGCGCAACGCGGTCAGGCTCAACTCGCCACCGGTGGTCTCGGCGTACTGGAGGAAATCGACCTGTCGCTCGACGGCGAAATCGGTGACGCGGCCGGTGGCATCGCGCAGGTTGGAGGGGCCGAGAGCCGGAATGATCAGGTAGGGCCCCTGGGGAACGCCCCAATACCCGAGTGTCTGGCCGAAGTCCTCGCTCTGGCGCACCAGACCCATGCGCGTGGCCGGGTCCCAGAGTCCGCCGACGCCCAGAATGCTGTTGAACAGAAAGCGGGCGGTGGCATTCGCCGCACGCTGTCCCTTGAGCTGCGCGACGCTGTTGAACAGCGTCGGAATCTCCCCGAGGTTGGCGAAGAAGTTGCTCACGCCGGTGCGCACCGGTTGCGGCGTGACATAGCGATAGCCTCGCACCACCGGCAGCATCACCCATTGATCGAGCCGGTAGTTGAAGTGGTAGATGCGCCGGTTGACCGATTCGAACGGGTCGTAGACGTCCAGCGCCTGAAAGGTAGCGCGCTCGAACTCACGTTGGTCCAGCCCCGGATTGAACTCCAGGTTGCGTAACGGATGGGTGAAACCATCCTCGTCGACCGCCGGTGTGTCGGCGAAGGCCAGACCACTGAGCAGCAGCAGCGGCAACAGCATTCCTTTAGCCACGGAAGAACTCCAGCATGTGTTGGGCGTTGACGCGGTAGGTGAGATTGCCGCAGTGGCCGCCGCGCGGGTACAGCGTCAGGCGATCGCCGAAGGTGCGGCGCAGGAAGCCGATATCACCGGCACCGAGGATCAGGTCGTCTGCATTGTGCATAACCGCGATCTTCGGGCTCTGGCGCAGATAATCCTCGAGGGCATAGAGGCTGACCTGCTGGATCAGCTGCGGCAGGCTGCCGCCGTCATACTGCGCTCGCCACATGGGGATCAGCTGCTCGGTGATGTAGCAGTCGAAATCGCAGAGCAGGGCGCGCTTGAAGAATGGCTCCAGACGCGTGCCCTCGTTGATCGGATAGTCCTGCGGCACGATCAGCCCGCGACGGTTGATCAGGTCCGAGGTGAAATTGATGTCGGCCGCGGAAAAACGGAACACCGAGCCGATCAGCATGGCCATCTGCTCGTCGCTGAGCTTCAGCGCCGACTGCTGGAAGTCGTAGAGCATCGCCTCGTCGAGGTCGATGTAGCCGCGCTGCCGGTAGTAGCGGGTGAGCTTTTCCAGCACCACCTCATAGAAGGTGGTGTGGTCGTCGATGCCTTCGACGCGGGTCTGCACCAATTTGTCCAGGTTGCCGACCGAGGTGTAGAGGTTCACCGGCGGGTTGAGCAGCAGTACGCGCTTGAAGTTGAAGCTGCGGCGGGTTTCGTCCAGTTGGCTGACGAACGCCGCGTTCAGTGCGCCGAGGCTGTAGCCGGTGAGGTGGAATTCGGTGACCGGCAGCTTGTGGTGCCTGGCGCGAATGGCCTGCATGACCCGGTAGAGGTCCTTGGCATCGTCGGTACTGATGCCCGGTGTGGCGTAGCGCGAGGCCGCGGACATGAAGTCGTAACTGGTCGGTGAAGACAGCTGCACCACGTGGTAGCCGGCGCCGTAGAACAGCCGCTTGAGGGCCTCGGTCTTGCCTGCCGAGTAATGCGCACCGGTACCGGAGATGATGAAGATCAGCGGCGCCGGCCCGCGCTGGCGCGCCAGGCGATAGCGCAGCTGTTTGACCGGCCAGAAGTTGTCCGGCAGGGTGAATTCGCGCTCCGGCCGCAGCCGCAGGCTGTAGTCAGCCTGGTCGATGGCGTCGTCACTGGGTACCTCGGCGCGCAATGCGCTCGGCGTGCCGGCGATGGTCGCTTCGAAAGGATTGGCCAGGGGGTAGCCATACTCCTCGATGCTGAGATCGGCCGCATGCAGCGGCGTAACGATCAGGGCGAGCAGGGTGGTCAGACGCAACAACAGCTGCATGGTGTGTCTCCGTTGCCAGGCCATCGCGGCCGGTAGCGAGGCGGCAACGGATGTCTCGTGCCGCCTGTCCCATCAGAACTGCATTGGCAGCGCAATGCAAGCCAGTATTTTTATGGCAGCGGCGCGGGGAATTCGTTCCCCGCGCGGGGATGGAGATGCCGGAGGCTCGACAGTTGCTGGCGAACCGTCGGGCTAGATGACTCGTCTGCTGCGGTCATCACGCCTGATGATGCAGCCAGGCATGCTTGGGAATCGCGGCGCGGCGCTTGTTGCGTTCGAATCGCTGCCAGACCTTCTCATGAAAGTAGAAGCCTACCGAATTGCACAGCGGCTCGATGGCAGCGACCAGTCCGCCGATGGCGATGCTGCCGGTCAGCGCGTAAGTCACCGAAAAGGCGATGCAGAAGTGCATCAGGGTGAACGTCACGGTCTTGAGCATGGCCCGTCTCCTTGTGCAGTCGAGAATCGTTCTCGTGATGGAGAGAGTCTGGGTGAGATCATCCAATGACTGAAATCACCGTTTTGCATGTGCGACATAGCGCCACACTATTTGTGTTTGGAGTTGTTGCGAAGCGCCTGTTCATGGGGTTCGACGGCTCTATGTCGGGCCTTTTCGCAAGCCGCATTCAGACCAAAGTCGGGTGGCGTTCGCCCGACCCACGCCTAAAGTAGCCGCCCCTGCTCCCACCGGGGGGTAGCGACCGTGGAGACAGATTCCAATGCACAATGAAAATGTTTACCGGCAGATTTATGCCAATCCGCGTTTCCAGGAGTTGGTGGCCAAGCGCGGGCGTTTCGCCTGGCTGCTGTCGGCCGTCATGCTCAGCGCCTACCTGGCGTTCATCCTGTTGATCGCCTTCGAGCCGAAGATCCTCGGCATTCCGCTGTCCGCCAATACCGTGACCACCTGGGGCATTCCGGTTGGCGTCGGGGTGATCTTCATGGCGTTCATCCTGACCGGTGTCTATGTGCAGCGTGCCAACGGTGAGTTCGATCGCATCAACCAGGAAATCCTCAACGAGGCACAGAAATAATGATCCTGCGTTTCCTGATGACTGCCCTGCTGTTGGCAGTCTCGCCCGCGCTGCTCGCCGATGCCATTACCGGCGAAGTTCAGAAGCAGGCCACCAATTACACCGCCATCATCATGTTCGTGGTGTTCATCGTGTTCACCATGGGCATCACCAAGTGGGCGGCCAAGCGCAACACCTCGACCGCTGACTACTACACTGCCGGCGGCAGCATCACCGGCTTCCAGAATGGTCTGGCGATTGCCGGCGACTTCATGTCGGCGGCGTCCTTCCTGGGCATTTCCGCGCTGGTCTACACCAGCGGCTATGACGGCCTGATCTACTCCATCGGCTTCCTCGTCGGTTGGCCGATCATCCTGTTCCTGATGGCTGAACGCCTGCGCAACCTGGGCAAGTTCACCTTCTCCGACGTGGCGTCCTATCGCCTCGGCCAGACGCAGATCCGTCTGCTCTCGGCATTCGGCTCGCTGATCGTGGTGGCCTTCTACCTGATCGCGCAGATGGTCGGTGCCGGCAAGCTGATCCAGCTGCTGTTCGGCCTGGACTACTACGTGGCTGTGGTGCTGGTCGGTGTGCTGATGGTCATGTACGTGCTGTTCGGCGGCATGCTGGCGACCACCTGGGTGCAGATCATCAAGGCGGTCCTGCTGCTGTCGGGCGCCAGCTTCATGGCCATCATGGTGATGAAGACCGTCGGCTTCGATTTCGGCAGCCTGTTCGCCGAAGCGGTGAAGATCCACGAGAAAGGCGCGCAGATCATGAGCCCGGGCGGTCTGGTTTCCGACCCGATCTCGGCGATTTCCCTGGGCCTGGCACTGATGTTCGGTACCGCCGGCCTGCCGCACATCCTGATGCGCTTCTTCACCGTGTCCGACGCCAAGGAAGCGCGCAAGAGCGTGTTCTACGCCACCGGATTCATCGGCTACTTCTACATCCTGACCTTCATCATCGGCTTCGGCGCGATCCTGCTGGTCAGCACCAACCCGGACTTCAAGGACGTGACCGGTGCGATCGTCGGCGGCACCAACATGGTCGCCATCCACCTGGCCAGCGCCGTGGGCGGCAATCTGTTCCTCGGTTTCATCTCCGCGGTCGCCTTCGCCACCATTCTCGCCGTAGTGGCCGGCCTGACCCTGGCCGGTGCCTCGGCGGTTTCCCATGACCTCTATGCCTGCGTGATCAAGCAGGGCAAGGCGCGGGAAGAGGACGAGATGCGTGTGACCAAGCTGACCACCCTGACCTTGGGCGTGGTGGCGATTCTGCTCGGCATCATCTTCGAGAAGCAGAACATCGCCTTCATGGTCGGCCTGGCGTTCTCCATCGCCGCCAGCTGCAACTTCCCCGTGCTGTTCCTTTCCATGTACTGGAAGGGGCTGAGCACGCGCGGTGCGCTGTTCGGCGGCGCGCTGGGCCTGATCACCGCGCTGGTGCTGACCATCATCAGCCCCACCGTGTGGGTCGACGTGTTCGGCTATGCCGAGGCGATCTTCCCCTACAAGTACCCGGCGCTGTTCTCTATGGTCGCCGCCTTCGTCGGTATCTGGTTCTTCTCGGTTACCGACAACTCCAAGCGGGCAGGGGAGGAGCGTGAGCGCTTCTTCGCCCAGTTCGTCCGTTCGCAGACCGGTCTGGGTGCAACCGGCGCCGTCGCTCACTAAGGCGATCAGCCGGCAAGCGAAAGGGCAGCCCACGGGCTGCTCTTTTTCATTGGTGGCGGGCAAATCACCGACCTGCACCGCGCCCATGTTGCCGTCATATTGCCTGCCGGGGACCGGGCGGTCAGCCCCATTGGCCAAGGGTTTGCCAGGGGCATTCATCAATCTGATGGATGCCGGTACGGCTCCGGGCATTCGCTAGACTCGCTGCCACTACCCGAACAACAAAGGCAGCACAACAATGCACAATCGCATGATGATCACCGGCGCCGGCGCCGGTTCCGGACTCGGGCGGGAAATCGCCCTGCGCTGGGCTCGTGATGGCTGGCAGCTGGCGCTTTCCGACGTCAATGAGGCTGGCTTGGCGGAAACCCTGAAAATGGTTCGTGAGGCGGGTGGCGATGGCTTCACCATGCGCTGTGACGTGCGTGACTACAGCCAGCTGATCGCCTTCGCCCAGGCCTGCGAAGAGAAGCTCGGCGGCATCGATGTCGTGGTCAACAACGCCGGCGTGGCATCGGGCGGTTTCTTCGACGAGCTGTCGCTGGAAGACTGGGATTGGCAGATCGCGATCAACCTGATGGGGGTGGTCAAGGGCTGCAAGGCGTTCCTCCCGCTGGTTCAGAAGAGCAAGGGCAAGATCATCAACATCGCCTCCATGGCGGCGCTGATGCAGGCGCCGGGCATGAGCAACTACAACGTGGCCAAGGCCGGCGTGGTGGCCCTCTCGGAAAGCCTGCTGGTCGAGCTGCGCCAGGCCGAGGTCGGCGTGCATGTGGTCTGCCCTTCGTTCTTCCAGACCAACCTGCTCGACTCCTTCCGCGGGCCGACGCCGAACGTCAAGGCGCAGATCGGCAAGCTGCTGGAATCCTCGCCGATCACCGCGGCGGACATCGCCGACTACATCCACCAGCAGGTCGCCAAGGGCGAGTTCATGATCCTGCCGCACGAGGAGGGGCGCATGGCCTGGAAGGTCAAGCAGCAGAATCCGCAGGCGATCTATGACGAGATGGCGCTGCTCGCTGAAAAGAAGCGGGCCAAGAGCAAGGCTGTCTGAAACCGCCCGGCCGCTGTCTTCAGCGGCCGCTGTGGTTGCCTCCAGAGAGGGTCGGGAGTAGGGTTGCCTGTCCGGTTTTGTGCCGTAACCCTGTGGAACGCTTGTGAATTTTCCGTCCCGCGGACTGTTGATGCTGGCCCTGGTGCTGGCAGCGATCAACCTGCGCCCTGGCATCACCTCCTTCGCCCCGCTGATCGAACGCATCGCCGAAGAGCTGGCCCTGTCCCGTGGCCTGATCAGCCTGACCACTGCCTTGCCAGTATTGCTGATGGGCCTGCTGGCGCCGCTGGCACCGCGGCTGGCGGTGCGCTTCGGGCTGGAGCGCAGCATTGCCCTGTGTCTTGGCCTGATCGCCGCGGCGCTGGTGCTGCGTCTGTTCGGCCACAATGCCGTGTTGCTGATCGTCACTGCCGGTCTGGTCGGTGCCGGCATTGCCGTTGCCGGTCCGCTGCTTTCCGGCTTCATCAAACGCTACTTCCTCGAACGCATGGGCAAGGTCGCCGCCTGGTACTCGCTGAGCATGGCGGTGGGCGGGACCCTCGGAGTGGTGCTGACGGCGCCTGCGGCCCAGGTGCTGGGCGAGCGGTGGACGGCTGGCCTGGCGATCTGGGCGCTGCCGGCAGTAATGGCGCTGCTGATCTGGCTGCGTCTGCCCAATCAGCCGGAAGCTGCCAGTGAAAGCGCTGCCGGCCTGCCCTGGAAGGAGCCGCGGGCCTGGCTGCTGAGCATCTACTTCGCGCTGCAGGCCGGGCTGTTCTACGCGCTGGCCACCTGGCTGGTGGCGCGTTATCACGAGGTGGGCTACAGCCTGATGCAGAGCAATGCGTTCTTCAGTGGCTTCATGCTGATCGGCCTGCCGAGCGCCTTCGCCATGCCCTGGCTGGCGCAGCGCCTGGGCAACCGTCATCGCATCATGGCGACCTGCGGTGTGCTGGCGACGCTGTGCCTGGCTCTGATCGCGCTGCGACCCGGCTGGCAGCCGTTGCTGGTCTGCATGCTGCTGGGTGTTGCGCTCAATGGCACCTTTTCCCTGGCGCTGATCTCGCCGATGTACGAAGCCGGTACGCCGCTGGCCGTCAGTCGGCTCACCGCGATGATGCTTTGCACCGGCTACTGCCTGGCCTGCCTGACCCCGGTGCTGGCCGGACTCGGCCGCGATCTGGCCGGGGACTACCGCATGCCGTTCCTGGTGCTGACCGGCATGGCGGCGTGCATGTCGCTGCTCGCGATGCGCCTGCGGCCACGCCATGTCGAGCGCTGAGTGGTCCTGCTGTGGCTTGCGTCACCGCTTGCCGTGCCGCGGATGACCGGCTCGCCATGCTGTGCTAGAAAGCTCGCCGTCCCTGTCCCAACCTAGCGCGCCGGAGTTCTGCTTGGAGTCTGAATCCATCGTTTATGGCTGTATCCGCGATTGGCCGTCCGCCGACCTCGAGCAGTGCCGCCAGCGCCGGGCGCACAATCTCGCCGCCGTGCAGGCGTTGCCGCAGGGTGAGGCCTGGCCGTTCATCGGCCGCGAGATGTTTTCCTTCTGCCGTGACGAGGACCTGGGCTTGTACCAGACCCAGGTGATCCACTTCGGCGCCAGTTACCGCGCCGTCGAGTACGAGTGGGCGCTGTGGGTGCAGCGCTTCGAGGCGCTGCTCAAGCAGCTCTACTGGACCAGCGCCGTGGTGCATCTGGAGACCGAACTCAATGGCACCCACACCTTTCGCTGGGAAACCGAAACGGGCAGTCACAGCCCGCAGCACATCGATATGCGCATGCGGTGCGCCTGGGAGCGGGAAAGCGGGTTGCTCGGCTGATGCGCTGAGGCGTCAGTCCAGCCATTCCTTCGGCACGTCGCGCTTGAGCGCGAGCTGGCACTGCTGACTGTCCGCATCGAAGACGATAACGGCTTCGCCTTTGTCCAGGGCGCGGCGTACCCGCGCGACCCGGGTTTCCAGTGGCGTTTCGTCGCCGTTGTCGGTGCCGTCACGAGTGACGAAATCCTCGATGAGGCGGGTCAGGGTGTCCGGTTCGAGCTGGTCGTGGGGTATGAGCATGGGGCTTCTTCGATAAGACGGAGGGGCGATGCTAGGTCGCGCCGCCCTGCAGGTAGCTGTCCAGGCAAGCATACAGCTGCCGGCTCTCCAGCGGCTTACCGATGAACTCGTCCATCCCGGCGTCGAGGCCACGCTGGCGGTGCTCGGCCAGCACATGGGCGGTCACCGCGATGATGGGCACGGCCTGCAGCTGCTGTTCCGCTTCCAGTTCACGGATCTGGCGGCTGGCCTCGAAACCGTCCAGCTCGGGCATTTCGCAGTCCATCAGGATCAGCTGAACGGCGTGCGGATCGCGGCGGTAGAGATCCACGGCCTGGCGGCCGTTGTCGGCGAGCTGCACGGCGTAGCCGCGTTTCTTCAGCAGGCCGCGCACCACCATCTGGTTCACCGGATTGTCTTCCGCGACGAGGATGCAGGGTTCGCCCTGCGGCTGCGCCGGTGAGGGTGAACCGCGCTCGCCGGCGGTTGCCGGTTCCTGGGCGTAGAGCATTTGCAATGCCTCGCGCAGCGGCGCGCTCTGCAGCGGCAGCGCCAGACTGACCAGACGCAGCCCCGGCGTGACGGGTGGCGGCTCGTGAATCGGTGAATAGAGCATCAGCACGCGCTGATTGCTCTCCAGATGCGGGCGCAGACGTTCCAGCCACTGGCTCGGACTGCCCGGCCAGGGCGCCAGCAGTACCAGCAACGGCGGGGCGGTGAAGTCGGCAAGGCAATCCGGCAGGCGCTCCGGGTCCTGACAACGCTCGGTACGCATGCCCCAGCGACGCAGCAGATGACTGAGTGCCTCCAGCCCCTGGGCGTCCTGCGAGGCGAGCAGCGCCGGTCGGCCCGCCAGCAGCTGGCTCAGCGGGTCTTCCACGTCGCTGGCGGCATGCAAAGGAATCTCGAAGCAGAAACGGCTGCCACGGCCCGGTGCGCTCTGCACCTCGATATGGCCGTTCATCATTTCCACCAGCTCTTTGCTGATGGCCAGGCCCAGCCCGCTGCCGCCATAGCGGCGCGTGGTGCTGGAGTCGCCCTGGGAGAAGGATTCGAACAGCTGAGCCAGAACCTCCTGGCGCATGCCGATGCCGCTGTCGCTGACGCAGAACACCAGGCGCCGCGAGCCGTCCTGAGTCTGCCGGCTGGACACTTCCAGCAGCACATGGCCATGTTCGGTGAATTTCAGCGCATTGCTCAGCAGGTTCATCAGAATCTGCTTGAGGCGGGTGGGATCGCCGCGGATGCGTCGCGGGACGCCGGGCTCCAGGCCGACGTGCAGGCTCAGCTGCTTTTCCAGCGCCTGGGCGGTGAACAGGCGAATGGTCTCGGAGATGAGGATTTCCAGGTCGAAGTCGATGTCTTCGAGGCTCAGCTTGCCGGAGCCGATGCGGGCATAGTCGAGAATGTCGTTGATGACTGCCATCAGCGAATTGCCGGAGCTGGAGATGGTATCCAGGTAGAACCGCTGGCTGCGATCCAGCGGCGTTTCGCGCAGCAGCTGCAGCATGCCGAGCACGCCGTTGAGCGGAGTACGGATCTCGTGGCTCATCTTGGCGAGGAAGCGGCTCTTGGCCTCGTTCTCGCTGGCGGCCCGCTCGGCAGCCTCGCGGGAGCGGTAGCCCTCTTCCTTGAGCAGGTTGATACGGTCGGCAAGTCCGATGGACAGGGTGATCAGCTCGAAGGCGACGCTGGCTTTCACCACGGCCGCCCCGTATAGCCCCAACAGCTCGATGCCGAGGGAGCCGGCGGTGACCAATATGAAGGATGCCAGCAGCACGCCCCAGGCCAGGGTGTAGTAGACGCCGTAGCGCACGCCTCGGCGCCAGACGAAGGCGCCCGCCAGCAGCAGCCCGGCCGACACGATGATCACCGTGATGCTCGCCAGGATGCTCCAGCTCTGCACGTCCAGCACGAGGCCGGAAATCATGCTGCCGAACGCGGCCAGCAGGGTGCAGCGCAGGAGCAGGTCGAGTCGCGGGAACAGTTCGCGGGTATGCAGGAAGTGCCGGCTGAACTGGATGGCGATCAGGCAATGGCTGAACATCAGCACGTAGATGCCCTGAGCGACCCAGCCGCCATCGTCGGCCAGCCACTTGACCAGGAAACCGTCGAAGGACAGGGCGAACAGGCCGACGTTGAGGGTATAGACCAGGTACCAGAAATAGGCCGGCTCACGCAGCGAGGCGAAGAGGAACAGGTTGTAGCAGAACATCGCGAACAGCACGCCGTAGAAGGCGCCGCTGAGCCCGTTCAGCTCCTCGTGCTGGGACGCGCTGGCATTGTAGGTGCTGAAGTACAGCGGCACGTAGAGCGTGCTGGTGGTCTTGATGCGCAGCAGCAGGGTGGTTTCGCCGGGCGGCAGGTTCACCGGAAACCAGAAATTGCTGACCTTCACCGGGCGCTCGGCAAACGGGTGGAGGTCTCCGGTCAACTGCTGGCTCAGACTGCCATCGGGGTATCGCAGGAACAGCTCGATATGGTCGAGCAGCGGGTAGTTGATCTCGATGAAGCCGCTCAGCGGTTCGGCGAGACGGTTGGACAGACCGGCGCGCAGCCACCAGGTCGAACTGTTCTTGCCTTCGTTGACGTGGCCACCCTCGACGGCACGAAAGCGCTCGGGCGGTAGTGCGAGGACCTCATCGACGTCCAGACGGCCGGTGCGGTCTTCCAGGTAGAAGGTGCCATTGCCGAGGGACTGGCGCGTATCGATCGAGTCGAGCACCACAGGCGTGAATGCCCAGGCTTGAAGCGACAGGCAAAACAGCAGCAGAGCCAGGCATAAACGCGGCAACATTTTTCGATCCGGCAGGTGCGCCCGTTGGGCAGGGCGACACAGATTAGTAGAGCGGTGTGACGGTACCGATTCCTTCGGGCTCTACATGGCGCCTTCAGAGTGCCGCACGTCCTTGTCCGGACAACTTTGCCGAGTTACGCGCCGAGCGGCAAGCCTCGCCTGCGGCAAAGCAGGCGGCTTGTCACGCAATCGGATTTCAGCTGTTGCGCTCCTGCGGATTGGAATGGCGGCCGATCAGGGTATCCACCGGTGGCACGCGGGTATCGTTTTCCATCTGCGCATCGTGCTCCAGCTGATGGCTGAAGCGCTCCAGAGAGTCCTTCGCGTGCTGGGCATCGCTGGCGAATACCGGCTGGCTGAGCATGTAGCCGCAGAGCAGCCGGCTCATGGCGGCGAGGCTGTCGATGTGGGTGCGCTCGTACCCATGGGTGGCGTCGCAGCCGAAGGCCAGCAACGCGGTACGGATATCGTGCCCGGCCTCCACGGCCGATTGCGCATCGCTGTGGTAGTAGCGGAACAGATCGCGGCGTACCGGTATCTCGTGCTCGGTTGCGAGCTTGAGCAGATGGCGCGACAGGTGGAAGTCATAGGGACCGCCGGAATCCTGCATCGCCACGGTGACCGCATGCTCGCTGGAGGCCTGGCCCTTGGCGGCGGGGGCGATGTCGATGCCGACGAACTCGCTGACATCCCAGGGCAGGGCGCCGGCGGCACCGGAGCCGGTTTCCTCGGTGATGGTGAACAGTGGGTGCACGTCGATCGGCGGCTCGCGGCCGCTTTCCACGATGGCCTTGAGCGCTGCCAGCAGGGCCGCGACACCGGCCTTGTCATCCAGGTGGCGAGCACTGATGTAGCCGCTCTCGGTGAACTCGGGCATGGGATCGAAGGCGACGAAATCACCAACGTTGACCCCCAGCGCACAGGTTTCGTTGCGGCTGTAGGTGTAGGCGTCCAGGCGCAGTTCGACGTGGTCCCAACTGACCGGAGCCTCGTCCACCGCGGTGTTGAAAGCGTGCCCGGAGGCCAGCAGCGGCAAGACGCTGCCGCGGATCACCCCGGTATCGGTGAAAACGCTGACGCGGCTGCCTTCGGCGAAGCGGCTCGACCAGCAACCCACCGGCGCCAGGCCCAGGCGGCCGGTATCGTGAATCTCGCGGACGATGGCGCCGATGGTGTCCAGGTGAGCGGCGACCGCGCGGTCCGGGCTGTAACGGCGCCCCTTGAGCGTGGCGCGGATGGTGCCGCGGCGGGTCAGCTCGAAGGGGATACCCAGTTCGGTCAGGCGCTCGGCGACATAGCGCACGATGGTGTCGGTGAAGCCGGTGGGGCTGGGGATGGCGAGCATCTCCAGCAGCACCCGTTGCATGTAGTTGAGATCGGGCTCGGGTAGTTGTGCGGTCATGGAACCTCCCGTTGACGGCGGCCTTGCAGCCACCCGATGAAATGAATGGAGACAGCGTGATGGGCGCCCGTGGGCTGCCCGTCGATGGATGGCCTGCGCCCGGCCGAGGCCGGGCGGGAGGCGATCAGCCAGCGACGCTGAGCGGAAAGAGCAGGTCGATGAAGCGCTCGGCGGTCGGCTGCGGCTCGTGATTGGCCAGGCCGACGCGCTCGTTGGCTTCGATGAAGACGTACTCCGGCTGGTCCGGCGCCGGCACCAGCAGGTCGAGGCCGACCACCGGGATGTCCAGCGCGCGGGCGGCACGCACAGCGGCATCGATCAGCACCGGGTGCAGCTGGGCGGTGACATCCTCCAGCGTGCCGCCGGTGTGCAGGTTGGCGGTGCGCCGCACGGACAGGCGCTTGCCCTCGGGCAGTACGCTGTCGAAATCGAAACCGGCGTCACGCAGGCAGCGCTGGGTTTCCTCGTCCAGCGGGATCTGGCTCTCCCCACCGGTAGCGGCTTGGCGCCGCCGGCTCTGCTTCTCGATCAGCGCGCCGATGCGGGTGCGGCCGTCACCGATGACTTCGGCGGGGCGGCGGACGGCTGCCGCAACCACCTCGTAGCCGATGACCACGATGCGCAGGTCCAGGCCCGGATGGTAGCTCTCCAGCAGCACCCGGCTGTCGTACTGGCGGGCGCGCTGGATCGCTTCCTCCATCTCGGCACCGTCACGCAGGTCCACCGCCACGCCCATGCCCTGCTCGCCATCCACCGGCTTGACCACCACGCTGCCATGTTCGGCGAGAAAGGCGGCGTTTTCCTCCGCCGTGCCAGCCAGCCGCTGCGCCGGCAGGCAGATCCCGGCGTGGGACAGGGTGCGGTGGGTCAGGCGCTTGTCCTGGCAGAGCGTCATGCTCACGGCCGAGGTGAGATCGGACAGCGACTCCCGGCAACGCACCCGCCGACCACCCTGGGTGAGCGTGAACAGTCCGGCCTCGGCATCGTTGACCTCGATCTCGATGCCGCGCCGGCGGGCTTCGTCGACGATAATCTTGGCGTAGGGGTTGAGCTTGGCTTCCGGCCCCGGGCCGAGGAACAGCGGCTGGTTGAAGCTGTTCTTGCGCTTGACGGTGAAGGTCTGCAGGTCGCGGAAGCCGAGCTTGGCATAGAGCGCCTTGGCCTGCTGGTTGTCGTGCAGCACGGACAGGTCCAGGTAGGCCAGGCCGCGCCCCATGTAGTGCTCGATCAGATGGCGTACCAGTGCCTCGCCGACGCCGGGTCGGGGGCAACTGGGCGAGACTGCCAGGCACCAGAGGCTCGAACCGTTTTCCGGATCATTGAAAGCGCGGTGGTGATCGATGCCCATCACGCTGCCGATGATCTGCCCGGAGGTGTCGTCCTCGGCCAGCCAGTACACCGGCCCGCCTTGCTCGCGTGGCGTGCAGCGCTCCGGGTCGACCGGCATCATGCCGCGCGACTGATAGAGGCCGTTGATCGCATGCCAGTCCGTCTCGCTCTGGGCGCGGCGCACGCAGAAGCCGCGAAATGGCTTCTGTGACGGGCGGTAGTCGCTGAACCAGATGCGCAGAGTGTCGGAGGGATCGAGGAAAAGCTGCTGTGGTGCGTAGGACAGGACCTGATGGGGCGCCGCCACGTACAACGCGATATCGCGTTCGCCGGCCTGCTCGTTGAGCAGCTCGGCGGCAAGCTGCGCGGGATCCGAATAGGTGTGGCCGACAAGGATGCGCCCCCAGCCGCAGTGCAGGACCACGGGCCCACAGGGTTCTTCCTGACCATCCTCCGCGAAGCGTGCCTGCAACCGCTGGTAGGTCGGGGCCTGGCCGCGCAGCAGGCGCTGACCGTAGGCTTGGGACTTCTGCATGGTACGTTCCTTGATGCTAAGTCACGAACCGGCCAGCGGCGGGGCGAAACGGTCGCCCCCGTGGCGCGTGCCAGCCGCAGCCGTTCGTGAGCGGGTTATTGGGGCCGTCTAGCCATGGCGCGACCTCATCGATGCCCCTAGAGGCCTTGTTCGCTCAACCATAGGTTGACCGCCGCCAGCTGCCAGAGTTTGGAACCGCGCAGCGGGGTAAGCTGGCCATCCGGATCGGCGAGCAGCTTCTCCAGCATCTGCGGGTTGTACAGCCCGCGCTCCTGGCTGGGGTCGAGCAACATCTCGCGCACCCAGTTCAGCGTGGCACCCTGCAGGTGCTTGAGGCCAGGCACCGGGAAGTAGCCCTTGGGCCGGTCGATCACCGCGGCGGGGATCACCTGGCGTGCGGCTTCCTTGAGTACGTACTTGCCGCCTTCGGGCAGCTTGAACTTCGCCGGAATCCGCGCCGACAGTTCGGCCACGCGGTAATCGAGGAACGGCGTGCGCGCCTCCAGGCCCCAGGCCATGGTCATGTTGTCCACGCGCTTGACCGGGTCATCCACCAGCATCACCGTGCTGTCGATGCGCAGCGCCTTGTCCACCGCGGCGTCGGCACCCGGCTGGGCGAAGTGGCGGCGCACGAAATCACCGGAGAAATCGCCCTGCACCCACTGCTGCTGCATGGTCTGGGCATATTCCTCGTAGCTGCGGTCGCGGAACGCGGCGAGGTAGGCCGCCACCGGGTCCTCGGCACCATCGACCAGCGGATACCAGTGGTAACCGGCGAACAGCTCGTCCGCACCCTGGCCGCTCTGCACCACTTTGCAGTGCTTGGCCACTTCCCGTGAGAGCAGGTAGAAGGCGATGCAGTCGTGGCTGACCATCGGCTCGCTCATGGCCTGGAAGGCTGCCGGCAGCTGCTCGAGGATTTCCTTTTCCTGGATGCGCAGCTGGTGATGGCGGGTGTTGTAGTGCTTGGCGATGATGTCCGAGTACTTGAACTCGTCGCCGCGCTCGCCGCCGGCGTCTTCGAAGCCGATGGAAAAGGTCAGCAGGTTGTCGTCGACACCCGCCTCGCGCAGCAGACCCACCAGCAGGCTGGAGTCGACGCCGCCGGACAGCAGCACGCCGACGTCCACTGCGGCACGCTGTCGGATCGCCACCGCTTCGCGCATGGTGTCCAGGGTCAGACGCTTCCAGTCTTCGAAGCTGTAGTCGCGCTCGTCTTCGCGGGCACCGAACTGCAGCTCCCACCAGCGCTCGGTGGTGGTCGTGCCATCGGCGTCGACACGCATCCAGCTGGCCGGGGGTAGCTTCTCGATGCCGGCAATCAGGGTGTCCGGTGCCGGCACCACGGCATGGAAGCTCATGTAATGGTTCAGCGCCACTGGGTTCAGCACACCGGCGATGTCGCCGCCCTTGAGCAGGGCCGGCAGCGAGGAGGCGAAGCGCAGGCGCTGGTCGGTGCGTGACAGGTACAGCGGCTTGACGCCGAGGCGATCACGGGCGATGAACAGCTGCTGGCGGTCGCGCTCCCAGATAGCGAAGGCGAACATGCCATTAAGGCGTGGCAGCAATGCCTCGCCCCAGGCGTGGTAGCCCTTGAGCAGCACTTCGGTATCGCCTTCGGAGAAGAAGCGATAGCCGAGGTTTTCCAGCTCTGCGCGCAGTTCGGGGTAGTTGTAGATGGCGCCATTGAAGACCATCGACAGGCCGAGAGCCGAATCGATCATCGGCTGGCCGGACGCCTCACACAGATCCATGATCTTCAGGCGTCGATGGCCGAGGGCCAGCGGCCCCTGGCTGTGGAAACCGCACGCGTCCGGGCCGCGTGCGGTCAGGTGTTGGGTGATGCGTTCAACCGCGGCCAGATCGGCGGGGCGGTTATCGAAACGAAGTTCTCCAGCTATGCCACACATAAGGTCCTTACCGGTTTTGCCGTTGGGGAGTGTGACTGACCCGTCATCGCCTAAGTTCAGCTTTTCGGACCAGCGCAGCGGCGCTGGATCGGCGTGAGGCCGGGTCAGTCATCTTTTTACACCAAAGCAAAAAAATGCTTTGATGTCAAAGTGAGTGGGTCAATGAAAGCGTGATTATGGCTGAAGAAACAGTTTCAAATGAAATCAATGCGCTGGAGGTTCAGGCCTTCGAACTGCCGCTGTTCCAGGCCATGCGCCGGCTGCAGCAGGATGCCGAAGTGCATGCCAAGCGTCTGGCGCGTTACGGCGGCCTGAGCCCGGTGCAGCTGATGATCCTGCAGGTGCTGGCCGGTGAAGGGCAGATGACCGCCAGTGCCCTGAGCCGGCGCGTGAGCCTGACCGCCGCGACGCTGTCCGGTCAGCTCGATCGACTGGAGGAACGCGGGTTGCTGCAACGTCAGCGCGACGACCAGGACCGCCGCCGCCAATGGCTGCTGCTCAGCGACAGCGGCCGGGAATTGCTGCAGGACGCACCGGCGTTGCTGCCGCCGGAATTCCGCACACGTTTCGCCGCGCTGCCGCCGTGGGAGCGCCACGCGCTGACGGCGGCCTTGCTGCGTGCCGCCGAGCTCTGTGGCGACATGGAGTGACGTGGCCTAGCGCGTGTTCTCCAGGCTCTTGACCGTCAGTTCCAGGGCCTTGCGCATGTCGAGCCGAGCCGAGCGGCCGACATCGCTGTCATCCAGCCGATAGCCGCGCTCGGACGGCAGGATCGGCGCGGTAAGGTCGTCCGCCTCGGCCGGTTCGAAGTCCGAGTCGCGGCCGATGGTCATGGCGCTGCGGCGCAGCAGTTCACGCACCTGATCGGGTTCGAGCTCGGGATTGACCGACAGCATGGCCGCCACCGCGCCGGCCACCAGCGGTGTGGCGTAGGAAGTGCCGCAGTGCACGTCGCCGCGCTGCTCTGGATCGAGCGTGGCGGCGCGCGTACAGGCTGCGGCAGTGATGTCCACACGCATGTCGACATTGGATGACTTGCGCTTGCGCACATAGTCCGGGTGTTCCACCGAGACATCCTTCTTGTCGTTGCGCTCGTGGCCGCCGACCACCAGCAGCTGCTCGGTGATGAAGGACGACGGCAGGCGATAATCGTCGCGCCCGGAGTGCGCCGACCCGTTGCCCGCGGAGTTGATCACCAGCACGTCGGGATGTTCGCGGCGCAGCCAGAGGAAGAATTCTTCCAGCAGCTCCTCGTAGCCGCTCATGGCGATGCCCGAGCGCAGCAGCGAATCCACCGGTTCACCTTCCACGTCCACCGTGCCGATGCGATGGATGCCCCAGCTCCAGTTGAGAATCCGCGCGCCGTCTTCGACCAGATTCACCGAGGCCGCTACATTGGCAGTGATGCCGGCGTCCGAGTTGCGCTCGACGATCACCTCGAAACCCGGGCCGGTGCCGTCCAGGGAGGCGAGAAAGCCCTGATCTCGGGCGTCGCTGGCGTGGGCGGCGAGGATGCCGGCCACGCTGCTGCCGTGGTTGTCCGGCTTGTCGGCGTCGCGGGCATAGAGGCAGGTGCGTTGCTGGCGCGGATCGCAGGGCTGGAGGTATTCGGCGAAGTGCGGGGCGTCGAAGTCCACCGCGCGTTCGATGATGCCGATGCGTACCGGCGCGCGGTCGGCGGCGCGCTGGTCATCCGGGATGCGCTCGCGGTAATAGTCGACAGCATCGAGAAAGCGGTTGGCCGCCCATTCGCGATTCTGCCGGCGCGGCCGTTCCTGTTTGTCCTGTTCGTCGCTTTCCGCGGCGGATTCCTCGATCACCACGGCATCTACGCCGACCTCGCTGCCAAGGCGAAGCACCATGGCATCGCGCTCGGTCAGGTCTTTCACCGGCAGGCGCAACTGGTAGGTATTGAGCGGCGGGATGGCACCGACCACCTCGGCGCCGTACTTTTCGGCCAGCTGGCGGGCCTTCTCCAGACCTTCGTGGTCTTCCTCGATGATCAGGCTGACCAGATCGACATAGGTGGTGAGGTCATCCATGTTGCGCGCCACCTCGTCGGGCTTGGCGGCGAGTACCTGGCTGCGACCTGCCGAGAGCCAGACCGGATTGCTGCGCTTGCCGTCGTGCTCGATCCACAGCGGGCCGCTGCGGACCTGGTCGGCGGGCAGGGTCAGACGCAGCTGATTGCCGTCGCGGCTGATCTGCTCGGCGGGCAGCGCCTCGCCGCTCAGCTTCAGCTGCACGTCGGCACGGGGCAGGCCTCGGGCATTCAGGCACCAGCTAAGCGCGTTCTCGGCGAACAGATCGCCGCACCGCGTGAGCTGGGCGATGCGCAGTTCCTCACTGGCAGCCACCGGGCCGGTGGCCATGGCCCCGAACATGGCGAGGCCGAGGGCGAACGAAGCAGGTAATCGACACGTCATGGGTCAACGCCGTTGCAGGTAGTTGACGCTGAACAGCCCGCGCGGATCGGTCCACTGGCCGCGGCAGTCGAAGCCGGCGGAGTCGGCCAGGGCGGCAAAGGAGTCCAGCGTGTACTTGTAGGAGTTTTCCGTATGCAGGCTCTCGCCGGCATCGAAGTGAAAACGTCGGCCCTCGATGGTCACATCCTGCGCCTCGGGGCTGATGAGGTGCATCTCGATGCGCGACTCGCCCTCGTTGAAGAACGCCCGATGGACAAAGCGCGACGGGTCGATGTCACTGTCCAGCTCGTTGCGGATGCGCTGCAGCAGGTTGAGGTTGAACGCGGCGGTGACATGGGCGCGGTCGTTGTAGGCCGCTTCCAGCACCGCCCGATCCTTGACCAGGTCGACGCCGATCACCAGACCGCCGCCGGCCGGCAGCACATCGTGCAGGCGCTGCAGGAATGCCGCGGCCTCGGCGGGTGTGAAGTTGCCGATGCTCGAGCCCGGGAAGAACACCAGCGGGTGCTCGCTGGAGAAATCATCCGGCAGGTTCAGCTCATGAGAGAAATCGGTGCAGGCAGCATGCACCTCCAGCCAGGGGTAATCCGCGGCCAGGCGCTGGGTGCTGCTGAGCAGGAAGTCCTCGGAGATGTCGATGCCCAGGTAGCTGGTGGGGTGCAGCGCTTCCAGCAGGAGGCGAACCTTGCGGCTGGCGCCGCTGCCCAGTTCGATCAGGTCGCTGTGAGGGCCGGCGATGTCGAGGATGTCGTTGGCCGCCTCGGCGAGGATCTGCTCCTCGGTGCGGGTGATGTAATACTCCGGCTGCCGGCAGATCTGCTCGAACAGCTCGGAGCCGCGACGATCGTAGAAGAATTTCGGCGACGCCCATTTGGGCGTGGCGGCGAACCCGGCCAGGGTCTCGTCGCGCAGCGAGGCCTCGTGCGGCTGCTGCAGCTGATCGTGAAAATGTATCGCCAATGCCATGTTCAAATCCCCCTGGCCAGGCGCAGCCCGGCGAACTGCCAGCGCATCGCCGGCTGGAAGAAGTTGCGGTAGGTCACCCGCACGTGGGATTCCGGCGTGGCGCAGCAGCCGCCGCGCAGCACCATCTGTCCAGACATGAACTTGCCGTTGTATTCGCCGAGGCTGCCTTCCAGCGGGCGAAAGCCGGGGTAGGGCAGGTAGGCGCTGGCGGTCCACTCCCAGACGTCGCCGAACAGCTGCTGCGGGCCGTGGTGACCGGCAGGCGCGGCGACCGGTTGCAGGTAATCGCTTTCCAGGAAGTTGCCACGCAGCGGCTGGTCGGCTGCCGCCACTTCCCACTCGGCTTCGCTGGGTAGCCGTGCGCCGGCCCAGCGCGCATAGGCGTCGGCCTCGTAATAGCTGACATGGCAGACCGGCGCTTCCAGATCCAGCGTGCGCAGCCCGCCGAGGGTCATCTCGTGCCAGGCGCCATCCTCGCGCAGCCAGTACAGCGGGGCATTCCAGCCAGCCTGCTGGATCAGATCCCAGCCGTCCGACAGCCAAAGCTCCGGTCGCGCGTAACCGCCATCGGCGATGAAGGACAGGTACTCGCCATTGCTCACCAGGCGTTCGGCCAGTTGGAAATCTTCGACGAACTGGCGGTGCCGCGGTGTCTCGCAGTCGAAGGCGAACTCACTGCCAGCATGGCCGATATGCTGCACGCCGCCAGCGAACTCGTGCCAGCGCGGGCGCTCCGGGCTGCTCGGCTGCGGCCTGGCGAGGTCGTCGCGATAGACCGGGTGCATGGGGTTCTGCGCAAGAATGTGCTTGATGTCCATGAGCAGCAGCTCCTGGTGCTGTTGCTCGTGCTGCAGGCCCAGGCCGACGCGACGGACGATCTCGGCAGCCTGCTCGCGCGGCGGATTTACCAAGAGCTCGCCCATGGCCTGATCGACATGCCGGCGATAGGCATAAATCTCCTCGACCCCCGGACGCGACAGCACGCCGCGCCGCGTTCGCGGGAAGGGCAGGCCATGGGTCTGGTAGTAGGAGTTGAACAGGTAGTCGTAGGCCTCGTTCAGGCGCCGGTAGCCAGGCAGGTAGGGCAGTAGCACGAAGGTCTCGAAGAACCAGGTGACGTGTGCCAGATGCCATTTCGGCGGGCTCACCTCCGGTGTGCTCTGGATGACATAGTCCTCCACCTGCAGTGGCGTGCAGATCGCCTCGCTGGCGGCGCGCACCAGGCGGTAGCGCTGCAACAGCTGATCGAGTTCGGCGAGTGCCGGGTGCGGATGTGGCTGCTCTGCCAGGTTGCCCATGGCGTTCCCCCCTGCGGTGTCTGCACGACCGAAACGGCCTCCCATAGCGACCCGACGGGCCGGGCAAAAGTTTCTGCTCGGTCCTGAACTCGCCTGACGCTGGCCACTCCCTGTAGGAAGCCAAGCAGGAGTTCGATCCATGCGACAGTTTCTGATGCTGTGCTCGGCGCTCGGGCTCGCCGCCTGCGCCCAGCACGACACCGCGTCCTACACCGAGGCCGCGGGCAAGCCGAAAAGCGTCGAGACCCATGCCCTGGAGGCGGGGGCAAGGCTGTTGCAGGGGCAGGCCCCGCTGAATGCGGTGAGCGCCTATCTCAACGGCTTTCACTTCTACAACGGCCACATGAACGGACAGATGGAGGCGCACCACTACGTCACCCGTCTCAACGAGGATGTGATGCAGGCGCTGATCTACGACGGCAACGGCCGCGACGCAAAGCTGATGGGGGTGGAGTACATCATCAGCGCGCGCCTGTTCGAGACCCTGCCGGAAGAGGAGAAGAAGCTCTGGCATAGCCACGACTACGAGGTGAAATCCGGCAGCCTGGTTGCGCCGGGTCTACCGCAGGCAGCGGAAAGGCGGCTGATGGAACAGGTGGTCAGCACCTACGGCAAGACCTGGCATACCTGGCATACCGATCGAGACAAGGAGCTGCCCTACGGCATTCCGGCGCTGATGATGGGCTTTACCGCCGACGGCCAGCTCGACCCGGCGCTGGAAAAGGTCCGTGACGAGCGCCTGGGTGTGGATACCCAGGCCAGGCGCCGTGACCGCGAATCGATCGTGCAACCCGAGGTCGACCCGGCTGCCAATGCCTGGGAGAAGGGCGAGGTCATCCAGTTGCAGCGGGTGCGTGGCGCGGGTGAACACCAGCATGGCGATACGGCCGGACCGGCGGAGATCAACGAGTCGGGCCGCCTGCAGCAACAGCAGCAGCGCAGCGACCCGCACTGAACGCCGCGCCTATTGCTTGTCCTGCAGCGGCGGTGTCGGGCGGATCAGGATTTCGTTGACATCCACATGGGCCGGTTGCGACAGCGCATAGACCACCGCACGGCCGATGTCCTCCGGTTGCAGGGCATAGGCCGGCGGCTCGTCGAACAGCGGCGTATCGACCATGCCCGGCTCGATCAGCGTGACCCGTACACCGCTGCCGCGCAGCTCCTCGCGCAGGCTCAGGCCCATGCCGGTCACCGCCCATTTGCTGGCGCTGTACATCGAACCGGGAATGACGAAGCGCCCTGCCGCCGAGCCGGTGAGCAGCAGATGGCCGCGGCTGGCCTTCAGCGCGGCGAGCGTGCAGCGCAGCGTCAGCCCGACGCCGTAGACGTTGGTCAGCAGCATTTCCTTCCATACCGCCGGGTCGGCCGCGCTGAAGCCGCCTTCGCTGCCCGGTATGCCGGCGTTGGCGTAGACCGCATCGAGCTGGCCGAAGCGCTCCAGCACCTGCTGCACCATTGCCTGCTGTTCGGCGTAGTCGGTGACGTCGCAGCGGATGGCGATGGCGCGCTGCGGACCGATTTCATCAACCAGCCGCTGCAGCTTGTCCGCCGAACGCGCGGCCAGAGCCAGGCGATAGCCGGCCTTGGCGGCCTGGCGCGCGGTGGCCGCACCGATCCCGGACGAGGCGCCGGTGATCAACAGAACGGGATCGCTCATGCCGCCTCCTCAGTAGTTCGGAGTGGTTTCCGGAATGGCGCTGGCGTCGGTGATGAAGGGCATCGTCCAGGGCTCCAGGGTGCAGCCTTTGTCGATCAGCTCCTGGCGGGTCTGCTCGATGACCTGGGCCATGCGCAGCGGGTCGGCGTAGTCGCGCACCTGCGCTACCCGGGCGAGTTCTTCGCCGCTGCCGTTCATCACGGTGAAACCGAAGCTGTCGTCTTCGGGGTTGGCGCTGGTCACGCAGCCACAGGGCAAAAAGGCTTCCGAGGCCAGTTGCATCGCGTTGTCCAGGCTCAGGGGCGTTGTGGTCATGATCGTCTCCGTTGCGTTGCCGTTGTCTGGAGTTGACCGCCATATGCCGGTGCCGTTTCCCCACAGCCGACCGGCTGTCGCTTGTGCAATGGCAGGCGCGGCACCATATTCATCGGCATGAGCATGCCTGCCCCCGATCCGCTGTGCCGCTTCCATCCCGCCGTGGCGGGCTGGTTTTCCCGCAGCTTTCCCGCCCCGACACCGGCTCAGGCAGCAGCCTGGCCGTTGGTACGCGCCGGTCGCTCGACCCTGGTCGCCGCGCCGACCGGTTCGGGCAAGACGCTGACCGCCTTTCTCGCCGCCATCGACGCGCTGGTGCAGCAGGGCCTGACCGAGGGCGGGCTGGTCGACGGCACCCAGGTGCTCTACGTGTCGCCGCTCAAGGCGCTGTCCAACGATATCCATATCAACCTCGAACAACCGCTGGCCGGCATCGGCGCCGAGCTGCAACGGCTCGGCCTGCCGCCGGTGGACATTCGCACCGCTGTGCGCACCGGCGACACGCCGCAGGCCGAGCGCAACGCGATGCGCAAGCGGGTGCCGCATATCCTGGTCACCACGCCGGAATCGCTCTACGTGCTGCTCGGCTCCGAGTCCGGGCGGCAGATGCTGCGCGATGTGCGCAGCGTGATCGTCGACGAGATCCACGCCATCGCCGGCAACAAGCGCGGCAGCCACCTGGCGTTGTCGCTGGAGCGGCTGGAGGCGCTCTGCGAACGACCGCTGGTGCGCGTCGGGTTGTCCGCCACACAGAAGCCCATAGACGCGGTTGCGCGCTTTCTGGTCGGAACCGAGCGCCCCTGCGAGATCGTCGATATCGGCCATGGCCGCGCCCGCGACCTGGCGCTTGAAGTCCCGCCGGTGCCGCTGGAAGCGGTAATGAGCAACGATGCCTGGGCGCTGGTCTACGACCGCCTGGCCGCGCTGGCCGGCGAGCATCGGACCACCCTGGTGTTCGTCAACACGCGCCGCATGGCCGAGCGCACCACCCGCCATCTGGCCGAACGGCTGGGCGGCGCGGTGGTGGCGGCGCACCATGGCAGCCTGGCGCGCGAGCAGCGGCTGACGGCCGAGCAGAAGCTCAAACGCGGCGAACTGCGGGTGCTGGTGGCCACCGCCTCGCTGGAACTGGGCATCGACATCGGCGACGTGGAGCTGGTCTGCCAGCTCGGCTCGCCGCGTTCGATCGCCGCTTTCCTGCAACGAGTAGGACGCGCCGGTCACCAGGTGGCGGGTGTATCCAAGGGGCGCCTGTTTCCCAGCTCGCGTGATGACCTGATCGAATGCGCCGCGCTGCTCGATGCCGTGCGCCGCGGCGAACTGGACACGCTGAGGATTCCCCCGGCGCCGCTGGACGTGCTGGCCCAGCAGATCGTCGCCGAGGTATCCAGCCGTGAATGGCAGGAGGACGCGCTGCTGGCGCTGCTGCGCCGGGCGATGCCCTATGCGGTGCTGGATGACGACACTTATCAGGCGCTGCTGAGGATGCTCGCCGAAGGCTATACCACTCGCCATGGCGCGCGCGGCGCCTATCTGCATCGCGACCTGGCGACCCGCAGCCTGCGCGGCCGCCGCGGCGGGCGGCTGACCGCGCTGACCTCCGGCGGCACCATCGCCGACAACTCCGACTACGCCGTGCTGCTGGAGCCGCAGGGGCTGAACATCGGCACGGTGAACGAGGATTTCGCCGTGGAGAGCCTGGCCGGGGACGTGTTCCAGCTCGGCAACACCTCCTACCGCATCCTCAAGATCGAGGCGGGGCGGGTGCGCGTGGAGGACGCCCAGGGCATGCCGCCAAGCATCCCGTTCTGGCTCGGCGAAGCGCCAGGGCGCAGCGACGAGCTGTCCTTCGCGGTCGCCCGCCTGCGCGGGGAAATCGACCAGCGCCTGGCCAGCGCCGAGTCGCAAGCGGCCGAACGCCTGCAGCCGGTGATCGATTGGCTCGCCGGTACCCCGGGCATCCCACGCGAAGCCGCGCAGCAGATCGTCGAATACCTGTCCCGAGCACGTGCGGCGCTGGGCGCGTTGCCGACCCAGCGGCGGCTGATCATGGAGCGCTTCTTCGATGAGTCCGGCGGCACCCAGCTGGTGATCCACTCGCCCTATGGCAGCCGCATCAACCGTGCCTGGGGCCTGGCGCTGCGCAAGCGCTTCTGCCGCACCTTCAACTTCGAGCTGCAGGCGGCAGCCACCGAGGACGCGATCATCCTCTCGCTGTCGACCAGTCACAGCTTCGCGCTGGATGAGGTCTGGCGCTACCTGCATTCGGCCAGTGCCGAACAGGTGCTGATCCAGGCGCTGCTCGACGCGCCGCTGTTCGGCGTGCGCTGGCGCTGGATCGCCACTACCGCGCTGGCCCTGCCGCGCATGGCCGGCGGGCGCAAGGTGGCGCCGCAGCTGCAGCGGATGAAAAGCGAAGACCTGCTGGCCACGGTGTTCCCCGATCAGGTGGCCTGCCTGGAGAACATCGTGGGTGAGCGGGAGATTCCCGACCACCCGCTGGTGCGCCAGACCCTCGACGACTGCCTGCACGAGGCCATGGACAGCGAGGGTTGGCTGGCGCTGCTGCGGCGCATGGAGAGCGGAGAGGTCGAGCTGCTGACACGTGACCTGCCGTCGCCGTCGCCACTGGCCATGGAAATCCTCGGCGCGCGCCCGTACGCCTTTCTCGACGACGCCCCGTTGGAAGAGCGACGCACCCAGGCGGTGCTCGCCCGTCGCTGGAGTGATCCGGAGTCGGCCGACGACCTTGGCGCGCTGGACCCCGAGGCGATCGCGGCGGTGGGGGCGGAGGCCTGGCCGGAGGCGCGCAACAGCGACGAGCTGCATGAGGCGCTGACGGCGCTGGGCTGCATCGCCGAGGCCGAGGCGGCGGGGCAGCCGCACTGGCTGCAATGGCTCGCCGAGTTGGCCCGCGCGGGGCGGGCGACACGCCTGCAGGTGGCTCACGACCGCGCGCTCTGGACCCCGCTGGAGCGCCTGGCCTGGCTGCGTTCGATCTATCCGCAGGCGGCCTGCGAGCCGTGTCTGCCATTGCCGGCCGGCTATGACCAGCTGCTCGACGAAGAGGAGGCGCTGGTGGAACTGATCCGCGCCCGTCTGGGCGGTTTCGCGCCGCTGCCGGTACCGCTGATCGCTAGACCGCTGGCCCTGCCGGCCTCGGCGGTGGCGCTGGCGCTGACCCGTCTGGAGGCCCAGGGCTATGTGTTGCGCGGGCGCTTCAGCCCGGGAGCGAGCGAGGACGAGTGGTGCGAGCGGCACCTGCTGGCGCGCATCCATCGCTACACGGTCAAGCGCCTGCGCCGCGAGATCGAGCCGGTGGAGCTTGCCGACTGCATGCGCTTTCTCGCCGACTGGCAGCATCTGTCGGCGGGCACCCGCATGCAGGGGCGCGAGGCGCTGGGCACACTGGTCGAGCAGCTGGAAGGCTTCCAGGCGGCCGCGACGGCCTGGGAAAGCGACTTGCTGCCGGCCCGTCTGAAGGATTACGGCAGCACTTGGCTGGATGAGCTGTGCCGCTCCGGTCGCATTGTCTGGACGCGGCTGTCCGGGCGTCTCAAGGCCAGCGGCGGGCCGGTACGTGGCACGCCTATCGTACTGTTGCCGCGGCGCCAGCTCGGTGCCTGGCATGCATTGGCCAGCGACGCGCCCGCGCCGGAACTGTCATCGCGGGCGCAGCGCGTGTTCGATTGCCTGCAGACCCATGGCGCGCTGTTCTTCGACGAACTGCAGCACGATGCCCATCTGCTGCGCAGCGAACTGGAGGACGCCCTGGGCGAACTGGTGGCGGTCGGGCTGGTGAACGCCGACAGCTTCGCCGGCCTGCGCGCGCTGCTGACGCCGGCCAGCAAGCGTTCGCGCACGGCGCGGCGAACCCGCGGAGGCGCCTTTATCGGCGGTATGGCCGACGCGGGGCGCTGGGCGCTGGTGCGCAAACCTGCCGAGGCCGAGGAAACGACCGGCCGCTCCGGCTTTTCGGCTGAGGCGCTGGAGCATATTGCCCGCGTGCTGCTGCGCCGTTACGGCGTGGTGTTCTGGCGACTGCTGGCGCGCGAGGCGGACTGGCTGCCGCCCTGGCGCGAGCTGTTGCGGGTATACCACCGGCTGGAAGCGCGTGGCGAGATCCGCGGCGGGCGTTTCGTCGCAGGCGTGGCGGGCGAGCAGTTCGCCCTGCCGGAAGCGCTGGCGCTGTTGCGCGAGGTGCGCAAGCGGCCGTTGGCGGGCGAGCTGCTGGCGGTCTCGGCGGTCGATCCGCTGAATCAGTTGGGGACGCTGTTGCCGGGCAGCAAGGTGCCGGCGCTGCCGGGCAACCGCATCCTCTACCGCGATGGCGTGCCGCTGGCGGCGCTGGTGGCGGGCAAGCCGCAGTGGTTGCTCGACCTCGACGAGCCGGCGCAGCGTGAGGCCCTGCGTCGGCTGACCTCGACGGGGCGCTGAGGCCCGGTCGTCAGCCGGCCTGGGCCAGGCACTTCAGACTGCCGAAGTCGCTCTGCAGCTGCGTCAGCCGTCCGCTCAAATGGGCGCGCTGGCCGTCGTCGGCCAGACGATGGAGGTCGGCCACCAGTTCCAGACCGGCCTGTTCTGCGCGTTGCAGCGCCGCGCGGTCATCTTCGTTCAGCAGCGCTTCGCGATCCTGCAAGAGCCGGGCGATACGCTTATCGAAATCGGCGCCGTGGCGCTGCTCGACGGCGGCCAGCAGCATGGTCTGCCATTGCTCGCGATTGCGCAGCCAGCGGCTGTTCTGCTCGCTCAGGGTGTGCGCCCAGCGCAGCACGCGCTGGCGCTGCTGCGCGTTCAGCGGGCCGAACCAGTACTGCAGGCGCTCCTGCATGCGCTCGGCGCGTTCGCGGATCTGCTGCTCCAAGGGCGGCTCGAGGTATTTCTCCCGGTGTTCACGGCGGTTCTCGTCCAACGCCTTGCGCAGTTCCTCGACTTGCGCGTCGTTCAATGCCCGCAGCAGATCGGTGGCGGTCGGGGTGACCTCCACCGCGATGCTGTGCATGGCGTCGCGTACGCCGCGGTAGTGTGGCTCCAGATCGCTCGGCTGGAGTTGGCCGTCGGCACTGCTTCGCTCCAGCCGGTCAAGCCTGGCCAGGAGTTCCGGCAACTGGGTGCTGCAGTGCCAGGCCAGGTGTTCGCGCAGCCGTTGGCGCAGTTCGCGCTGCTGGGTGCGGTCCAGGTCCAGGTAATCGTTGAGTGTCCAGGGAATCAGCGTGTCGAGATTGCGGTAGACCAGGGTTGCGCGGCTGCAGCCGACCAGCAGGAAGGTGCAGAGCAACATCAGCAGAAACAGGCGGCTGGTGGAGCGCATCGTCTTTCCTCAGCGGGCGGCACCTGTGTGTGTAGAGCCCAGCTGCCGCCAAGGGTTCTGGCTCGGTCCGTTTCGTCGATCGGGACGAGCAAAGCGTGCCGGCTTGTGGTCTGCATTGCATGGGGCCGGCTCCGCGGCGCGGACGGCCGTCTTGTCTCAGTAGCAATGGAGAAACGCCATGACCTCGCAGATCAAGCACCTCAGCGGCGAAGACGTACCCAAAGCCTGGCGCCCGACCTGGGCCGTATGCTGGGTGGTGGAACTGAACGGCACCATCGTCGGCGGCCCTTACGCCACCGAAGCGGAAGCGCGCGCGGTCGCAGACGGCGAAGAGGAACCGCGGATTTCGCAGACCCCTGCGCCCTGATCGCTCCTCGCCAGCCCGCGATGCTAGCGTGACTGCTCCAGGCAGTGTTGCGGGCATGGTGCCTGGTACGGCACAGAGGGTGGCGGTGGCGCAACCAGCTGATCGACCAGTTCCAGCGATTTGTCGAACGATGGGTAGCCGCTGCGCGCGACGTCCAGTTCGCCGTAGGCCTGTCGATAGCCCTCGGCCCTGATCGGGTCCGCCTGCTCGATCAGATAGGGCTCCTGGTAGATCTTGTAGAGCAGCGCCACCGCGTGCGGATGGCCCTTGCGCTTGGCCTTCTCCAGCAATTGCAGCACTTCGGAGGGCTCCGGGCCCTGACGGATCAGCAGCAGTGCCTGGTAGAACTCGGTCTCACCGCGCCGATCCAGCCGCGCGCTGCGATCGAGCAGGGCCTGGGCCAGTTCGTAGCTGTCTTCATCACCGACCGATATCAGAATCTTGGCCTGCATCAGATCGTTCTGGTACAGCAGACGCTCGGCGCGACAGCCGCCGTCGTCCCAGGCGCGATCGCAGGATTGGCTGGCGCAACCGCCGAGAGTCAACAGCAGGCCGAAGAGCAATGCCTTTTTCATGGCTGAATTGGTACTCCGTTCTCTTTTCGCCAGTATGGGGCGTGCCTGCTTCGATTCGCCAGTGCGGCTTACGTTCGCTTAGAAATTGGGGCAGGGCGCGTTCATCTGTTGCAGGCCATAGCGTCGCAGCAACGTCTGCCAGCGGGCACTGTGCGGCAGGTCGGCGACAAGCTGCTGGATGTACTGCGTGGTCGCGGCGGGCAGGCTGGCAGTCATGAGCACGTGGCGGTCGAACACGTACAGGGGGCTCGGTGAAACGTGCAGCTGCGCTTCTGGCACCTCGGTCAGGCTGTAGAACAGGCGTGACGAGCGCGGGATGAGGGCGACATCGATGCGCCCTGAGAGCAGCTTGTTCAGATTCTGAAGGTCCGTATGCACGTCTTCGCGGCGGATCAGCCCCTTGTCGATATCCGCCTGCAGTGTGCGATAGCGATGCCCGAGGATTCCGCCCAGGCGCAGGCCGTGCAGCGAGCGCGGGCCGTCATAGTCGACCGGAGCCGCCCGCCGCGAGACGAAATCCTGAATGTCGCAGAGCAGCGGTCGCGTCCAGCTGGCCCGAGCGGTTAACCGTTCGGGAAAGAACTCCGGTGTGGCCCATAAAAGAATGCCCGGTTCGTTGGCGGCGAGCCGGGCATCGAGTCGCTTTCGCGGCAGCTGCGTCAGGCGGAATTCGTAACGACCCTGGTTGGTCGGGTGCTCGTTGAGCAGCTGTACCAGGGTTTCGGACAGGCCGGGGCTCTGGCCGGAGGCGAACGGCGGAGAAGGTTGATAGGCCCAGACAGTGACAGGCTCGGCCGCCTGGGTATGCAGCGATAGAAGAATCAGCAACAAGAGCAGCAGTTTCTGCATCGCGGTCCTGTCTTGGAGGGTGGGCCGTCGTGGCGAATTGCCCCGGCCCAGCGCTCAAGACTGATTCAGCGCGGCGGGCAAGGCAAGCGCGCTCCGCCGACTGGTGCAGGCGGTAGCGTCAGAAACGCTCGTGTTCGCCGAGAAAGCGCCAGTGCCCCACCGGCAGCTTGGCCATCGACAGTCGGCCGATGCGTATGCGCTTGCTGGCGACGACGCGCAGGCCGATGGCCTCGCAGAGCATGCGAACCTCGCCTGGTGCGGGTTCCTTGACCACCACGCGCAGGCGGTTTTCGCTCTGCCAGCTGACCTTGGCCTTGGGCAGGATCCTGCCACGATGCCCGATTCCCTTGGCCAGCAGCGCCAGGCCACCTTCTTCCGCTTCGCCGCTGACCTCGACGACGTACTCCTGCTCGAGCTTGTTGCGCGTGTCGCCGAGCAGGCGGATCACTTCACGCTGCTGGCTGAGCACGCTCAGGCCGCTGGCATCGGCATCCAGGGGCAGCAGCAAGGTATGGCGCAGCAGGTGACGCTGCAGTGGTTCGGCGCGGGACGGATCATCGACCCAGTGCTCGCTGGCCTGCAGCGCACGGCGGGGGCCATCGTTATCACTGTCGATCGGGAGTTCGGCTGGCTTGTGCAGCAGCAGCGTCACTGGGGCGATTTCCTTCGCCGTGGCGCCGGGCTGCAGTTCGATACGTTGCTGCGGACCTACCTTGAGGAAGGGCGCTTCGACCAGCTCGCCGTCGACAGTGACCCAGCCGCCCTCGATGTACAGCTCGGCCTCGCGCCGGGAACAGCCGAATTGCTCGGCGACGCGTTTGGCAAGGCGCACGGGATCGGTCATGGGATACTCGGAGAAATCAGGAAGGAGGTGGAACGCGGCGAGCCTGTACAGAGCGGCTCGCCGAAAGCGGTTCGTGTCAGCGCATCACTTCTTGCTGATGGTGATCTGCCGGGACGGGCCCTGGGTCTGGCCACTCACGCCGTTGGGGATGGTCTGGATCTCACCGCCGGCCTTGAGGAACGCGGCCATCTGCTCTGCCAGGGACTGGCTGGTTTCGGTCGCGGGTTCGGGTTTGCGCTTGGCGCTGGTGGTTTTGGTGGCCATGGATCGCTTTTCCTTCAATCAGTCGAACCGGGCATTATACAGATTTGATCAAATTTTGTTCAGCTTTTTACGGTCGGTCATTTCTTGAAGCGTTTTCGCAACCACCGAGCCGACGCTCTGGTCTTCAATGAAGCGGCGTATCTGGGAATCACAACGCCCCATCACCGGAGGACCTTCATGCTGCGCCAAGCCATTCGCACCACGCTCTGCGGTTTCGTCATTGCCGCTTCGTTCCAGGTTGCCGCTGAAACGCAACGCTTTCCCAGCGAGGCGGGGCAGGTAACCGTCAAGGAGATCGCCGCGGGGCTGGAGAACCCGTGGGGGCTGGCCTTTCTTCCGGATGGCGAGCACATGCTGGTGACCGAGCGGCCCGGTCGGCTGCGGCTGGTGGGGCTCGATGGCAGCCGATCGGAACCGCTGGCTGGCGTGCCGGACGTATTCGCCCGCGCGCAGGGTGGCCTGCTCGATGTCCGGCTGTCGCCGGCGTTCGAGCAGGACCGCCTGGTCTATCTGAGCTACGCCGAGGTTGGCGAGGACGGCAAGGCCGGGACGGCCGTCGGTCGCGGCCGGCTCAGTGATGATCGATCCCGGCTGGAAAACTTCGAGGTGATCTTCCGCCAGCTGCCCAAGCTGTCCAGCGGCATTCATTTCGGCTCGCGGCTGGTCTTCGATGGCAACGGCCATCTGTTCGTGGCGCTGGGCGAGAACAACCAGCGCTCCACCTCGCAGGACCTCGACAAGCATCAGGGCAAGGTGGTGCGCATCGGCCTGGACGGCAGCGTGCCCGACGACAATCCCTTCGTGGGGCGCGACGGCGTGCGTCCGGAAATCTGGTCCTACGGCCATCGCAATCAGCAGGGGGCCGCGCTCAACCCCTGGAGCGGCGTGCTCTGGACGCACGAACATGGCCCGCGTGGTGGCGACGAGATCAACATCCCTCAGGCCGGCAAGAACTATGGCTGGCCGCTGGCGACCCATGGCATCAACTACAGCATGCTGCCGATCCCGGAGGCCCAGGGTAAAACCGTGAAGGGCACCGAGCCGCCTCATCACGTCTGGGACAAATCGCCGGGTATCAGCGGCATGGCGTTCTACGATGCCGAGCGTTTCCCGGCCTGGCAGCGCAGCCTGTTCATCGGCGCCCTGGTAGACCTGTCGCTGATCCGGCTGCAGCTGGATGGCGATCGGATCGTCGGCGAGGAGCGTCTGCTCAAGGACCTGAATGCGCGTATCCGTGACGTGCGTGTGGGGCCGGACGGCTTCCTTTACCTGCTCACCGATGCCGCTGACGGCAAGCTGCTGCAGGTAGGGCTGGACAGCAACTAATCGCCGGGGCAGCGGCGGGCAGGCGGCCTGCTCCGCCGCACTGCCGTTTCCATGGAGCATTCCCGCTCATCGCCTGTCCCATTCCAGTGATGGCCGTCCGTGCCGGTCATCTGGAATGTGTGCAGGTCGAATAACAAGAGCGAGGAGTTGGCGCCGTGGCAGTAGTCATCAGCGGATTGTTCTGCATCATCGTCGGGCTGGCGCTTGGCGTCGGCGGTGCAAAGGTCATCAGCCTCGGCGGAACCTGGTACTTCGCCATCCTGGCGGCCGGCTTTCTGCTGACCGGTGTCCTGCTGCTGATGCGCCGCCGCACGGCGCTGTGGGTGTACGCCCTGCTCATGCTCGGTGCGCTCGGCTGGGCGTTGTACGAAGTCGGCCTGGACTGGTGGCAACTGGCGCCACGCGGCAGCATCATCGCGCCGCTCGGCCTATGGCTGCTAACACCATGGATCGCGCGTCGCCTGGGCTGGCAGCATTTCGGCTTCCGTGCCTGGGGTGGTGCAGCGCTTCCGCTGATGCTGGCGGTGTTGCTCTGGGGTGTGGCGGTCATCTATGCGGTGGGGCGCGACAGCCAGGACATCAAAGGCATGCTGCCGCCGCCATTGGCCGATGCGCCTGCCGTCGACGACAGCGTGCCGGAGGGCGACTGGCATGCCTACGGGCGTACCCAGCATGGCCAGCGCTATTCGCCGTTGGCGCAGATCACTCCGCAGAACGTCGAGCGCCTGGAGCCGGTCTGGCACTACCAGACCGGCGATCTGCGCGGTCCGGACGACCCGGACGAGACCACCTACGAGGTCACTCCGCTGAAGGTCGACGACAGCCTCTACCTGTGCACGCCGCACAACCTGGTGATCGCCCTGGATGCCGAGACCGGCGAAGAGCGCTGGCGCTTCGATCCCAAGGTGCCGCATTCGGTCAACCGCCAGCACCTGACCTGTCGTGGGCTTTCCTATCATGCCGCTCCCGCCTCCAGCCAGGCGCAGAGCTGTCGCCAGCGGCTGTTCATGCCCACTGCCGACGCCCGGTTGATCGCGCTGGATGCCAGAACCGGCGAGATATGCCCCGGCTTCGGCGACAACGGCGAAGTGGACCTGTGGGCCAACATGCCCCACGTAAAAGAGGGTTTCTACTACTCGACCTCTCCGCCGGTGGTCGCGCGCGACCGGGTGATCATCGGCGGCGCGGTGAACGACAACGTGCGCGCCAACGAGCCGTCCGGGGTCATTCGCGCCTATGACGTCTATACCGGCAAGCTGCTGTGGAACTGGGACCCGGGCAACCCCGACGAGACCGCGCCCATCGCTGCCGGGCAGACATACAGCGCCAGCAGCCCGAACAGCTGGAGCATTTCCAGCGCGGACGAGACGCTGGGGCTGGTCTACATTCCGCTCGGCAACCAGGTGCCGGATCAGTGGGGCGGGCGGCGCAGCGAGAACAGCGAGCGTTTTTCCTCCTCCATCGTGGCGCTCGACCTGGATAGCGGCCAGCTGCGCTGGGTTTTCCAGACCGTGCGGCACGACCTCTGGGACATGGATGTGCCGGCACAGCCTAGCCTGATCGACATCCAGACGGAGGAGGGGCCGGTGCCGGCGCTGGTGGCGCCGACCAAGCAGGGCGACATCTATGTGCTGGACCGCCGCACCGGCGAGCCGATCCTGCCGGTGCGGGAGGTGCCCGCGCCACAAGGTGCGGCCGAAGGCGACTGGGTCGCCAGCACGCAGCCTGCGTCGGCACTGTCCTACGAACCGCCGAAGCTGCAGGGCAAGGACCTCTGGGGGGCCACGCTGATCGACCAGATGATGTGCCATATCCAGTTCCATTCGCTGCGCTACGAGGGACGCTACACGCCACCCTCCACCCAGGGCACGCTGGTTCATCCGGGTAACTTCGGCGTCTTCAACTGGGGTGGGGTGGCGGTCGATCCGGTACGCCAGATGGTGTTCAGCACACCGGCGTACCTGGCCTTCACTTCGCGGCTGATCCCGCGTGAGGACGACGAGACGACCTATGTCTCGGACAAGGAGCCGTTTCTCAACGAGAACTTCGGCTCGCCATTCGCGGTGGAACTGGAGGCCTTCGTATCGCCGATCGGCTTGCCGTGCACCGCGCCGCCGTGGGGCTATGTGGCGGGCGCCGACCTGCGCACCGGCAAGACCCACTGGCTGCGCAAGAACGGCACCGTGCGGGATCGCTCGCCGATTCCGCTGCCGTTCAAGATGGGAGTACCGAGCCTGGGCGGGCCGATGGTCACCGCCGGTGGCGTGGCGTTTCTCAGCGGCACGCTGGACTACTATCTGCGTGCGTACGACGTCAGTACCGGTCGCGAGCTGTGGAAGGCGCGCCTGCCGGCTGGCGGCCAGGCGACGCCGATGACCTACCAGAGCCGTTCCGGGCGGCAGATGGTGGTGGTGGTCGCCGGCGGGCATGGCTCGCTGGGCACCAAGGCAGGGGATTCAGTCATCGCTTATGCCTTGCCGCGCCGCTAGAATCGCCGCCTTCATCACTGGGACACCCGCCATGGCCGCCATCGGACGTTACAACAGCCTGCAGATCGTCAAGCACACCGGTTTCGGCCTCTACCTCGACGGCGGGCCGGATGGCGAGATTCTGCTGCCCAACCGCTACATCCCCAAGGATGTGCCGACCGAGGTGGACGACTGGCTGAACGTGTTCGTCTACCTCGACAGCGAGGACAAGCTGATCGCGACCACGGAGAAGCCCAGGGTGCAGGTCGGCGAGTTCGCCAGTCTCAAGGTGGCGGAAATCAACCGCGTCGGGCTTTTCCTCGACTGGGGGCTGCCCAAGGATCTGCTACTGCCGCACTCGGAGGAGAAGCGGCCGCTGCAAGTCGGCGACTACTGTGTGGTCTACGTGTACATTGACCAGCGCACCCGTCGCATCACCGCCACCGCACGGCTGGATCGCCATCTGGACAAGACGCCGGCGCGCTACCGGGTGGGCGACGCGGTGGACCTGCTGATCGTCGAACCGACCGATCTCGGCTACAAGGCGATCATCAACGGCCAGCACTGGGGATTGATCCACAAGAATGAGGTGTTCAAGTTCCTGCGCGGCGGCATGCGTGAGCGGGGTTACATCCGCGAGCTGCGCGCCGACGGCAAGATCAGCCTGAGCCTGCAGCCGATCGGCAGCGAGGCGACCGATGCGCTGCAGGCGCTGATCCTCCAGCAACTGGAGGAAAATCAGGGCGTACTGGCTGTGAGCGACAAGAGCCCGGCCGAAGAGATCGCGCGGCGGTTCGGTGTCAGCAAGGGCAACTTCAAGAAGGCCATCGGCGGGCTCTACAAGCAGGGCCGCATCGTCATCCACCCGGACCGCATCGAGCGCCCCTGATGCGCGTCATGGGCTAAAGATCCAGGTCGATCTGGCTGCCAGCTTCCTTCCTCAGCGGCACGCCCTTGCCTGCGGCATAGCTCAGCTGGCCGTCGACCAGCCGTGCCGGGGCAGTGAAAGGGTGGGCGGCGGGCGGCTTCTCGTCCTGGATGTGCAGCACCTCGATACCTCGGGTTTTCAGCACATCCGATACCAGTGAGCGGTGGCAGCGCCACCAGAGCACCTCGGCGCACATCATCGCGGTGCGTTGCCGGCCCGCCATTTCCAGCAAACGGTTGAGCCCGCGGTTGAATTCGTCGCTCTGCAAATGATCGGCGTAGCCGCGAAAGGAGCTGTTGCGCCAGGCCAGGTTGGGCGAATCCGCAAGCGGCCGTCGGCGACCGCCAAGCTCCTCGAACCAGGCATAGCCGATACCCGCCTCACCCAATGCACCCCGCAGCGCCTCGCTGCCGAACTGTGGCAGCCGCCGCGAACCGGGGAAGCGGCGCACGTCGGCGATGGCTTCGATGCCGTGCAGCTGCAGCAGCTCGACAAAGGCCTCCAGCGGGCGGTTCGAATGGCCGATGGTCCAGACGGTCAGCGTGTCAGTCATGCAATCAGTCCAGTTTGGTCAGCGCCGACTCTTTATGCATCGCCACGTGATCGGTCTTGTCGCTCTTGATCTCGTACTGCGGTGCTTCGGGGCTGGCACGCCGGGTCCGGCCCATGAACTCGGTGTCGGCCGTGTGCACCCTAGTGATGCGACCGCGGACTCGTCCCGCTTCCGAGTTCCAGCTCACGTGATCGCCGACCTTGAACTTATGGCTCATCGCTAACCTCCGCCTGCGTCTGTTGATCCTCATGTTGGACCTCGAAAGCGCGCCGACGGTTGCCCGAGCGTCACCCTTATATAGGGATTAATCCCTGCCGTTTCGCGCAATTATGCGGTGCCGTTCGTCGGGACAAAATCATAGGATTTAATGCCGTTTGAAAGTTGGCGAATTCAAAAAACCGTCGCAAGCGGAACGACAAATTCCTCTAACAAGGGGGCTAAGCGTCATATCAAATCGATATCTGTACCCGTTTATATAATGGCAACATAATATCGGTGACAGATATATGGCGGCTTATTGGCGATCTTTTTCCGCCACAAAGATTTCCATTATTTTTTCGAACCTATTATAAAGCCGCCACGCAAGACGATTTACCGGTTTGTTCAGGGGGTGGACGGCGGGAAATTTCTTGTAGAACGGTTCGTTTGTTGTGACACCGCGGTTCCTTCCAGTATCGCCCCACGACTTATCGACCTCCCGTCACTTTTCGAAGGCTGGGCCTTTGAAGTAGTAAGTTCCGGAGAGACTCAATGTCCACCAACCTGTTTACCGGTGCCCGTAAGGCACTCGTCGCTTCCATCGCCATGGCTGCCCTCATGGGTGGCGTAACCGTAGCAACTGTTCCTTACGCTGCTGCAGCTACCGCTGTCGCTGCAGCCTCCGTTTCCACCAAGGTCAACGCCTTTACCAATACCGACTGGCTTAATGGCGTCTGGCGCACTGGCGCAGGCTTCTCCATTCCAGCAACGGATGCCAACCAGGCGGCTTTCAAGGCGGGCGCCTCGGTTCGCCTGGCGGACGGCCAAGTGCGCACCATCAGCCGCGCGCAGGTCGTCGGCAGCAACATGAGTGTGTTCCTTGATGGCGCCAAGCTCGATGGCAACAAGGTGGGTGCACCGCAGTCGGTCGCAACCGTGGCTGCCGCAACTTCGGCTCCCGCTACCGCGGCGCCTGCAGTAACCGCGCCGTCGACTGCGACTGCTTACTCCACCAGCATTAATTCCTTTACCAACACCGATTGGCTCAATGGTGTCTGGCGCAAGTCGCCGGGCTTCTCCATTCCCGCCAACGATGGCAATAAGGCCAACTTCAAAGTCGGTGCTTCGGTAAAACTGGCCGATGGTCAGGTTCGCAAGATTACCCAGGCACAAGTCGTCGGTAGCAACATGAGCGTCTTCCTCGAAGGCGCCGCGGTTAACGGAAGTGTAGTGGGCGCGCCCAACAAGCTGACCCTCGCCGGTACTACCGCAACTGCTCCGGCACCGACCGCACCTTCGTCTTCGGTCGTTGCCACCAGCAACCTGAACAGCTTCACCAACAATGAGTGGCTGAACGGGGTGTTCCGTGCGTCCGCCGGGTTCTCCATCCAGGCAACCAGCGCCAACGTCGCCGCTTTCAAGACCGGTGCATCGGTAAAACTGGCTGACGGCCAGGTGCGCAAGGTTCTGCGTACCCAACTGGTCGGCAGCAACATGAGCGTGTTCCTGGAAGGCGCGGCCATCAACGGCGCTGCTATCGGTTACCCGAAGACGGTCTCCGTGGTCAGCACCTCCGCCACGCCTTCGGCTCCCTCGGTCACCACGCCGCCTGCTGCTGTAGCGCCGGCCCCGAGCCCAGCGCCGTCAGCGCCGAGCACCACCAATGGCAAACCGCTGCTGGTTGGCGTCAACCTGTCCGGTGCAGGCTTCGGCCCGTCGGTGGTTCCCGGTACACACGGCACCAACTACACCTACCCGGCCGAGTCGTACTACAAGAAGTACGCCGACCTCGGCATGCCGCTGGTACGCCTGCCGTTCCTCTGGGAGCGTATCCAGCCCAAGCTGAACACGCCGCTGAATGCCACAGAACTTGCGCGCCTGAAGCAGTCGCTGGATTTCGCGCAGAAGCACAACGTCAAGGTGATCCTCGACCTGCACAACTACTACCGCTATTTCAACAAGCTGATCGGCTCGAACGAAGTACCCATCAGCTCGTTCGCGGCGGTGTGGAAGCAGATTGCGCAGGAAGTGGTCAACCACCCGGCGGTGGAAGGTTACGGTCTGATGAACGAGCCACATTCGACCAATGGGCTCTGGCCGCAGGCCGCCCTCGCTGCTGCTCAGGCGATCCGCACCGTGGATTCCAAGCGCTGGATCTACGTGGCCGGTGACCGCTGGTCCAGTGCCTTCCACTGGCCGCACTACAACACTCAGCTGATCAGCAACCCGTGGATGCGCGATCCGAAGAACAACCTGGTGTACGAAGCACACATGTACATCGACAAGGATTTCTCCGGTAACTACTTCGACAAGAACGAAAAGTTCGACCCGATGATCGGTGTCAATCGCGTCAAGCCCTTCGTCGACTGGCTGAAGCAGAACAAGCTGCGTGGCTACATCGGTGAGCACGGTATTCCGGACTTCTCGCCGTCCGCCCTGGTGGCCACTGACAACCTGCTGTCTTACCTGCGTCAGAACTGCATCCCCAGCACTTACTGGGCAGCAGGTCCCTGGTGGGGCGAGTACGCACTGTCGCTGGACGTGACCAGTGGCAAGCACCGCCCGCAGCTGCCGATTCTGCAGAAGCACGCCAAGACCGCGCACAGCTGCACCAGCATCGGTCCGCTGTAAGGACTTCACCCCTCAAGCAAGAACGGGCCTTCGGGCCCGTTTTTGCGTTTCAGCGCCCAGCCTGTCTGCTACAGCTCGTCGGCTCGCTCGAGACAGCCCGGCGCCGGCTACCTTCGACCATTCGGTCACAAACGCGCCGTCGCGCGCCGTTTCGCTTGTTTTCGTACGCCGATCCGTAGCCCAGTCGCGATGCCGCCTGCAGGCGCATCGTGGGCAGAGCGCCAGCAAACCAGCGCTGTCCGGCTCGCTCGTCCACTACCGGCGCCGCCGCGATAGCCCGCCAGCGAACGCCGGAACCGTCTGGCCCGAGCCACGGAACTCGAAAAATGGGGTCCGGTCACCATTTATGTGCGCACTTACATTGCACGGCCGCGGCGATCCGCATCGCTGTGCTTCAACGGACCGTGGTCATCCGGCCAATCCATAACCCTATAAAGGTGGACAAAATGACGACACCCGATGAAGAAATCACAGGTTACGGCGGCCAAGCCGGCACCGGCACGCCGCAGAAGGCCGCCTCCAGCGGACAGTCGAGCAGTTCGTCGTCCGGCAATGGCGTGGCCCCGATGAGTGGCTCCGGGGTCAGCCAGGGTGCGACCAGCGAGGACATCAAGGCCAAGGCAGCCGAAGCCGGCGAACAGCTGAAAAATCAGGGCAAGGCACAGCTGGACAGCTATCGCGGCACCGCTGCCGACGAACTGGAAAAGGTCGCGCAAAGCGCCAAGGCTGCCGCCGCAGAGCTGGAAAATCAGGACAGCACCGGCTTGTCCCACTACGTGTCCGACATTGCTCAGAGCATGGTCGACCTGGCCGACAACCTGCGCGGCAAGAGCGTCGACGAGCTGGTCGGCGAGGTGAACCGCCTGGCGCGCAACAATCCGGGCCTGTTCATTGCCGGCAGCGTCGCCCTCGGCTTCGGCCTGACCCGCTTTGCGCGGGCTTCGAGTAATCGCACCCACACGACGGCACGCGAGCCCACCACCGATTACGGCCATTCCGATGCTGCTCGACCGCATCCCACTTCGCCACTGGGCGTTCCGGCTGACGTGACAGCTGAAACCCTGCCGAGCCAGGCCGAACTCGATTCGCGCATTTCAAGCGGCGCATCGGGCGGTACGGTCGGCAGCGTCAGCAATGCGGGCATGACCTCGACGCCGGGCAGCACCAACGGCATCGGCGCCAACGGCAGAGGCACAAACGGAGGGCTGAATCGATGAACGAGCAACGTAACCTGAACACGCCTTACGAACCGGCGGCGAACCCCGAGCACGACACTTCCGTGGGCGGCCTGTTGCGGCAGCTGACGCGTGAAGTGCCGTCACTGTTCACCAAGGAGCTGGCTCTGGCCAAGGCCGAGCTGAGCGAATCCATCCGTGCCACCAAAGCCGGCGCCGCGAGCGTGGCCACCGGTGGTGCCGTGTTGCTGGCTGGCTTCATCGTGCTGCTGATGTCGGCAGTGTACTTCCTCGGAACGATGATGGAGCTGTGGCTCGCTGCGCTGATCGTCGGCGTGGTCGTGGTGGTGGTAGGCCTGATCATGGTCTCGGCGGGCAAGAAGAAATTCGAAGCGTCTTCGTTGAAGCCTGACCGCACCATCCATTCTCTGCAGAAGGACAAAGAAATCGTCAGGGGGCACGCATGAGTACGCACAATCAGATAGATCTGGAAGCGCAGAAAGACCCGAGCACGCTCGAACGCGAGATCGATCAGCAGCGTGCCGAGATCGGCAACATCGTCCATGCTCTGGAGAGCAAATTGTCGCCGGGGCAGATGATCGACACCGCACTGGGCTACGCCAAAGGTGGTGGCGGTGAGTTCCTGCACAATCTCAGCGATACGGTGAAGGCTAACCCCGTGCCCACCTTGCTTACCGGCATCGGATTGGTCTGGCTGATGGCCGGGCAGAATCGTCGCCCGGATTACAGTGCCCACGCTTCCAGCGGCCCGTCGATGACCGACAAGCTCGCGGCCAAGGCCTCTGGCCTGAAGCAGCAGGGCACCGGCGTTAAGGACAAGGCGGCTCAGATGAGTCATGACGCCTCCAGTAGTCTGGGCAGCGCCCGCCATCGGGTCAGCGACTCCAGCCGTCAGGCGGCGGAAAGCCTGAAGCACACCGCCGATCGCGCTCGTGGTGGTTTCAGCCAGTTGCTCAACGAGCAGCCGCTGGCCCTTGGCGCCATGGGTATTGCCCTGGGTGCTCTGCTGGCTGCTACCGTTCCACCGACCCGTCGTGAAGACGAACTGATGGGTCAGAAGAGCGACGAGCTGACCGGCAAGCTCAAGCACAAGGCCCGTGAAGGCTACGAAATGGCCAGTGCCGAAGGTGAGCATCTGGCCAGCCAGGTAAAGCACGACCTAGAGCGCGATCACGGCCAACCGGCCTCACGGCCGCACTGACGGAGCGCCGGCGGGTTGCCGTTCGCGAAGCGCGCGGTGGGCTTGAGTCCGATCGCATAACCTCCGATAATCCGCCGCCTGGCGCCGGTGTAGCTCAGTAGGTAGAGCAGCGCATTCGTAATGCGAAGGTCGCAGGTTCGACTCCTGTCTCCGGCACCAATGAAATCAAGGCTCGCAGCTATGCGGGCCTTTTTCGTTTCTGGGTCGGGGTTACGCCGGGGTTACGTTTCGGTAGCCTTCCCGAGTGAGCTGGGCCGATGAGCGATGCTGGCAGATCATTGGCTTCGTATGGTTTGCTGAAACACACGCAATTGAGTTCCTCCGTCATTCCGTGGACGAAGTGGCCTTGGGGCTGCTCCTTTGCCGGCTGCGCTCTGCGCCACGCCGCCCAGGCTGGGATGGGAACGTGGCATTTGTCTGGTTTGGGTGGATACCGTTTTGGATACCGCCGCTTGGATACCACCTCAGTGCTGGTACGCAAAACGTGGTGCGCAAGGTGGTACGCACGGAAATGGACATTTCAGCGATGCGTACCGGCTCTCCGGGCTGACCATATCGGCGGCCGTCCAATTCCTGTTTTGATGGCAAAGACGCTGAGCTTTTTCTTATGCAGCCTACAGCCTCGGTATGAGGCATGCGTCTGCGGGCTTCGCCGGCCGTACCCAGACCTGCACGAGCTCTGGACCTGGATGATCCCGCTCGAAAACTTTACCTGTACACGTAGCCAGACTAGATGTGTCTTCTCCGTAGACATATTGTGTGAGCGGCTGACTCATTAAGCAGAGCCGTCCACTCTGCGACTGCAACAGCGGGTGCCAAAGGCAACTGCAGTACAGAACTCACCAACGCGGCAGCAAGGAGCAACTACAGATGAAAAAGCCGGCTACGGTGGCCACCCTAGAGGATTTAGGGCGCGTAAGGCTATCCAAGCACTTCTTCATGCGAGACTTCCTGTACTCGGAAATCTCGCAGATTGAAGGCATTCCCAACATCCCGGATTACCCTGACCGTGCCATTGAGGCTGGGCGTCAGCTTTGCGAATTATTGCTGGAGCCGCTCCAAGATCGTTTTGGCCGGATCTGCATTCGCTCCGCCTATCGGGCTCCGGCAGTCAATGCGAAGGGCGCAGAAAACAAAAACCAATATAGTTGCGCCGCAAACGAGAGCAACTACGGTGGGCATATTTGGGATTACTTGGATACCGACGGCTATCTGGGTGCGACCGCTTGTGTTGTGGTGCCGGCGTTGTTGCCCTGGTATGAGGAGCGGCAGGACTGGACGCCGCTGGCTTGGTGGATTCACGACAATTTGCCATACGCCAGCCAATTCTGGTTTCCCAAACTGGCGGCGTTCAATTTACGGTGGAGCGCGAACCCGAACACGCTGCCCTCTATAACCACCTATGTGGCAAACCCGCATACTGGAGATAAGCGGGCGCTGGTGAAGGAGGGCGTCGCCACGCTTAGTTTGGAGGAGCGCAAAGCGATCATCCGGCCTTGGTTAGCCAGCTTGGGGTAAATTCACACCGACGTGATAGATCGCGCGACGTTGCTTCAAGTTGAGCAAGTGGATCTGAATAGATCCGTTTAGCGGGCCGCTAGGGGTTTAGCTTTACCCGATGATGGCACAAAGATATTGTGGCCATCGCAGCATCTCTTAGCGGTGCTGCTGCACGTCAAGGATGGCCTTCAAGCGCGCTTTCATTAATGCATACTCGCTTCCTCAGGCTGTTCGGCTCGGGCATGTATCGCCCTTGTCGGGGCGTCCGAATTGCTATCGTTTTTGGGACCGGCGCATGGACAAGAAGTCATTATCCGAGCGGGATATCTGCAGCAAATTCATCTCGCCTGCGATCGCCATGGCGGGCTGGGATATTCAGAAGCAGGTCCGTGAAGAAGTCAGCTTCACCAAAGGGCGCATCATTGTGCGCGGCAAGCTGCACAGCCGCGGCGAGTCACGCCGTGCTGACTACATTCTCTATCATCAGCCGAACCTTCCGATTGCCGTTATTGAGGCCAAGGACAATAAGCACTCTCTGGGCTCGGGTATGCAGCAGGCGCTGGGATATGCCGAAGCGCTGGACGTGCCGTTCGTTTTTTCCAGCAACGGCGATGGCTTCCTGTTTCACGACCGCAGCGGCACGGGTGATCAGGTCGAAACGGAGCTGAGCCTCGACCAGTTCCCAAGCCCCATCGAACTCTGGCAGCGCTATTGCCGCTGGAAGGGCCTCGAAGGTGATGCTCGGCAAAAGGCCGAGGCGCCGTACTACGACGACGGCTCGGGGCGCATGCCGCGTTACTACCAGACCAACGCCATCAATCGCACCGTTGAGGCCGTCGCGCGAGGGCAGGATCGCATTCTGCTGGTCATGGCCACCGGCACCGGCAAGACCTACACCGCCTTTCAGATCATCTGGCGGCTGTGGAAGTCGAAGCAGAAGAAACGCATCCTTTTTCTGGCCGACCGCAACATCCTCGTCGACCAGACCAAGAACAACGACTTCAAGCCCTTCGGCGCGGCGATGACCAAGATCGCCAAGCGGCAGATCGATACGTCCTACGAGATCTACCTGTCGCTGTATCAGGCCGTGACCGGTGCCGAAGAAGAGCAGAACGTCTACAAGCAGTTCTCCCGAGACTTCTTCGATCTGATCGTGATTGACGAATGCCACCGAGGCAGCGCAGCGGAGGATTCAGCCTGGCGAGAGATTCTTGACTACTTCTCTGGTGCTACCCATATCGGCCTCACCGCCACGCCGAAGGAAACCAAAGAGGTTTCCAGCATCACCTACTTCGGTGAGCCGGTGTACAGCTACACCTTGAAGCAAGGTATCGAAGACGGCTTTCTCGCACCGTACAAGGTGGTTCGGATCGATTTCGACAAAGACCTGCAAGGCTGGCGGCCACCCAAGGGCATGCTCGATAAAAATGGCGAGCTGATCGAAGACCGTATCTACAACCTCAAGGACATGGACCGCACCCTGGTCATCGAGGCGCGCACTCAGCTGGTAGCGCAGAAGGTCACCGAGTTTCTCAAAGCCACCGATCCGTACCAGAAGACCATCATTTTCTGCGACGACATCAACCACGCCGAGCGTATGCGGCAGGCGCTGGTCAACCTCAATCCTGAGCGCGTGGCCGAGAATCGCAAGTACGTCATGCGTATCACTGGGGATGATCAGGAAGGCAAGGCCGAGCTGGACAACTTTATCGACCCTGAGTCGCGCTACCCGGCCATTGCCACCACCAGCAAGCTGATGACCACCGGTGTTGATGCCCAGACCTGCAAGCTGGTAGTGCTCGACCAGCACATCAAATCCATGACCGAGTTCAAGCAGATCATCGGACGGGGCACCCGCATCAACGAGGATTTCGGCAAATACTGGTTCACCATCATGGATTTCAAGAAGGCCACCGAGCTGTTTGCCGATCCGGCCTTCGATGGCGATCCCGTTGTGATTTACGCTCCGTCAAGCGATGAGCCTCCGGTCCCGCCGGACGATCTGTCGGAAGGCGACGGTATTACCGCAGGCAGCGAGGCCGAGGCCGGTGAGCTGGAGTTCACTGGCGAAGAGGGCGGCAAAAAGCGCATCAAGTACGTCATCGACAGCATTCCGATCTATGTCATCGCCGAGCGCGTGCAGTACTACGGTCCGGACGGCCGGCTCATTACCGAGTCGCTGAACGACTACACCCGCACCTGCGTAAAAAAGCAGTTCGCTTCGCTGGACGACTTTCTCCGCCGCTGGAGTGATGCCGAGCAGAAGAGGGCGATCATTGACGAATTGGCTGCTCAGGGCGTGATGTGGGAAGCCCTGGCCGAAGAAGTGGAAAAGAAGCAGGGCAAGCTATTGGATCCGTTCGACCTGATCTGCCATGTCGCCTTCGACCAGCCCGCTTTATCGCGTCGCGAGCGTGCCGACCAGGTCAAGAAGCGCAACTACTTCGCCAAATACTCCGGCGCTGCGCGTCAGGTGCTCGAGGCGTTGCTCGACAAGTACGCCGATACGGGCATTGAGCACATTGAAGACATCAAGATCTTGCAGCTTGAACCCTTCAGCCAGTTAGGTGCACCTGTGGAACTTGTGAGGGCGTTTGGCGGTAAGCCTGGCTATCAGCAAGCCATTCACGATCTAGAGGCTGAGTTGTATGGCTCTTGATGCCTTCGGCTAGCCGCGCTGTCCGCTAAGCGACAGCCACTCAAAACGTAACCGACTTGCAGCCTTCTTTGGAAATACAAATGGCATCAGCGCCCAAGGGGGCCACGCTACGTGGAATTACCCCTCCAGGCACGGACGAATACATCCGTGCGCTACGCACCATCGAGCCAGAAATAACAGCGCTACAGCGTGACATGCTCATCGCGCACGCTCGCTTTCCTGGGCACGCATGCACCATGACGCAGTTGGCTGCCCTGGTAGGGAAAGCCAGCTTCCAAGTAGCGAATATCCAATATGGAAGATTGGGCGGCAAACTTATTACAGCGCTTGGTATCCCTAGCCCGAAGTGGAAGGTTTATGCCATTGCTGGCTTTGATGATGATCCAGAAACAGGGGAAAGCAGAGCCTGCATGTATCCAGAGGTTAAGGCAGCACTGCAGCAAATGGGATGGATATCAGGCGAAGCGTCCAATGAAGCGCCGCGTTTAAGCGAGCTGCAGTCGGTAGCAAAGCATGCAGTACCCACCCCGGATGTCGGCATGCTTAGCATTAACGAAGTCATTACGACTTTGCAGCAGCGAGGGTTTACGAAACCGGCCCAATCAGGCCTGAAAGTAGTCCGCCTAGATCATCCAGACTTGGCGTCCCCTGTGTACGTCAAGCAAAGCAGCAGTATCCACGCTCGCCTGCAAGCGCCTCTCGTGCTTCATCCCCAGTACGAGGCTGACGTGCAAGACCTGCTATCGCTGCCCGGTATCGCAAGGGGGCATACGCGCTACTACCACAACAGCAATCTGCGCGGCTTTCCTAAGCGGCGCAACGGAGGGGCAAGCGACATTGCCTATGGTGTGGATGTAGGATTCCACAACAGCGCAGCCTTGCTGATGCTGGTCGATCAACTACTAGGCGAGTCGCGGACGCTGGTTTCGAACTCGGAGCACTCCGCCGACTTAGCCCAGGTTCTACCAGAAGACATCGCGCTGACAGACACCGAACGCGACGCCTTGATCAAGGCGCGCGTCGGTCAAAGCGGCTATCGCGATGAACTGCTTGGGTATTGGGGCGGCTGTGCCGTCACCGACTGCTGCGTGCCGACGCTGTTGCGCGCCTCACACATCAAACCCTGGCGCGCCGCCAGTGGGGCAGAGCGGCTCGACAAGTTCAACGGGCTCCTGCTGACACCAAACCTTGACCTGGCCTTCGACCAAGGCTTGATCAGCTTCGATGACCATGGGCAGATTCTCCTTGGCGAGGATCTGGACCCCGACAGCGCTCGAGCGCTCAATATCACCCCCGACCTTCGCCTGCGCCAGATCGACCCGCGTCATCGCGGCTACCTGGCCTGGCATCGTGACAATCTGTTTAGGAAGTAAGCATGTCCATCAGCTCCACCATCAAATCCATCCAGGACATCATGCGCAAAGACGTGGGTGTCGACGGCGACGCCCAGCGCATCGGCCAGCTGGTCTGGCTGCTGTTCCTCAAGATCTTCGATGACCGCGAGCTGGAATGGGAGCTGATGGACGACAACTACCGCTCGCCCATCCCCGAAAGCTGCCGCTGGCGCACCTGGGCTGCCGACCCGGAAGGCATGACCGGTGATGCGCTGAAGGACTTCATCGACAACAACCTGTTCCCGCAGCTACAGAACCTGCACGAATACAGCAACACGCCATCCGCCTTTGTGGTGCGCAGCGTGTTCGAAGACGCCTACAACTACATGAAGTCCGGCCAACTGCTGCGCCAGGTGATCAATAAGATCCAGCAGGGCGTGGACTTCAACAAGGCGCAGGAGCGCCACGAGTTCGGTAACCTCTACGAACAACTGCTGCGCGACCTGCAGAACGCCGGTAACGCCGGTGAGTTCTACACGCCGCGCCCGGTCACCGAATTCATGGTGCGCATGGTCGATCCCAAGCTGGACGAGAAGGTGATGGACCCGGCCTGCGGCACCGGCGGCTTTCTCACCTGTACCATCGAGCACAAGCGCAGCCGCTATGTAAAAACCGCCGAGGATGAGCGGGTACTGCAGGCGAGCATCTACGGTGTGGAGAAGAAGCCGCTGCCGCACCTGTTGGCCACCACCAACATGATCCTCCATGGCATCGAAGTGCCGAACCAGATCCGCCACGACAATACCCTGGCCCGTCCGCTGATCAGCTGGGGCCCGAAAGAGCGGGTCGACTGCATCGTCGCCAACCCACCGTTTGGCGGCATGGAAGAAGACGGTATCGAAACCAACTTCCCGGCCGCCTTCCGTACCCGCGAAACGGCTGACCTGTTTCTGGTGCTGATCATGCACCTGCTGAAAGAGGGCGGCCGCGCTGCAGTGGTGCTTCCTGACGGCTTCCTGTTCGGTGAAGGCATCAAAAGCCGCATCAAGGAAAAGCTGCTCACCGAGTGCAACCTGCACACCATCGTTCGCTTGCCCAACGGTGTGTTCAACCCCTACACCGGCATCAAGACCAACCTGCTGTTCTTCACCAAGGGCACGCCGACCAAAGAGGTGTGGTTCTACGAGCACCAGTACCCGGCAGGCGTTAAGAACTACTCCAAGACGCGCCCCATGCGCATCGAAGAGTTCGCCGTGGAAGAGGCCTGGTGGGGCACTGAGGCCGATGGCTTTGCCGCACGCGTGGAAAACGAGTTCGCCTGGAAGGTCAGCCTGGATGAACTGAAAGCTCGCAACTGGAACCTCGACTGCAAGAACCCCCATGTCGGCGAGCAGATCAGCCACGACCCGGACCAGTTGCTACGAGACTACGCCCAGCTGCAAGGCGAAATCAGCCAGCTGCGCGACCAGCTCAAGGCCGTGCTGGCCGAGGCGCTGGAGCGGCCATGAGCGACGTCGCGATCTATGAAAGTGCCAGCGGCCAGATCGCCGTCACCGTCGAGCACGACAGCGTATGGCTACGCCAGGAGCAGCTGGCCGAGCTGTTCGGCCGTGACCGCACCGTGATCGGCCGGCATATCCGCAACGTCTTCGCCGAGGGCGAGCTGGAGCGTGAAAGCAATGTGCAAAATCTGCACATTGCTGGCTCTGACAAGCCGGTGACCTTTTACAACCTCGACGTGATCATCTCTCTCGGCTACCGGGTGAAGTCCCGTGAAGGCACGCGCTTTCGCCAATGGGCCAATGAGGTACTCAAGCAACACCTGACCCGCGGCTACAGTCTCAACCGCGAACGCTTCGAGGCCAACGCTCGCGAGCTGGAGGCGGCATTGGAACTGGTGCGCAAGGCCGCTCGCACGCCCGAACTGGGCGAAGCCGGCGGGCGTGGGCTAGTGGAAATCGTCAGCCGCTACACCCAGACCTTCCTCTGGCTGCAGCGCTACGACGAAGGCCTGCTCACCGAGCCAACGGGCAGCCCCGGCGGTGAGTTGCCCGATGCTAACCAGGCGCGCCGGCAGCTGGCCGAGCTCAAAGTCCAGCTGATGGCCCGTGGCGAAGCCAGCGACCTGTTCGCTCGTGAACGCGGCGACGGCCTGGCGGCGCTGCTCGGCAACCTCGAACAAAGCGTCTTCGGCGAACCGGCCTACCCGAGCCTTGAGAGCAAAGCGGCCCACCTGCTGTACTTCGTGGTCAAGAACCATCCCTTTGCCGATGGCAATAAACGCAGTGGCGCCTACCTCTTCGTCGACTTCCTGCACCGCAACGACCGCCTGCTTGATGCCGAGGGCAACGCCGTGATCAACGACACCGGCCTGGCGGCGTTGACCCTGCTGGTCGCCGAATCCGCCCCCGCACAGAAAGACACCCTGATCCGCCTGATCATGAACATGCTTGCCCCGGAAACCCGCCCATGACCGCTTTGCTGACCGATAACCTGCCGCTGCTGGCCGGCGCGCCCAATGGCATCAAAAAGCTGCGTGAGCTAATTCTGGAACTGGCGGTGCGCGGCAAGTTGGTGCCGCAAGATCCCAGTGATGAGCCGGCCAGTGAGTTGCTTAAGCGGGTTGCCGAGGAAAAGGCGCGGTTGGTGGCTGAGGGGAAGATCAGAAAGCCCAAGCCTCTAGCAAAGATCAGCGAAGAAAAACCGTTTGAGCTGCCTGCCGGTTGGGAGTGGTCGCGCCTTGGAGAGTTGGGTCTGATCGGCTCCAGCTCGCGTGTACATCAGAAAGATTGGCAAGCTAGCGGAGTTCCTTTCTACCGCGCTCGGGAAATAGTACGGCTAGCCAAAGATGGCTTCGTTGACAATGAGCTATTCATTTCAGAAAAGCTTTATCAGGAGCTATCCACTGGAGGGTCAGTTCCAGAATCCGGCGACATAATGCTTACAGGGGTGGGAACGATTGGCGTCCCATATCGTGTGCGGGTATATGATCGCTTTTATTTTAAGGATGCTAGTGTCCTGATTTTTAAAAACTACATTGGTGATAATTCAGACTACCTTCTCAAATACTTTGAGTCGCCGCTTTGGGTAAACACCATACATTCAGAGAGCATGGGTACAACCGTACATACGCTCACTATCGCAAGAGCTAATGAAACACCTTGCCCGCTGCCCCCACTCGCCGAACAACACCGCATCGTCGCCAAAGTCGATGAGCTAATGGCTTTGTGCGACCGCCTGGAAGCCCAGCAGGCCGACGCCGAAAGCGCCCACGCGCAACTGGTGCAAGCGATGCTCGGCAGCCTGACTCAGGCCGCCGATGCTGAGGACTTCGCCGCCAGCTGGCACCGCCTGGCCGAAAACTTCCACACCCTGTTCACCACCGAATCCAGTATTGACGCCCTCAAACAAACCCTGCTGCAACTGGCCGTGATGGGCAAACTGGTGCCGCAGGATCCCAACGATGAGCCGGCCAGTGAGTTGCTTAAGCGGATTGCCAAGGAAAAGGCCCGTTTGGTTGCTGAGGGTAAGCTCAAGAAGCAGAAGCCGCTCGCTGAAATCGATGAGTCCGAAATGTCATTTGAGCCTCCTTCGGGCTGGAAGTGGCAACGCTTTGCCGAATTTGCATTGGATGTTTCTACTGGCCCATTTGGATCGTTGATCCATCAATCAGACTATGTAGATGGAGGGGTTCCCTTGGTGAACCCATCTCACATGGTCGATGGGCGCATAGTCGCTGACAGTTCTGTTTCTCTTTTGCCCGAGAGGGCTGTAAGCCTTGATTCATACCGATTATCGGCGGGAGATATTGTTATGGCTCGACGTGGTGAAGTTGGGCGCGCAGCACTGGTCACCGAAGCGGAGGAGGGCTGGCTCTGTGGCACCGGAAGCTTTGTTCTCCGATTCACTTCGGAAATTTCAAGAGCCTATGTCTGGATTCTGTTCCGGTGCCATTCGGTTCGCACTTATCTGGCCGGTGCAGCCGTGGGTACAACCATGGTGAATCTAAATCACGGCATTCTTCTGAAAATGCCAATTGCGGTTCCGCCCATTATCGAACAGCACCGTATCGTCGCCAAAGTCGATCAGCTGATGGCGCTCTGCGATCAACTCAAAACCCGCCTGACCCAGGCTCGCCAACTCAATGAACGGCTGGCTACCGCATTGGTCGAGCAGGCCGTGGCCTAAACGCAGGAGTGCAGGGATGCCTATACGCACGCAAGTCTGGACCGTCGGAGCGCAACCCGTAGCCCTCAAGGCGGCGCGGTTAGTCAGCGAGCAGTTGCTCGAGAATATGATCGTCGCAGCACCGGCATTGGTTTCGGAGGCCTGGCTGCTGATCGGTCAGCAGGAAAGCACCGGCTATGGTGGTCGCATCGACCTGCTGGCACTGGCGCCGGATGCCTCGCTGGTGCTGATCGAACTCAAACGCGACCGCACCCCACGTGAGGTGGTGGCGCAGGCGCTGGACTATGCCGCCTGGGTCGAGCGGCTGGAGGCGGACGAGATTGCTGCCATCTACCAGCGCTTCAAGCCGCAGGGCGATCTGGCTGCTGATTTCCAGGCGCGTTTCGGCGTGCCGCTGGATGCCGAGTCGCTCAATCAGAGCCATCAGATCGTTATCGTCGCCGTCGAGCTGGATGCCAGCAGCGAGCGCATCGTCAGCTACCTCAGCGAGCGCGATATAGCGATCAATGTGCTGTGCTTTCAGGTGTTCCAACTCGGTGAGCTGCAACTGATCAGCCGCGCTTGGCTACTCGACCCAGCCGAGACGCCGCAACCCACAGCTGTGGCCAAGCCCGGTACACCCAGCGAGCCCTGGAACGGCGAGTTCTACTGCTCCTTCGGCCACGGCCCCAGCCGCTCCTGGCCCGAGGCACGGCAGTTTGGCTTCATCTGCGGCGGTGGTGGCAGCTGGTACAGCAACAGCCTGAAGGTACTCAGCCCTGGCGACCGCATCTGGGTAAACGTCCCCGGCGCCGGCTATGTCGGCGTTGCGCGGGTTACCAGCCATGCCACCCCAGCCATCGAGTTTCGTATTCCCTATCAAGGCACCGAGGTGCCGGCGCTGGAACTGCTCAACGGCGCTAATTATCACCGTGACCTGGCCGATGACCCGGAGCGTTGTGAGTACTTCGTCTCAGTGGAGTGGCTGTTCAGCCTACCGCTGAACGAAGCCATCAAGGAAGTCGGCCTGTTCGGCAACCAGAACACTATCTGCCGCCCAACCACCCCGAAGTGGCGATGGACGGTGGACCGATTGAAAGAACGCTTCGGCGTGAAAGCCTGATTCGCGAATTGCTTTGATCCCTCTGCTTTAAACGGACGCTTTGGTCATGATGGATTTGCTGCAACACCTGATCCCCGATTTCGCCCATATGTTCAGCGCCAACCCTAACGGCATCAGCGCCTGGTTCTGGTTGGTCACCGCACTGATCTTCGGGTTTTCGCTGTTCTTCTTGATGCTGCATTTCCGGCATTTCAAAGCGCGCATGCGTGCACTGCGCTCGCTGCTGGACGGGCAGAGCAAGGACACCCTGGCTGCCAGCCGAAGAGAAACGCTGCACAAGGCACAGGAACTGAAGGCATCCAATGTCGGCATGCTCTGGCGCGAGTTCGATGAAAGTCTCGTGCAGTCGTCCGACCAGCAAAAGCTGTTCAACACTCTGGATGCCGAGCATTTCTTCAATGCGCGCACGCTGGCCAGTGGTCTGACGGCTAGCCGCCTGCTGGCTGCGGCGCCCAGCTTCCTGGTGGCGGTCGGTGTGTTGGGTACCTTCGTTGGTTTGACCGTCGGGCTTGAGGGGCTGGTGGGTACGTCCGACGAGATCGAAGCGCTGAAGGGCGGCATCAACAAGCTGATCTCCGGCGCTGCTGTGGCGTTCATGACATCTGTGTGGGGCGTTGCCTTCAGCCTGCTGCTGAACATCATTGAGAAGATGTTCGAGCGTAGTGCGCTGAATGATATTCAGCGGCTGCAGCACGATATCGACTTTCTCTACCCACGCATTCCCGCCGAGCAATCGCTGGTGCATATCGCGGAATACGGGAAGGAGAGCAAGGAAGCGCTGCAGGAATTGCACGAGCGCATTGGCGATCGGCTGCAGGAAACCCTCAATGGCATGAATGAGGCCATGCAGACAGCGCTGACCGATGCACTGAACAATATCATGGCTCCCGCTATTCAGACGTTGGTCAGCACTACCAGCCAGCAATCTACCCAGGTGCTGGAAACCCTGGTTGGAAGCTTCATGGACGGTATGACGTCGGTTGGCCGGGAGCAGGGCAGCCAGATGCAACAGGCCGCTGCCGACGTGAACGCGGCTGTAAGCGGCATGAGTGAGCGCCTGAACCAGCTGTTCACCAGTTTGAGCGAGCAACAGGGACGGCAGATGGAGGTTGCGCAGCAGCAGAGCAGCCAGTTCGAAGCTCAATTGCAACGCATTGCTGGCTCTGCAGATCAGCGGCAGGAACAGCTGGAGCAGCGTTTCAGCGAGCTGATGGCCGGACTGTCGAGCCAGTTGCAGGGGCAGTTGGGCTCTGCGCAGCGCCGCGATGAAGAGCGGCAGGCGATGTTCGAGCGTTTGCTGAGTGAGTCCAGTGCCAATCAGGCGGCGCTTCTGGAGAAGTTCTCCAGTTCCACTCAGGACCAGATGCGAGTGATGGCCGAGGCGGGCAATGAGCGGCATAACAACCTGGAGAAGGTGTTCTCCCGGTTGATGATGAACCTGAACACGCAGCTCGATACGCAGATGGGGGCCGCCGAGCAGCGTGAGCAGGCCAGGGCACAGCGCCACGAGGAGCAGCAAGCGGCGGTACTGGCGCAACAGCAGCAGCTGATCGGCAATCTGGGCCAGACCAGCCAACAGCAGATTGGCGCCATTGCCGAAGCCGCTGCGACGCAACAGCGCAATCTCGAGGAAACGGTCAGCAAGCTGCTCGGCAGTTTCAATGAGCAGGTCAGCGGGTACGGCGTGCAGGCGGAGCAGCGTGAACAGAGCCGCCAGCAGCGCTGTAACGAACAATTGGAAAACATGGCTGCGCAGCAGCAGGAGTTGCTGGCAGGTATCGCGTCCGCCGTTCAGGTTACCCAGCAGCAGAGCAGGCAAATGGCTGAGCAGCATCAGCAGCTGATGACGCGCCTGCAACAGGCTACTGAAGCGGCCGCGACCAGCAGCAAGCACATGGATAGCAGCGCCAATCAGTTGGGCCTGCTTTCTGCCAACCTTCGCCAGGCCGCTGATGCGCTGGGCCAGCGCCTGGAGGCAGTAACCCAGAGCGTGGAAGCTGCGAGCACACAAAATGCCGCGTTGGCTGCACAACTGCAGGGCCAGGCAAGTTCGCTGTCGCAGCTGCAGGCGGCACTACTCGAAGGCGCGCAGCGCTTCGAGCAGGCCGCAAGTGAAGCACGCAATGGCTTTGGTGACATGAAACAGACGCAGCAGGAATTCCTGTCCGGCGTAAGGCATGAATTTACAACGCTGGGTGAGACGCTGCGTGCCCAAGTGGAGGCAGTTGAAAAGCAGGCTGAAGAGTGGCTGCGTAGCTACGCCTCCGAAGTGCGTATGCAGACTGAGGACCGCATGAACAAGTGGAACGAGGTCTCGCTTGCCTATGCCGATCAGATGCATCGCAACGTCCAGGCGGTGAGCGGGATTCTGGATGAGCTGGAGGCACGCTGATGCGCTTTCGCAAGTCGCATGACGTGGCCGTCGATGAGGAAAACCCGTACTGGATGTCCTTCTCGGACATTATGTCGGCGCTGCTGGTGATCTTCATTCTGGCCTCGGTGATCCTGATCCTGCAGCTGATGGACATTCAGCAGAAGTTGGAGGAGCGGCAGGTCCAGTTCGAACAGGAAATCGAAGAGCTGAAAAAGGCGGAGCAAGTGCGCCGCACCATCCTCGATGAGGCAGTTGAGGCACTACGCAGGCGCGGCATCAAGGTGGAGGTCAGCGAGAATCACACGGTGCTGAGTATTCCCAACGACCTTCTTGGCTTCGATACCGGTGCCTATGAAATCCATTCGGCCTATCAGGCGCGAGCGCTTGAGATCGGCAAGGTCATCAATGAGGTGATCTCGCGTGATGACCGGGTGGAATTCCTGGACACGATTTTTATCGAGGGCCACACGGATAATCGCCCGTTGCCGGGATTCATGGGCAAAGGCAACTGGGGGCTTTCCACCTTTCGTGCTATTTCGCTCTGGCAGTTCTGGGGGGACGCCTTGGCGCGCGAGGAGCAGTTGTCGCGCCTGAACAACAAGGACGGAAAACCGCTGTTCTCGGTCAGCGGGTATGGCGAAACGCGTCCGGCCGTGGCCGATCAGGTCACGGAGGAAGACTTCAAACGTAATCGCCGAATCGACATTCGTTTCACCATCCGTCGTCCGGATAGCGCCCAGTACGAGCAAGTCAAGGAGCGGCTGGGGGAGGCCAAGCCATGAGGCTGCCTCCAGTAGAGTTTCCTGCGGCCAGCTGGGGCGCTCAGATGCTCGAGCGCTGGACTGTACTGGCAAAAAAGGCTGCCACTATGGAGACGGAGGCCGGAAACAATGATGCGTTTGAGCGCATGTGCGCTGAACTGCGTCGGATGGCCTTCACGCTGCGCTGTGATGTGCTGCCAGAGTTGTTAAAGCGCCGGATAACGGCTCGCGCGCTGACTTCGTTGTGGCTCAACGACGAAGTAGTCGAATTACTCAACGCACGCTTGCTAACCACCTTGCTGAGGGCGCAGCAACCACGTCTCACCCGTATGACGCTGCAGCAATTGGTACAGCTGTATTTCCGACGATTCGATCGGCTGGATGAGAAGGAAGGGCTGCGCGAGCTTTTGGAGCGGAGCCTGTTACAGCAGCTTGACCTAATCCCGCCCTCGAAAATCCAGACATCAAGGGCCGATCCGCTGGTTACGCTCAAGCGCGAGGGGCATTGGTTGCTGAGCCTCGATGGTCCACGTCATCTCGCTGAACGAGTGCGTCAAGGCGGACGTGAGCTTGGCGAGACGTTCATCGAACTCGGTCTGCACGGCTTTGATGATGGCCGATATGGCGATATCTGCCGGGCGCACTTTTATCTCGAAACGTTGCGACACTTGCCCCTTGGCGACTCTGATCCAGTGTTGGATGAGCTGCTAAAGCCATCCGTTGCCAAGGCGCCATTCGAAGGCGCGCGGCGTATCGGCCATGTTGCGCTTGAGATCCTCATTGATCGTGCCGGCCAGGAAGCCGGCGAAGTCTGGCAGAACTTTATCCTCAACCTGGCAGGGGACCCTCGTATCTCCAGCTCCGCGGTGAACTTCCGGGAGTGGTGGCAGCCGTTGGGCGAAGAGCGCATTCAAAAGGTTCGGGGCTGGTTATCCAAAGAGGACCTGCGGCTGTTCCTGCAGGCCGTTGAGCAATACGGGCTTGAAACAGCCAATATGGAAATGCAGCGGATGTTCCCCGCCCGCAAGCGATTCCTTGAAGGGCTCTTCAAGCTGAAGTTAATTCGTAACACTCGCCTCCTACTGGGCGGCAAGGCACAACAGTCGGTCAAGCGAATCCTGGGCAAGGACGTTAAGACCAGCTTCGCGCGAATGGATGGGCCGATGAATGACAAGGCCGTGATCTATCTGGACTGCGGTGACTTCCATCTGGTTGAGGGCTCACATAGTTTCAAGATCTGGGTCTACCTGGCAGCGCCTGGCGAAACCCTCAGAACTTATGAGCGCAATACCTTCAGTCATCAAGACCTGACCACCACGGTCCCCGGGACTTATAAGAAACTCTACCCTGGGTTGCCTTACGATGCTTTTGTGCACACCCCACACGCCTGGCAGAACAAGGTCTTCACCTTCCTGGCCGAGAATGGCATTGCTCTTGATGTCGAGCAGCTTCTGAGCGCTGAGGACTATCGCCTTCAGCTTCGTAAATTCGGGATCCCTGCCGTAAGTGCCAAGCGCACGGTGGTTCCTGCTCCGGCGAAAGAATGGGCCAAAGCGGTAGCGCGAGCGCCGACGGCTGCTCAACAAGGAACTGAACACGCTGCGGCGCTGCCGTCACGCAACGCCGATGTGCCAACCCCACCACGGCGTTCAGCTGATGTATCAGTGGCTGCAAATGGTGCGGTGAGTTCAAGCGCCGTTGCCTCCGGGCGCGACAACCCGGTTCTGCAACGAACGAAGCTGCCGCCTTTTAGCTCTCTCCAGCTGGCGGCCCTGCGTTATCTCGAGACTCATCCACGTTGCGGTTTCTATGCGTTGCTGGAAGCAGTAAGCAACCAGGGCGGCAATGTGTTGAACGTGAAAACAATGTTGGAGAGCAGCCTCTCTCAGTACGTCCAGCAGGACGAAGAGGGGAAGTGGTTGCTGTCGACCCATGGTGAGCAGTTAGTAGCCGAGCTGGTCCGGTCGGAGCCACCAGACGCAAGTCAGAGCGTGTCGAGTGCCGCAAATGCCAATGCAAGCGCAAATGCGGGCTCGAGGGTCGCTAGGCTCGAGCCGTTTGCGCTGGCCGTATTGCGTTATTTCGCGGCCAACCCAGGCGATAAGGTTCGTTATGCGGCAAATGTACTTGAAGTCGACGCGAGGCTGGTAAATCAGGCTCTATACGGGCCATTGAAAGGGATCTGTACGCAGGATGACAAGTACGGATGGCAGCTGACGGGCGTGGCTCAACGGGAGCTGGAAGCGTTCGAGGCTGAGGGGAGAGAGCAGTAATGAGACTTTTCGATGTTCTGAAGTCGTTGATTGGCGAACGTGATGTGGCGGTCGGTAGTCAGGAGGGGTTTGCGTCGAGTGCAGACTCCAACGGAGTCAATTTTTATCTTCCCGTCCAGACGTTCAAAGCGTTGCAGGAAGGCAAGGGCAACGCGCTGCAGAAAATTCAGCTGATTGTCCTGAACATGCTCTCTGAGCAGGGCATAGCAGAGCATACGGCCAACGGCTTTCATATCGGCGCTGAAGATATTGCCGGTATGGACAGTGAGCAGGCCGATATTCTGCGGCTGCCACGGCGGTTCATGGGGCGCTTTCAGACTTCCATCAGCGGGCGCACAGGTAACAGCGGCTTTCGCGTTGGGCTTGCCGTTGAAGTGGCTGAAGGCCTCACACCTTTCTCGCGCAAAGGCCCGTATTTGTGTCTGACGAGTACCGAGCGTTACTGGCTTACGCCAGCTGAGCTGATGGGGCTGATGGCTTGGGAAAAGCATGAGTCTCTCGAGCCTGCACAGCGAGGGGAGGCGGCTAACCTTCGTTTGATGGCCGAGCTACAGACAGCTGCCCGAAGCGGTATGCGCATCGATCTGAGTCATTTCGATCGGCTTGATGTTGTCGTTCCGGAAAATGTTGGCGTCATTGCGACCCGACTGCCAGACGGTAGCCTGATGCTGTGCCCGAGTCTGGGGGATGGATCGACGCCCGATCAGCTGGAGAAGCGCTGGTCGCAGCTCGACATGAGCGCTGACGGGGGTGTGTTGCGAATCGACAATCGTGTGGTGCTGCTCGATCAGGCCAAGATGGACGGCATTCGCAATGTGCTGGTCAACAAACGAATCCCGCCAGATAAGGTCGCCGAGTTCATCGCCTCGCCTACGGCCTTTCTGGATGCTGCACTGGTAAATCTCGAGGTCGGTTTCTCAGTCCGCGTAGCTGGCATTGGCAAGCTGCAGCATATGGACTTTGGCACGTTGGATACGGCTAAGAATGATTGGTTTGCCTTGGATAAGCGCCCCGCGCCAGCGGAGATCATCCCGAAGTTGGTTCAGACGCCGGAGGAGTTGGAGCGTTTTGAGGAGGTGCTGCGGTCCGCGATAGAGCAGGGTGCGACGAGTCTCAGTTTTGCTGGTGAGGTCATCGACATTTCAGACGCGCCGCTTGTGGCGCGTCAATTGGAACGGGTGAAAGAGACGCTCGAGAAGCCCGAGTTGTCGGAGCCGCCGGCCGCAGCTGAAGACCTCTTTGACGAGCCCAAGGAGAAGGTTGCTGTCATTCTTAAGGATGCCGGCGAAATCAACTCGACACTACTGGCAAAAGCCAGCAACGCTCGCTTACTGGAAGCACCGGACTGGTCCGCTTATGCGCGGCAGCCATTCCCGCATCAGGTCGAAGGTATTGAGTGGATGCTCAGGCTGATGAACGCCGCGTTATCTGACGATCATGATGACCTCTATCGGCTACAGGGCAGCCTGCTCGCCGACGATATGGGGCTGGGCAAAACATACATGTCGCTGGTCGCAATCGGTGAATACATGGCAGCCCAGCGCCGAAGCGAAAAGCCGCAAAAACCAGTCCTGGTAGTCGCACCACTTAGCCTGTTGGAAAACTGGGAAGACGAAGTTGGAAAGACCTTTCTAAGCATTCCGTTCCGCGATCTCGTGGTGCTGCAAGCTGGACGAGACTTGAACCGCTACCGCGTCAAGGGCGCCGAGAGAGAGTCTGTTCAACTGGCTGCCCTGGCCGATGATGACGGCATGATGGATGCCCAGAGCATTCGTTATGCGTTGACCATTGGCCCGGAGGCGGGTGCTCAACGTCTGGATATGGACCGTCGTTTGGTTCTAACAACGTACCAGACGCTGCGTGACTACCAGTTTTCTCTGTGCAGGATCGACTGGGGCATGGTCATTTTCGACGAGGCGCAGAACATCAAGAACCCTAACGCACTGCAAACCCGTGCGGCAAAGGGGTTAAAGGCTGACTTCAAATTGTTGGCCACAGGCACGCCCGTGGAGAACAGCCTCGGCGACTTCTGGTGTTTGATGGATACGGCTCAGCCAGGGTTGTTTGGCAGCTGGGAAAACTACCGAGACACTTGGATCAAGCCGATTCTCTCGGCCGGGGAGGAGGAGCGCGACGAGGTCCGTGTTCGTCTGGGTGAGCAACTGCGCAAGGCGGTCGGGCCGTTCATGCTGCGTCGTGTGAAGGAAGACCAGCTCAAAGGCCTGCCCAGCAAAACTATCCGTAGTGGGGTAGAGCAGGTCGATCGAGGCATTCAGCGTTACGCGCCTGAGTTGGGTGTCTCAATGCGCGGGATTCAACTGCAGGTGTATGACGATGTGCTAGATGGATACCGTGCTCGACGCGCCAGCGCAGATGACATGCGTGGTTCGGCTCTAGCGGCGCTTACGCAGTTGCGCTCCGTATCGTTGCACCCTCGTTTGGATGATGAACCATCTCTCTACAGTCGGGACGGCCACCATGCGCGCCAGTTGATGTCCGAGTCAGGCAAGCTAGCCGTAATGCTCAAACTGCTGGACGAAATTCGGGATAAGGGCGAAAAGGTCATCCTGTTCATGATGACTAAGCGCCTGCAAAGGGTTCTAAAACTGTGGCTTGATCAGATCTACGGCCTAGACATTGCCGTTATCAACGGAGATACAAAAGCGGTAGCTACCAAAGCGGAGGAAATGACCCGTAAGAAGCTCATTTCAGCATTTGAAGCGAAGTCAGGCTTCAACGTACTGGTCATGTCGCCGGTCGCAGCGGGTGTAGGGTTGACGGTTGTCGGAGCTAACCACGTTGTTCACCTGGAACGGCACTGGAACCCAGCAAAAGAGGCGCAGGCCTCTGACCGTGTCTATCGCATCGGGCAGCAGAAGGAGGTATTTATCCATCTGCCCGCCGTAACACATCCGCAATTCGATTCTTTCGATGTGCATCTGGATCGGCTGCTGCGCGGAAAGTTGATGCTCAAAGATGCTGTGGTGACACCAGAAGCTGTAAGTGAGAGCGAGATGATCCACTCGATGGGGCTTTAGTTCACGTTATGGGCGGGCCTGGCAGGAAGCTGGGGCTTGCTGCAATGTCCGCATTCGCCCAAGGGGCAGTCAAGCGACCGTTGCACTGTCTGCTAAACAACGACATCGGACCTCGGGCCGCGCTATTCCATCCCTTCTGTAACGATACTGTGACCCACCTTCCTCAGCCAGGACCGCTAATCTTGCGTTGGTATGCTAGATATCGCTAGAGCAGCCTACGAGACATCATGAGATATGGGAGCTGAAGCGATGGGTGATCTATCAGTTCAGGCAGAAATGCGGGGAGATGATAAAGCGTTGGAAAGGCATAGCATCAGAAATGCCGAGAAACTGGCAATGATGCTCGAAGACTATTTAAAACAGCGGTTCGGTTATAAATCCCCAGCTGTTACGTTCGGTATGCCGCGCTACTTAGTTTCAGCTCGGCGGAAGAAGTACGATCTTTACCTTCGCGTTACGCCTCCAAATTGTGAGCTCTGGCCCAGCGATACTCTTGTAATCGCAAAGATTGGCTTCCATCAGCAGCGGAAGGGGCATGGCACGCATCTCATGTCTTTCTTTGTGAGCAATGCGGATAGAGTTGGCTTTACGCATATAGGAATCGAGTCAATGAACCCGAACAGCTCCGCTTTTGCTGCTGCGCTTGGGTTCGCGCCGCATCGCTCTGAGCGTCATGTACGGGCGCCGGTTGAGGTCATTCAGCGATTTTTGCCCACGTGCTGAGCCAGGAGTATCGGTGATGGCGAGAGATAGGCAATTTTCTTGGATTAGATGAGAAGAGAGCTGCCTATCGGTACGCAAACTTGGTACGCAAGGTGGTACGCAAGCAAATGGCCCTTTGACCGCGTTGCGTACCAGGCTCGAAATTCCTTACTCAGCCTCTAGCGGACAACTTCTGGAGTTTGGAAGTGGTCCCGACGGTACAGGGTAACATGCGTCCATTGGCTCGCGAACGCAACCGCTATAGGGGCTCGCTAGTTGCCCGCGTGATGCTGTGGTGGGATGGGACTCCATCTGTCCCTGGCTCCTCCTCAACTGGTGGACACCAGTGCAAACCGCCATCAGGGAGATGAACAAAGGCTCCGTTGAAAGATCTGTTCGGCATCTTCCCCTTAATGTGAAAACTCCATAGGCGCATGAGCGCGTCATGTCGGCGACGAATCGCATGGCGGATGTTCACTGGCACTGCTCCGTGCAACGGCCTGGATTGACGAAGTTAGAGCATGTCGGGCGCCGCGGATACCCTTGTTCCAACCTGTTTGCCGCCCCTCGCGTGCTCGTAGTGGTTTTCTCGACCGCAGGTCTCGGCATTTCGATAGCCTAGCAACGGACCGGAGCTCGGCAGCAATGGCAATGGCAGTGGCAATGAGCAAGGCGGAGCGAGCAGCGCTTAATGCGCTCAAGAACGGGGCGACGTTCGCTGAGGCAATGGATATGCTGCCCAAGCCGACGCCGGAGCAGCTGGCACAACTGGACGAGAACGGCGATTACATCCTTCCACCAAACAGCTCAGAGCTGAACACGGAGCAGCGCCCGGCGCCACGGCAGTCTAGCTAGTGCTTACATTTGCCACTCACTATGTAACCTCGACGTAGAATCGGAGCGAGCGAGTTGGCGAGTTCCCGTGCCAGTAGCGACGCCCGAATCTACTTTCTCGAGCGTCGCTATGACTATGGCTGAGGAGAGCGTCCGCTGTGAGCTAGGTGACACATTGCTATTGAAGGTTGCGTAGCAGCTGTTCCTGGTCCCGGAGTAACTGTCTCAGCTCGCGCAGCTGCGGTCGAATTCCCCTTTCCAGGCATTGCGTGAGGCGCAGGTTTTACCCTCAGCGCTCGCTGGGACGGTGCTTTGCTCCCACGGCTTCCATTGTTGTATCAACGCCGCCTGGCGCGCACGTCGCTCGGGTGTCCAGCCGTTCGCCATATGTAACCTCCAATAGTTCGTTTGGCCCGTTTCGGATTTCACGTGCGCGCGTGGGCACGGTCCCATTGTTCACCTGCACTTGATTGCCAATGTTCGCTTGCCGTACGAAAGCGATCTGCTTCGGCGCTTTCAGCTCTGCTAGGGTCTGCAGTGTCGTACGCGTTTGGTTCTGCGCCTTCAGTGCCAGACGCATGTAGCGCTCCATCACGTCTAGTGACTTAACGGAAACGCACGACTAGCGAGCTTTGCAAATAGCCCATCCAAGGCGTGGGCCTGAGCAATGAGCATGCTTTCCGGCCGCGACATATTGTCTGTATGAACAGCAGCGGTTTGCTCCTTGAGTTCAGTGACCAGTTCTGTGATCTGAGCGTGATCTAACTTATGGCAGGCTGTTAACACGGTGGCGCTAAGGAATTCGGGGCTTGTTGCTTTTTGCGCAACGGTTGGTCACCAGGTTCCTTGTGGCGAGGTTCGACTTGCTGATTTGTTTCCATCAGGTTTGCTCCGGTTTTATTGATCGAGCGCTGCGACATCCGCGACAACTGCGACAGCTGTCGTAGTTACTGGTGGGGGGTGTTGCGACAGACCTGCGACAGATTGCGACAAAGGATCACAATCAGTGGGTTTGTCGCTGGCTGTCGCAAGCGTGTCGCAGCCGCCTGTCTCATGGTTGTCGTGGGCTGTCGCAAATGTCGCGGTTGTCGCAGCTGGATTGACGCGGTACCGGTTAACCCCTTCGGCGAATAAGTAGTGGTGTTCTACAAGTAGGGTAAGTAGTGCGTCTCGATGCTTGGCGCTCTGTCGGGCAACCGTCGGCCCTCGACGCTGCAAGGTTCTAGCGTCGAAAGTTTCCCAGTGGTTCTGGATTAGCCAGCTGATTAACCGATGCGCCTGGAGCAGCTGCGGATCCAACGTTGCCGGATAGGCCAGGCGCAGTGCCTCGCCGAGATACCAGCTCACCAGCGTCACGGCGCGCTCAATAATGGGGTGGGTTAGGCTTGAAGCCCTCTCGGTAATGGCGAGCACACCAGCAATGCGGAGAATGTTTTCTCCGCCCTTGGCGGCTGTTGGCTTGATGTCTTCCATGCGGCCATTTCGGCCCAATTCCGCCTCGATAGCATCGTGTGCTGCGATCCAAACAGTTTTGGCGTCCGCGTCCATCTTCAGCTCAGTCGGTTCGAGCTCGCCGCGATCGTTCATGGGCGGCTCACGGAGCAGGAGATCGGTCATGCGCGCCCAATACCGCAGCAAGCGCGGATCATGGCTTGAGTTCGAATGTTGATAAAAACGCGTACCTGCCAACGACTGGGGCCATGCAACCAAGAAACGGGCAAGAAATCCCTGTCCGCGCAGTATCGGGTCCCCCAATACCTTATTCGCAACGACGGGTTGGATCATAAGGTGGGCGCTCAGGCGGCAACCGCTGCGTGATGCGCTCTCGCCCTCGGCGGCACGGGTACGGGTGATTGGTGCGCCATCCCACAGCTTCGAAAGACCTGCGACGCTTTTGAGCATGTTTTCCGGCTTGTTGGCGTGACCTCCAAAAAACTGCCCACCTTCATCGCTGAAGAGCCCTTGCGACGGGTACCCACGGAGCAGCGACTTTTGCAGTCCCTCCAAGGTAGGTTCTTCAACCAGGATGAATGGCAAAGGAGGCGGATCGGGTTCTTGCAATGCGTCCAACCCAGCGGCGGCGGCCGCGGGGTTGGCTTTTGCTTTTTCCAGAATGGCAGCGCGTGCGCACTGATACGCGTCTCGCTGGTCCCGATACTCCTTCTGCTCGGCGCTATAACGCTCCAGCAGTGCGCTCTGTCGTTCGTGATGCGCGCGCAAAGCCAGGCGGTCAGCAGCGGACTTGCGATCACCAGACTCGGCCACGGTAAGCACAAACAGCGACAGGGGGATCGGCTGCCCATCCCGGATGGCGTTACCGTGAGGCTGTGCCGCCATCGCAGCGGCCGCAAGGACCGATTGTGCCGCAAGCGCCGCAGGCACTTGTACAGCTTCCACTATTGCAGCGGCAGCACCTCCCAGTACTTCGCCCAAGGCTTCCAGCGGATAGGGAACGGCCGCTTCCACTTCAGGCAACAGCGGCGTTGGTTCGGGGTAGCTCGGATCAGGAATTAGGAACGGCTCCATTAGTACCCCTCCTGCCAGTTTTTCAGGTCGTTGAAGTCGGAAAGACTTAACGGTTCTGCGCCGCTCCATGGCGGGAACACGACGCCACAGCCGAGTTGTTCGGCGGCACGCTCCGCGGAGGTGCGCCCCGGATTGCCCTTGGTCTGGCGGTCGTCATCGCCGGCAATGACCAAAGGACTATTTGGGTGAATGCGGCGCAACTGCTGACCGACAGCCAGCAGGTTTCCGGCGTTCATTGCGCAGGCCACGGCGGCATCGGTGTGCTCGTGGATCGTGGCGCCTGTCGCCCAGCCTTCGCAGACGTAAATCAGTTTGCCAGGCTCCACCTTGCCCATAGGGCTGTGCGCGCCAGCCACGCGGCCACCAAACATAAAACGCTTGGTGCCGTCCGGGCAGATGCGTTGGAGATTGACCAGCTTGCACTCGTGGTACAGCGGAACCAGCAGGGTCGATTCCAGTTGGCGCAGGTTATGCGGCTGGCAGCCCTTGTTCACCAGGTAGGGATGGCTGGCTTTCGCTGGTACCGCAAGCACGTACAGTCGCATCGATTTGACCGCAGCAAGCTGCTGGCGGTGAAGTTGCTCCGCTTCCCGTTGACGGCGGGCCTGCTCGACACGTCTACGGATCGACTCGAGCTCGAAGGGGGTGGAGGGGTTGCGGCTGCTCCAGGTGTGCCATGTGGTACCACCTGTTTCTTTGAAGCTCCCAAACCAGCCCGATGCAATTCCGTCCGAGTACAGCGCATAAGCACCGTTGCGAGTGCCTGCGCGGTCACCAGGGACGTAGTAGCGGTGGATCTGGCCGTCCGCTTTGGGCAGCCAGTTAAGCGGGCCGTGGACAGCTTGCATGGCAGCGTGAAGATGGGCTTCGATCATTTGAAAGCACCCCAAATGAGCATCACGGCAATCACGCTCAGCCCAACGACATCGGTACTCATCGGGTGGTAGCGAAGCCAGGCAATGGCCTTTTTCAGAGCGGCCGAGGGCGTCCCAGCCTTGCGGCGGGTTGGTGATTTCGGCATGGGTCAGTCCTCGCGATTGGAGAGCGCGTTACGTTCCAGAGTCGCCAAGATGGCGTTAGCGTGTTCACGCTCGGTGGCGGGAACGCTGTAGCGGGGGACGCGGCAACGCTTGCCCCAGCGGTTAGGCACCTTCTCCGGGGTGCGATTTAAGGTGACGCCGCGACGGTTCGCCAGTTCAGAGATAGTGCTATTCAAGCAGTGGTCCCCAAGGGGCTCAGCCTCAAAACGGTTCAAAGTCGCGCCTGCGAGGAAATACGCCAAGATGCTCATGGTCTTGCTGGGGACTTTGGCGGGAGGAGGCGTTTTCATTAGCGCACCTCGCCAGTATGGTCAGCAGTGCGACGCGCCAAGAACGCTGCAAGGTCCGAAACGCGGTAGCGCACCAGGCGGCCAACCTTTACAAACGGAAGGTTGTAACGGCCTGTAGAGCGCCAGACGGCCAAAGTGGTTTTTTTGGCGCCCAATACCTCAGCCGCCTGTATATCGCTGACTTGCGTAGGAGGGTTGTCCGGATCAAAGCCGAGCTGGGCGGCGATTTCGGCTTTGATAATGGCTTCAATGTTTACGGCGTGCTGCGTGGTCATAGGTACATCCCCGTGTTGGTGAACTCGACGGGGCTATGCTCAGCGTAATGAAGCATTAAAAAAATTGCCCACCCGTGACGGAAAAGGGGGTATCCGTGACGGTCAGGGGGTTTTTCGGGGCCGGCCGCCTTTCATGGCGTACTTGTATTCCTTCTCGGCAATGGGCCTGATCCAAGGGACTATGCTTTCGGCCTTGTCTGGTAGTGCGCTTTGATAGCCCATGTCGATGAGCTTCACCCAAACCATCTCGGCCATTTGTCCAATACGAATTGTCCGTGCTTCATCTGCTTTCCATAAACTGTTCGCGCAGCTTTGAGCAGCACCTCTAGCTGCTTCTTTCATTGCATTCGGCAGAAGCGTGCGGTCGCTTTTCTCTTTTTTTAGCGCACGTATTTGGTAAACGTTATGGGCGTTCAAGCAGGTAGCGAGATTCGCAAAACTCAGCGCCACGACGTTTATTTGCTCAATGGCCTGAGGATGAGCGACACGGACGGCTGACAAGGCTGTGAGCGAGTCCGCTAAAAACGATGCGCAGAGGTCTTTCATAGCAGCATCGTCAGTTATTAGGTCAATGGATGCTTTAAGCCCTTTGATCTGTTCAGAAAGCAATGTTTCGACATTCATTCTTCGTTACCACTGTGGTGATTTAGTGCTTCCCAACGTTGCGATTCGGTAGCTTCACCTACGCTCGCGGCTTGCTTCATCCCGGCAGCCGCTAGCATTGCCTGTGTTGCCGTATTAACCGATTGGCGTACCGGGTCCAGATCGAGACGGGCGTAGATGGCCGTTGCTTGGTGGGTCTTGTGGTTAAGCGACTTTCCAATAATGGACAGCGACGCCCCGGTCTTGGCTTGCCAGCTCCCAAGCGTGCGCCGCAAATCATGGATGCGTAGATCAGTCATGTCGTAGAGCGCCGGGTCAATATTTAGCGTATCGGCTATGCCTCGATAACGTTCCTCCGCTGCGGCTGCCGCGACGATGACTTCCGCGTTTGCCTGCTGGCGCTCCTCGGCGGTCAGTTTGCCCAGTTCTTCCATACGGTCGAGCAGACGACGCATGCTGGCGCGCCGCAGGATGGCGGCCCAAGCTTTCTTGGGTTCGACTAGGTGGCCAGTCTTGCCGTCGCCTGGAAATACGAAAGCTGACGCGGAGCTTGTTTGTTTGCGGGCGCGTAGAACGGAGACTGCCTCGGGGGACAGAGTCACGTTCTGCGGAGTGCCATTCTTGGTCATGCCGATGCGCCAGACATGAGCCTCTAGGTCGAGGTCGCGCCAGGCCATCGCCTGTACATTTGAGCGCCGCGCCCCGGTTAGCAGTGCTAGCAGAAAAAAATCACTCAAGCTCGACTCGCCGATTGCTTCAAATAGGTAGGGCAGTTCTACCCCTTGGGCGAAGCGGTCACGAGATGGCGCATGGTTCTTCTGGATGCGGCTTGCGGGACTGGTACCTTCGAATAGCTCCATGTCCGCGGCGTAGCTGAAAACCGAAGAAACGACAGCAAGTGCGCGATCGGCTTGCGCGGCGCTCCTCTTGGTGACCTTGGCGTGGATCGCCTTGATATCGGCGCGCGTAATCTGCGAAAGCTTCCTTGCCTTGATTGGCTCGAGGTACAGGCGTAACACGTCCGAATAATCGCGCTTCGTACGCTCGCCAAGTGGTGTGCCGTCGCGCTTGCGCTTTTTCTTGAGGAAGTCATCGAATACCTCGCCGAAACTTTGCTCCACTCGGATAGCTCGACGGGCTGCTGCTGGGTTTCCGCCCGCTTCGATTTCGGCATTAACGGCAGAGGCGTGTTTGCGCGCCTGCTCGACAGTCATGGCAGGGAATCGGCCAAGGGTAACGCGCTCGGGCTGGCCACCTTTCATGCGTCGATAAAGGGAAAACGTCTTTACCCCGCTTGGCGACACTCGAAGCTGTAGCCCCTGTATCTTGGTGTCGTGATAAGTGGCACGCTTTCCTGCCTCGGGCGGTGGTAGCGCCAGCAGCCTTTCTTTGCTGAACGCAATGTGGGTCGCGCCGGTCATGCCTTCCTCGCCGATTCTGGGGTTACGCTGGGGTTACGTATTTGGTCGAAATATGGATATTTCAGTGTAACCCCGTTAAACCTAGAATAGGCTTCACGCCGCACTCTGTATAGGCCCGTAAAGCTTCAGAGATGCGAGGGTATCCAAGCACCCTCGCATTCGTAATGCGAAGGTCGCAGGTTCGACTCCTGTCTCCGGCACCACAGAACTCAAAGCCCGCAGCGATGCGGGCTTTTTTCGTTTATGGGCCCTGTTGGCGTGGCGGCTGGGCTACCGAGCCCTTCGCGTGGTCAGGGCGATGCCGAGTGCGGCCATTGTCAGCAGGGCGGCGACCAGGATCATGACCGTCACGAATGCGCTGTCGAACGCACTTTGTGCCACGCCGATGAGCTGAGCAGCGACGCTGTCGGGCAGGGACTCGGCGGCGATCAGCGCGCCGTCGAGGCTGTCGTGGGCCAGTGCCGGGGCGTCCACACTGGCAGGGGCAGCGAAGGCGCTGGTGTAAACCGCCGACATCACGCTGCCCAGCACCGCGATGCCGAATGCGCCGCCGAGTTCGTACGAAACCTCCTCGATCGAAGCGGCCATGCCGGCGCGGTCTGGCGGAGCATGCAGCAGCATGGCGCTGGAGGCGGCCGTCATCGCCGCACCGACGCCGAAACCGAGCAGGGCGAACGAGACCAGCTGAATCCAGTACGCGGCGCTGTAGCCCAGCAGGTAGAGCAGGGCTCCGGCTGCGGCGAGGCCCAGCGATGCACTGAGAATGCGTTCGGCGCCCAGGCGCGGCAGTGCCAGCCCAGCCAGCGGGCCGGCAATGAAGGCGCCGAGGGGGATTGGCAGGATGGTCAGACCCGCCTGCAGGGGCGACAGGCCTACCACCAGCTGCAGACGCTGGCTGACCGCCAGTTCCATACCCATCAGTGCAGCGGAAGCAATGAGCGCGGTGGCCACACCGGCAGAAAAACTGCGGTCACGGAACAGCGTGAAGTCGATCATGGGAATCGTCGCTCGCCGCTGACGTCGCAGGAAAGCCAGGCTGCAGATCACTGCCGCGATTGCCGCCATACCGGCTTGCAGGAGCGAGAAGTCGGCCTTGCCGGCTTCCTTGATAGCCAGCGTCAGGCCGACCAGGGCGCCCATGATCCACAGCGAGGCGAGCAGGTCGAACGGCCGCTCGGGATTGCCGGGCCTGGTTGGCACCCAGCGCAAGGCGAGAACCAAAGCGAGCAGGACGATGGGCACATTGATGATGAACACCGAGCCCCACCAGAAGTGTTCGAGCAGCACACCGCCGACCACCGGCCCGAAGGCTGCACCACCGGAGGCGATCGCCGCCCAGATGCCGAACGCCAAGGCGCGCTCGCGATCATCGTCGAAAACATGGCGGATGATCGCCAGGGTCGCCGGCATCATCATTGCCGCCCCAACCCCGAGTGCGACGCGTGCCGTGATCAACAGCGCTGGGCTGGGCGAGAAGGCGGCGCCGAGGGAGGCCAGGCCGAACACCACCAGCCCGGCGACGAGCATCCGCTTGTGGCCGAAACGGTCACCCAGCGCTCCCATACCCGGCAGCAGGCCGGCAACGGTGAGAGCGTAGGCGTTGACGATCCACAGTTTTTCGTTGGCCGTGGCACGCAGCTCGTAGGTCAGACTGGGCAGGGCGAGGTAGATTACCGTCATGTCGATGACGATCAGCAGCAGCGCGCTGGACAGGATGCCCAGCACCAGCCAGCGAAGAGGCGATTTCACGAGTCGATCCTTCAGATTGCGGGTGGCAGCGCGATTGGCTGGAGCGTGGTTGTTCCGGCAGAATATAAATACATACGTATTGAATTAAAAGGGGCATCGGTGGGCAGAAAGAAGACGATCGATCGCGAAGCGTTGCTGGATGTGGCCGAGGGCATCGTCAATCGGCAGGGCGCTGCCGCGCTGACCATTGACGCAGTCGCCAAGGCGGCGGGCATTACCAAGGGCGGCGTGCAGTACAGCTTCGGCAGCAAGGACGACCTGATCAATGCCATGTTCGAGCGTTGGGGCCAGGGCTATACGGAACAGTTCCAGCGCATCGCCGGAGACGATCCCGACCCGCTGACGGCCGTGCGCGCCCATGTCGAGGCGACCCGCGCCTCCGATTCGGACGCCGATGCCAAGGCCGCGAGCCTGATGGCGGCGTTGCTGCAGACGCCCGAGCACCTGGCTTCGACCCGCGCCTGGTATCAGGCGCGCCTGGCCGGCCTCGATACGTCCAGCGAGGCGGGCCGGCGGGCGCGGCTGGCCTTTTTTGCCACGGAAGGAATCTTCACGCTGCGCTTCTTTCGCCTGATGGAGATCAGCGAAGAGGAGTGGCGCGACGTGCTTGGTGACATCGCCGCGCTGGTGCGCGCCGACAGCTGATGCTCAAGCGCCGCTGGGCTGCTGACGGAAGTCCTTTGGCGATCGCCCGGTCATTCGCTTGAAGAATCGGGAAAAGTACGCAGGCTCGGAAAATCCAAGTTGATCCGAGATCTGGCTGATGGTCATGGCCGTGTAGATCAGCTCCCGCTTGGCCTCCAGCAACAATCGCTGGTGCAACAACCCCAGGGCGGTGTGACCGGCGAAGCGCCGGGCCAGCGTGTTGAGGTAGGCCGGGCTGATGTCGAGCTGCATGGCATAGGCTTCTACCGAGCGCTGCTGGCGGAAGTCTTGCTCCACCAGGCGTGTGAAACGTGCCAGCAGTTCCTGTCCGCGACTCGGCCGTTGCTCCCGACGCACCAGCAACTGCCGGGCCACCCATACGGCGAGTACCCCCACCAGCGACTGCAGCAACAGCTCCCGGGCCGGTGCGGCGTTGCGGTATTCACTGTCGATCGCCTCGAACAGGGTGTTCAGATAGCGCCGATCGGCACCCGCCAGATGCAAGGCCGGGCTGCGCAACGCGTCCTGCTGGCCATCCAGCGCGGTCTCCAGCTGCCTTAGCAGCGGGCTGGCCAGTGTCAGCACATAGCCTTCTACACGCTCGGAAAAGCGAAAACCATGCACGCACAGCGGCGGCACCACCTGGATCGCCGCCTGCTCGATCCGCGTGCGCTCCCCCTCGATCTCCACTTCAGCCCAACCGCGACGGATATAAAGCAGCTGAGTCAGGTCTGCATGGCGATGCGCGCCGATCTCCCAATCGTGCAGGCGACTGCGCGCGGCGATGGACTCGCAGTGCAGCAGGTCGGGCGTCGGCCAGTCGGCGCCGTCTCCATAGAGCTTGAAGACGGGAATGGTCGTATGGGCGTCGCGGGGCTTCATCGCCAGTGTTCCTGCTGTGCGCTAATCGAACCGAGTTTATGAAAGTCCAATACCCGCACGGCTTCGTCCATTACCGCCGGGTTATCGCGGGTACACCATTGGAGCGTCTCGACAGGGTGCGGCAAGCGGTCGCGCTCGACAATAACAAGTGAGGACCGAGCCATGAAAACAGGTGTCGCCATCATCGGTGCCGGCCCGTCTGGCCTGCTGCTGGGGCAGTTGCTGCACAACGCTGGCATCCCCAACGTCATCATCGAAAGGCAGACGCCCGAGTACGTACTCGGGCGCATCCGCGCCGGGGTACTGGAGCAGGGCATGGTCAATCTGCTGCGTGAGGCGGGGGTGGCCGAGCGCATGGACCGTGAGGGGCAGATTCACGAAGGTGTCGAACTGGCTTTCGGCGAGCGGCGGGTTCGGGTCGATCTGAAGGCGCTGACCGGCGGCGACACCGTGATGGTCTACGGCCAGACCGAAGTCACCCGCGACCTGATGGATGCTCGCAAGGCCAGCGCCGCGCCGATTTTCTATGGCGTACCGGATGTGCAGCTGCACGACCTGAAAGGCGAGGCGCCCTGGGTCAGCTTCACGCTGAATGGCGAGACCGTGCGCCTTGACTGCGACCACATTGCCGGGTGTGACGGCTTCCACGGGGTGTCACGCAGGAGCATTCCGGCAGGTGCACTGACCGAGTTCGAGCGCATCTACCCGTTCGGCTGGCTGGGGCTGCTCAGCGACACACCCCCGGTGGCCGAAGAGCTGATCTACGCCAGCCATGAGCGGGGTTTCGCGCTGTGCAGCATGCGCTCGGCCACCCGCTCGCGCTATTACCTGCAGGTGGGGCTGGAGGAGAAAGTCGAGGACTGGAGCGACCAGCGCTTCTGGGACGAACTCAGGCGGCGCCTGCCGGAGGACGTCGCGGCACGCCTGATCACCGGCCCCTCGCTGGAAAAGAGTATCGCGCCGCTGCGCAGCTTCGTGGTGGAACCGATGCAGTACGGCCACCTGTTTCTGGTCGGCGACGCGGCCCATATCGTCCCGCCGACGGGTGCCAAAGGGCTCAATCTGGCTGCCAGCGATGTCAGCACGCTGTACCGCATCCTGCTCAAGGTGTATCGAGAGGGGCGTGTCGACCTGCTGGAGCGTTATTCGCCGATCTGTCTGCGGCGCATCTGGAAGGCCGAGCGCTTCTCCTGGTGGATGACCGGCCTGCTGCATCGCTTCCCGGATACCGATGCCTTCGCCCGGCGTATTCAGGCGAGCGAGCAGGATTACTTCACCAGCACGCCGGCGGCGCTGACGACCATTGCGGAAAACTATGTGGGGCTGCCCTATGAGGCGGTGCAATAGCGCGAGCGGGAGCGCAGCCAGGGTGGCTGCGCCCGCGGAGATCAGAGGCTGATCGAGATGCCGGCCTGCAGGGTGCGGGGCTCGCCCGGATAGGCCCAGGCGTTCCAGGCGCGTTCCTCGTAGTGCTTGTCGAACACGTTGTTCAGGTTCAGGTTCAGCCGCACGTTTTCGGTAAGCGGGTAATAGGCCAGCAGATCGACCAGGCCGTAGCCGTCCATGTCGAAGGTGTTGTTGCTGGTCTGCCCCTGGCGATCGCTGACGTACTTGAGCCCGACACCGAGGCCGAGGCCGGCCAGGGGGCCGCCGGCGAACTCGTAGGTATCCAGCAGGTTGAAGCTGTGGCGTGGCACGTTACCCAGGCGAGACCCGGACGGCATGCTGGCGCTGGTGCTTTCGGTGACTTCGGCGTCGACATAGGCATAGCCGCCGATCACACGCCACTGCGGGGTGATGTTGCCGGCCAGGTTGATATCGAAGCCGCGGCTGCGCACTTCGCCGGCGGCGACGCTGCGGGTGCTGTCCAGCGGATCGTTGGTCAGCACGTTCTCCTTGACGATATGAAACATCGCCGCGGTCAGGCTCAGGTCACGGTCGGCCATGTCGTACTTGATGCCGACCTCGTGAGCGACGCCTTTTTCCGGGTCGAAGGAATTACCCAGGCGGTCGGCGCCGCGGTTGGGCTTGAACGAGCGCGAGGTGTTGGCGAACACCGCCAGCTCGTCGGTGAGGTCGTAGATCAGCCCGAAGCGCGGGGTGACGGCGTTATGCGCCTGGTCCCAGTTCCCGTTGGGGTTGAGCTTGTCGTTATAGCTCTGCTCGAAGCGCTCGATGCGCGCACCCAGTTGCGCCTTGAGGCGTTCGGTCAGGGCGATCTGGTCTTGGACGAAGAAGGCGTAGGACTCCAGGTTCTCGCTGTCGTGGGTGGTGGTGCGGGTCAGCGCCGGCAACGGCTGGCCGTGTACCGGGTTGTAGATATCTATGGGGTAGGCCCCAGCACCGGGCGAGCGGATGATCAGCGAGTTGTAGTTGAACTTGTCGTACTCCACACCCACCAGCAGGGTATGGGCGAAGCCGGCGAGGTCGAGGTTGCCTTCGGCGTTGGCCTGCGCGTTGACGTCGTTCCAGTTCAGCCAGCGCTCGTTGTAGTTGCGTCCGATGGTCGTGGAGCCTGCAGGCAAGCCGGTGTAGGCGTTGCTGTTGTTCTCCACGGCGCCGCCGTAGATCTCGCCATCGAGGTACTGCACGCCGCCGCGCAGGGTCCAGCTTTCGTTGAGCAGGTGTTCGATGCGCAACTGGGTGCTGGCGTTCTCGTTGGTCAGCTTGCCGGCAGCCTTTTCACCGAGGAAGCGGTCGCGCGGAAGCTTGCCCTGCTGGTTGGCGTAGCGGGTGACCCCGCGGTCGAGCGGGTGGCGGTTGTGCAGATAGTCGCCTTCGAGGGTGATGGCGGTGGCTTCGTTGAGCTGCCAGCGCAGCACGGGAGCGACGTTGTAGCGCTCGCTCTCGACGTCGTCGCGGAAGCTGTCGCCACCTTCGGCTACCAGGTTCAGCCGATAGGCGAAGTCGGCCTGCTCGTCCAGCGCACCGGTGGTGTCGAGGGTGCCGCGACGCAAGCCTTCGCTGTTGACCTGGCTGCCCAGCACGGTGCGGCGCTCGGCCTGCGGCTGCTTGCTGACGATGTTGAAGGTGCCGCCCGGGTCGCTGCGGCCGTAGAGCATGGCGGCCGGGCCGCGCAGCACTTCGATGCGTTCGATGGTGCTGGCGTCGGGCATGTTCGGGTAGCCACGGTTGACTGCGAAACCGTTGCGATAGAACTCCTGGCTGTTGAAGCCGCGAATCAGGAATTCGGTCAGGCCCTGCCCGCCGAAGTTGTTGCCGCGCTCCACGCCGCCGGCGTAGTCGAGCGCATCTTCCAGGCGCACCGCGCCGATGTCCTGTACCACCTGTGCCGGCACCACGCTGATCGATTGCGGCGTGTCATGAATGGCGGTGTCGGTCCGTGTCGCGCTGGCCGAGCGGGTGGCGCGATAGCCTTGTACTGGCCCGTCGGCGCGTTCGGCAGATGCGGTGACCTGCATTTCCTCAAGCGCCAGCGGCGTCGAGGGGGCGTCGTTGGCGTAGGCGGCGAGAGGGCTGGTGAGGGTCGGAACCGCAAGCATCGAGACGATAAGGCGCCGCATCGGAAGATCCTTGAAGGGGAGCGAGGGCGCGCATCCTAATATCAATAACAACTATTATCAAACAGGATATTTTCTCATCTTCATGTGACGAAACCGCTGCGAGACAACAGATGGCGTGCACCGCTCCGTGCACGCTCCGCACGCGAGGTGTCAGCGTTGCGTCAGGACCGTCGGGGGCTGCCTGAATCGCTACGCGGCGGCGACCACAGCGCGGTCACGGCCGGCTCGTTTCGCCTGGTAGAGCGCGGCGTCCGCGGCCTTGAAGGTGGCATCGGCGTTCGGGTAGTCGCCGCTAAAGGCAATGCCGACTGAGGCGGTAACCGTCGTTCCGGTCGGGCTTGTGGTTTGCCGCAGCCGTGTCAGCAGGCGTTCGGCGGCAACGCTGGCACCCGTGGCATCGGTCTCGGGTAGCAGCATCAGGAACTCCTCGCCACCCATACGACAGAGCACATCGGTGGGGCGCGAACATTCACGCATCTCCGCCGCCAGGAAGCGCAGCACTTCGTCACCGACATCGTGGCCGTGCTGGTCGTTGACCTGCTTGAAATGATCGATGTCCAGCGCCAGCGCCGCATAGCCCTGATCGAGCAGTTCGAACTGCTTGAGGGCCAGCTCCAGGCCGCGACGGTTGCGCAGGCCGGTCAGCGGGTCGGTCATGGAGGCTGCCTCCAGTGCGCCCATCTTCTGTTGCAGCAGCGACACGCCGGTCAGCATCGCCACCTTCAGGCGGGCTACTTCGAAGTACCAGGAGTTGACGGTAGAGATGCGCTGCGCGGCCTCTGGCGCACCCCAGTGCTCGGCGGTATCGGCCAGCGCGCGGATTGGTGAGGAGATGAGTTTGGACAGCCACCAGAACACGGCGAGGGAAAGGATGGCGAACGGCACCGCGTTGAGCAGCGTTGCGCGTGCCAGCTGGGTGAGCTTGGCGGTAATGGCGGCCGTGGGACGCTGGGCGATGATGCCCCAGCCGGTGCTCTGGATGGGGGCGTAGCCCGCCAGCATGTCCACGCCACGGGTGTTGATCACCCGCTGGCTGCCTTCCTGGCCTTGCAGCACCTGCTGTACGACAGGATTGCTCGATACATTCTGCCCGACTCGCTCGCTGTCTTCGTGGAATACCAGGTTGCCCTGGGTATCGACGACGTACAGGTACGAGCCGTCGCGGTAGTAATGGACGCCCAGCAGGCCATGCAGTGCGTTGCGTTCACGCAGGAACAGCGAGGCGCTGATGAAGCCTCGATAGCTGCCGTCGGCGCCAAAGATCGGATGGGATATGGCGATCAGGTAGACGCCGTCCGTGGCGGTGTACGGGTCGGTAATCAGCGGGGCGCGTTCGGTCAGCGCGCGGGTCGCACCGACGCTGTTGACCTTCATTCCCACTTTCAAGCTGCTTCCCGGCGAGGCGGAGAGAATCTCCCCGGCGGCGCTGACGATGATGGCTCGACTGAATTGGTCGCTCTTGAGCTTGAGCCGCTTCGTCTCGCTATCGCGGGCCTCGGGATCGTCGAAGCGGGTCGACAGCGTTTCGGCTGCGAAGGCCAGTTCACGGCGGCTGTTCACGAAGAATTGATCGGTCGTGTCGGCCAGCTTGCGGGCATAGGCCCGGTTGGCCTCCAGTGTCTGATCGAACAGCTGGTCGCGCTGGGAACTGTAGCCAGCGAAGAAGCTGTTGGCGAAGGTCAGCAGGCCTGCCACCAGTGCCAGCAGCAGCGTGAGTTTCTGGAGATCCAGCCGGGACATGAAGCTTCCATTCCGGGTCGTGCTTGGCGTCGTCGCCAATGAAGGGTGTGGTAAGACTTCGTGCCGAGAGGAAGCCACTGGCCAGCAATGATACATGACTGTTGCGTCTGACGCGGGGTCGGCCAGCCAGCTGGCGTCGCTGAATGCGCATGGGCTCGGCGCCAGCGGGCTAGATGTGCTGGAGCAGCTGCGCCGTCGGGCGTCCTGCGTCAGCGCTGGTGACGAGCAGGCCGCATCGGCGGCTCAGCCCCGGCACCGACGGCTATCCGCTCAAGCCATTCAACCTGTGCGAACTGAGCGTTCGCATCGAGGCGGCGCTGCGACGGGAGACTTGCGAATGCGCGACGCAAACGGCACCGACGCCCGTCGGTGAATCATCAGAGAGCAGTGGACAGGGTGATCGAGCCGAACTGGTCATGCTCCTTCTGCCCCTGGAATTCGCGACTGCGCCAGACGCTGGCGAACGCCAGCTGCCAGCGACTCCAGGTCAGCGCCACGCCGAGCTTGGCGTCGCCGACCCATTCGCGGCGGTCCACCGAGTGGCTGTCCTCGAACGTGTTGCCGTCCAGCAGCATGTTGTGGGCCATATAGCGACCCTCGAGATCGGCAAAGCCGTACCAGGCGAAGTCGCCGCCCGGGCGGAAGAACTGGCTGCCGCTCTGGGCCGGCGTGACCGCCGGGATGCTGAAGCTGCGTTGCAGGTTCTGCCCCAAGCGCAGGCCCAGTCCGGCCGAGCCATAGCTATAGAGGTTGCCGAGGGCGAAGCCCGCGCTCGGGCCGTATTCCAACTCCAGCCCGGCGAAGCGCTCCTGCAGCCACCAGCGGTGCTGATAGCCCAGATTGACGAAGGGTTCGTTCTCCAGCTGGTTATCCCAGCCGTTGGGCTCGTCGCTGTCGGTCACCTTGTGCACGGCGCGCTGCAAACGCTTGCCGCCGGCGGCCGGGCCGACAATGCCGACATCCAGGTGCAGGCCCTGCGCCGTACGCCAGCCGTCGTGCTGGGTATCGGAAAACATCGACATGCCGGCGAACAGCAGGCCGGCGTAGGGGCGGTCGTCTTCGATCAACGCTCGAGTTTCGATTTCCTCCGGCGTATAGATTTGATGGCCAAAGCGGTAGGCGACGTTGTCGAGGTTGCTCCCCGACCAGCCCGGCAACAGGTCGGCGAAGCGTCGGGTCCAGTTCTGCTCATCCGGCGTGAAGCCCCAGATGACTTCCACGCCGTTGGTGTAATGACCATCGCTGCCGGAGGCGATGATGTCGTTTTCCACCTTGATGGAGAGAATGTCCGCATGGCTGACGGCGGGGGCGGTGACGGATGCGGCGAGCAGGCACAAGCACAGCAAAAAACGAGATTGCATGATTCAACTCCTGGCTTACGTTCTTGTTTGTATGTTCTCTCGGACCATCATCGCTTTCTGCGGTTCGCTTGTCGATCAGCGCACGTCGTTTTCGCCGTTTCTGGCCAGTCCCGCTCTGCTGACCATCTCCTGCCTGGTTTCGCGCAGTTGCTCGGCCAGCGCCATGGAAAAGTCCTGCACGGCGGACCAGCGCAGGTGGATCGCATCGACGAAGGCGGCCGGTGGGGCAACCCATTCGCGATCGGCGTTCCAGTACTGTGCTCCGGCATGCCGAGCCGGCACGCATCGAGATGGCGCAGGCGACCGAGGCACCGACGATTAGCTTCAGGAGCGAGCTGCTGCGTGTTCGACCACCGAATGTGTGCCGGTCCGCTCAGCGGACGCTGCTCAACCCTGCGCTGCTGCGCGCGCGCTGGACGCTTCTCGACGCGGCGGCAGGTGGCTCGACCTTGCGCTGCAGGTGTCGCACGGTGCGCTTGAGGCGCTGCACCTTGTCTTCCAGCTGGAAGACCTTGCGATTGTTGTAGAACATGCCCAGCACGAACCCCACCGAAGTGAAGACCAGGCCATAGATGAGTGCGGCTTCATAGAGATAGCTGGAAAACATCCTGTCATCCTCTGCGGGTTATGGCTCTCGCTCGTCGAGCGAATCAACCCGGAATGGGCTGATGCCAATCTGCCTTTATGTGACAGGGCGCACTTTGAAAACGTTCCCGCTGATGGCTACTCCTTTGGCCCCGGGCATCGCAGCGAACTCTCCGGCAGTGCGGTCGTCCCATTTTTAGACCGCAACACTTCACTGACCGGGGAATCTTCAATGGCCATGCTGGACACCCGCGGCGTCGGGGCTTTTACCTTGCTCAAGCGCACTCTCAAGGAATTCAGCAGCGACGACATGTCGACCTACGCCTCGGCGCTGGCCTATCGGGGGCTGTTCGCCATGTTCCCGTTCCTGGTCTTTCTCATCGCCTTGCTGGGCTTTCTCGACCTGCAGAATTTTTTCGACTGGCTGCGCATGCAAGCGGAGCTGGCGCTGCCGCCGGTGGCAATGGAGCAGATCAATCCGGTCATCGACCAGTTGCAGGAACAGCAGGCCGGCTTGCTGTCGTTCGGTATTCTGGTGGCGTTGTGGACGGCTTCCATCGGCTTTCGCTCGCTGATGAATGCGCTTAACAAGGCTTACGACGTGGAAGAGGGCAGACCCACCTGGAAGCTGATCATTCTGGCGCTGGCCTACACGGCCGGTGTCGCTGTGCTGCTGCTGTTCACCGCGGGGCTGATGGTCATCGGCCCCCAGGCCATGGAATGGCTGGCCGGGCAGGTGGGCATGCGCGAGCTGGTGGTGGTGCTCTGGACCTGGCTGCGCTGGCCGGTGATCGTGCTGATGCTGATGCTGGTGGTCGCGCTGCTCTACTACGTGGCGCCGGACGTGGAGCAGGAGTTCCGTTTCATTACACCCGGCTCGGTGCTGGCCGTGCTGGTGTGGATTCTGGCCTCGGTCGCCTTTGGCGTCTATGTGCAGAACTTCGCCGACTACAACGCGACCTACGGCAGCATCGGCGCGATCATCGTGCTGCTGCTATACCTCTACATATCGGCCGCGGTTCTGCTGTTCGGCGCCGAGCTCAACGCAGTCATCGAGCACGCCTCGGTGGAGGGCAAGGATCCGGGCGACAAGCAGATGGATGGCTGAGCCGCCGTCCGGCGCTCCGCTGCGAACGACCCTTCTACGTGACGGTCATTTATTTCATTACAGAATTATTCCGCAGGGATTGCGGAGCGGGTCGTCGAAGCGTCGGCCTGTCCGGCGAAGACCGGGTTCTGCAACGGGACCGAACGGAGAAGTACCTTGCATATCGCGGACATGACCATGTTCTACGCACCTGCCAGCGGTGGCGTGCGCACCTACCTAGAGGCCAAGCATCGCCGGTTGCAGCTTTACTCGGGCGTGCGTCACAGCATCCTGGTGCCGGGCGGTGACTACAGCCACAACGACGGGCTTTACCAGGTTCCAGCGCCCATCCTGCCGTTTGGCAAGGGCTACCGTTTTCCCATTCGGCGTGCGCCCTGGCGCAACCTGCTGCGCTCACTGCGCCCGGATATGATCGAGGTGGGCGACCCCTACATGACGGCCTGGGCCGCGCTGGACGCCGGGCGCCGGCTTAATGTGCCGGTGATCGGCTTCTACCATTCCGACCTGCCGCTGCTGGTCAGCAATCGTATCGGCAGCTGGTTGGGCACCAATCTCAATGGCTACGTGTCGCGTCTGTATGGCAGTTTCGATCGTGTGCTGGCGCCCAGCGAGGTGATGGCGGACAAGCTGATCCATCTCGGGGTGAAGAATGTGTTCGTGCAGCCGTTGGGCGTCGACCTGGACACCTTCTGCCCCCAGCGTCGCGACCCGGAGGTGCGCCGGGAGCTAGGCCTGGCGGACGACACGCGGCTGATGATCTTCGCCGGACGCGGCTCGCGGGAGAAGAACCTGCATATCCTGCTGGAGACTGCGCGCCAGCTGGGCAAACCGTATCACTTGCTGCTGGTCGGCTCGAGCATGCCGCAACGGGTGCCGAACAATGTCACGGTGATCGATCGCTTCTGCCCAGCCAGTGAGGTGGCGCGCTTCATGGCCAGCAGCGATGTGCTGCTGCACGCTGGCAATCAGGAAACCTTCGGCCTGGTGGCGCTGGAAGCCATGGCGTGCGGTATCCCGGTAGTCGCGGCGCGGGCGGGTGCATTGCCAGAACTGGTGCCCTTCTACAGCGGGCGCCTGTGTCGGCCGCTGGATGCCAGGGCGATGGCGCATACCGTACGCGAGCTGTTCGAAGATGATCCGCGCCTGCTTGGGCAACATGCCCGCCAGCATGTCGAGGCGCACCATGCCTGGGATGCGGTGGTAGCCGGCCTGCTCGCGCATTACCACGCCGTACTGGGCACGGCAGAGCTGCCGGTGGCGGTACATGGCTGAGCGCGCCCTGACCCTGGTGTTGCACGACGTCGCGGCAGAAACCTGGCCCGACTACCGTCCCTTCGTCGAGGCGGTGGATGCCATCGGTGGGGTGCCGATCACCTGGCTGGTGGTACCGGATTTCCATCGGCGCAACCCCCTCGACCAGCAGCCGGAGTTTCGCCGCGTGCTGGATGCGCGCGTGCAGCGCGGCGACGAACTGGTGTTGCACGGTTGCTACCATGCCGACCTCGAACCTGCGCCGAAAACGCCGCGAGACTGGTTCATGCGTCGGGTATACACCCATGAAGGCGAGTTCTACGGGCTGGACGAAAACGCCGCTGGCGAACGCCTGCGGCATGGGATGGCACTGTTCCAGCGCTATCAATGGCCATTGCATGGTTTCGTTGCTCCCGCCTGGTTGATGAGCGAGGGCACCCGACGCGTGCTGGCCGGCAGCGGCTTGGTCTATACCAGCGACCCCCGGCATTTCTATCTATTGCCCGCGTTCACGCCCATTGCCGCGCCCGGCCTGGTCTGGAGTGCCCGTAGCGCCTGGCGGCGCGGTGCGTCCTGGCTGGTCAGCGAGCGGCAGCTGCGGCGCAGCCATGCGGCGCCATTGCTGCGCCTCGGCCTGCATCCCGTGGATATGCGTCACGAGTTTTCCCGTGGCTACTGGCTCGATGTGCTGATGCGGCTATTGCATCAGGGGCGCCGACCGATGACGAAGATCGCTTGGCTGGACCGCTGCCGCTCCACGAGCACCGCCGCATGAATCGACGCTGGTGGCTGTTGGGTGGCGCGCTGCTCGCAGCGGCCATGGTGCCGCTGTTGCTCGGCGGTACCGGCCTGTTCGAGCGGCTGCGCCATTTCCCTGGCAGCCTGTTGGTCACAATGCTCGCCATGGTGCTGGTCGGCTGGAATCTCAATGCGCTGCGCCTGCGCCTGCTGCTGGGGCGGCGCAAGCTGGGCCAGCGGCGTGCCTTCGGGATCGTGGTGGCGACCGAGTTCGCCATCTGTGCGACGCCTGGCGGTGCCGGCGGCCCGCTGACCTTGATGGCGCTGCTGATGCGCCAGGGCGTCGCGCCGGCCAAAGGCACCGCGACCTACGCCGTCGAGCAGCTGAGCGATCTGCTGTTCTTCGCCTGTGCCCTGGTCGGCGTGCTGATCTATGCGCTGACTCATGCCCTGAGCACGCATATCGCCAGCCTGCTGGGCTTCAGTGTGGCCTTGCTGATCGGGGTGATGGCGCTGCTGGCGCTGCTTGGACGCTTCCACCGCCAGGTCTTTCTGCTCAACGGCTGGCTGGTGACGCGGCTCGGCATGAAGGAAACGCGCAAGCGGCGGTGGGCGCGCAAGGTGCTGGGCTTTCGCAACGCGCTGGTGGACTGCTTCCGTCTGCCACGGCGAATCCTGCTTGCGGTTTTCGGGCTGACCACGCTGCACTGGCTGCTGCGCTTCAGCGTGCTCTACCTGACCCTCCAGGGGTTGGGAAGCGAACTGGCCTGGGCCTGGACCTTCCTCGTGCAACTGCTCGCGCTCACCGCCGGCCAGGTCAGCCTGCTCCCCGGCGGGGCCGGCAGCGCCGAGCTGGCCTCGGCGGCGCTGCTGACGCCCATGGTGGGCAAGTCGACCACGGCCGCGGCGATTCTGATCTGGCGGTTCGTGACCTATTACTTCTACCTGATCGTCGGCGCACCGGTATTCCTGCAGCTGGCAGGGCGGCCGCTGTTGCGCCGGCTGATGCCGTCGCGGCATGCCTGAGCGGCTCTAGCCCGATGGCCGGGAGAAACTAACGCTTCGCTCGGGCGGTCCACCCTATGTCATCAATGAAGAAGCGAGGATCACGCCATGAGCAGTACCGAAGACAAGGTCAAGGGCAACACCAACGAAGCCGTAGGCAAGATCAAGCAAGGTGTGGGCGAAGCGACCGACAACCAGCGTCTGAAAGGCGAGGGCCAGCGTCAGGAAGTCAAGGGCGAGGCTCAGCAGGTCAAGGGTGATGTCAAAGACACCCTGAAAAAGGGCATCGACAAGGCCTGAACGGCTTGCCCCACAAATGAAAATGCCCGCATCGAGCGGGCATTTTTTTAAGCGGTGGTGCGCGATCAGCGCTCCAGGTACTGCAGCTTGTCCTTCACGCCGTCCCACTCTTCGGCATCGGCCAGCGCATCCTTCTTCTCGGTGATGTTCGGCCAGACTTCCGCCAGATCCGCGTTCAGCTCGATGAACTCCTGCTGGTCTTCCGGTACCTCGTCCTCGGAGAAGATCGCCTGGGCCGGGCACTCGGGCTCACAGAGGGCGCAGTCGATGCACTCGTCCGGGTGAATCACCAGAAAGTTCGGGCCTTCGTAGAAGCAGTCCACCGGGCAGACTTCCACGCAATCGGTGTATTTGCACTTGATGCAGTTGTCGGTGACGACGAAGGTCATGTCTAGCTATCTCCTCAGGCGTGTCAGGTAGGCGTTACGGTGACGCCCCTGCGAGTAGGCGGCACAGGCAAATGCCGCTTATCAAAAAAATGCGCGCGATTCTAGCAGCTTTCGCGGCGTATCAAATGCGTGATTTCAAGCTGTATAGCAGCTCCAGCGCCTGGCGCGGCGTTACATCATCGGGATTGATCCGCCCCAATTCCTCGAGCACCGGATGCGGCAGGCTGGCGAACAGGTCGCTCTGCATGGGCGGCGCTGGCTGGCCGGGTGCCATTCTCGGCGCTTCGTGGGGCAGGCTGGTGGTTTCCAGGCGCGACAGATGGTCGCGTGCACGCTGGATGACTTCGCCCGGCACGCCTGCCAGTTGCGCCACCGCCAGGCCGTAACTCTGGCTCGCCGGACCGGGTAGCACGTGGTGCAGGAAGACGATGCGCTCGTTGTGCTCGGTGGCCGAGAGGTGCACGTTGGCCACCACCGGCTCGCTTTCCGGCAGCACGGTCAGTTCGAAGTAGTGGGTGGCAAACAGCGTGAAGGCGCGCAGCCGGGCCAGCTGTTCGGCGGCGGCCCAGGCCAGCGACAGGCCATCGAAGGTGCTGGTACCGCGGCCCACTTCGTCCATCAGGACGAGGCTGCGGTCGCTGGCGTTGTGCAGGATGTTGGCGGTTTCGCTCATTTCCACCATGAAGGTGGAGCGCCCGCCGGCGAGGTCGTCCGACGAGCCGATGCGGGTGAAGATACGGTCCACCAGCGAGAGCTCGCAGGCAGCCGCCGGGACGAAGCTGCCGATCTGCGCCAGCAGCACGATCAGCGCGGTCTGGCGCATGTAGGTGGACTTACCGCCCATGTTCGGCCCGGTGATGACCAGCATGCGGGTGGCGTCGTCGAGGGCGAGATCGTTGGCGACGAAAGGCGTCTCCAATACCTGCTCCACCACGGGGTGACGGCCCTGCTCGATGCGCAGGCAGGGTTGCTCGACGAAGCGCGGGCGGTTCAGATCGAGATTCAGCGCCCGCTCGGCGAGGTTGCTCAGCACGTCCAGTTCGGCCAGTGCGGCGGCACTTTCCTGTAGCGGTGCCAGGTGGCCGATGAGCATTTCCAGCAGCTCGTCATACAGCAGCTTCTCGCGGGCCAGGGCACGGCTCTTGGCCGATAGCGCCTTGTCCTCGAACTCTTTGAGTTCCGGGGTGATGAAGCGCTCGGCGCCCTTGAGCGTCTGCCGGCGGATGTAGTCGGCCGGCGCCGATTCGGCCTGCTTGCTCGGCAGCTCGATGAAGTAGCCGTGCACGCGGTTGTAGCCGACCTTGAGGTTGGCCAGCCCGGTGCGCGCTTTCTCGCGGGTCTCCAGATCCATCAGGTACTGGCCGGCGTTCTCGGAGAGCGACTGCAGTTCGTCCAGCTCGGCGTCGTAGCCGGTCTTGAGCACACCGCCGTCGCGGATCACCGCGGGCGGATTGTCGATGATGGCGCGCGCCAGCAGGTCGGCCAGTTCCGGGTAGGTGCCGATGCTTTTCGCCAGTCCGAGCAGATGCGGGGCCACCAGATCCTGCATGCCGGCCTGCAGCTGCGGTAACGCAGCGAGCGCGTCGCGCAGGCGCGCCAGGTCGCGCGGACGGGCATTGCGCAGGCCGATACGGGCGAGGATGCGTTCCAGGTCACCGATGTCCTTGAGCTGCGGCTGCAGCTGTTCGAAGCGGTAGTGCTCGAGCAGGCAGGTGATCGAGTCCTGGCGTGCTTCGAGGATTTCGCGGTTGCGCAGCGGGCGATTCAGCCAGCGGGTCAGCAGGCGCGAGCCCATGGCGGTCTGGCAGCGGTCCATGACCGATTGCAGTGTGTTCTCGCGGCCACCGGCCAGGTTGACGTCCAGCTCCAGGTTGCGCCGGCTGGCACCGTCGAGGATCACCGTGTCATCGAGGCGCTCGTGGCGCAGGCTGCGCAGGTGGGGCAGGGCGGTGCGCTGGGTTTCCTTGGCGTAGGCGAGCAGGCAGCCGGCGGCGCCGATGGCCAGGGTCAGGTTCTCGCAGCCGAAGCCCTTGAGGTCCTGAGTGGAGAATTGCTGGCAGAGGCTCTTGAAGGCCGAGTCGCGATCGAAATCCCAGGGCGCGCGACGGCGCACACCGCGGCGTTTCTCCAGCGGCAGGCCCTGCGGCCAATCGTCGGGGATCAGCAGCTCGGCTGGGCTCAAACGCTCCAGTTCGGCGAGCAGGGTCTCCCAGCCCTTGAGTTCCTGCACGCTGAAACGGCCGCTGGCGATATCCAGCACCGACAGGCCGAACAGCTTCTCGTCGCCGACTACCGCCGCCAGCAGGTTGTCGCGGCGCTCGTCGAGCAGCGCTTCGTCGCTCACCGTGCCCGGCGTGATGATGCGTACCACCTGGCGTTCCACCGGCCCCTTGCTGGTGGCCGGGTCGCCGATCTGCTCGCAGATCACTACCGATTCGCCAAGCTTGACCAGTCGCGCCAGGTAGCCCTCGGCGGAGTGGAACGGAATGCCGGCCATGGGTATCGCCGTGCCCGCCGACTGACCGCGCGCAGTCAGGGTGATGTCGAGCAGCGCGGCGGCTTTCTTGGCGTCGTCGTAGAACAGCTCATAGAAGTCGCCCATGCGGTAGAACATCAGCTGGTCCGGATGCTCACGCTTGAGCTTCCAGTACTGTTGCATCATGGGCGTATGGGCGGAGAGATCGGCGTTGGACTTGGTCATCGGCGTGGGTGTGGTTCGTTGAGGGCGCAGGCATTGGCAGCGGGTCAGCTGCCGAACGGAAACGAGGGCGCAGCTGAAAACCGGCAAGGTTAACACGCAGCCGTGGCAGTCAGCAGGTTGCTCGCCTGTCCATCGCGCCTCGCGGGCGCCGGCATGTCATCTGTCGGGCGGCCGCCGGAATGCGTTGACAAGCGAACCGGCACTGTCTGATAACTCAGCCCCGTCGGATGGCTGCAGTGCGCTGTTGCGCAGCCTGCGTTCTGCCGTTCGATTCCTTCCGATCTCGCATCTACCCAGGCGCCCAGTGCCTGTCGCGGTAGCCTGCCTGATCGCCGCTCCCGTCTCGCCATCGTCCCGGCTGCCGTCGATCCGCTGCGGCGGCGAGCGCTTGCGTGTGCACTCTCGCGTCAGTTTCTGCAGTAACTCTGGCGACATTTATCCCTCTCCGGCCAAAGTGAGCAGCAGACATGTCCCGACTAATCGGTCTCGATGCCCTGCGCGGCGTAGCGGCATTGTGCGTCGCCTATTCCCATCTGATTGCAAAAATGAAGCGTGACGGCCAGCTCGACGAGATGGGCGCCCAGTTGTTTCTTGTCAGCAAGGCTGTACTGGATGTTGGCAAGGTCAGCGTACTGGTGCTGTTCGCGCTGAGCGGCTATTTCGTCATGGCCGCGTTGTACAAGAGCCGCGGCCGATACGAGCGGCCAATCACGGCCTTCGCCTATCAGCGCTTCTTCCGGCTCTTTCCGCTGTACTGGCTGTCGCTGATCCTCGGGGTGATGTTTCCCTGGGATGATCCGGCAAAGGCGTTCAGCCTTGCGGTCATCGCCATCAACGCGACGATGCTGCAGGGGTTCGTCTTCGTCGAGAACGTCATCGGCCTGTATTGGACGTTGCAGATCGAGATCACCTTCTACGTGCTCTGCATCCTGCTGTTCGCGCTGCGCCTGGGGGGCTCGGTACGGCGAGATCTGTTCTTTCTGCTGGCGCAATACGTTTTCACGCTGCTGCTCGCCGCCATGCGCTACAAGCTCCAGTTGAAGCTGCCCGTGGCCTTGCCGCTGATGCTCAGCGTGTGTTTCCTCGGCGCGCTATGGCGGGCGTCCGATAACGGCCGATGTCCCGAAACCGGGCGTTACGCACGTATCGCGGTGGTGGCGTTCTACCTGTTCCTGCTACCGATCTGCGTGCTCGCCTATTCGCGCGATACCGGATTCGGCGAGACCTGGTATCGCTACTTCATCAGTTACAGCGTGGCCCTCGCCGTGTTCCTTGGTGCGAGTCGCATCGCCGGTATCCGGCTGCGCTGGCTCGCGCCGCTCGGTGGGATCGGCTACATCGTCTTCCTGGCCCATCCGTCGGTGTTCGCCCTCGCCGAGCGGCTGGGCTTCGGCGCGGGCGATCTGGCGCTGCCGGGACCGTTGTACATTGCGCTGATGCTGGCTGTGCTGACCTGCTTTGCATTCTTCGTCAAGCGCACGCTGGCCGATCCGATTCAGCGCTATGGCGACGCCGTGGTGAGGCGTCGCGGCCGACGTCTGCGTGAAGACGCTGCCATCGGGATTCGCCAGGACGCCTGAGCCGTTCGGTCTTTCACGCCATTCGCCCGATGGCAGGGGGGACGGGCTGAACTCGACAGCGGGCTGGTGTAGGGTAACTGCCACTTTGCATGTTGCCGGGGTGTCGATGAATCTCACTGAATTGGCCGCACGATTGGGCGAGGCTCTGCATCGGTTGGGCGCGCAGGTCACTACCGCGGAATCCTGCACCGGCGGCGGCATCGCCGAGGCCATCACCCGCATAGCCGGCAGCTCGGCCTGGTTCGAGGCGGGCTACGTCACCTATTCCAACGCGCAGAAAACCCGCCAGCTAGGCGTGCCGGCGGCGCTGTTCGATCAGGTCGGCGCCGTAAGCCGCGAAGTGGTGCAGGCGATGGCACGAGGCGCTCAGCAGAACAGCGAGGCGCGCTTCGCCGTGGCCGTCAGCGGCGTCGCCGGGCCGGGCGGCGGGTCGTCGGAAAAGCCGGTGGGGACAGTCTGGATCGCCTGGGCCGATGGGCCTGATCTGCATACCGAACGCTACCTGTTCAGCGGCGATCGCCAGGCCGTGCGCGAGCAGACCGTCGCTGCCGCCCTGTGCGGCTTGCTCGCGCTGACCGTCGGAGAAAAACCGGTTCGGGGCTAGGCGAGCTAAATTGCCTATGTTCTAATACTGTCTACTTATACAGTTGTTGTGGCCTCCGGCCCTCTTGATCAAGTGAGGATTCGATGGACGAGAACAAGAAGCGCGCCTTGGCTGCAGCCCTGGGCCAGATTGAAAAGCAGTTCGGCAAGGGTGCAGTGATGCGCATGGGCGATCACGATCGCCAGGCGATCCCGGCCATCTCTACCGGCTCGCTGGGTCTGGACATCGCGCTGGGCATTGGCGGCCTGCCGAAGGGCCGGATCGTCGAGATCTACGGTCCGGAATCGTCCGGTAAGACCACTCTGACGCTGTCGGTGATTGCCGAAGCGCAGAAGATGGGTGCCACCTGTGCCTTCGTCGACGCCGAGCACGCGCTCGACCCGGACTACGCCGGCAAGCTGGGCGTGAATGTCGATGACCTGCTGGTTTCGCAGCCGGATACCGGCGAACAGGCTCTGGAAATCACCGACATGCTGGTGCGCTCCAACGCGGTCGACGTGATCATCGTCGACTCCGTGGCCGCGCTGGTGCCCAAGGCCGAAATCGAAGGCGAGATGGGCGATGCCCACGTCGGCCTGCAGGCCCGTCTGATGTCCCAGGCACTGCGCAAGATCACCGGCAACATCAAGAACGCCAACTGCCTGGTCATCTTCATCAACCAGATCCGCATGAAGATCGGCGTGATGTTCGGCAGCCCAGAAACCACCACCGGTGGTAACGCGCTGAAGTTCTACGCCTCGGTTCGTCTGGATATCCGTCGTACCGGCGCGGTGAAGGAAGGCGACGAGGTGGTCGGCAGCGAAACCCGCGTCAAGGTGGTGAAGAACAAGGTGGCCCCGCCGTTCCGTCAGGCCGAGTTCCAGATCCTCTACGGCAAGGGCATCTACCGCAACGGCGAGATCATCGACCTCGGCGTGCAGCAGGGGCTGGTGGAGAAGTCCGGCGCCTGGTACGCCTACAAAGGCAACAAGATCGGCCAGGGCAAGGCCAACGCCGCCAAGTTCCTGGAAGACAACCCGGAAATCGGTCGCGAAATCGAACAGCAGATCCGCGACAAGCTGCTGGTGGTTTCCGGTGGTAGCAGCAAGGCGAACGTGGTCAGCGAAGACCTGGTCGACGCCGATCTCTGATTCCCCATGGCCGCCGTGCTCGATAACCCCGTCGCGGTGCGGCGGGCAGCCATGGACCTGCTGGCTCGCCGCGAACATGGTCGTGTCGAGCTGGCCCGCAAGTTGCGCCAGCGTGGCGCCCCGCCTGATCTGATCGAACAGGCTCTGGATCGCCTCTGCGAACAGGGCCTGCTGTCGGAATCCCGTTACCTCGAAAGTTTCGTCAGAAGTCGAGCCAACGCCGGCTATGGGCCGTTGCGCATCCGTGAAGAGCTTGCGCAGCGCGGATTGCCACGCGCGGATATCGAGCAGGCGTTGCGCGACAGTGGCTTCGACTGGAGCGAGCAGCTGCGAGAGCTGTGGCAACGCAAGTTCGCCGGAAGCCTGCCGGCGGATGCGCGGGAGCGCGCCAAGCAGGGGCGCTTTCTCAGCTATCGCGGCTATCCGCTGGAGTTGATCAGCCGCCTGTTGCGAGGCAATGGTTCGGCTGATTGATCGCTGGGTTCGAGCGCAGGCGTGCCTGATGCGGTTTCGCAGTTCGACAGAGCTGAGCCGTGGCGCTGGCGCGCCCTCAGTCCTCGTTGTCCAGCGGCCGCACCCAGTTGGCCGGTTCGTTGACGTAATCGGTGAGCTCGCGCAATCGACCATGGTTGCGGCCGTTGAATACGAAGCTCAAACGCGGCAGTCGCTGCAGTTCCGGTTCGTCCAGTTCGGACTCACAGCAGTTCTGCTGTTCGAACGAGCCTGTCAGGCACAGGTCGACGAATTCCTCGTTCAGGTATTCCATGGCCTGTTCGTTGAGCTTGTGGTTCAGGCGTAGAACGAAGCGATCCTTCAACCAGCGGCTGGAGTGGAAGTTGCGGTAGAAGTTGGCGATCTCCTTCGCCGCCTCGTTGGCATCATCCACCAGGCGCATCAGACACATGTCGCTGGGCAGGATGTAGCGATTCTCTTCCAACTGGCCGCGCATGAAGCGCAGTGCATCCTTCCAGTAAGTGCCACCGGGTTCGTCGAGCAGCACGACGGGCACCAGTGGGCTCTTGCCGGTCTGGATCAGTGTCAGCACTTCGAGTGCCTCGTCCAGGGTGCCGAACCCGCCAGGGCAGAGCACCAGGGCATCCGCCTCCTTGATGAAGAACAGCTTGCGGACGAAGAAGAAGTGGAACGAGAGCAGGTTTTCGGTACCGCCAACCGTCGGGTTGGGGTGCTGCTCGAACGGCAGGGTGATGTTCAGGCCCAGGCTGTTGTCGCGACCGGCCCCTTCGTGGGCGGCCGCCATGATGCCGCCACCGGCACCGGTGATGACCATGAAGTTGTAGTGCGCAAGCGTGGCGCCCAGCTGACGCGCCAGGGCGTACAACGGATGTTCGACCGGTGTGCGCGCGGAACCGAATACCGTGACCTTGCGCCGGCGCTTGAACTGATCGAGACGGCTGAATGCATGCTCCATCTCGCGCATGGTCTGCAGCAGGATCTTGGCGTCCCAGCGGCTGCGATCGGCCTGCGCCATGCGTGTGACGGTCACCAGCATTTCCCGATACAGCGGCAGGTTGGGACTGTTGGCCGGAACGACCATGGCCGCCAGCTCATCGATCTTGCTCTCCAGTTCGGCGCCGCTGGTTTGGAAGTGTCGCGACAGATAGTCATCCGGATCAAAGGACATACAACATCTCCATGTATGGGCGTCGCGTTCAGGCTATAGGCTGCGGCCGGTGGGCTCAAGCATTGGCGGCCGCTGGTGGCCCGGGCGCGGAGGCTCGGGCCAGCCGTCCCGCTCAGAGCGCGATGCGATCGCCGAGTTCCGGAATGCGGGCTTCCCAGCCAAGACGATCCCGGATGGCTTGTTGCAGGACCTGCATTTTTTCGGTTTCGCCGTGGACGAGGTAGAGCTCCGGCCGATTCTCGAAGTTGCTCACCCAGTCGATCAGCTGCGATTGGCCGGCGTGGGCCGAGAAACCGCCGAGGGTATGCACCTTGGCGTTCACCGCGATGCGCTGGTGCAGCAGCTTGACGCTGCCGGCACCATCGACGATCGCGCGGCCCAGAGTGCCTCTGGCCTGGAAACCCGGGATGACCAGGTGGCATTCCTCGCGCCAGAGGTTGTGTTTGAAGTGATGCAGGATGCGCCCGCCGGTGCACATGCCGCTGCCCGCGATAATAATCACGCCGCTCTTGAAGCGGTTGATCGCCATGGACTCTTCGGGTGTCGGCGTGGACTTGAGAATCGGCAGCCAGCGCTCGGCGTAGAGCTTGCCACTGGCGCCGCTCAAGGCCGGATCGATGCCGTTGAGGTCCAATTGGTCCTTGTAATGTGCGTAGATGGCATTGGCGCCGATGGCCATGGGGCTGTCGAGAAACACTGCCTGCTGCGGCAGTCGCCCTTCACGGTAGAAGCGGCCCAGGTAGTAGATCAGGTCCTGCGTGCGTCCAACGGCGAAGGAAGGCATCAGCACGTTGCCGCCGTCGCGGTGGGCCTGCTGCAGGATACCGGCCAGCTCTTCGATGGTGTCCTCGTGGCTGCGATGGTCGCGGTCGCCGTAGGTCGACTCCATCAGCACCACGTCGGCCTCCTTGAGCACCGTCGGGGCGGGCATCAGCGGTGAGCAGACATTGCCCAGATCACCCGAGAAGACCAGTCGCCGCGTCCTGCCATGGTCGTGTACATCCATCTGGACGATGGATGACCCGAGGATATGTCCGGCATTGTGGAAGGTCACCGCGACGCCCCGGGCAACCTCGAAGGTTTCGCCGTAGGGGTGAGGGGCGCGCTGCCCGAGGGTTCGCTCCGCATCGACGCGGGTGTACAGCGGCTGAACCATGGGCTTGCCGATGCGCGCGCGCCACTTGTTTTCCCACTCGGCGTCCTTCTCCTGTATCTGCGCCGAGTCCAGCAGCATCAGCTCCAGCAGCTCGGCTGTCGCCTCGGTGCAGTGCACCGGGCCGCGGTAGCCGAGGGCGACCAGCCGTGGCAGCAGCCCGCTGTGGTCGATATGGGCATGAGACAGGATCACGGCGTCCAGGCTCTTCGGATCGAAGGCGAAAGCGGCGCGGTTGTCGCTTTCCTCCTCCCGGCGGCCCTGATGCATGCCGCATTCGAGCAGAACCCTTGCGCCGTCGTGTGTCTCAATGAGGTAGCAGGAGCCGGTTACCTGTTGAATGGCACCGAGAAAACTGAGCAAAGCCATGTTGCCTTCCTGTTCGTACGATGATGTCCACTGTGCCCGCTCGGTTGCCACGACCACTTGATACATATCAGAGATAACCAAACGAGCCCTGCCTAGACTACAGCACATCCCGCTTACCAACGGAGTGAACCCATGAGTCAGCTACTGCCCAGCCTCGTCGAGCTGGATCAACACGCGCAAGCCGAACCGGAGTTCGCCACCTGGCGTGGCGGCTTCGGGCCGTTCGAGCACGCGCTGGAGACCCAGGCGGCGGTGTTCCGTCTGGCCCATCAGCTGGTACAGGCAGGACATCAGCCGGATCTGGCGAGCGTCTATCGACTGCTGCAGGCGGTCGATCGCGTTGCCAGCGCCGGCCTCTGGCTGGTGGTGCACATGACCTATGCGCAGCAGGTGCACCTGGACGGCACGCCGCTGGCGGCCGACGACTTCAAGACCAATCCCGAAGGCCATACCGGCGGCGCGCTGAACATGGTGCCTGCCTATGCCGGCTATCTGGCGCTCAATGCGTTGACCGGCCGTACCCGAGCCTGGCTGATGGGGCAGGGCCATTGCGTGGCTGCGGTCGACGCACTCAACCTGCTGACCGGCAATCTGCACCCCGAGCAGGCGCAGGCTTATGCTGGCGGCGAAGCGGGCATCAACCGCCTGCTGCAGGACTTCTACGGTTATCGCCAGGCCGCCGATGGCAGCCCACTGGCGCCGCTGGGCAGTCATGTCAATCCGCATACCGCCGGTGGGATTGCCGAAGGCGGTTATCTGGGCTTCGCCGAGCTTCAATATGCCCACATGCCGCTGCCCGGCGAGACGCTGGTGGCGTTCCTGTCCGATGGTGCGGCCGAAGAACAGCGCGGCAGCGACTGGATTCCACGCTGGTGGCGGGCCGAGGATTGCGGTGTGGCGCTGCCAGTGATGATCGCCAACGGCCGGCGAATCGAGCAGCGAACGGCGTTGGGGACCGAGCAGGGCCTGGAGGATTTTCGCCAGCACTTGAGCCAATGCGGCTTCGATCCGATGCCGTTCGATGGGCGCGACCCGGCCGCATTCGTCGCGACCCTTTGGGAAATGGAGCTGCGCCTGGAGCGCCGCGTGGAGGAAAAGGCACGCGGCATCCTCAACTATCCATTGCCGATTCCCTACGGCATTGCCGAGACGGTCAAGGGCTTCGGCTTCTATGGCGCGGGCAGCAATGCCGCACACAACCTGCCGCTGCCGGGCAACCCGCGCCTAGACGAGGTGTCCCGCAACCTGTTCAACGAGCATACGGCGCGGCTTTTCGTGCCGCAGGGCGATCTTCAGGCGGCCCTCGAGCTGTTTGTGCGCAGCCGTCAGGGACGCCTGCTCGAACGCGACAATCCGCTGGCTCTGCGGCGCCCGCCGGCGCCGGTCATCCCGCAGCTCAAGTATCGTGACGATGCCTGCTCGCCGATGGCCGCGGTGGATCGCTTCTTCGTCGAGCTGACCGAGGCCAACCCTTCGCTGCGACCACGGGTGGGCAACCCTGACGAGCTGGCGAGCAACCGGCTGGGTGGCGTGCTCAAGGCGCTCAAGCACCGTGTGATTGAGCCGGAGAGCGAACTGGAGGCGATCGACGGCGCCGTCATCACCGCGCTCAACGAAGAGGCCGTGGTCTCCGCCTGCCTGGCCAACCAGGGCGGGTTGAACCTCGTCGCCAGCTATGAGGCGTTCTGCGTGAAGATGCTCGGCGTGGTGCGCCAGAGCATCATCTTCTCCCGTCAGCAGAAGGAGATCGGCAGGCCGGCAGGCTGGCTGGGGTGGCCGCTGATCGCGACGTCGCATACCTGGGAGAACGGCAAGAATCAGCAGTCGCACCAGGACACCACCTTCTGCGAGGCGCTGCTCGGCGAAATGAACGACATGGTCCGCGTGCTTTTCCCGGCGGACCACAACAGTGCTCTGGCGCTGCTGCCTTCGATCTATCAGGCGCGTGGCGAACTGGCCTGCATGGTCATGCCCAAGCGCGACCGGCCGTGCTACTTCAATCGGCAACAGGCCGAGCAGCTGGCCCGCGATGGCGCCATTGTGGTCGAGGAGGTGCCGGGCAGTGAGGCATTGCTGCTGATCGCCAACGGCAGCTACCAGTTGGGCGAGATGCTCCGCGCCGCCAAGCGGCTAAAGGAGGCCGACTGCGCCTACCGGTTGGTCTATCTGCAGGAGCCGGGTCGCTTCCGCGGGCCGCGCGATCATTGGGAAGTCGAGGCACGGGCAAGCGAGGGGGTGGCGGAACGACTGTTTCCGGACTCGATGGAGATGCGTGTCTTGCTGACCCACATGCGCCCGGAAGTCGCGCGCGGCCACCTGTGGCCGATCCTGCCGGACGCTCGCAAGTGCTCGGCACTCGGCTATCGCAACCGTGGCGGCACGTTGGACGAGGTCGGCATGCAGTTCGCCAACCGCGCCAGCTGGGCCAATGTGCTGGCAGCCTGTGCGCGGTTGCGCAACGTGCCGCGTACCGCATTGCTCACTCGGGACGAAGCTGCCGCGGTGGCGGGCAAGGGTGATCCGCAGATCCTGCGGCACGACAAAGGCTGAGTTCGGCCCGGCGGGATGCGGCGTGTCCGCCGCTCCCGCCCATTTCTTGCAGCCTTACTTGCAGTCTGCGGCGGTGTAGCGCTCGCTGGCGATGGGCTTGTTGCTCTGGTATTCGCTGAAGTCGTAGCGCAGCACCGCGCCCTGGCTCATCAGCTTGCGCAGCCCCTCGTTGCCGCAGACGCTGACCGCGAGCTGGCTGCGCACGTCGGCGGGGTTGTCGCGCATCTGCGCTGCATGGCGTGGCTGCACACTGAGGTGGTTGACCAGCTGGTTGTTCTCTACGGTGTAACCCTGGTCGAGGATGTCTTCGTTGATCGCTCGAGGCGTGCCGACGTTGCTTTCGCGGGCTACCTGATCGAGCAACTGGCTCAGCTGCTGTTCTTGCAGCGAGGCGGCATGGGCAATGGGCAGGGCGAGGCTCAGGGCGAGCAGGGTGGTCAGACGATACATGGCGGTCTCCTTATGACTGCGCTAGTTCGACCGGCGGGCCGTGGCCCGGTTCATTCGTCCGCCATGCCGCCGCCCTGTTCGCGCTGGTAGACTGCCGCGCTCCGCCGTCAATCCCGAGTCGATCCATGCCCCATGCCGTAGCCCGTTTGCGCGACGAGCGCCTGGCGAAAAGCCTGAAGCCCTTCGTCGCGCGCGGCTCGCGAGCACCGCGCTGTCTGCGTTGCCGAGTACCGTTCAGCCATTGCCTGTGCCCTTGGCTGCCCAGGGTCGACAGCGAGTGCGGTGTGTGCCTGTTGATGCACGACATCGAACCGTTGAAGCCGAGCAATACGGGCTGGCTGATCGCCGATGTGGTGCCGGATACCTTCGCCTTCACCTGGCAGCGCACCGGGGTCGATCCGCGCTTGCTGGATCTGCTGGCCGATCCGCAATGGCAGCCGCTGGTGATCTTTCCCGGTGAATATGCGGCCCCGCAGCGGGTGGTCGAGCGAGTCGAGCGACAGCCAGACAAGCGGCCCCTGTTCATCCTGCTGGATGCAACATGGACCGAGGCGCGCAAGATGTTTCGCAAAAGCCCCTATCTGGACGGTTTGCCGGTGCTGAGCCTGCAGCCCGAAGCCTTGTCACGTTATCGGCTGCGGCGCTCGACCCGCAGCGATCATCTGTGCACCGCCGAGGTGGCTGCGCTCTGTCTGGAGCTGGCCGGGGATTCGGCTGCAGCCAACACACTGGACGCCTGGCTCGACGTGTTCACCGAACACTATCTGGGCGCCAAGCACCATCGCCAGCCGGATCTGCACAACGCTGCGCACCGGGCACTGCAGGTACCTGACGGGGCGGAGTGAGGCCTCAGGCCTTGGCCGGGGCAGCGGTAGCCAGCGGTTCCGGTTTGCGCGGCCACAGCTGTGCGGCAAGCATCCCGATGAACATCAGTACACAGCCCATGTAGCCACGCAGGGTCAGACTCTCCTCGAGGAACAGGGCGCCGGCGATTGCCGCAAAGACCGCTTCCAGCGACAGAATGATGGCCGCGTGGGAGGCGATCGCATGCTTCTGTGCGACGACCTGCAGGGTGTAGCCGACCGCTACCGCGAACAGTCCGCCATAGATGAGGGCCGGGCCGGCGAGCCAGATGCTGGCCGGATTGATGTCTTCGAAGATCAGCGCCAGCAACAGGCTCACCACCGCGCAGGTCGCGAATTGCAGGAAGGCCAGCCGGATGGCGTCATGACGGCTGACGAAGAAGCTCACCAGCAGCACGTGCACACCCCAGACGAAGGCGCCGGCCAGCTGAATCCAGTCGCCCGAGGCGACGGTGAAGTCCTCGCCGATGCTCAGCAATGCCATGCCGGCCACCGCGAGGAACGCACCGAGCCAGGTACCCAGACCGGTCTTGTGCCCGATGGCGAGCCCCAGCAACGGCACAACGATCACATAAAGGCCGGTAATGAAGCCTGAGTTGGTCACGCTCGTGAACAGCAGGCCGACCTGCTGCAGATTGATCCCCAGGGTGAGCGCCAGGCCCATGCTCAGGCCGCCCAGGATCAGGCCGCGCTGCAGGAAGGGCTCGTGCCGGGCCGCAGTGCGCCCCTGGTAGATCACCAGAGGAAGCAGCGCCAGGGCACCCAGGGCGAAGCGCAGACCGGTGAAAAGAAACGGGCCGATATTGTCCATGCCGATGCGCTGGGCCACGAAGGCGGTCCCCCAGATCATGGCGGTGATCAGCATCAGGAAGTCGGCGCGGAGGGCTTGGCTACGCATGTTTCGGCTCGTCAGGGAAAAGTCGCAGACTTTGCTACAAAGCGCCGCGCTTGACCACTTATTCATCGGTGGGCATGCTTGCGCCGCTTGATTTGTTGCAGCGGGCGGCCGATATTCGGTCTGTCAGTTGAAAATCTACATCGGACCACCCCCGGAGCGGTTTTACGGGGTCTTCTGCCGTCATCTTGTCGGCATCGGCTGCTCAAGCCGATGAAAAGCGCCAATAAAAATTACAGGTCTGCCAATGGCTGCTTACGAAATTATCATTGCCGATGATCACCCGCTTTTCCGCAGTGCGCTTCAGCAGGCGCTCACCATGGGGCTTGGTGAGAACGTACGTCTGGTGGAGGCGGCCAGCATCGCCGAACTGGAAGGCTTTCTGAGCCAGGGTGCCGACTGGGATCTGGTCCTGCTGGACCTGAACATGCCGGGGGCCTATGGCTTTTCCGGTCTGGTGCTGCTGAGGGGGCAGTATCCGCATCTGCCGGTGGTCATGATCTCGGCTCAGGAAGACGCGGCGGTCGTTGCGCGTTCGCGCGAGTTCGGTGCCAGCGGTTTCATCCCCAAGTCCAGTTCGCTCGAGACGATCCAGGAGGCCGTACGGGCCGTGCTGGAAGGGGACGTCTGGTGGCCGAGCAACATTCAGGACGAAGCGAATGTCAGTGAGGAAGCCAAGGCGGCCAGCGCCGGACTGGCCAGCCTCACGCCGCAGCAATTCCGCGTCCTGACGATGGTCTGCGATGGCCTGCTGAACAAGCAGATCGCCTATGAACTCAGCGTTTCCGAAGCGACCATCAAGGCCCATGTGACCGCCATCTTCCGCAAGCTCGGCGTGCGCACCAGAACCCAGGCGGCCTTGCTGCTGCAGCAGATGGGTTCCATTCCCACCAGTTGAACCGCTGCCGCCGGCGCTTCAGGCGATCGGCGGCAGCTGGATTTCATCGCTGCGGCGCACGCCAGAGGTCAGCGCCCGGCACTGTTCGACGAACTCCTGCATCGCCGCGGTCTGGTACTTGTGCGTATGCCAGATGAAATAGAACTGGCGTCGCAGATCCAGCTCCGGTGTCGACACCGGCACCAGGCTGCCGCGGCGGAACGCATCGCGTAGCGCCAGTCGCGAGATGCAGCCGATGCCAAGGCCCGATTCGACGGCGCGCTTGATCGCCTCGGTGTGCTCCAGTTCCAGGCGCACGTTCAGCTTCCCCGGGCGGTGCCGCACGGCCTGCTCGAAGGTCATACGCGTTCCCGAACCCTGCTCGCGCAGAATCCAGGCCTCGCCCGACAGTTCCGCGAGATCCACCGCATCGCGTCCGGCCAGCGGATGTTGCGGTGCGCAGAACACCACCAGCTCGTCCTCGATCCAGGGCTGCACTTCCAGATCGGGATGCTGGCAGTCACCCTCGATCAGACCAAGATCAAGTTCGTGCTGAGCGATCTGATGCACGATATGCGCGGTGTTATGGACGTGCAGTTTGACCCGGCATTCCGGGTGGCGCTGCATGAAGTTGCCGATCAACAGCGTGGCGAGATAGTTGCCGATGGTCAGCGTGGCGCCCACCGCGAGCGAGCCGAACCCGCTCTTGCCGTTCAGCAGATCCTCGATGGCCCGCGCCTGATCCAGCAGGGCGACCGCCTGCGGCAGCAGCTGCTGGCCCAGCGCGTTCAGGCAGAGCCGCTTGCCGGCCCGGTCGAACAGTTGGCAGCCGGATTGCCGCTCCAGCTCGGCCAGTGACGTGCTGGTTGCCGACTGGGACAGCGACAGGCTTTGTGCAGCCTTGGATACGCTTTCCTGGCGAGCAATGGCGGCGAAAACTTCGATCTGGCGCAACGTGAAATGCATATCTATATAACCGATAACCTATATCTTTATTATCCAGTTAACGAATATGGCTCCGCTCGCTAGACTGCCGTCATTATCGACGTCCGTCGCGACACCATGAGGAATTCGCAGCATGAGCAACCTGAACGTAGAGCGCGTTCTCAGTGTGCACCATTGGAACGATACGCTGTTCAGCTTCAAGACCACTCGCAATGCAGGCTTGCGCTTCGAGAACGGTCAGTTCGTGATGATCGGCCTGGAGGTCGAGGGGCGTCCACTGATGCGCGCCTACAGTATCGCCAGCCCGAATTACGAAGAGTACCTGGAATTCTTCAGCATCAAGGTGCAGGACGGCCCGTTGACCTCCCGGCTGCAGCATCTGCAGGAAGGCGATTCGATCATGATCAGCCGCAAGCCGACCGGCACGCTGGTCCTGGACGATCTGCTGCCCGGCAAGCACCTCTATCTGCTTAGCACCGGTACGGGCCTGGCGCCGTTCATGAGCGTGATCCAGGATCCGGAAACCTATGAGCGGTTCGAGAAGGTCGTATTGGTGCACGGCGTTCGCTACGTCAATGAAGTCGCCTACCGCGAGTTCATCACCGAACACCTGCCGCAAAACGAATTCTTCGGCGAAGCGGTCAAGGACAAGCTGGTCTACTACCCGACCGTGACCCGCGAACCGTTCGAGAATCAGGGCCGTCTGACCGATCTGATGCGCAGCGGCAAACTGTTCAGTGACATCGGCCTGCCGCCGATCAACCCAGAAGATGACCGCGCCATGATCTGCGGCAGTCCGAGCATGCTGGATGAAACCAGCCAGGTGCTGGACAGCTTCGGTCTGAAAGTCTCGCCGCGCATGGGCGATCCGGGGCACTACCTGATCGAGCGGGCCTTCGTCGAGAAGTAAACGACTGGGCTCATGTCGCCGCTGTCACGCAGCGGCACGTCCGCTCATGCTCCGCACCGCTCAGAGGTAAGCCGCACAGCACTTCTTGAACTTCAGACCGCTCCCGCAGGGGCAGGGGTCGTTGCGGCCGGCCTTGAGCGGTACCGTCGGATCGATGAAATACCAGCGCCCGTCCCGCTGGACGAATGCCGATCGCTCCTGGTGGGCATGTTCGCCGCTCTGGTCATGCCAGCGGGCGGTGAAGGTCACCAGCGCATGCTCGGGCTTGCCGCCCAGCACGCTGCTTTCGTTTACCTCCAGCCCCAGCCAGGTGCTCTCCAGGCTCCAGCGGCGCATCCCCTCTACATCCAGTTCATCCTGCTGCGCGGGAAGCGTAGTGGCCCGCAGATAGTCCACCAGCCCCAGTACATAAGCGCTGTAGCGCGAGCGCATCAATAGCTCGGCGCTCGGCGCGGCCATGCCTGCGTGATAGCGCCCGCAGCATTCGCCGAGGGCATCGCCGCTGCCGCAGGGGCAGTTCAGGTCGGTCGGACGCGGTTCGCTCATGTCACCACCAGTACTTGCCGAACATTTCAGGATTGGCCCAGAACCTGGCATTGAGCCAGTCCGGAACCTGCTTGTATTGCAGCAGGTCGTAAGTGAAGAGCGTCAAGGTCTGTCCGTCGCGCTGGAAGCGTTCGCTGACCTGCAGTGCCAGTGCATAGAAGTCCGTAGTCAGCCATTCGCATGCATCGAGATCGACGAGTACCGCCATCCGGCTGGTATTCAGATTGCGGATGCTGCCGAGCAGCTCCAGGCCGTTGCGCTTGGGCAGATGCTCGAGGCAGTCGACGAATATGGCCAGGTCGTAGCGCTGGTTCGCCAGATCGTCAGGCAGCGGTGCGGGATCGGCGCGATCGAGCTGACACTCCGGGTGGCATTCGGCGTAGGCAGCCAGAGCAGGTTGATCGCTGCGCCCCACGAGCAGCACGCGTGTTGGGGCGTAATGGTCGAGCATTGCCGCAAGCGCTTGCTGCGGCGTATGCAGCGGTACAGGGTTTTCGCTCAACAGAGAATCCTCGTTTCAAAGGTGAAGACTAGCGCGGTGCCGTTTGTCGGCCTAGTCTGAAAAGTAACCGGAGCCGCCCGGATTCCCATGCGTGGCGTTTCTGGCTGAATGTCCATACTGGAGGTTTTGATCGATGAGTACATTACGGACAGCAGTACCCGTTATTGTCATGACCACGTTCCTGGCCGGTTGTGCAGGCGTGCAGAAGCAGGACTGGCCGACCTGTGCGGCTGTAGGTGGCGTGACTGGTGCCGCGCTGGGGGCCATCGAAAGCAGCACCTACGCCGGTTGGGGTGCGCTGATCGGTGGTGGCGTCGCGGCGGCCTATTGTTGGGCCAACGGCATGGAAGAGGAAACCGTCGCGGTCGTGGAAACGGTCGAGCCGATGCCCCAGACCCAGCCTGAGCCGGAACCGGCTGCCGCGCCGGTGCGCGTCGAACTGGACGTCAAGTTCGACTTCGACCGCGACGTGGTCAAGCAGGACAGCTACAGCGACATCCAGAACCTGGCCGATTTCATGAAAGAATATCGCCAGACCACCACCGTACTGGAAGGCCACACCGACTCGGTCGGCACCGACGCCTACAACCAGCGCCTTTCCGAGCGTCGTGCCAACGCCGTTCGCAGAGTGCTGGTGGATGAACTGGGTGTCGAGGGCAATCGCGTGAACGCCGTCGGTTATGGCGAGTCTCGCCCGGTCGCCGACAACTCCACCGAGGAAGGTCGCGCGATCAACCGTCGCGTGGAAGCCGAGGTCGAAGCGCGTCCCTGATCAATCAGCTGAGTACTGATCCAGCCGGGCCTTGCGCCCGGCTTTTTTTTGGGGGCGAGTCAGAACAGGGGGCGGGCGCTGGCCAGTGCGACCACCAGCAGGCCCAGAATCAGGTTGATTCCCACCAGCCGGCGAATCTGCCCCAGCACTGCGCCGCCTGCTGGCCATTGCTCGGCCTCGACGGCCCTTTTGAGCGAGGGTAACTGCAGCAGCTGGATACGCAGGAACAGCGCCAGCATCACCAGATACAGCCCCGCCATGATGTGCACATAGCGAGGCGCGCTTTCCAGCGCGCCGAATCGCATGTGCCACATACCGATTCCGCTGATCGGCAGCACCAGCACCGCTACCCATACCCAGACGAAGAAGCGGCGGAGTACATCGGTCCACAGCCGCAGCCGCTCCGGCGCCTGCAGCATCGCCACGGCCGCTGGTCGCAGGACCATCCAGGCGAAGAACATGCCGCCGACCCACACCGTTGCGGCGAGTACGTGCAGTGCGTAAAGCAAGGCAAAAGGTGTCATGGGCAAATCTCCGGTGGCGGTTGGGCGAACGCGCGCTATCATAGCCGCCCGATCGAAGTACTGAAAATATATACAGCTCCGCGCCCATGCTCAGCACCGAACTCAAGTCCCAGATCCAGGGCGCCTATACCCGTTTTCTCGAAGCCAAGGGGCTCAAGGCCCGCTATGGCCAGCGCCTGATGATCGCCGAAGTCGCCAAGGTGCTGGGCACGGTCAAGGTCGACGATGAAGGTCGTCGTAGCAGCGAGCCGGCTGTCGTTGCCGTCGAGGCGGGTACCGGCACCGGCAAGACCGTCGCCTACAGCCTGGCCGCGATCCCCACGGCCAAGGCTGCCGGCAAGCGGCTGGTGATTGCCACCGCGACCGTCGCGCTGCAGGAGCAGATCGTGCACAAGGATCTGCCTGATCTGATGCGCAACAGCGGGCTCAGCTTCAGTTTCGCCCTGGCCAAGGGCCGGGGGCGTTACCTGTGCTTGTCCAAGCTGGACATGCTGCTGCAGGAAGGTCAGGCACAGAGCGCCACCGCGCAGTTGTTCGAAGAGGAAGGCTTTCGCATCGAGGTCGACGAGCGCAGCCAGAAGCTGTTCACCAGCATGATCGAAAAACTGGCCGGCAATCGCTGGGATGGCGATCGGGACAGCTGGCCGGAAGAGCTGGGCGATGCGGACTGGGGACAGCTGACCACTGATCACAGCCAGTGCACCGGACGACATTGCCCCAACTTCCAGCAATGTGCCTTCTACAAGGCGCGGGAAGGCATGACCAAGGTGGATGTCATCGTCACCAACCATGACATGGTGCTGGCCGACCTCGCGCTCGGCGGTGGGGCCGTACTGCCCGACCCGCGTGACACCATTTATGTGTTCGATGAGGGGCATCATCTGCCCGACAAGGCCATTGGCCACTTCGCACATTTCACACGGCTGCGCTCGACGGCGGACTGGTTGGCGCAGGTGGAAAAGAACCTGACCAAGCTGCTGGCCCAGCATCCGCTACCGGGTGAGCTGGGGCGCCTGGTCGAAGGCATTCCGGAGATCGCCCGAGAGCTGCGTACCCAGCAACAGTTCATGTTCAGCGCCTGCGAGCAGGTCGCGGATTTCAAGGCCGGGGAGGACATGGAAGGGCGTGAGCGGCCGCGACATCGTTTCGTCGGTGGCGTCGTGCCAGGGCATCTGGTCGAGCTTGGCACTGAACTGAAGAAAGGTTTTGCCAAGCTGACCGATCTCTTCACCCGCATCGCCGAACTGCTCAAGGAGGCAATGGACGGCGAGACCGGCAGCGGCATCGCCAGCCACCAGGCGGAGGAGTGGTATCCCCTGTTCGGCAGCCTGCTGACGCGCTCGCAGGGCAACTGGGACCTGTGGACGGCCTTCACCGTCGAGGATCCGGAAGACAGCCCGCCGATGGCACGCTGGTTGACGCTGGCCGAAGGCGGCGCGCTGTTCGATATCGAGGTCAATGCCAGTCCGATCCTGGCTGCTGAAACGTTGCGGCGCAACCTCTGGAATGTCGCCTTCGGCGCCCTGGTAACCTCAGCTACGCTCACGGCGTTGAACAGCTTCGATCGTTACCGGATGCGTGCCGGCCTGCCCAAGGCGGCGGTCACTGCCGTGGTGCCGAGCCCCTTTCATCATGCCGATGCCGGCGAGCTCAGGGTGCCGGATCTGCAGGCTGACCCTCGTGATGCGCCGGCGCACACCGCCGCCATCGTCCGCGAGCTGCCGAAGCTGGTGGAAGGCGCCCGTGGAACGCTGGTGCTGTTTTCGTCGCGCCGGCAGATGCAGGACGTCTTCGATGGGCTGGAGCGGGACTGGCGCCGACGCGTGCTGATTCAGGGCAATCTGTCCAAGCAGGAAACGCTGAACAAGCACAAGGCGCGCGTGGACGAGGGCGAACCCAGTGTGCTGTTCGGCCTGGCCAGCTTCGCCGAAGGCGTCGACCTGCCTGGGGCCTATTGCGAACACGTGGTCATCGCCAAGATTCCGTTTGCCGTGCCGGACGATCCGGTCGAGGCGGCATTGGCGGAGTGGATCGAGGCCCGCGGCGGCAATCCGTTCATGGAGATCGCTGTGCCGGACGCTTCGCTGCGGCTGGTCCAGGCGTGCGGGCGTCTGTTGCGGACCGAACAGGACCGCGGGACCATCACGTTGCTCGATCGGCGAGTGGTGACGCAGCGCTACGGCAAGGCGATTCTCAATGCCCTGCCGCCATTCAGGCGGCACATCGGCTGATCGGGCCGGATCACGGGCTGCGATAGCTGTCCATCACGGCATTGGCTGCCGGTTCCCTTGCCGGGCCGCGCTTGCAAGAATCACCCGCAATCAAACATGAGGGGTAGCGACGTGCAGGTTCAGGGTTATTTCGATCTTCGCTTCGAAGCGGTTCGCGATGCGTTTGCCGCATTGTTCGACGGCACCCAGCAACGCGGCGCCGCACTCTGTGTGCAGATCGGCGGCGAGACGGTGGTCGATCTGTGGGCTGGCGTCGCCGACAACCAGGGCGAGCAGGCCTGGCACAGCGACACGCTGGTCAACCTGTTTTCCTGCACCAAGACCTTTACCGCGGTGGCCGCGCTGCAGCTGGTCGAGGAGGGCAAGCTGGAACTGGATGCCCCGGTCGCGCGGGTCTGGCCGGAATTCGCGGCCAACGGCAAGGAATCGATAACCTTGCGCCAGCTGCTTTGTCATCGCGCCGGGCTGCCGGCCATTCGCCGGCCGCTGGCGCCCGAGGCGCTCTACGACTGGACCTGCATGACCGACGCGCTGGCCGCCGAGCAGCCCTGGTGGGCACCGGGTACCGACCAGGGTTACGCCGCCATGACCTACGGCTGGCTGGTCGGGGAGCTGCTGCGTCGTGTCGATGGCTGCGGAGCGGGCGAGTCGATCGTTCGTCGCACCGCGGCGCCCCTGGGGCTGGACTTCCATGTTGGCCTGGACGACAGCCAGGCCGATCGCGTCGCTTACCTGACCAGGACCAAGAACGACTTCGGCGACGCCTGCGCCCAGCGTCTGTTGAAGGCGCTGATGAGTGATCCTGCATCCATCAGCGCCTGCGCTTTCAACAATCCGCCATCCATCATGAGCAGCGGCAACAAGCCGGAATGGCGACGCATGGCGCAGCCGGCGGCCAACGGCCACGGCAACGCGCGCTCGCTGGCCGGCTTGTATACCGGTTTGCTTCAGGGCAGGCTGCTCGATGAGGCGGTCCTGCGTGAGATGACCCATGAGCACAGCGCTGGCGAGGACCGTACGCTGTTGGCCTCGACGCGCTTCGGCCTGGGTTGCTGGCTCGATCAGCCTGACGTTGCCAATGCGACGTTCGCCATGGGGCCGCGCGCGTTCGGCCATCCAGGTGCGGGTGGCTGCATTGGCTTCGCCGATCCGGAGCGTGAACTGGGGTTCGGCTTCGTCACCAATACTCTCGGGCCCTATGTGCTGATGGACCCGAGAGCGCAATCGCTGGCTCGCTGCGTGGCCGCCTGCCTGCATTGAACCACTCGTCACTTCAAAGCGGCCGGACTTTTCAAAAGAAGGACTTGCGTCCACAATTTCGAATCAAACTCAATAGTGGCATCTCATCTTCGATGTCCGTCCAAGAAACGCGTCTGGTGCACGGAAATTTTGCTCATGAACCTGCTGAAGAGCGCCTCCCTGATTCTCTGCATGATCGTCATCGCCGGCTGTAGCTCGAAGGGCGAGAAGAAACCCAGTGAGGCAGCGGCTCCGGTTGCGCCGAAGGTGGATTACGCCTGGCTTGACGAATATGAACCGAAGCTGCGCGATGCGCTGGTGGACAGCCGTTTCGAAGTCGAGCGCCGCGATAACGTGCTGGTGGTCACGGCACCAGTGGATTCCTCGTTCAATCCCGATCGTCCCGGCATGCTGTTGCCGGTGACCCTCGGCCCGATCACCCGCGTTGCGAAGCTGGTCGAGAAGGATGAGAAGACGGCGGTCGTCATCCTCGGGCATGCCGACAGCACCGGTGCGGACGACGTCAATCGCACCATCAGCCGTGAGCGCGCCAGCGCGGTCGCGGCGATCTTCCGCCTCAGTGGCTTCAAGCACGACCGCCTGCGTATTCGTGGGCTGGGCTCCGACATGCCGCGCGCGGCCAATGACAGCAAGGAAGGCCGGGCGATGAATCGTCGTGTGGAGATGGTGCTGGCGCCGCAGACCACGATGCTGGCACTTATCGCCAAGTACGAGCGGCCGGCAGAGCCTGCTACCCAGGTAGCCCAGGCCGAGGTCGCCAAGTAGGGGCTGGATCGAGTTCGACTGCAACAGGCCCGCATGCGGGCCTGTTTTCGTTGTGGCTGGTTGCCTTGAGTCAAGGCGTGACGGGCAAACGCGGATAAGCTTTTTCGGCAGGCCGGCTCGGTTCATGGTCGTCGCCCGATCCTGCGCCCTGATACGCTGAAAGCCTGCCTATTCGATGAAGGAGCCACGCGATGATCCAGACCCTGGCCGATATGCGCCGCGATTACACCCGTGACGGACTCAGCGAGGCCAACGCGCCCGACGACCCGTTCGGTCTGTTCCGTCAGTGGTTCACCGAGGCAACTCAGACCGAGCAGGCGCCCGTCGAACCCAATGCCATGTCTCTGGCAACCGTCGACGCCGACGGTCGGCCCCATTGCCGCATCCTGCTGCTCAAGGCGCTGGACGACCGCGGTTTTACGTTCTTCACCAACTACGACAGCGCCAAGGGGCAGCAGCTGGACGCGTCGCCCTATGCCGCCATGACGTTCTTCTGGCCGACGCTGGAACGACAGGTCCGTATCGAGGGGCGCGTCGAGAAGGTGACGGCAGAGGAATCGGATGCCTATTTCCAGGTGCGCCCGCTGGGCAGTCGGCTCGGAGCCTGGGCATCACCGCAGAGTCAGGTGATTCGCGATCGCGCTGAGCTGGAGCGGCTGCTGGCCGAGACCGAGCAGCGCTTCCTCGATAAGGCGCCCCATTGTCCTCCGCACTGGGGCGGCTACCGGCTGCTGCCGGAGCGCATCGAGTTCTGGCAGGGGCGGCCGAGCCGCCTGCACGACCGACTCGACTATCGCCTGGTCGCCAATGGCTGGCAGCGCGAGCGCCTGGCGCCCTGATTCGGTCGCTGCATTCGTGCCGCTCACTCCCAGCGGCTAGCGGCACGACGGTGAGTGGGTTGGTAATTTGCCGTAACCATCCGGCAAACGGGCGGGCTCGGAAAATCACCTTTTATCCGGTGCGATATGGCAGGCTGGCCGGGCTCGGCGGATGGTAACCGCCGCGTGGCCGCGCTCAAGCGTCGGGGTAGCGTTGGGCCTGTTGCTCGAGCCAACCTTGCAGGTCGCGCCGCTTGACCTTCTGGTTTTTCGCGTCGGCCAGGCGTTGCAGCATCCAGGCGCGCCGGTCGGGGTCGCTTCCGGCAATCGACAATGCCAGATCGCGATCGGCCCAGCGGCGGAAGCGAATGATCAGCCAGGCGTGAAAAGCCAGGCCAGCCACAGTAGTGATGGCTATGATGAAGTAATCCATGGTTCATCTCGTTGAAGGAACCTGATACGCCAGGTTCGACTCGCATAGGTATGCTTGGAAGATGGCGAATGCTGAGTCAGGGCGGTGAAGTTGCCAAGTGCCTTTTCGTCGCTGCCACCTAAGCCATCCCCCGGGAACGAAACAGCAGTCTGCAGGAGACTTTCAATGCGTAAATCCATCGTTGTCGCGTCCTTTACCGCCTTGGCGCTGACTCTGGGCGGCTGCGCCTCGAGCCTTACCGGCGATACCTATTCCCGGGACGAGGCGCGTGCTGTTCAGACCGTACGCTACGGCACAATCGAATCGCTGCGGCCCGTGAAGATCGAGGGAACCAAGACGCCGATCGGTTCAGGCGCAGGTGCCGTGGTCGGCGGCGTGGCCGGCAGTGGTGTCGGCGGTGGGCGCGGCAGTGCGGTCGCCGCGGTAATCGGTGCGGTCGCTGGCGGTATGCTCGGCGCTGCGGCCGAGGAGGGGATCACCCGCACCCAGGGCGTGGAGATTACCGTGCGCGAGGATGACGGCAACATGCGCGCCTATGTTCAGGCCGTTGAGCCGAATCAGGTATTCCGCGTCGGTCAGCGGGTGCGCATCCTCACTGTCAGTGGCACCAGCCGCGTGGCCCCTTGAGCGCGCCGAACATCGCCCACAGCTGAAGCCGGGGCGCTGTCTTCCGTTCCGATAAACGGGACGGAGGCGGCGCCTTTTGTTTTTCGAAATACATGAGTCCATGACGTCGGCATCATCCGTATGGATAATCGGGCACACATTTGTGTGCCGTTTCAGGCAGTTGCCGTGCCTGCAAGGATAAGAATGCCATCCGGACTGATGGCTTAAGGGGTCTCGTTCATGGCGCTTGCGCTGATTATCGCTTTGCCATTTCTGGGCATCTTCCTGCCCCTGCTTCTGGAGCGTTTCGGTCGTTCCGCCTGTGCCTTCGGTGCAGGTCTGGCGCCACTGGCAGCACTGGTTCTGTTGCTGACCAAACGGGCCGATGTCTTTTCCGGCCAAACCGAGATCATCCATTACACCTGGTTGCCGCAGCTGGGCCTGAACCTCAGCCTGCGGCTGGACGGGCTGGGCTTTCTGTTCGCCCTGCTGATTCTCGGCATCGGGTTGCTGGTAATCCTCTACGCGCGCTATTACCTGTCGAAGAAAGATCCCATGGGGCGCTTCTACGGGTTCTTCCTGCTCTTCATGGGCGCGATGCTCGGCGTGGTACTGTCCGAAAACCTGCTGCTGATGCTGATGTTCTGGGAGCTGACGAGCCTGTCGTCATTCCTCCTGATCGGCTACTGGAACCATCGGGCCGATGCTCGTCAGGGCGCGCGCATGGCACTGGCGGTGACTGGTGGCGGAGGGCTGGCGCTGCTCGCCGGCATCCTGCTGATCGGCTACATCGTCGGAAGCTTCGAGCTGTCGACCGTGCTGGCATCAGGCGATCTGATCCGTGCCAATGCGCTGTACCCGCTGACGCTGATCCTGATACTGCTGGGCGTGTTCACCAAGTCCGCTCAGTTTCCGTTCCATTTCTGGTTGCCCCAGGCCATGGCTGCGCCGACGCCGGTATCGGCGTTCCTGCATTCGGCGACCATGGTCAAGGCCGGGGTCTTCCTCCTTGCCCGTCTGTATCCGGCCCTGGCCGAATCGGAGTGGTGGTTCTACCTGGTCAGCATGACTGGCCTGGCCACGCTGTTGCTGGGTGCCGTCATGGCGCTGTTCCAGCACGATCTCAAGGGACTGCTGGCCTATTCGACCATCAGCCACCTGGGTCTGATCACCCTGTTGTTCGGCCTGGACTCGCGTCTGGCCGCCGTCGCAGCGATCTTCCACATCATCAACCACGCGACCTTCAAGGCATCGCTGTTCATGGCCGCCGGCATCATCGATCACGAGACCGGCACCCGGGACATGCGGCGTATCAATGGCATGTGGAAGTACATGCCGCATACGGCGGCGCTGGCCATGGTCGCGTCCCTGGCCATGGCCGGTGTGCCGCTGCTCAACGGCTTCCTCAGCAAGGAAATGTTCTTCGCCGAGACCCTCGATCAGCACCTGCTGGGCAGCTTCTACTGGACGATTCCCGCTGCGGCCACGCTGGCTGGTGCGTTCTCGGTCGCCTATTCGCTGCGTTTCGTGCATGACGTGTTCTTCAACGGCGAGCCGGTAGACCTGCCGAAGTATCCGCCGCACGAGCCGGCTCGCTACATGAAGATCCCGGTGGAGATCCTCGTGCTGCTCTGCCTGCTGGTCGGCATGCTGCCCGCATTCACCGTAGGTCCGCTGCTCGCCGCCGCGGTGTCCGGGACGCTGAACGGCAACGTGCCCGAGTACAGCCTGTCGATCTGGCACGGCTTCAACCTGCCGCTGGCCATGAGCTTCGCGGCACTGATCGGCGGCATCCTGATCTACTCCCTGCGCAAGTGGGCTTTCCGCTGGTATGAGGGCCTGCCAACGGTCGATTCGCTGGAAGTGTTCGAGCGGGTGATGGGTGGGCTGACGCTGGGCGCACGTCATCTAACCTGCCTGCTGGATAATGGTTCGCTGCAGCGCTATGTCGCGCTCATGCTCATCAGCACCCTGGTGCTGGTGGTGTATGCGCTGACGCCGCTGCAAACGCTGCATGGTCCGGTGGCCCTGACGCCGCTCGACGCGATCACGGTGCTGGGCATGGTGATTCTCGCGCTCACGTCGCTGCTCACCGTGCTGTTCCACCGTCAGCGATTGGTGGCGTTGATGGTGCTCAGCGTGGTCGGGCTCATGGTCGCCCTGGGCTTTGCCCGCTACTCGGCGCCGGACCTCGCGTTGACGCAGCTGTCAGTGGAAGTGGTGACCATCATCCTGCTGATTCTCGCGCTGTTCTTCATGCCCGATCGTACGCCGGCTGAATCCAGCAGCCTGCGGGCGTTCCGTGATTTCGTCCTGGCCGCTGGCTGCGGCACCATGGTGGCGCTGCTCGCATATACGGTGCTGACGCGCCCCTACGACAGCATCGCTTCCTACTTCCTCGAGAACAGCGTCTCCGGCGGGGGCGGCACGAACGTGGTCAACGTGATCCTGGTCGACTTCCGCGGCTTCGATACCCTGGGTGAGATCGCCGTGCTGGCCATTGCCGGGGTCGGCATCTACAGCCTGCTCAGCGGCCTGCGCCTGCCACATCCGATCCGGGACGGCGGCGGACGGTTGTGGTCACTGGACAAGCATCCGATGGTGCTGGACGCACTGGCGCGCGCGTTGCTACCGATGGCGCTGCTGATTTCCGCATTCATCTTCCTGCGCGGACACAACCTGCCGGGCGGCGGTTTCATCGCCGGCCTGATTACCGCCGTCGCGCTGATCCTGCAGTACATCGCCCATGGTGTGAGCTGGGCCCAGGCGCGGCAGCCGCTCAGCTACCACTCGCTGTGCGGCGCCGGCCTGCTCATTGCCGGAGCAACCGGCCTGGGCAGTCTGCTGCTGGGCTACCCGTTCCTGACCTCCGCGTTCGATCATTTCCATCTGCCGCTCATTGGCGAATTCGAGTTGGCCACTGCAATGCTGTTCGATCTGGGGGTTTATCTGGTGGTTGTGGGCGCGACGTTGCTGATTCTTTCCAATATCGGCCAAGTCAGGCAGGACGATTCCAACAGGGAGGTGGTGTGATGGAAGCGGTATTCGCGATCACGCTCGGAATCATGACGGCAAGCGGTGTCTACCTGCTCCTGCGCGCCCGGATATTTCCAGTGGTCATGGGGCTGACGCTGATTTCCTACGCCGTCAACCTGTTCATCTTTTCCATGGGGCGCCTGGCTACCGGGGTTCCGGCCGTCATCGGCAAAAGTGCCGAGTACGGTGATCCGCTGCCTCAGGCATTGGTCCTCACGGCCATCGTCATCGGCTTCGCCATGACGGCCTTCGTCGTGGTGCTGTCGCTGCGCAGCATCGGCGAAGTACGTACCGACCATGTCGATGGGCAGGAGCCCCGCAAATGAATCATGCGCTGATCCTCCCGCTGCTGGTTCCGTTGTTCGTTGGCGCGCTGTTGCTGCTGTGCCACCGCATGGGCAAGCCGGCCAAACGAATTCTCTCCTTGGCGGCGACATGGGCGCTGGTACCCATCGCGATCTGGCTGCTGCTGCTGGCCGACGACGGACAGCTGCGCGTCTATGCGCTGGGCAACTGGCAGGCGCCGTTCGGCATCATCCTTATGCTCGACCGTCTAAGCGCGCTGATGCTGCTGGTCACTGCGGTGCTGGCGGGCTTTGCCGTGCTGTACGCCTGCCGGGGCGACGACGAGCGTGGGCCGAATTTCCATGCGCTCTATCAGTTCCAGTTGCTCGGCATCAACGGTGCCTTCCTTACCGGCGACCTGTTCAACCTGTTCGTTTTCTTCGAGATCCTGCTGATTTCGTCCTATGCCTTGCTGTTGCACGGGCACGGCCAGCGCCGGGTTCGTTCGGGCATGCACTATGTGGTGCTGAATCTGCTCGGCTCGTCGCTGTTCCTGATCGGCGTAAGCATGCTCTACGGCCTGCTGGGCACCCTGAACATGGCCGATCTGGCGGGTCGCGTCAGTGCTGTCGATCCGGCGGACGCGCCCTTGCTCGCTGCGGCCGGCTATCTGCTTCTGGTGGTGTTCGCCCTCAAGGGGGCGATCCTGCCGCTGTATTTCTGGCTGCCGCGGGCCTATGCATCGGCTACGGCCCCGGTCGCTGCCTTGTTCGCAATCATGACCAAGGTCGGCCTGTACGCCATCGTCCGGGTGTTCACGCTGGTGTTCGGCAGCGAGGCGGGAACACTGAGCAACATGGTCGAGGACTGGCTCTGGCCGTTGGCGCTGCTGACGCTCGGCGCGGCCGTGATCGGTGCGCTGGCGGCGCGCAACCTGCAGGTGCTGCTCGCCTATCTGGTGGTGGTCTCGGTCGGTACCCTGCTGGCCGGCGTGGCGCTGGGCACCGACGTGGGGCTTGCCGCGGCACTGTACTATCTGGTGCATAGCACCCTGATTGCCGGCGGGCTGTTTTTGTTGGCCGATCTGATCGCTCGCCAGCGCGGAGACCTGGGCACCGATCTGATTTCCGCTCCGGCACTGCGGCAGCCGCTGCTGCTCGGCTCACTGTTCTTCATGGGCGCGATCTCGGTGGCCGGCTTGCCGCCGTTCTCGGGCTTCCTCGGCAAGGTGATGCTGTTGCGTGCCATCGACGTAGGCCCCGATGCGGTGGCGCTCTGGGCGGTTGTACTGGTCGGCGGGCTGGGCATGCTGATCGCCCTGAGCCGCGCCGGCAGTCTCGTGTTCTGGCGCCCGGCGTCAGAGGCGGTAGGGCAGGCGGCCGACCCGGTTCGCGTCATCGCCACGCTCGGTCTTCTGCTGGGTAGCGTGGTGCTGGTCGCCATCGCCGCGCCGCTGCAGGCGTTCGTGCAGGCCACGGCTGCGCAACTGCTCGATGTTGCACCCTATCTGCAAATCATCCAGGGAGGTGTGCAATGAAGGCTCGCTGGCTACCCAGCCCCGCGCTGACGATTTTCCTCGCACTGCTCTGGCTGCTGCTGCATAACACGCTGAGCTTCGGCCATGTCCTGCTCGGTCTGTTCCTGGGCTGGGGGATTCCGCTACTGGTGCGGGGCTTCCTCATCGAGGTACCGCCGATACGCAAACCGCTGAAGCTGTGCCTGTTCACCCTCAAGGTGCTCTACGACATCGTCGTGGCGAATGTGCAGGTCGCCAAGCTGGTGTTGGGGCCGAAAGAGAAGCTGCGCCCGGCGTTTGTCGAGGTGCCCATGGCGATCGGCAACGAATTCGCGCTGGCGACACTCACCAGCATCATTTCGCTGACGCCCGGAACGGTATCGGCCTGCCTCAGCCCGGATCGCCGCGTGCTCATGGTCCATGCGCTGGACGTGCCGGATGTCGATGCGTTGATCAGTGACGTCAAACGCAATTACGAAGCGCCACTGCTGGAGATATTCGAATGCTCGCCTACGTGATTCCGCTCTGCATGGCCGTGCTTGGAATAGCCGCCGTGCTGAACGTCGTTCGCCTGATCCAGGGGCCGGACATGCCTGATCGGGTGCTCGCGCTCGACACGCTGTATATCAACGCGCTGGCTCTTATCGTGCTGTTCGGCATCTGGCTGGCATCGGACCTGTTCTTCGAGGCGGCGCTGCTGATCGCGGTGATGGGCTTCGTCAGTACCGTGGCAGTCGGCAAGCATATGCTGCACGGCGACATCATCGACTGAGGAGGCGATATGCCATTCTGGATTGAAGCGCTGGTCAGCGTGTTCCTCATCATCGGCAGCCTGTTCGCGCTGATCGGAGCCATCGGGCTGTACCGTCTGCCGGATTTCTACACGCGTCTGCACGGGCCGACCAAGGCGACCACGCTTGGTGTGGGCGGCATCGTCATCGCCTCGATGCTGTTCTTCAGCAGCCGCAATGGCGGACTGAGCCTGCATGAACTGCTGATCACGCTGTTTCTCTTCCTCACGGCTCCCGTCAGCGCGCACATGCTGGCCAAGGCTGCCATGCAGCAGAAACTGCCCGCAGTGGAGCAGACCCGCGGCAAACCCTGGGATTGATGCCCGCAGCTGACCGCGCGCCATGGCGCGGTCAGCCGCCGTTCAGATGACGATGCTGCTCGGCGAAGGCTGCTGCTCGTTTTCCTGCTGCAGCTCCTTGATGATCGCCTGTTGCAGGCGCAGGCAGAGTTGCGGGTCCGAAAGCGGCTGGTTGTCGGCGTCGGTCACGAAGAACACGTCTTCCACCCGTTCGCCAAGCGTGGCGATCTTCGCGTTCTGCACCGACAGGTCGAAATCCAGGAACAGCTGCCCGACCCGCGCCAGAAGCCCGGGACGGTCGGGCGCGATGATCTCGAGAATGGTCTGCGGGCGCTGCGTGTCGTTGTGAATGGTGACCTGCGGTGGGAAGGCGAAGTGCTTGAGCTGGCGCGGTACACGGCGCTGGATGATGGTCAGGTAGTCGTCCGGATTGCGCAGCGCGGCGATCAGTCCGCTGCGGATTTCCTCGATGCGCTCCGGGTTGTTGCCGATGGGGCTGCCGTCGGCTTCCAGCACGATGTAGGTGTCCAGGGTGAACTGGCTGCTCGAGGTGAGGATGCGGGCGTCATGGATGTTCAGGTTGAGCTGATCCATCGCCGCCACGGTTACCGCAAAGAAATCGTGCTGGTCCGGCGCATAGATGAAGATCTGCGTGCCGCCTTCGAACTCGCGCTGCGTGGTTTCCTTGATCAGGACCAGCGGGCCGCCATTGGCCGGGTGCTCGATGATCGCATCGGTGTGCCAGGCGACATCGGTGGCGGTGTGGCGCAGGAAATAGTCGTCACCCAGCTGCGCCCAGAGCTGCTCGGCATCATCCGGGTCGGTGCCATGGCGCACCAGATCGTCGAGGGCGGCGCGCTGGGTCTGGCGAATCTGCTCCTCACGGCCCAGCGGATTCTCCAGCCCGCGCTTGAGCGCGCGCTTGGTCTCCGTATAGAGCTGGCGCAGCAGGCTGGCGCGCCAGGAGTTCCATAGCGTGGGGTTGGTGGCGTTGATATCCGCCACGGTCAGCACGTACAGGTAATCCAGATGGGTCTCGTCGCCGACGCGCTGGGCGAAGTCGTTGATGACCTGTGGATCGGATAGATCCTTGCGCTGGGCGGTGGTGGACATGACCAGATGGTTCTCCACCAGCCAGACCACCAGCCGGGTATCCCACGCCGGCAGCTTGTGGCGACGGCAGAACTGCTCGGCGTCGACCGCGCCCAGCTCCGAATGGTCGCCGCCGCGACCCTTGGCGATGTCGTGGTAGAGGCCGGCGATGTAGATCAGCTCGGGCTTGGGCAGCTTCTCGACGAGTTTGCTGGCCAGCGGATACTTCTCGGCCACGCCTGGCTTGGTCAGCTTGCGCAGGTACTTGATGACGTTGAGCGTGTGCGCATCGACGGTATAGATGTGGAACAAGTCGTGTTGCATCTGCCCGACGATGTGGCCGAATTCGGGCAGGTAGCGTCCGAGGATGCCGTAGCGGTTCATACGGCGAAGGTTGCGGTGGATGCCTTCCTTGCACTTGAACAGCTCGATGAACAGGCTGGTGTTGCGCAGGTCCTGGCGAAACGTGTCGTCGATCAGGTAGCGATGGTCGCGCAGCAGGCGGATGGTGTCGGAGCGTACGCCCTGGATATCCGGATGCTGGGCGAGCAGCACGAAGGTTTCCAGGATGGCGAACGGCGTGCGCTTGAAGATCGCCGGGTTGCTGACTTCCAGATAGCCGTCGCGTACCTGGAAGCGGCTGTTGAGCGGAACGATCGGGCCTGATTCGCCTTCCCAGAGGATCACTTCGGCAAAGTGCTGGCCGACCAGATCGCTGAGCTCGGCAATGCTCATCACCACCCGGTAGTACTTCTGCATGAAGCGCTCGATGGCCAGCTTGGCATCGCTGTCTTCGTAACCGAGCAGGGCGGCAAGGCTGCGCTGGTGGTCGAACAGCAGGCGGTCCTCGGCCCGTCCGGCGAGCATGTGCAGGCCATAGCGTACCTTCCAGAGAAACTCCTGGGCGGCGGTCAGCAGACTATGTTCGCCTTCGGTAATGAACCCCTGGTCGACCATGGCCTGCAGGTTGAGGGTGCCGAACTCGCGACGCGCGATCCAGAGGATGGTCTGGATGTCGCGCAGACCGCCGGGGGAACCCTTGACGTTGGGCTCCAGGTTGTACTCGGTGTTGTTGTACTTGGCATGGCGAGCGCGCTGCTCGTTGCGCTTGGCAAGGAAGAACTCCTTGCTCGGCCACATCTGCTGGGTACTGGTGACTTGCAGCATGGCCTGGCGCAGGCGCTCCGGACCGGCGATCGTGCGGCTTTCCATCAGGTTGGTGATGACGGTGAGGTCGGCACGCGCCTCATCGGCACACTCGGCTACCGAACGTACAGCCTGGCCGACCTCCAGGCCGATGTCCCAAAGGAGGGTGAGGAAGCCCTCGATCGGCTCGCGGAAGATTTCCTGGTCGTTCTCGTCCAGCAGGATCAGCAGGTCGATATCGGAATAGGGGTGCAGTTCGCCGCGCCCATAGCCGCCCACGGCGACCAGGGCGATGTCGGCGCCCTTGTCCCAATCGAAGCGGCTCCAGGCCGAGCGCAGGATCTGATCGACGAACCAGGCGCGATCCTCGATTAGGCGGCGAATGTCCCGCCCCGCCCTGAAGCGTTCGTCCAGCACCTGGCGTGCCTGGCGAATGGCCTTCTTGTACGCAGCGATGGGGCTGGCCTTGAGTGCGAGCTCCGCCTGGAACTGGCTGCGGTCAAACAGCTCCGGATCAACCTGGGGCATGCGAACGTCCTCCCATCAATGCGGCGGCGGGGTGTCTCAGGCTGAAGTGCGGGCGATGGTGTCGTCGCTGCGCAGCGTGAAGATCTCGTAACCATCGGCGGTGACCAGGATGGTGTGCTCCCATTGCGCCGAGAGCTTGCGGTCCTTGGTGATCGCGGTCCAGCCGTCGCCAAGCAGGCGTGTTTCCGGGCGGCCCTGGTTGATCATCGGTTCGATGGTAAAGGTCATGCCTTCCTTGAGCTCCATGCCGGTGCCGGCACGGCCGTAGTGCAGCACCTGCGGCTCCTCGTGGAACACCTTGCCGATCCCGTGGCCGCAGTACTCGCGCACCACAGAGAAGCCGTTCTTCTCCGCATGCTTCTGGATGACTTCGCCGATGTCGCCGAGACGGGCGCCCGGACGGACCAGTTCGATGCCTTTATATAGGCATTCCTGGGTCACCTGGCAGAGGCGCTCGGCCCACTCGGGCACCTTGCCGACCATGAACATCTTGCTGGTGTCGCCGTGATAGCCGTCCTTGATCACGGTGATGTCGATATTGAGAATGTCACCGTCTTTGAGCGGCTTGTCGTTGGGAATACCGTGGCAGACCACATGGTTGATCGAGGTGCAGATCGACTTGGGGAAGCCCTTGTAGTTCAGCGGGGCCGGAGTCGCCTGTTGAACATTTACGATGTAGTCGTGGCACAGGCGGTCGAGCTCCTCGGTGGTCACGCCCGGCTTGACGTGTTCGCCGATCATTTCCAGAACCTCGGCGGCGAGACGCCCGGCTACGCGCATCTTCTCGATATCTTCGGGCGTCTTGATGGTGACTGTCATGCAAACCTCTTAGTGCGCCGGCAGGCGAAGGCAATAAACGGAAAGCCGCGATGATAAACCAAAGCAACCATGCCCTGCAGGAGAGGGGGCGATCGGCAGCCGAACATGCGGCGGATGGTCAAAGCAGTAGCCTGTCGATGGCCTTTATGCTATAAAACGCGCCGCTCGACGGGGACACCCCGTCGCGCTTAACCCCACACACGTGTCGACACGGTATCCTGGGTGCTCGCAAGAGTTGGATATCGGGACGCGTGGAGGCCTAACCCGACTTATTCGAGGACTTATCATGTCTCAAGTCACCATGCGCGATATGCTGAAGGCCGGTGTGCACTTCGGCCACCAGACCCGTTACTGGAACCCGAAAATGGACAAGTACATTTTCGGCGCGCGCAACAAGATCCACATCATCAACCTGGAAAAGACCCTGCCGATGTTCAACGACGCCCTGCGTTTCGTTGAGAAGCTGGCTGCAGGCAAGAACAAGATTCTGTTCGTCGGTACCAAGCGTTCCGCTGGCAAGATCGTTCGCGAAGAAGCTGCTCGTTGCGGCTCGCCGTATGTCGATCATCGCTGGTTGGGCGGCATGCTGACCAACTACAAGACCATCCGCGCTTCCATCAAGCGTCTGCGTGAGCTGGAAGCCCAGTCTCAGGATGGTACTTTCGAGAAGCTGACCAAGAAAGAAGCCCTGATGCGTACCCGTGACCTCGAGAAGCTCGAGCGCAGCCTGGGCGGCATCAAGGACATGGGCGGCCTGCCGGACGCCATGTTCGTCATCGACGTCGATCACGAGCGCATCGCCATTTCCGAAGCCAACAAGCTGGGCATTCCGGTAATCGGCGTGGTCGATACCAACAGCAGCCCGGAAGGCGTCGACTACATCATCCCTGGTAATGATGACGCCATCCGTGCCGTGCAACTCTACCTCGGCTCCATGGCTGATGCCGTTCTGCGCGGTCGTCAGAACGGTGCCGGTGGTGCTGACGAGTTCGTCGAAGAAGTAGCTTCCGAGGCGGCTCAGGGCTGAGTGCGACGCACTGCAGCGTGATACCCGATAAACGAAAAGGGGGCTAGGCCCCCTTTTTGTCTCTTGCGAATTGATCACCTGTGTCTTTGGGTGAGTGGTTTAGAAACCAAATCGAGAGGATTCCCAACATGGCAGAAATCACTGCAGCCTTGGTCAAAGAACTGCGCGAGCGTACCGGCCAGGGCATGATGGAGTGCAAGAAGGCTCTGGTTGCCGCTGGTGGCGACATCGAGAAAGCCATCGACGACATGCGCGCTTCCGGTGCCATCAAGGCCGCCAAGAAGTCGGGCAACATCGCCGCCGAAGGTTCGATCGCCGTTCGCGTCGAAGGTGGCCGTGGTCTGATCATCGAAGTCAACTCGCAGACCGACTTCCTGGCTCTGCAGGACGACTTCAAGGCATTCGTCAAGGAGAGCCTGGACGAGGCCTTCGAGCAGAAGCTGACCGAAGTGGCTCCGCTGATCGCTTCCCGCGAATCCGCCCGTGAGGCCCTGGTTGCCAAGTGCGGCGAGAACGTCAACATCCGTCGCCTGAGCGCGGTTGAAGGCGAAGTCGTGGGTGCCTACCTGCACGGCCATCGCATCGGTGTACTGGTCACCCTGAAAGGCGGCGACGCCGAGCTGGCCAAGGACATCGCCATGCACGTGGCTGCCAGCAACCCGGCCGTCCTGAGCCCGGCGGATGTGTCCGAAGAGCTGATCGCCAAGGAAAAGGAAATCTTCCTGCAGCTCAATGCCGACAAGATCGCCGGCAAGCCGGAAAACATCGTCGAGAACATGATCAAGGGTCGTATCAACAAGTTCCTGGCCGAAGCCAGCCTGGTTGAGCAGCCTTTCGTCAAGGATCCGGAAGTCAAGGTCGGTGATCTGGCCAAGAAGGCTGGCGCTGAAATCGTATCCTTCGTTCGCTACGAAGTGGGCGAGGGCATCGAAAAGGCCGAAGTCGACTTCGCTGCCGAAGTGGCTGCTCAGGTCGCTGCGACCAAGAAATAAGACCGCTTCGGTGGTTCTGGCAAAGAGGCTGCCCGCTCACGCGCGCGGCCTCTTTGTCGAATTGGGCAGCGGATTTGTTTTTTTGTCACGGTATAGTCATCGCTTGGCACCAACCCCGAGTTGCGCTGTCAAAGCGCAGATATTTTTTGTCTGAGTCATTCAGACTTGGTCATAGCACGCCGCAGGAGATAACACGCCAATGGCTCAGCAGATGAGTGCACGCAATCCTCGCTATAAACGCATTCTGCTCAAATTAAGCGGCGAGGCCCTGATGGGGTCCGAGGACTTCGGCATCGATCCCAAGGTGCTCGACCGTATGGCCCTGGAAGTCGGCCAGCTGGTTGGCATCGGCGTCGAAGTCGGTCTGGTTATCGGTGGCGGCAACCTGTTTCGCGGCGCGGCGCTCTCGGCGGCCGGCATGGATCGTGTGACCGGCGACCATATGGGTATGCTGGCCACGGTTATGAATGCATTGGCCATGCGTGACGCCCTGGAGCGCTCGAATATTCCCGCGCTGGTGATGTCCGCCATTTCCATGGTCGGTGTCACCGACCACTACGATCGTCGCAAGGCCATGCGTCATCTCAAGAGTGGTGAAGTGGTGATCTTCTCTGCTGGAACCGGCAATCCATTCTTCACCACTGATTCGGCGGCCTGCCTGCGCGCGATCGAAATCCAGGCGGATGTCGTGCTCAAGGCCACCAAGGTCGACGGCGTCTATACGGCTGATCCCTTCAAGGATCCGAACGCCGAGAAGTTTGCCGAGCTCACGTACGATGAAGTGCTCGATCGCAAGCTCGGGGTGATGGATCTGACTGCCATCTGCCTGTGCCGCGATCACAGCATGCCGCTGCGAGTCTTCAACATGAACAAGCCCGGCGCCCTGCTCAACATCGTATTGGGCGGTGCCGAAGGAACCCTGATCGAGGAATCGAACGAATGATCAACGAGATCAAGCAAGACGCGCAGGAGCGCATGAAGAAAACCCTGGAAGCGCTGGACCATGCGTTCGCCAAGATCCGTACCGGTCGCGCCCACCCCAGCATCCTCGACAGCGTGATGGTCTCCTACTACGGCGCCGACACGCCGCTGCGCCAGGTTGCCAACGTGGTGGCAGAGGACTCCCGTACCCTGGCCCTGACCGTGTTCGACAAGAGCATGATCCAGGCCGTGGAGAAGGCCATCATGACTTCCGATCTGGGGCTCAATCCTGCTACTGCTGGCACCACCATCCGCGTACCAATGCCGGCGCTGACCGAGGAGACCCGCAAGGGCTATACCAAGCAAGCGCGCGCCGAAGCCGAGAATGCCCGCGTTGCGGTGCGCAACATCCGGCGTGACGCGATCGCTCAGCTCAAGGACCTGGTCAAGGAAAAGGAAATCAGCGAAGACGAGGAGCGTCGCGGTCAGGACGATGTCCAGAAGCTGACGGACAAGTACGTTGCCGAAATCGACAAGGCTCTCGAAGGAAAAGAAGCCGATCTGATGGCCGTATAAGGCCGGCATCGAGCTTTCGCGCCACACGGAAACTTTCCGATGTGGTCGCGAGATGCCATCGAGCTGTTGCTTGCAGCTTTTTCTTTTGGTTCGCAGCGTGTTTTAGCGCAAGTAGAGTTGTTCATGGAAAAGGTCAGGCGGATCCCTGGGCGGAACGTACCCCGCCACGTGGCGATCATCATGGATGGCAATAATCGTTGGGCGAAGCGACGTTTGCTGCCTGGCGTGGCTGGGCACAAGGCGGGAGTCGATGCGGTTCGCGCCGTGATCGAGGTCTGTGCCGATTCCGGTGTGGAGGTGCTGACACTCTTCGCCTTTTCCAGCGAGAACTGGCAGCGTCCGGCCGATGAGGTCGGTGCGCTGATGGAGCTGTTCCTTTCCGCGCTGCGGCGCGAGGCGCGCAAGCTCGACGAGAATGGCATCCGCCTGCGCATCATCGGCGATCGCTCGCGTTTCCATCCCGAGCTGCAGGCGGCGATGTCGGAAGTCGAAGAAATGACCGCGGCCAACCATCGCTTCGTGCTCCAGGTTGCCGCCAATTATGGTGGTCAGTGGGACATCCTTCAGGCGGCTCAGCATCTGGCCACTGAAGCTCAGGCCGGGCGGCTCAATCCAGCCGAGATCACGCCGGCATTGTTCCAAAGCTACCTTGCTACAGGCGACATGCCGCTGCCGGATCTGTGTATCCGTACCGGTGGCGAGCGACGCATCAGCAATTTTCTGCTCTGGCAGCTCGCTTATGCCGAGCTGTACTTCTCCGACCTGTACTGGCCGGATTTCAAGCACGTGGCCATGCGCAAGGCGCTTGCCGATTTCGCGACGCGGCAGCGGCGATTCGGCAAGACGGGTGAGCAGGTCGAAAGCGAGGTCAAGGCCGAATGCTGAAGCAGCGAATCATCACCGCAGCCATTCTGCTGCCCATTGCGATCATCGGTTTCTTCCTACTCGAGGGGCTTGCCTTCGCGGTCTTCATTGGCCTGGTTGTAGCGCTGGGAGCCTGGGAGTGGGCGCGGATGGCGGGTTTTACCAGCCAGCCGGTACGCGTCGGTTATGCCGCACTGGTGGTGATTCTGCTAGGCCTGCTCTACCAGCTGCCGGGATTGGCGCCGTGGCTGCTGGCGGTGGCCGTACTCTGGTGGATGGCGGCCACCTACCTGGTATTGACCTACCCGCAAAGCAGCCGCCTGTGGGGCGGGGCGGGCGGTAGTCTGCTGATCGGCCTGGCGATCCTGCTTCCGTCGTGGCAGGCGCTGATCCTGCTCAAGCAGTGGGAGCTGGGCAACTGGCTGATCCTGGCTGTGATGATCCTGGTATGGGCCGCCGACATCGGTGCCTATTTTTCCGGCAAGACCTTCGGCAAGCGAAAGCTCGCTCCGCAGGTCAGCCCTGGCAAGAGCTGGGAGGGGCTGATCGGCGGTCTGCTGACCAGTCTTGTGATCACCTTGGCTGTGGGTGTCTATCGTGGCTGGTCGGCGCGCGAGTTGATCCTCGCACTTCTCGGCGCCGCGCTGGTAGTGGCGATCTCGGTGATCGGTGACCTCACCGAAAGCATGTTCAAGCGCAGTTCAGGCATCAAGGACAGCAGCCAGCTGCTGCCCGGACATGGCGGTGTGATGGATCGCATCGATAGTCTCACCGCGGCCATTCCGGTCTTCGTTGTGTTGCTATGGCTTGCCGGTTGGGGCGCGTTGTGAGTCGACCTTTGCAGATCACCATACTGGGCGCGACCGGCTCGATCGGCCTGAGCACGCTCGATGTCGTCGCCCGCCATCCGGATCGCTACGATGTTTTCGCCCTGACCGGCTTCAGTCGGCTTGCCGAGCTGCGTGCGCTCTGCCTCAAGCACCGACCACGCTATGCGGTCGTTAGTGATCAGGCGCAGGCGCGGATACTGCAGGATCAGCTGCATGCCGATGGCGTCAGCACTCGCGTGCTGGATGGCGAAGGTGGGTTGAGCGAAGTGGCAGCGCACCCGGAGGTGGACGTGGTAATGGCCGCCATCGTCGGGGCGGCAGGGTTGAAGCCTACGCTCGCGGCGGTGCAGGCCGGCAAGCGGGTGCTGCTGGCCAACAAGGAGGCGCTGGTCATGTCCGGTGCCTTGTTCATGCAGGCGTTGCGTGACAGCGGTGCCGTTCTGCTGCCGATCGATAGCGAGCACAACGCGATTTTTCAGTGCCTGCCGACGGACTATTCGCAAGGCCTTGGGACCGTCGGTGTGCGCAGGATCCTGCTCACCGCTTCGGGCGGGCCGTTCCGAGAAATGGCGCCCGACCTTCTGAGCGATGTGACTCCCGAGCAGGCGTGCGCTCATCCCAACTGGTCCATGGGGCGAAAGATCTCGGTGGATTCAGCGAGCATGATGAACAAGGGGCTCGAATTGATCGAGGCCTGCTGGCTGTTCGATGCACGCCCGCATCAGGTCGAGGTAGTCATCCATCCGCAGAGCGTCATTCATTCCATGGTGGACTACGTGGATGGCTCCGTACTGGCGCAGCTGGGCAATCCGGACATGCGCACGCCGATCGCGCATGCGCTGGCCTGGCCGGAACGGATTGAATCGGGCGTATCGGCGCTTGATCTGCTGCGGGTCGGGCGTCTGGACTTCCAGGCTCCCGATGATCGGCGTTTCCCTTGTCTGCGACTCGCCCGGACTGCGGCGGAGGTCGGTGGGACCGCGCCGGCAATGCTCAATGCGGCGAACGAGGTGGCCGTCGACGCGTTTCTCAATCGTCGCATCCGTTTCACCGAGATCGCGAGTATCATCGACGACGTGTTGAATCATGAGGCGTCGGTTCCCACCGTTTGCCTCGAAGATGTGTTGGCGGCTGACAGGCGCGCCCGGGATGTCGCCGGGCAGTGGCTGTACCGCAACGGGCGATAGGGGTCTGCCGGCCGAGCGGCTTGCAGTCGAACGTCACCAGACCCACCCCGGAGGAAAGTTATGGGCGCGCTCTACATGATCATCGGCACCCTCGTTGCGCTCGGGGTGCTGGTTACCTTCCACGAATTCGGTCACTTCTGGGTCGCACGGCGTTGCGGCGTCAAGGTACTGCGCTTCTCGGTCGGCTTCGGCAGTCCGCTGGTGCGCTGGCATGATCGGCACGGCACCGAGTTCGTGATCGCCGCGATCCCGCTCGGCGGGTACGTCAAGATGCTCGACGAGCGCGAGGGTGACGTGCCACCAGCGCTGCTCGACAGTGCGTTCAATCGCAAGACGGTGCGGCAGCGCTTCGCCATCGTCTCTGCCGGTCCGCTGGCCAATTTCCTTCTCGCTCTGGTGTTCTTCTGGCTCCTGGCCATGCTCGGCAGTCAGCAGGTGCGTCCAGTGGTTGGGGCTGTGGAGTCCGGCAGCCTCGCCGCGCAGGCCGGGATGGCGGTCGATCAGGAGATCGTCGCGGTCAACGGCAAGCCCGTCAGTGGCTGGGGTGAGGTCAACCTGCAGTTGGTACGGCGCCTGGGCGAAAGCGGTCAGCTCGATGTGACGGTGCGTGAGGTCGGCAGCTCCGCCGAAAGGCAGCTGCAGATTCCGCTGCAGAACTGGCTTAAAGGTGTAGAGGAGCCGGACCCGATTACGGCGCTCGGCATTCGGCCATGGCGCCCACAGATCGCGCCGGTGATCGCCCAGCTCGATCCCGAAGGCCCTGCCCAGGCAGCCGGAATTCAACTCGGCGATCGGTTGATCAGCTTGAATCGGCAGCCGCTTGACGATTGGCAGCAGGTAATCGACGCGGTCAAGGTTCTGCCCTGCGCGACAGCGGTTCTCGAGGTTGAGCGTGACGGGCAACGTGTTGATGTGCCGTTGACACTTGCTGCTCGCGGAGAGGGTGAAGCGCGGCGCGGTTATCTTGGTGCGGGCGTCGAAGGCGGTGAATGGCCGGCCGAGATGTTGCGCGAGGTTCGTTTCGGCCCGCTCGATGCGGTGGTGGAAGGGGCGAAACGTACCTGGACCATGAGCCTGTTGACGCTCGATTCCCTGAAGAAAATGCTCTTCGGGGAGCTCTCGGTAAAAAACTTGAGCGGTCCGATAACGATTGCTAAAGTGGCGGGCGCTTCGGCCCAGTCCGGCCTTGGGGATTTCCTCAATTTCCTCGCCTATCTGAGCATAAGTCTGGGGGTTCTCAATTTATTGCCTATCCCGGTGCTCGATGGCGGCCATCTGCTCTTCTATCTCGTCGAGTGGGTCCGCGGGCGTCCGCTTTCGGAACGGGTGCAGGGATGGGGGGTACAGATCGGCATCAGCCTCGTGGTAGGGGTGATGCTGCTTGCATTGGTCAATGATCTTGGCCGTCTGTAACGCCGAATCCGTAGTGTCGCCGCGCCTAATTGCCGGTTCATTTATCAGGTTTGAATAAGAAAGGACTTCATGAAACGTCTGCTGCTACCTGCGGTTATTTCCGCATTGATGATTGCCGAAGTTCACGCTGAGTCCTTCACTATCTCCGATATCCGAGTCAACGGCTTGCAGCGGGTTTCCGCCGGCAGCGTTTTTGGTGCGCTTCCGTTGAATGTGGGCGAGGCGGCCGATGATGCGCGACTTGTCGATGCTACTCGCGCGCTCTTTCGAACCGGCTTTTTCCAGGACATCCAGCTTGGTCGTGAAGGCGATGTGCTGGTTATCAGCGTAGTCGAGCGTCCGTCGATTTCCGCCATCGAAATCGAGGGCAACAAGGCGATCAAGACCGAAGATCTCCTGTCAGGCTTGCAGCAGTCAGGGCTCGCCGAAGGCGAGATCTTCCAGCGTGCGACGCTCGAAGGCGTGCGCAACGAGCTGCAGCGTCAATATGTCGCCCAGGGTCGTTACTCGGCCGCCATCGAAACCGAAGTGGTTGCCCAGCCGCGCAATCGCGTCGCGCTGAAGATCAAGATCAACGAAGGCTCGGTCGCTGCCATCAAGCACATCAACGTCGTGGGCAACTCGGTGTTCCCGGACGAGGATCTGGTCGACCTGTTCGAGCTCAAGACCACCAACTGGCTTTCCTTCTTCCGCAACGACGACAAGTACGCCCGCGAGAAGCTGTCCGGCGACCTGGAACGCCTGCGTTCCTATTACCTGGACCGTGGCTACATCAACATGGATATCACCTCGACCCAGGTATCCATCACGCCGGACAAGAAGCACGTCTATGTGACGGTCAACATCGACGAAGGCGAGCGTTACACCGTTCGCGACGTCAAGCTCAGCGGTGATCTCAAGGTTCCGCAGGAAGAGATCGAGGCGCTGCTCCTGGCGAAGGAAGGCCAGGTGTTCTCCCGCAAGGTGATGACCTCGACGTCCGAGCTGATCACCCGTCGCCTTGGCAACGAGGGCTATACCTTCGCCAACGTCAATGGTGTCCCGGAGGCGCACGACGAGGACAACACCGTCTCGATCACCTTCGTCGTCGATCCGGGCAAGCGTGCCTATGTCAATCGCATCAACTTCCGTGGCAACACCAAGACCGAAGATGAGGTGCTGCGCCGCGAGATGCGCCAGATGGAGGGCGGCTGGGCATCGACCTACCTGATCGACCAGTCCAAGACTCGCCTCGAGCGCCTGGGCTTCTTCAAGGAAGTCAACGTCGAAACACCTCAGGTGCCTGGTACCGACGACCAGATCGACGTCAACTACAGCGTCGAGGAGCAACCGTCCGGCTCGATCATGGCCAGTATCGGCTTCGCGCAGAACGCCGGCCTGATCCTTGGCGGTTCCATCAGTCAGAACAACTTCCTTGGTACCGGTAACCGTGTCTCGCTGGGCTTGACCCGCAGCGAGTACCAGTCGCGCTACAACTTTGGCTTCGTCGACCCCTACTGGACCGAAGATGGCGTCAGCCTAGGCTACAACGCCTTCTATCGCACCACCGACTACGACGAGCTGGACTATGACGTCTCCAGCTACTCGGTGGATAGCCTGGGTGCCGGTATCAACATCGGCTACCCGATCAGCGAGACCTCGCGTCTGTCCTTCGGGTTGACCGTGCAGCAGGACGATCTGGATACCGGTCGCTATACCGTCGATGAGATTTTCGACTTCATGGAAGAAGAGGGCGATAGCTTCCTCAACTTCAAGGCGTCGGTCGGCTGGTCGGAGTCGACGCTGAACCGCGGCGTGCTGGCCACTCGCGGTCACTCCCAGAGCCTGGTCTTCGAGACCACCGTGCCGGGTAGCGACCTGTCGTTCTACAAGCTGGACTACAACGGCCAGCTGTTCGTGCCGATGACGAAGGATTACACCCTGCGCATGCATACGCGCCTGGGCTACGGTGATGCCTACGGTTCCACCTCCAGCCTGCCGTTCTACGAGCACTATTACGCGGGTGGCTTCAATTCCGTTCGTGGTTTCGAGGACAGCAGTCTTGGCCCGCGGAGTACGCCGAGCGATGGCTCGCGCCCCGGTACCATCGCCGATCCGGACCAGGATCCGTTGCCGTTCGGTGGTAACGTGCTGATCCAGGGTGGCCTGGAGGTGCTGTTCCCGATGCCGTTCGTCAAGGATCAGCGTTCACTGCGAACCTCGGTGTTCTGGGATGTTGGTAACGTGTTCAATACCAATTGCCCGTCCGGTGCCGCCAATTGCAGCGATATCGATTTCGGTGACATGGCCAGTTCGGTCGGTGTCGGCTTGACCTGGATTACCGCGATGGGACCATTGAGCTTCAGCCTGGCGATGCCGGTGGTGAAGCCGGACGATGCCGATACCCAGGTATTCCAGTTCTCGCTGGGACAAACGTTCTAGCATTGGGGCGCCATGCTTCAGTGCTTTCTTTCAGGAGTGGTGTGTACCGTGCGTAAGTTGACTCAACTGTTTCTCGTCGTTGCCGCGCTGGTGGCGACTCCCGCATTCGCCGAAATGAAGATCGCCGTCATGAACTATCAGATGGCATTGCTGGAGTCCGACGCGGCCAAGCGCTATGCAGTCGATGCCGAGAAGAAATTCGGTCCCCAGCTGAGCAAGCTCAAGACGCTGGAAAGCGATGCCAAGCGCATCCAGGACCGCTTGGTCAAGGACGGTGACAAGATGCAGCAGGCCGAGCGTGAGCGCCTTGAGCTGGAGTTCAAGCAGAAGGCCCGTGACTTCCAGTTTCAGTCCAAGGAGCTGAACGAGGCGAAGGCCGTCGCTGACCGTGACATGCTCAAGCAGCTCAAGCCCAAGCTGGATCAGGCAGTCGAAGAAGTCATCAAGAAGGGTAACTACGACCTGGTGTTCGAGCGTGGCGCCGTGGTGGATGTCAAGCCGCAGTTCGACATCACCCGCCAGGTCATCGAGCGCATGAACCAACTGCGCTGACATGGCCGGCGCAGTGTTTACGCTCGGTCAGCTGGCCGAGGAGCTGGGTGGCAGCCTGCGCGGCGATGCCGCCCGAGTCATCGACGGGCTTGCCACTTTGCAGGAGGCTGGCCCGTCTCAGCTGAGCTTTCTGGCCAATACCCAGTATCGCAAGTACCTGGCTTCTACTCGGGCGGGCGCGGTATTGCTTTCGTCCGATGATGTGCAGGGCTACCCGGGCGCGGCGATCATCGTCAGCGATCCGTATCTTGCCTACGCGCGGGCATCCCACCTGTTCGAAACTCGCCCGGCATTTTCTAGCGGTGTGCATCCGACTGCGGTCGTCGCGCCCGATGCCGAGGTTCATCCGTCGGCGAGCATCGGTGCCTACGTGGTGATCGAGGCGGGGGCGTGTATCGAGGCGGATGTGGAGATCGGCGCGCAGTCGTTCATCGGTGCGCGCAGTCGGGTCGGTGAAGGCGGTCGTTTGGCGCCGCGTGTGACGCTGTATCACGATGTGCAGATCGGCAAGCGAGTGGTCATCCAGTCGGGGGCGGTGATCGGCGGCGAGGGATTCGGTTTTGCCAAGGAAAAAGGTGCCTGGCAGAAGATCGCCCAGATCGGCGGCGTGCGCATTGGCGACGACGTCGAGATCGGCTCCAACACGACCATCGACCGTGGTGCGCTCTCCGACACGCTGATTGGCAACGGCGTCAAGCTCGACAACCAGATCATGATTGCGCACAACGTGCAGATCGGCGACAACACCGCGATGGCTGGCTGCGTGGGAATTTCCGGCAGCACCAAGATCGGGCGCAACTGCATGATTGCAGGTGGCGTCGGCATGGTCGGCCACATCGAGGTCTGCGACAACGTTTTCGTGACTGGAATGACGATGGTCACGCGTTCCATTACCGAGCCTGGAAGTTATTCTTCCGGTACGGCCATGCAGAATGCGGCCGATTGGAGAAAAAGCGCTGCGCGCATTCGGCAGCTGGACGACATGGCGCGTCGGTTGCAGCAGCTGGAGAAAAGCTTGGCCGCCGTGACTCAGGGTCAGAATCCGTCTTCTGATGCCTGAACTTACCGTCTGATCCGGTTTTTTCGGGGTAACTGCCTGTGAGTGCTGGCGCGAGCTTCGGCGCAGGCGGCCCTATACTTTTTTACAGGCTCTTTCCTGACATGATGGATATCAACGAGATTCGCGAATATTTGCCTCACCGCTACCCGTTCCTGCTGGTGGATCGGGTGACGGAACTGGATGTCGAGGCCAAGCGCGTTCGCGCCTACAAGAACGTGACCATCAACGAGCCGTTCTTCAATGGGCATTTCCCGCAGCACCCGATCATGCCGGGCGTGCTCATCATCGAAGCCATGGCGCAGGCCGCTGGGCTCCTGGGCTTCAAGATGATGGGTGTCAAGCCATCCGATGGCACGCTTTACTATTTCGTCGGTTCTGACAAGCTGCGGTTCCGCCAGCCGGTACGTCCCGGCGACCAGCTGGTTCTCGAGGCGGATTTCCTGAGCAACAAGCGCGGTATCTGGAAGTTCGATTGTCGCGCTACCGTCGATGGCAAGCCGGTCTGCTCGGCTGAAATCATCTGCGCGGAACAGGAAATATGAGTTTGATCGACCCTCGCGCCATCATCGATCCTGCCGCTCGGCTGGCGGATGACGTCCAGGTGGGGCCCTGGTCGATCATCGGTCCGGATGTCGAAATCGGCGAGGGTACGGTGATCGCGTCGCACGTGGTCATCAAAGGGCCGACCCGTATCGGTCGGCACAATCGCATCTACCAGTTCTCCTCGGTTGGGGAAGATACGCCTGACCTGAAGTACAAGGGCGAGCCGACTCGACTGGTGATCGGCGATCACAACGTGATTCGCGAGGGTGTCACCATTCATCGCGGCACCGTGCAGGATCGCTCCGAAACCACCATCGGTGATCACAATCTGATCATGGCGTACGCGCATATCGGCCACGACAGTGTCATTGCCAACCACTGCATCCTGGTCAACAACACCGCGCTGGCGGGGCACGTGCACGTGGGGGACTGGGCGATTCTGTCCGGCTACACCCTGGTCCACCAGTTCTGTCACATCGGGGCGCACAGCTTCTCCGGCATGGGGACGGCGATTGGCAAGGATGTGCCGGCATTCGTCACCGTATTCGGCAACCCGGCAGAAGCGCGCAGCATGAACTTCGAGGGCATGCGCCGTCGCGGCTTCAGCGCCGAAGCCGTGCACGCTCTGCGCAATGCCTACAAGATCGTCTATCGCAAAGGGTTGACGGTGGAGGCAGCGCTCAGCGAGCTGGCCGAGAGTGCGGCGGCCTTCCCGGAGGTGGCGATCTTCCGCGACTCCATCCAGGCTTCGACTCGTGGCATCACCCGCTGAGATGAGCAGGCCGCTCAGGGTTGCCCTGGTTGCCGGGGAATCCTCTGGTGACATTCTCGGCGCGGGCCTGATGCAGGCGCTGAAGGCGCAACACGCCGATGTCGAGTTCATTGGCGTAGGTGGTCCACGCATGCAGGCCGAAGGGCTGCAATCCTATTTCCCGCTGGAGCGACTGGCCGTGATGGGCCTGGTCGAAGTGCTCGGCCGTCTGCCGGAGCTGCTGGCGCGCCGCAAGCGCCTGGTGGATACGCTGATCCAGCAGCGGCCCGATGTGTTCATCGGCATTGATGCCCCTGACTTCAACCTGGGGCTCGAGCTCAAGCTGCGTCGAGCCGGGATCAGGACAGTGCATTACGTCAGCCCGTCGGTCTGGGCCTGGCGCCAGAAGCGGGTGCTGAAGATCCGGGAAGCCTGCGATCTGATGCTGACGCTGTTCCCCTTCGAAGCCAGGTTCTACGACGACCATCAGGTCCCGGTGCGCTTCGTCGGTCATCCGCTGGCCGATACCATTCCGCTATGTGCCGACCGAGCAGCCGCGCGGTTGGCGCTCGGTTTGCCGGAGCAGGGCATGATCGTCGCGCTGATGCCGGGCAGTCGGGGCGGCGAGGTGGCTCGCCTGGGCGAGCTGTTCCTCAGTGCCGCCGAGCGGTTGCGCGCCATGCGGCCCGGCATTCGTTTCGTCATGCCCTGCGCCAGCCCGGAGCGCCGGCTGGAGCTGGAGCAGATGCTGGCGACCCGCGACTTGCCGCTGACGCTGCTCGACGGCCGGTCCCACGAGGCGCTGGCCGCCTGCAACGCAGTGCTGATCGCGTCCGGTACCGCCACGCTCGAAGCGCTGCTGTTCAAGCGCCCGATGGTGGTGGCCTACAGCGTGGCACCGATGACCTATCGCATCCTGCGCCGGTTGGTTAAAAGCCCCTACGTTGCGTTGCCCAATCTGCTGGCGCAGCGCCTGCTGGTGCCGGAGCTGCTGCAGGACGCGGCGACACCGGAGGCGCTGGCCCAGGCGCTATCGCCGCTGCTGGACGATGGCGAAGTGCAGACGGAAGGCTTCGACAGCATCCATCGCACGCTGCGCTGCGATGCGTCGAGCCAGGCTGCGGACGCGGTTTTGCGGCTGGTAGGGGCGCGCTGATGCAGTTCGGGCTCGATTTCAATCTCGTGGAAGAGCTGGTCGCGGGTGTCGACGAAGTGGGTCGTGGGCCGCTGTGTGGGCCGGTCGTGACGGCGGCCGTGATTCTCGATCCGGCAAGGCCGATCGAAGGCTTGAACGACTCGAAGAAGCTGACCGAGGCTCGCCGAGAGGCCCTGTTCGACGAAATCCGGGAGAAGGCGGTCGCCTGGTGCATCGCCCGTGCCGAGGTGGAGGAGATCGACCAGCTCAATATCCTGCATGCCACCATGCTGGCCATGCAGCGCGCCGTCGAAGGGCTGAGTGTCACGCCGCGGCTGGCGCTGATCGACGGCAATCGTTGTCCCCAACTGGCTGTGCCCAGCGCGCCGGTGATCCAGGGTGATGCACAGGTTCCGGCAATCGCGGCGGCGTCCATTCTGGCCAAGGTCAGTCGTGACCGCGAAATGCAGGCGCTGGATCTGTGCTATCCGGGCTATGGTCTGGCCGGCCACAAGGGCTACCCGACGCCGAGCCACCTCGAGGCGCTTCGTCGCCTCGGGCCCACGCCCATTCATCGGCGCTCGTTTGCGCCCGTCCGCGCGATGCTCGAGCAGGTGAGCATCGAGGTAGAGGTTCCGGCCAGCGTCCTGCTGGTCTAGGGCTCGCCGGCTGCCACGGACAGAGGTTCCGCTCTGCCTTCATGCGCTTCTGCGATCACGGTTTGCGATGGCTCTGGCGGTCGGTAGGTTCGCCAGCGGACGATTGCTTTCCGGTACAATCCCGCGCTTGTCGTTCTGCCAGCTCAAGGTCTGTTCATGCCTGCTTCCTTCGTCCATCTCCGTCTGCATACCGAGTACTCGCTGGTCGATGGCCTGGTGCGCGTCAAGCCGCTGATCAAGGCGGTGGCGGCGGGCGGAATGCCCGCGGTGGCGGTGACCGACATGAGCAACATGTGCTCGCTGGTGAAGTTCTACAAGACGGCGCAGGGCGCCGGAATCAAACCGATCTGTGGCGCCGATATCTGGCTGGCTGGCTGCGACGAGGATGGTCCTCTCAGCCGCCTGACGCTGCTGGCGATGAACCCCAAGGGTTATCGCAATCTCACCGAGTTGATTTCTCGCGGCTGGACCGAAGGCCAGCGCAACGATCTGGTCATCATCGAGCGGGAGTGGGTCAAGGAAGCGGCCGAAGGGCTGATTGCGCTTTCCGGTGCCAAGGAAGGGGAGATCGGCCACGCTCTGCTCAATGGTGACGAAGCGCTGGCGGCGTCGCGTCTTGCCGAGTGGCGCGAGGTATTCGCCGATCGCTTCTACCTGGAAGTGCAGCGCACCAATCGGGTCAATGACGAAGAGCATCTGCATGCGGCCGTGGCGCTGGCCGAGCGCAGCGGCGCGCCGCTGGTGGCGACCAACGACGTGCGCTTTCTCAAACAGGAAGACTTCGAGGCGCATGAAACCCGCGTCTGCATCGGTGAAGGGCGCACTCTGGACGACCCGCGACGCCCGCGTACCTACTCCGATCAGCAGTACCTGAAGACGCCCGAGGAGATGGCCGAGCTGTTCGCCGACCTGCCCGAGGCGCTGGAAAACACCGTCGAGATCGCCAAACGCTGCAACATCGAAGTGCAGCTGGGCACCTACTTCCTGCCGAACTTCCCGGTTCCCGAAGGCATGACAATCGACGACTACCTGCGTCAGGTCTCGTTCGAGGGCCTGGAGGAGCGCCTGGAAGTCCTGCTGCCAAAGGACACGCCGGACTACGAGGCGAAGAAGCAGGTCTATATCGACCGCCTCGAGTTCGAACTGGGCACCATCATTCAGATGGGCTTTCCTGGTTACTTCCTGATCGTTATGGACTTCATCAAGTGGGCCAAGAACAACGGCGTACCGGTCGGTCCGGGCCGTGGTTCGGGTGCCGGCTCGCTGGTGGCCTACGTGCTGAAGATCACCGACCTCGATCCGCTGGCCTACGACCTGCTGTTCGAGCGCTTCCTCAACCCCGAGCGTATTTCCATGCCCGACTTCGACGTCGACTTCTGCATGGACGGCCGCGACCGGGTCATCGATTACGTGGCCGAAGCGTACGGGCGCAATGCGGTGAGCCAGATCATCACCTTCGGCACCATGGCGGCCAAGGCGGTGGTGCGTGACGTGGCGCGGGTCCAGGGCAAGTCCTATGGCCTGGCCGACCGTCTGTCGAAGATGATCCCTTTCGAGGTGGGCATGACCCTCGAGAAGGCCTACGAGATGGAAGAGCCGCTGCGCGACTTCCTCGCCGTCGACGAGGATGCCCGCGAAATTTGGGAGATGGCGCTCAAGCTCGAAGGCATCACCCGCGGTACCGGCAAACACGCCGGTGGTGTGGTGATCGCGCCGACCAAGCTCACCGACTTCGCGCCGATCGCCTGTGACGAGGAGGGCGGCGGACTGGTGACCCAGTTCGACAAGGACGACGTCGAGCAGGCCGGCCTGGTGAAGTTCGACTTCCTCGGCTTGCGCACCCTGACCATCATCAAATGGGCGCTGGAGACCATCAACCGCGAGCAGGCCAAGAAGGGCCTGGAGCCGGTCAACATCGACTTCATCCCGCTGGACGACAAGCCGACCTACCAGCTGCTGCAGAAGGCCGAGACCACGGCCGTGTTCCAGCTCGAATCGCGCGGCATGAAGGAGCTGATCAAGAAGCTCAAGCCCGACTGTCTGGAAGACCTCATCGCGCTCGTGGCCCTGTTCCGCCCCGGCCCGTTGCAGTCGGGCATGGTGGACGACTTCATCAACCGCAAGCATGGCCGTGCGGAAGTCTCCTATCCGCACCCGGACTATCAGTACGCCGGGCTGGAGCCGGTGCTCAAGCCCACCTACGGCATCATCCTGTACCAGGAACAGGTGATGCAGATCGCCCAGGTGATGGCCGGCTACACCCTCGGTGGCGCCGACATGCTGCGCCGCGCCATGGGTAAGAAAAAGCCGGAGGAGATGGCCAAGCAGCGTGGTGGCTTCATCGAGGGTTGCGCTAACAACGGGATCGATGCGGACCTGGCGGGCAACATCTTCGATCTGGTGGAAAAATTCGCCGGCTACGGCTTCAACAAGTCGCACTCGGCCGCCTACGGCCTGGTGTCCTACCAGACGGCCTGGCTCAAGGCGCACCACCCTTCGCCGTTCATGGCGGCCGTGCTCTCGGCGGATATGCACAACACCGACAAGGTGGTGATCCTCATCGAGGAATGCCGCAGCATGAAGCTGCGCATCGATCCGCCCGATGTGAACGTCTCCGAATTCAAGTTCACCGTCAACGACGATGGCCGTATCGTCTATGGCCTGGGTGCAGTGAAGGGCGTGGGTGAGGGGCCGGTTGAGGCTATCGCCGAATGCCGTGCCGAAGGCGGCCCGTTCAAGGATCTGTTCGATTTCTGCGCACGCATCGACCTCAAGCGCATCAACAAGCGCACCCTGGAAGCGCTGATCCGCTCCGGCGCGCTGGACCGCCTGGGGCCGTACTTCTTCGAGGAGGCCAAGGCCTATCAGGCCAACATCGACCGCAATCGCGCGGTACTACTGGCGGCGATGGAGGAGGCGGTGCAGGCCGCCGAACAGACGGCGCGCAGCGCCGAAAGCGGTCATATGGACCTGTTCGGCGGCCTGTTCGCCGAGCCGGAGGCCGACGTCTATGCCAATCACCGCAACGCCCGCGAGCTGTCGCTCAAGGAACGTCTGAAAGGCGAGAAGGACACCCTCGGCCTGTACCTCACCGGCCATCCGATCGACGAATACGAGGGCGAGATCCGTCGCTTCGCCCGCCAGCGCATCATCGATCTGCGCCCGGCGCGTGGCGAGCAGACCATCGCCGGGCTGATCGTCAATTTGCGAGTGATGAAGAACAAGAAGGGCGACAAGATGGGGTTCATCACCCTGGACGACCGCTCCGGGCGCATCGAGGCCTCGTTGTTCGCCGAAGCGTTCAACAGCGCCCAGGCCCTGCTGCAGACCGATGCGTTGGTAGTGGTGGAGGGCGAGGTGAGCAACGATGATTTCTCTGGCGGTCTGCGCCTGCGAGCCAAACGTGTCATGAGCCTGGAGGAAGCGCGTACCGGTCTGGCCGAGAGTCTGCGGGTCAAGGTCGCCGGCGAGGCGCTCAAGGGCGAACGCATGCGCTGGCTGGCCGAGGTCTGCGGTCGCCATCGCGGGGCCTGTCCGATCACGCTGGAGTACACCGGACATGATGCACGGGCGCTCCTGCAGTTCGGTGAGGATTGGCGGATCGATCCGGCGGACAACTTGATTCAGGCATTGCGTGACCAGTTCGGACGCGACAACGTCTTCCTGCAATACCGATAGAGGGCCATGGCCCGGGATGCCACCGAGGTGCGCGTTCCGAGCCAGGCCTGAACGGCCCGGCAGTGACCGGGTCATGGTTTCAGAACAATTTTTGTTCGACCTGAATGCGCCGCTCCCGTAAGGTAAGGCGCAAAAAACGGAACAGCCTCCCGGCCGCCTGGCCGTCGACGCATGACGGATGCCTATGAACCCGAACTTCCTGGATTTCGAACAGCCGATCGCCGACCTGCAAGCCAAGATCGAAGAATTGCGCCTGGTTGGTAACGACAACTCGCTGAACATCGGCGATGAGATTGCCCGCCTGCAGGACAAGAGCGAATCGCTCACCGAAAGCATCTTCGGCAATCTGACCAGCTGGCAGATCGCCCGTCTGGCCCGCCACCCGCAGCGGCCCTATACCCTTGATTACATCAATCACCTGTTCACCGAGTTCGAAGAACTGCACGGTGATCGCCACTTCTCCGATGACGCGGCCATCGTTGGCGGTACCGCGCGTCTGGACGGCCAGTCGGTGATGGTCATTGGCCATCAGAAGGGCCGTGAGGTACGTGAAAAGGTACGTCGCAATTTCGGCATGCCGCGTCCCGAGGGCTACCGCAAGGCCTGCCGCCTGATGGAGATGGCCGAGCGCTTCAAGATGCCGATCCTGACCTTCATCGATACGCCGGGCGCCTACCCGGGGATCGATGCCGAAGAGCGCAACCAGAGCGAGGCCATCGCCTGGAACCTGCGTGTGATGGCGCGACTGAAGACGCCGATCATCGCCACCGTGATTGGCGAGGGCGGTTCTGGCGGTGCGCTGGCGATCGGCGTCTGCGACCAGCTGAACATGCTGCAGTATTCCACCTACGCGGTGATCTCGCCGGAAGGTTGCGCCTCGATTCTCTGGCGTACCGCCGAGAAGGCGCCGGAAGCCGCCGAGGCCATGGGTGTTACCGCCGAGCGCCTGAAAGATCTGGGTATCGTCGACAAGGTGATCCCCGAGCCGCTGGGCGGCGCGCATCGCAATCCGGCCGTCATGGCTGCGGCCATGCGCGAGCAGCTCAACAGCCAGTTGCACATGCTCAAGTCGCTGGATACCGATGCGCTGCTGGCGCGTCGCTATGAGCGTCTGATGAGCTACGGTATCGCCTGAGTCATCCCTGTGCGTGCTTCGCCTCTCTGAGCGAGGCACGCCAGGATTCGCTGTCGGGCCTTCGCTCGCGGCTTTCGCTCCTGAGCCTTATGCTTGCCGGCATTCTCGATTTTCGAAGCGCCCGCATGTCCCTCGATTCCCTTCTCCTTTCCCGTCTTGCTCCGTGGCGCAGCTCATCGGCGTGGTGGGTGGCGTTCTCCGGCGGTCTCGACTCCACCGTTTTGCTGCATGCGTTGACGCGGCTGTCTGAGCGTCAGGCGCTGCCGGTGATTCGTGCGATCCATGTGCATCATGGCCTGCAAGCCGCTGGTGATCACTGGCCGGCACACTGTCAGCGAGTCTGCGACCAGCTCGGCGTCACGCTGGAAATCGTGCGTGTGCGGGTGGTTCCCGGTGCCAGTCTGGAGCGGGCTGCGCGCGATGCCCGCTACCAGGCGTTCAGCGCCTGTGTAGGGGAGGGTGAGCTGCTGCTGACCGGGCAGCACCGCGATGACCAGGCCGAGACGCTGCTGTTCCGCCTGTTGCGCGGCGCCGGTGTGCGCGGGCTGGCGGCGATGCCGGATGTGCGATCGATGGGGCGCGGCAGCCTGGTTCGGCCGTTGCTGGAGGTCTCCCGGGCCGAGTTGGAGGATTATGCGCGTGCCAACGGTCTCGCCTGGGTCGAGGATCCCAGCAATCAGCAGCTGGAGTATTCACGCAACTTTCTGCGTCGGCAGGTCTTGCCTTTGCTACAGCAGCGCTGGCCTCGGGCGGCGTCCAACCTGGCGCGTACCGCCGCGCTTATGGCCGAGGCGCAGCACTTGCTCGACGAGCTTGCGCAGCAGGATCTCGCCGCGGCGCAGGCTGGCAGCGATTGCCGATGGTTGAACCTGCCGAGCCTCGCGCTAGCGCCGCTGCGCGAGCTGACATCGGCGCGGCAGCGTAATGCGCTGCGCCATTGGCTGGCAGGGCTGACCTTGGCGCCGGATGAGAATCACTGGGCCGGCTGGGAGTGTCTGCGTGACGCCAAGCCAGATGCCACGCCTCGCTGGCGGCTGGAAGGTGGCGAGCTCCAGCGCAGTGGCGAGCGCGTCTGGTGGCTGCCGGACGGCTGGCTTGCCTCTGTTAGTGGGCCGGTTGACTGGCCCGACCCGTCCGTCGAGCTGCAGCTTCCCGGCAATGGCTCGCTTCGGCTAGAGGGGGCGCCGCCCATTGGCAGGCTGCAGATTCGCTATCGAAGCGGCGGTGAAGTCATGGCTGTGTCCGGTCGCGGCCGGCGCGATCTCAAGCGCCTGCTGAATGAAGCCGCGGTGCCTGCGTTCGCCCGAAAGCGCCTGCCGCTGCTGTATTGCAATGGCGAGTTGGTCGCCGTGGCCAATCTGCCGCAACTGAGCGCTGGCCGGTGCGCCCTGAATTGGTGCGCGCCGGGCTGCTAAGTGGTTTGAGCTGATAGGGCCTTTCCGGTAGACTACGCTCCCGTCTCAATACAGCTTCTGCGGTTTCTTCGAATCCGTGGCAGTTGCGCTATTGCCGATCCGCGCAATGGCACCTTCGCTTTCCCCCGGCGGCGCCGGCCGCTTAACGCAGACTTCTAGGGTTTTTCATGACGCGCTACATCTTCGTCACGGGTGGTGTTGTTTCTTCATTGGGGAAAGGCATCGCCTCGGCTTCATTGGCGGCCATCCTGGAGGCGCGGGGCCTGAAGGTCACGATGCTCAAACTGGACCCTTACATCAACGTCGATCCGGGCACCATGAGCCCGTTCCAGCACGGTGAGGTGTTCGTCACCCATGACGGCGCCGAGACCGACCTCGATCTGGGGCACTACGAGCGGTTCATCCGCACCCGCATGACCCAGAACAACAACTTCACCACCGGTCGCGTCTACGAAGACGTGCTGCGCCGTGAGCGCCGGGGCGACTACCTGGGCGCAACCATCCAGGTCATCCCGCACATCACCGACGAGATCAAGCGTCGCATCATCAAGGGTGCCGGCGACGCCGACGTGGCCCTGGTGGAGGTCGGCGGTACGGTGGGCGACATCGAGTCGCAACCCTTCCTCGAGGCCATCCGCCAGTTGCGCGTGGAAGTCGGCGCCAAGCGCGCCATGCTGATGCACCTGACGCTGGTGCCTTACATCGCCACCGCCGGCGAAACCAAGACCAAGCCAACCCAGCATTCGGTGAAGGAGCTGCGCTCCATCGGCCTGCAGCCGGACGTGCTGGTCTGCCGCTCCGATCGCGCCATCGACGTGTCTTCGCGGCGCAAGATTGCGCTGTTTACCAACGTCGAAGAGCGTGCGGTGATCAGCCTGCCGGACGCCGATACCATCTACAAGATTCCGGGCATCCTGCACGCCCAGGGCCTCGATGACTATGTCGTCGAACGTTTCGGTCTCGAATGCCGTGGCGCCGATCTCTCCGAATGGGATCGTGTCGTCGATGCCAAGCTGCATCCAGAGAAGGAAGTCAACATCGCCATGGTCGGCAAGTACATGGAACTTCTGGACGCCTACAAATCTCTGATCGAGGCGATGAGCCACGCTGGCATCCAGAGCCGGACCAAGGTGAACCTGCGTTACATCGACTCCGAGGATATCGAGAACCAGGGCACCGGTCTGCTCGAAGGTGTCGATGCCATCCTCGTGCCAGGCGGTTTCGGCCTGCGTGGCGTGGAGGGCAAAATCGCCACCGTGCGCTATGCCCGCGAGAACAAGATCCCCTACCTGGGTATCTGCCTGGGCATGCAGGTTGCGGTCATCGAGTTCGCTCGCGATGTGCTGGGCTGGTCGGATGCCAACTCCACCGAGTTCGACAAGGACAGCGGTCACCCGGTGGTTGGTCTGATCACCGAATGGGCCGACGCCTCCGGCAACACCGAAGTGCGCACCGAAGCCTCCGACCTGGGCGGCACCATGCGTCTGGGTGCTCAGGAATGCGGCCTTGAACCGGGCTCGAAGGTATTCGAATGCTACGGCAAGGAGCGCATCGTCGAGCGCCACCGTCATCGCTACGAAGTGAACAACAACCTGCTGCCGCAACTGCAGGCAGCCGGACTGAAGATTACCGGGCGCTCCGGAGACGGTGCGCTGGTGGAAGTGGTCGAGGCTCCGGATCATCCGTGGTTCGTCGCCTGCCAGTTCCACCCTGAATTCACGTCCACGCCACGCGATGGTCACCCGCTGTTCAGCGGTTTCGTCAACGCAGCGCTGGAATACAAGGCGAAGAAGGCATGAGTCAGAAGACCATCCGCGTAGGCAACATCGAGATCGCGAACGACAAGCCGTTCGTGCTGTTCGGTGGCATCAATGTCCTCGAGTCCCGTGACCTGGCCATGCAGGCCTGCGAAGAGTACGTGCGGGTGACCGAGAAGCTCGGCATTCCTTACGTTTTCAAGGCGAGCTTCGACAAGGCCAACCGCTCCTCGATCACTTCGTTCCGCGGCCCGGGTCTGGAAGAGGGGATGAAGATCTTCGAGGAAGTGAAGAAGACCTTCGGCGTGCCGGTCATCACCGACGTACATGAGCCGTGGCAGGCGCAGCCGGTGGCCGATGTCTGCGACATCATCCAGCTCCCGGCCTTCCTCTCGCGGCAGACCGACCTGGTGGTGGCGATGGCCAAGACCGGTGCGGTGATCAACATCAAGAAAGCACAGTTCCTCGCACCGCAGGAGATGAAGCACATCCTCAAGAAGTGCGAGGAGGCCGGCAACGACCAGCTGATTCTTTGCGAACGTGGCTCGTCCTTCGGTTACAACAACCTGGTCGTCGACATGCTCGGCTTCGGCATCATGAAGCAGTTCGAGTATCCGGTGTTCTTTGACGTCACCCATGCCCTGCAGATGCCCGGCGGTCGCGCCGACTCGGCCGGTGGTCGTCGTGCCCAGGTCACCGATCTGGCCAAGGCCGGCCTGTCCCAGGGGCTGGCCGGGCTGTTCCTGGAAGCGCACCCGGATCCTGACAATGCCAAGTGCGACGGCCCGTGCGCGCTGCGCCTGAACAAGCTCGAAGCTTTCCTCACCCAGCTCAAGCAGCTGGATGATCTGGTCAAGAATTTCCCGCCAATCGAAACTGCTTGAAAGCCTTGCAGCTATCTATGGAGTGTTAACAACAATGGCAAAGATCGTCGACATCAAGGGGCGTGAAGTTCTCGACTCCCGCGGCAACCCCACCGTGGAAGCCGATGTGATCCTCGATAACGGCATCATCGGCAGCGCCTGCGCGCCGTCCGGTGCATCCACCGGCTCCCGCGAGGCTCTGGAACTGCGCGATGGCGACAAGAGCCGTTACCTGGGCAAGGGTGTGCTGAAGGCCGTGGGCAACGTCAACGGGCCGATTCGCGATTTGCTGCTGGGCAAGGATCCGGCCGATCAGAAGGCTCTGGATCAGGCGATGATCGAGCTCGACGGCACCGAGAACAAGGCCAAGCTGGGCGCCAACGCCATCCTCGCCGTGTCCCTGGCTGCCGCCAAGGCCGCTGCCCAGGCCAAGGGCGTGCCGCTCTACGCGCACATTGCCGACCTCAACGGCACTCCCGGCCAGTACTCGATGCCGGTGCCGATGATGAACATCATCAATGGCGGCGAGCACGCAGACAACAACGTCGACATCCAGGAATTCATGGTTCAGCCGGTTGGCGCCAAGACGTTCGCCGACGCGCTGCGCATGGGCGCCGAGATCTTTCATCACCTGAAAGCCGTGCTGAAGGGCCGTGGCCTGAACACCGCCGTGGGCGACGAAGGTGGCTTCGCGCCGAACCTGGCTTCCAACGAGGATGCGCTGGGTGCCATCGCCGAGGCGGTCGAGAAGGCCGGCTACAAGCTGGGCACCGACGTTACCCTGGCGCTGGACTGCGCTTCCAGCGAGTTCTACAAGGACGGCAAGTACGACCTGGCCGGTGAGGGCAAGGTGTTCGACGCCGAGGGCTTCGCCGATTACCTGGCGGGCCTGACCCAGCGCTACCCGATCATCTCCATCGAAGACGGCATGGACGAATCCGATTGGGCTGGCTGGAAGGCGCTGACCGACAAGATCGGCGAAAAGGTCCAGCTGGTCGGTGACGATCTGTTCGTGACCAATACCAAGATCCTCAAGGAAGGCATCGAGAAGGGCATCGGCAATTCGATCCTGATCAAGTTCAACCAGATCGGCTCGCTGACCGAAACCCTGGAGGCCATCCAGATGGCCAAGGCGGCCGGCTATACCGCGGTGATCTCGCACCGTTCCGGTGAGACCGAAGACAGCACCATCGCTGACCTGGCCGTAGGCACTGCCGCTGGTCAGATCAAGACCGGTTCGCTGTGCCGCTCCGACCGCGTGTCGAAGTACAACCAGCTGCTGCGTATCGAAGAGCAGCTGGCAGGCAAGGCGCCATACAAGGGGCGCGCCGAATTCCGCGGCTGATCCTGCGGCATTAAAAAAGGGCGGCGCGAGTCGCCCTTTTTTGTTTCAATCGGCGTCGTGCCGGCGCAATCATTGTTGCACCGGCGACGCCGATGGCGTTCCGATACCCGAATCACAGCCGAAGTCGTTTCATGCCTGCTATGCGTCGCCCCTACTGGTTGTTCGTTGTTCTGCTGCTGCTTCTTGGCGGGCTGCAGTATCGTCTTTGGGTAGGCGAGGGCAGCTTGGCGCAGGTCAACAGCCTGAACAAGCAGATCGCCGATCAGCAGGGTGAAAACGAGCGGTTGCTGGAGCGCAATCGAATCCTGGAAGCCGAAGTGCTGGAGCTCAAGCAGGGCATGGAGACCGTCGAGGAGCGCGCCCGTCAGGAGCTCGGCATGGTCAAAGAGGGTGAAACCCTCTACCAGCTTATAGAATGAGCCAGCCTGCATTCTGGGTGGTGATTCCGGCAGCCGGCGTTGGCAGCCGGATGCGCGCCGATCGCCCCAAGCAGTACCTGCAGGTAGCCGGGCGCTGCATCATCGAACACACCCTCGATTGTTTCCTCGACCATCCGACACTCGCCGGATTGGTGGTCTGTGTCGCGGCCGACGATCCGTACTGGCCGGGGCTCCCCTGCGCCAGTGACCCACGCATCCAGCGCGCGCCTGGTGGTCGTGAGCGGTGCGATTCCGTGCTCAGCGGCCTGCAGCGTCTCGGCCTGATGGGCGCTGCTGACCAGGACTGGGTGCTGGTGCACGACGCCGCTCGGCCTAACCTCGCCCGGGAGGACTTGGACAAGCTCTTGCACGAGCTGGCGGCGGACCCGGTCGGTGGGCTGCTCGCAGTACCTGCGCGGGATACGCTCAAGCGTGCGGACGCGGACGGACGCGTCGCGGAAACCGTGGATCGCAGCGTTATCTGGCAAGCTTTCACACCGCAGATGTTCCGCCTCGGAATGCTGCGCGACGCGCTGGGCGCGGCGCTTGGCGATGGCGTGCCGGTTACCGATGAGGCGTCCGCCATCGAGTGGGCGGGGTATTCGCCGAAGCTGGTGGAGGGGAGAGCGGATAACCTCAAGGTAACCCGCCCCGAAGATCTGCGCTGGCTCGCGCAGTGCTGGAATACCGGTCGTCAGTGATGGCGGGCAAGTCTGCCCGCCATCCTCGTCAGAAACGATAGATCGCCGCGGCACCCGTGCCGGTTGGCATGCGCTCGGTCGGCACCACGACCACATCGCCACCTTGCTCCAGCGTCCAGATCGTCAGTTCGTCGAGCAGGTCCGGCGTGTTGACCTCATCCTCGTTGGCAGCTGTGGCCGTGCCATCGTTACGGTCGACGTGCCCCGGTATCTGCCGCTCGGCTTCCACCAGAAGCGTCGCGACGCGGCCCTGACGCGTGGCCTGGCCGATGTCCTCGAGCTGATCCGACGCCAGGCCTTGGCCATGGGACGCGCCGAACTGGTCGAGCAGACCTTCCAGGCGCTTGAGGTAACGCGGCTGCATCACCATCCAGCTCTTCTCGCGCAATTCCTGGAGGCTCAGCGTGCTCTGGCCGATCTCGATGCCTTCCGGCAGCAGGTTCTCGTTATGGCTGATGCGGCGGAAGTGGGGTTGCTGCTCCGGCAGCGCGGCGAGAATCAACGGCAGTCCCGAGGCTCTCGAGTGGTGCTCGATGATGGCCCGGTCCACCTCACGGAAATAGCGGTCGCGGTCGCGATCGATCTCCGCCTGCTTGCCGCTGCCGCCTGCTTCCACCTGCATCGGGTCGCCACGTTCACTGGCACGGCTGTAGCCCTGGGGAAAACCGCTCTGGCCCTTTTCGGTGAGATCGCCGCCCAAGGCGTCCGCGAGTGTCTTGGGCACCGCTTCGTGCAGGTGCACCTCATCGAGCGCGTCGCGGTTGCCCTCGAACAGGCGCACCGAGTCACGCGAGAGGCAGAGGATCTGGAAGCGATCAGCTGACTGGGCGATGCGAACCAGCGGCTTGAGGTGCATGCGCGCATTGGCCACCGCCATTTCCGGCACGCTACGTTGCAGGCGATAGACCTGGAAATAGTCCTTGGCAGCGAAGGCTGCGAGGCCATCGAGGTTGTGGTTCCAGAAGTCGTTGTTGTCGATCAGTGCATGGAACGGCTCGAGCAGGCTGCGTGCCTGTTCGGCATGGCCCTGCTGCTTGAGGGATTCTTCCAGTTGCTTGACCAGTTGCTTGAAGCGGATCGGGTCCTGCTGGCGTTCCGGAAAGCTGCGATGAGTCGGCTGGTACAGGGAGAGGCAGGGCCCGTTCCGGTGTTTCAGCAGTTGGGTAAGGGTTTCACGATCGAGCAGTCGGTTCATGCGTGGCCTCCAGTTGCTGTGGTTCGGTCCCTCGCAGAGATGTCGATGGCCACTCAATGGCCAACGATGGGCCAGGTCAGTGGCGGTTGAGCTTGTCCAGGGCGTGACTGAGCGCGTGGTTCAGTTTCTCCGCGGCGCCGTTGATGGCGAGGTCCAGGGTTTCGGCCTTGTGGGTGGCGGAAATCGGGTCGTGGCCCTTGACGCGCGCTTCCATCTGGCAGCGTTTGTCATGCGGTCCGCTCTTGTTGCTGTTCTCGTCGTTGAGATGGACTTCGACGCGGGTCAGATGATCGTCGAAGCGGTCCAGCTCGGTCTCCACCGTCGCCTTGATTCGCTCTTCGAGATCGGCGGTAACGCTGATGCTGTGGTTGCTGTTCACCAGAACCTGCATGGTTTCCTCCTGATTTGCGGCGCCGCACGACGAGCTGCGGCTACAGAAGGTACGACGTGGCGGATTAAGACGGGTTCCACCTCGGCGCGGACCTCAGACGCGCGGTTCAACCTTTGTTCAGCTTTGCCCGCCGCGGTACTCCGGGCGCGCGGCGAGACCGACCTTGAGCGCCTCGACGAGCAACCTGACCTTGGGCAGCGGGTAGCGCCGCTGCGGATACACCGCCCACACGGCGGTGTCCGGAGGCTGGTTGGCCTCGAGCAGCGAGACCAGCTCACCCCGGCGCAGCGGTTCGAGCACGTAGTAGTCCGGCAACTGGCACAGGCCGAAGCCACGCAATGCGGCATCCAGCACCGCCTGGCCGCTATTGCAGCGCCAGTTGCCGCTGGGCTTGAAGTGCTGCTCGCGCCCGTCGGACTGGAACGACCAGACGTCGCTGGTGCCGATCAGGCAGTTGTGCCGTGCCAGTTCTGAGAGCGTATGGGGCCGACCGTAGCGCTCCAGATAGCCCGGTGCGGCGCACAGGTACATGGCCCGCGGCGCGATCCGCGTGGCCACCAGGCGGGACTCGCCGAGTTTGCCGAGACGGATCGCCAGGTCATAGCCTTCCTGCACCAGATCGAGTGTGCGGTTGGACAGTTCGATGTCGACGCGCAGCTGTGGATGCCGCGCCATGAATTCATTCACCAGCGGCACGATGAAGCGCTCGCCGTAGGCCACCGCGGCGGTCATGCGCAGCAGTCCGGTGGGGGCACTGTGCAGGTCGCTGATGGCGAGAAAGGCATCGTCGCGCTCTTCGATCAAGCGCTGGCAGCGCGCGAAAAAGGTATGACCGGCTTCGGTCAGCGACACGCGGCGAGTGGTGCGGTAGAGCAGGCGGGCCTGCAGGCGCTCTTCCAGACGGGCGATCTGGCGGCTGACATGGGAGGACGACGCCCGCAGACGTTCGGCGGCGCGCATGAAACTGCCGCATTCCACAACCGCGACGAATTCGTCGAGCCCTTCCCAGCGGTTCATGCTCACCTCCTTGAGGCAGGTTTATCGACGCACAAGATTCAGTATTCGTCGGATTATCCCTGTACGGCAACAATGTTTTCCAGAATCATCCATCAATCCCTGAATGAGCGTGAATTACACTCTCTGCTTTCCACACAGTCGAGTGATGTTCATGACCATCAAGTCGCGCGCGGCCGTTGCCTTCGGCCCCAACCAGCCCCTGCAGATCGTCGAAGTGGATGTCGCTCCGCCCAAGGCCGGCGAGGTCCTGATCCGTATCGTGGCCACCGGTGTCTGTCATACCGACGCCTACACGCTTTCGGGGGAGGATTCTGAAGGTGTCTTTCCCTGCATTCTTGGTCACGAGGGCGGCGGGATCGTCGAGGCCGTAGGCGAGGGTGTCACCTCGGTGGCGGTCGGCGATCACGTGATCCCGCTCTATACCGCCGAATGCCGGGAGTGCAAGTTCTGCAAGTCCGGCAAGACCAACCTGTGCAGCTCCGTGCGTGCTACCCAGGGCAAGGGTCTGATGCCCGATGGCACCACGCGCTTCAGCTACAACGGCGAGCCGATTTACCACTACATGGGCTGCTCGACCTTCTCCGAGTACACCGTGCTGCCGGAAGTCTCGGTAGCCAAGATTCCCAAGGAGGCGCCGCTGGAAAAGGTCTGCCTGCTGGGCTGCGGCGTGACCACCGGGATCGGTGCCGTACTGAACACCGCCAAGGTGGAGGAAGGCGCTACCGTGGCGATCTTCGGCCTGGGTGGCATCGGCCTGGCGGCGATCATCGGTGCGAAGATGGCCAAGGCCAGCCGGATCATTGCCATCGACATCAACCCGGGCAAGTTCGCTATTGCCGAAGAGCTGGGCGCCACCGATTTCGTCAATCCGAAGGATCACGACAAGCCGATTCAAGAGGTAATCGTCGAGATGACCGATGGCGGTGTCGACTATTCCTTTGAATGCGTTGGCAATGTGCAGCTGATGCGCGCAGCGCTGGAGTGCTGTCACAAGGGTTGGGGCGAGTCGACCATCATCGGTGTCGCCGGCGCGGGCCAGGAAATCAGCACGCGTCCGTTTCAGCTGGTCACCGGGCGCGTCTGGCGCGGCTCGGCGTTTGGCGGTGTGAAGGGGCGTACCGAGCTGCCGAGCTATGTGGAGAAGGCGCAGAGCGGCGAGATTCCGCTGGACACCTTCATCACCCACAACATGCCGCTGGACAAGATCAACGAAGCGTTCGACCTGATGCATGAAGGCAAGAGCATCCGGACCGTCATTCACTTCTGATCCCCTGGGTGGATAACGCCGTCGTTCGGCGGCTTGTCCACCTCGACCGTGGAGGCCCGTGCGGTTTCCACCTTGCGCGAGGCCGCTCATGACCCCTGAAATCGTTTCCAGCAACAAGAGCTTCGGTGGCTGGCACAAGCGCTACCGCCACCGCTCCAACGCCCTGAACTGCGACATGGTATTTGCCGTGTTCCTGCCGCCGCAGGCCGAGCAGGGTGAAAAACTGCCGGTGCTGTACTGGCTGTCCGGCTTGACCTGCACCGACGAAAATTTCATGCAGAAGGCCGGAGCTCTACGCATGGCGGCCGAGCTCGGTCTGATCATCGTCGCGCCGGACACCAGCCCGCGTGGCCCAGGCGTGCCGGATGACGCCGACGGCGCCTGGGATTTCGGCCTGGGCGCGGGCTTTTATCTCAATGCGACGCAAGAGCCCTGGGCCCAGCACTACCGGATGTACGACTACGTCGTCGAGGAACTGCCGGCACTGGTCGAGGCCAACTTCCCGGTCTCCGACCGCCGCGGCATCAGCGGGCACTCCATGGGCGGACACGGGGCGCTCATCTGCGCGCTGAAAAATCCTGGCCGCTATCGCTCGGTATCGGCCTTTGCGCCCATCAGCAACCCGATCAACTGTCCCTGGGGAGAAAAAGCGTTCAGCCGCTATCTGGGCGCGGACCGTTCGCGCTGGCGGGAGTGGGATGCCTGCGCGCTGATCGCCGAAGCCAGCGAGCGGCTACCGCTGCTGGTGGACCAGGGCGACCGCGATGACTTCATGGACGGCCAGCTCAAGCCGCAAGCGCTGCGTGCCGCTGCGGACGCTGTCGGGCACCCGCTGACGCTGCGCATCCAGCCGGGCTACGACCACAGCTACTACTTCATTGCCAGCTTTATCGATGATCACCTGCGCCATCATGCCGAGGCGTTGACGGCGTAGGGTGGGCAACGGCGCTCGCGCCGACTGCCAGAAACGTCAGCCACAAAAAAGGCCCGAGCGGACATGCCGCTCGGGCCTTTCCATCGCCAGGAGCTTAGAGCGACGGATAATCGGTGTAGCCGTCCGGGCCCTGGGCATAGAACAGCTCGGGCTTGGGCTCGTTCAGCGGTGCATCCCGACGCAGGCGCTCGACCAGATCCGGATTGGCGATGTACGGAATGCCGAAGGCCACCGCATCGGCCTTGCCTTCCGCCAGCCAGGCGTTGCCTTGCTCCTTGGTAAAGCGTTCGTTGGCGATGTAGACGCCACCGAAGAGCTGCTTGAGCTGTGGGCCGAGGCTGTCTTCACCGGCCTTCTCGCGGGTGCAGATGAAGGCGATGCCGCGCTTGCCCAGTTCACGTGCAACGTAGCCGAAGGTCTCGGCACGGTTGGAATCGCCCATGTCATGGGAGTCGGCACGCGGCGCCAGATGCACTCCGACGCGCCCGGCGCCCCATACGGAGACGGCGGCATCGGTCACTTCCAGCAGCAGTCGTGCACGGTTTTCCAGTGAGCCACCGTAGGCGTCGGTGCGCTTGTTGGTGCTGTCCTGCAGGAACTGATCGAGCAGATAGCCGTTGGCGCCATGGATCTCGACCCCGTCGAAACCGGCTTCCTTGGCATTCTCCGCCCCCTTGCGGTAGGCCTCGATGATGCCGGGGATTTCGTCGATCTCCAGCGCGCGCGGGGTCTCGTAATCCTTCTTCGGACGGACCAGGCTGACATGGCCCGCGGGTTTGAGGGCACTGGGGGCGACCGGCAACTGGCCGTCGAGGTAGAGCGGATCGGAGATACGGCCGACATGCCAGAGCTGCAGGACGATCTTGCCACCTTTGGCATGCACGGCGTCGGTGACCTTCTTCCAGCCCTGGACCTGCTCGGCCGACCAGATGCCCGGAGTGTCCGGATAGCCCACACCCATCGGCGTGACCGAGGTGGCCTCGCTGATGATCAGGCCGGCGTCGGCGCGCTGGGCATAGTACTCGGCGATCAGATCGCCGGGCACGCGGCCAGGCTCGGCGCGGCAGCGGGTCAGCGGCGCCATGATGATGCGGTTGTTCAGTTCCAGGTCGCCGATCTTGATCGGGTCGAAAAGCGTGGGCATAGCGATACCGCTCCTGTGTGGTGGTGCGAGAAAAGGCTCAGAGTTCCTGGCCGATGCGCTCGATGAAGGTCTGGATGACTGCGTCGTTGCGCTTGAAGAAGTGCCACTGGCCGACTTTCTGGCAGGTGACCAGCCCGGCCTTCTGCAGGGTCGCCAGGTGAGCCGAAACGGTGGACTGCGACAGGCCGGCGCGCTGGTCGATCTGGCCGGCGCACACGCCGTTCTCCAGCGAATGGTGCTGCGCGGCGAAATAGCGCTGCGGCTCCTTGAGCCAACGCAGAATGTCGCGGCGCAGCGGATGGGCGAGGGCCTTGATGATGTCGTCGAAGTCGTCCGGCATGAGTTTCGGCTGCCTGTATCGGATTGAGACGAACTATATATCGCCAACTGGCGATACAAGATCGATTCGGCTGATGGTGCATATCGTCGAGGTCGATGATCGAGCGGACCGTGACGATCCGCCCGGGGTCATCCGGCTCCTGTAGAATCGCCGCCTCGAGTTATTCCAGGGTGTTTGATCTATGCGTATCGGCCACGGTTACGACGTGCACCGCTTCGGCGAAGGCGACCACATCACGCTTGGCGGCGTGCGGATTCCACACAGGTTCGGGCTGCTCGCCCATTCCGACGGTGACGTGCTGTTGCATGCCCTGAGCGACGCGCTGCTCGGTGCCGCGGCGCTGGGGGATATCGGCAAGCATTTCCCGGACACTGACCCGCAGTTCAAGGGCGCCGACAGCCGCGCACTGCTGCGCCATGTACTGGCGCAGGTGCAGGCCAAGGGGTATGTGGTCGGCAATGTCGATGCCACCATCGTCGCCCAGGCCCCGAAGATGGCGCCGCATATCGAGCGCATGCGCGCGTTGATCGCCGCAGATCTGCAGGTGGAGCTGGATCAGGTCAACGTCAAGGCCACCACCACGGAGAAGCTCGGCTTTACCGGGCGCGAGGAAGGGATCGCCGTGCACGCGGTCGCCCTGCTGGTTCGCCCATGACCGAGGATCAGCTGCTCGGCCCGCGTGCCCACGGCGAGCCTTGTGGCAGCGCTGTGCTCAAGGCGGTCGCCGAGGACTTCCAGGTCGACGAGGTGCTGGACATCCCGCTGTCGGGGGAGGGCGAGCACCTCTGGCTCTGGGTGGAAAAGCGCAACCTCAACACCGAGGAGGCCGCCAAGCGCATCGCCCGTGCTGCCGGCGTGCCACTGAAGCTGATCAGCTATGCGGGCCTGAAGGATCGTCAGGCGCTGACCCGGCAGTGGTTCAGCCTGCATTTGCCGGGCAAGGCCGACCCCGATCTGGCTGCCGCCGAAGATGACAGCCTGCGGCTGCTCCAGCGCGTTCGCCATCAGCGCAAGCTGCAGCGCGGCGCACATTCGGCCAATGGCTTTCGCCTGCGCCTGACCGATCTGCACGCCGATCACGCGCAGCTCGATGCGCGGCTGGAGCGGATCAGGGCGCAGGGCGTGCCGAACTACTTCGGTCTGCAACGTTTCGGCTATGAAGGTGGCAACCTCCTTGGTGCCCGTGATTTCGCCGCCAAGGCCGAGCTGCCGGTTCAGCGCAACCTGCGTTCGCGTCTGCTTTCGGCGGGGCGCAGCTACCTGTTCAATCGCGTGCTGGCCCAGCGTGTCGCCGATGGCAGCTGGGCCGAGGCGCGGGTAGGGGACCTGCTGGCGTTCACCGACAGCCGCAGTTTCTTTCCCGCCGCAGAGGCGGAGTGCAGCGATCCGCGTCTGGCGATCCTCGACCTGCATCCCACTGGCCCGCTTTGGGGTGAAGGGGGCTCGCCGGCGGGCGCCGAGATCCAGGCGCTCGAAGATGCAGTGGCTGCAAGTGAAGAACCGATCGCCAATTGGTTGGCGCAGGCGGGGATGAAGCACGAACGGCGCATTCTTCGCCTCCCCATCGGCGGTTTGTCGTGGCATTATCCCGGGCCTGACATTCTGCAACTGGAATTCGTCCTGCCGACCGGATGCTTTGCCACCGCCATGGTGCGTGAGCTGGTCAGCCTGGCAGGGCAGACGGACATCTGATGCGTATTCTGATCGCCAACGACGACGGGGTGTATGCGCCCGGGCTCGCCGCGCTTTATGACGCGCTGGCGGATTATGCCGAGTGCACGGTGGTAGCCCCGATCCAGGACATGAGCGGCGCCAGCAGCGCGCTGACCCTGGACCGCCCGCTTCACCCCGTAAGCATGCCCAACGGCTTTATCGGCCTGAACGGCTCGCCTACCGATTGCGTTCATCTCGGCCTCAATGGCCTGCTCGAACATACCCCCGACATGGTGGTGTCCGGCATCAACCTCGGTGCCAATCTCGGGGATGACGTGCTCTATTCTGGCACCGTCGCTGCGGCCATCGAGGGGCGTTTCACCGGGCGGCCGGCGTTTGCCTTCTCGTTGTTGTCGCGCCTGCCCGACAATCTTTCTACAGCGGCGTACATCGCGCGTGCGCTGGTGGAGAAGCACGATCGGCTCGAGCTGCCGCCGCGCACGGTGCTCAGCGTCAATGTGCCCAATCTGCCGCTGGATCATATCCGTGGCATCCAGCTGACCCGCCTGGGCCATCGCAGTCGGGCCAAGCCGCCGGTCAAGCAGGCCAATCCGCGCGGCAAGGAAGGCTACTGGATCTCCGTGGCGGGCGACGTCGAGGACGGCGGCCCCGGAACCGATTTCCATGCGGTGATGCAGGGCTACGTGTCGATCACCCCGTTGCAGCTGGATCGAACCTTTCGCGAGGCCTTCGACGGCCTCGAGAGCTGGCTGGAGAACGTGCTGTGAGACATCGCGGACAAGACAGCCTGCTCCACGGCTCGGGTATGACCTCGCAACGCACACGTGACCGCTTGATTCAGCGACTCTACGAAGAAGGGCTGTCCAACGCCCATGTGCTCGAAGTGATCCGCCGTACCCCTCGTCATCTGTTCGTCGACGAGGCACTGGCGCATCGCGCCTACGAGGACACGGCGCTGCCCATCGGCCACAACCAGACCATTTCGCAGCCGTTCATGGTTGCGCGCATGAGCGAGCTGCTGCTGGCCGACGGCCCGCTGGACAAGGTGCTGGAGATCGGGACCGGCTCGGGCTATCAGACCGCCGTGCTGGCGCAGCTGGTCGAGCGGGTGTTCTCCGTCGAGCGCATCCAGGCGCTGCAGGATCGTGCCAAGGAGCGCCTGGTCGAACTCAAGCTGCGCAATGTGGTCTTTCGCTGGGGCGATGGTTGGGAGGGCTGGCCTGCACTGGCGCCTTACAACGGCATCATCGTCACCGCGGCGGCAGCCGATGTGCCGCAGGCCTTGCTCGATCAGCTGGCGCCCGGTGGGCGCCTGGTGATTCCGGTGGGGGCCGGCGAGGTCCAGCAACTCATGCTGATCATTCGAGAGGAAAACGGCTTTTCCCGCCATCTTCTGGATACCGTACGTTTCGTGCCGCTGCTCAATGGACCCGTGATTTGATCATTCAGCGGAAGGAAGCATGAAAAACGCTTTTTTGTTGTACGCCAAAGGCATGGCGATGGGTGCTGCGGATGTGGTGCCCGGTGTCTCCGGCGGTACCGTGGCGTTCATCACCGGTATCTACGATGAGCTACTGCGCTCCATCAGCGCAGTGCCCTACGCGGTCGGCCCGTTGCTGCGGGGGCGCTTCGCCGAGGCCTGGAAAACCGCCAACGCAAGCTTCCTGCTGGTGCTGTTCGCGGGCATTCTGACCAGCATCCTAAGCCTCGCCAGGCTGATCACCTATCTTCTGGAAGCGCATCCGATTCCCGTCTGGTCCTTCTTCTTCGGGCTGATCCTGGTTTCGGTCCATCTGGTGGGCAAGGAAATCCAGCGCCGCAACCTGTCGCGCCTGGTGAGCTTCTGCCTGGGCATCGGTTTCGCCTACTGGATCACCGTGGCTGCGCCGGTGCAATGGGGCAGCAGCAGCCTGAGCCTGTTCTTCGCCGGCGCCATCGCCATCTGCGCGATGATCCTGCCGGGCATTTCCGGCAGTTTCATCCTGGTGCTGCTGGGCTTGTACCCGGTGGTTCTGGGGGCGGTGAAGAGTTTCGATCTTGGCGTGATGGCGATCTTCGCCGCCGGGTGTCTGGTAGGCTTGCTCAGCTTCGCCAAGTTCCTCAGCTGGCTGCTCAAGCGCTGGCGGGACCTGACCCTGGCGTTTCTCACCGGTTTGATGCTCGGCTCGCTGAACAAGGTCTGGCCGTGGAAGGAAACGCTGACCTGGCGCACCAATTCCAGTGGCGAGAACGTTCCGGTCCTGCAGCAGAACCTGCTGCCCGGCGCCTATGGCGATCTGACCGGCCAGGACCCGCAGCTGCTGCTGGCGGTGCTGCTGGCGGTGGCAGGTATCGTGCTGGTCCTGGGGCTTGAGTGGTTTGCCGGCCGGCGTCAGCCGATGACCGAAGGCGTCTGACGCACTTGTCTATGAAAGGGAGCGGGCATTGAGGCTCACAGCAGTACCGCGGTGGATGCGCGACCCCATGGTCCGTTCGATGCTCGGCGTTCTGGTGATAGCCGGAACGCTGGTCGGTTGTGCGTCATCGCCTCAGGGCGGCGGCGTACAGGTCGTCGACCGCAACCAGCGTGACAAGGTCACCAGCGGCCAGTACATCGTGCGGCGCGGCGATACACTCTGGTCCATCGCGTTCCGTTTCGGCTGGGACTGGCGCGAGCTGGCGCGGGTGAACGGCATTCAGCCGCCGCACGTCATCTACCCCGGACAGAAGATCCGCTTCGACGGCGGCGCTTCGCGTGTCGCCTCCGCCGCGCCGCGACCGGCGCCTCAGCCAGCCCCAGCACCTGCGCCAACCAGCCCGGTGGTAGTGGCCACGCCGGTGCCGCGTCAGCCTGCCATTACCACACCCGCCAGCCCGCCGCCTGCCGCTCCGCCGGCAAGCACTCCGGTTACGCCGGTTGCCCGCTCGGCAAGCGGTTGGGCATGGCCGGCGAACGGCACGATAATCGGTCGTTTTTCCTCAAACGGTAGTTTGAATAAAGGAATTGATATCGCTGGGGAATTAGGACAGCCTGTTCTGGCTGCTTCTGATGGGACTGTTGTGTACGCCGGCAGTGGATTACGGGGTTACGGCGAACTTGTGATCATCAAGCACAGCGATACCTATGTAAGCGCCTACGGACACAACCGCAGGCTGCTGGTGCGGGAGGGCCAACAAGTCAAGGCTGGGCAAAGTATTGCCGAGATGGGATCGACGGGAACCGACCGGGTGAAGCTGCATTTCGAAATTCGTCGCCAGGGTAAACCCGTAGACCCGCTGCAATATCTGCCAAGACGTTGACCTGTCGCCTGCCTGTTCCAGCACTAGGTTAGGCTTGAGCGTAGCCAGGGACCCGCGTCGCTTGGGCCTGTTGTCGAACTCGGAACAGGACAAGAATAATGGCACTTAAAGACCAAGCGCTGGAGTTTGACGTCGACGATGCGGTTCTGCTCATGGAAACGCCCATCCACTTCGACCAGAAAGACAAAGTGACCAAGGCTGCCTCTGCAGGCAGACCCAAGGCCGCATCCAGCACCAGACAGCACAAGTTCATCGACTACAACCGGGCCCTGGATGCAACCCAGTTGTACCTCAACGAAATCGGTTTCTCCCCCCTCCTGACCCCCGAAGAGGAAGTGCACTTCGCGCGCCTTGCGCAGAAAGGCGATCCGGCGGGGCGCAAGCGCATGATCGAAAGCAACCTGCGACTGGTGGTGAAAATCGCCAGGCGCTATGTCAACCGCGGCCTGTCCCTGCTGGATCTGGTCGAGGAGGGCAACCTGGGGCTGATCCGCGCAGTGGAGAAATTCGACCCGGAACGTGGTTTCCGCTTCTCTACCTATGCGACCTGGTGGATCCGGCAAACCATCGAGCGGGCCATCATGAACCAGACCCGCACGATTCGCCTGCCTATCCATGTGGTGAAGGAGCTGAATGTCTATCTGCGGGCGGCTCGCGAGCTGACCCAGAAGCTCGATCACGAACCCAGCCCTGAGGAAATCGCCAACCTGCTCGAGAAGCCGGTCGGCGAAGTCAAGCGCATGCTGGGCCTGAATGAGCGGGTCACCTCGGTGGATGTCTCGCTTGGCCCGGATACCGACAAAACCCTGCTCGACACGCTGACGGACGACCGGCCCACTGATCCATGCGAGCTGTTGCTGGATGATGATCTGTCCAACAGCATCGACCAGTGGCTGTCAGACCTTTCGGAAAAGCAGCGCGAGGTGGTTATCCGCCGCTTCGGCCTGCGGGGCCACGAAGCTTCGACACTCGAGGAGGTGGGCCAGGAAATCGGTCTGACCCGTGAGCGGGTGCGCCAGATCCAGGTCGAAGCGCTGCGGCGTCTGCGCGAAATACTGGAGCGAAACGGCTTGTCGAGCGACGCGCTGTTCCAGTGACACCAACGGTACGCCGGGGCCTGGTTTCCGGGCCCCGGCGTTACCCTGTGCCTCCTCTGATCCCGCCGCTCTTATCCGGCTCCGTCCTCGAATGGCATCACTCCATAGGGTTAATCCATTCTCGGGGCGATTTCCTGAATCTCTCATTCGTGTGTAAGCATTTGCTTACACGCTCTGTAAGCAAAGCCCAAGAGTGCGTGCTGACAAACGACGATTCCGTTGTTGATAGTTTTTTAACTCATTGATTTGGATGAGTTTGTTTTCGTTGGTCGTGTATCGTCCGCGGCCCTGCGCGAGTGTGTCGCAGCTTGCTGCGCAAAAGGCTTCCATTAATATCGCTCCCGCGCTCAGGGATTAGCGCGGCCCTCAGGACGAGGGTCAGGACCATCGCAGGACGCGATGTCATCCAGGACGATGAGAAGGGATACAGGGAACAGGGAAGGAGGCGGGCGGGGTCAACCCCGCCCCTTTTTTTGCCCGCCGGAAACTCCAGCTGAACCCAGTGGCAGTGGCACGGCCTAAGGTGAACAGCCCATCAGCGGAGGAACCTATGAACGGCGAACAGCACAACGATCAGCCAACCAAAGAGCGGGACGACGTGGTTCGTCGGCCGGATGAAGCGGACGAGGATCAGCTCGATGAGGCGATCGAGGAAACCTTTCCCGCCAGCGATCCGATCTCGCCCTGATTTCCTACCTGGCCCGCGTCGCGGATTGGCTCTCGGCTTGCGCCGCGCGGGCCAGCAGCGCGGGCATGATGTGCCTGCGTAGCAGCGGCGCGATGTCCTCGCGCTCGCATGGCGCAAGCGCCAACCATCCCAGTTCTTCCAGTTCGGCCTGCACGGTGACGGCACGAGGCAGCCGCGCCATGAACACGTCTGCCTCGACCTGATGGCCCGGCTCGTTGGCGGCCGGCGCCTGGAAGTGCCCGAGCGGCTGGAAATCGGCTTCTGCGAGTTGTAGGTCGAGCTCTTCGTGCAGCTCGCGTCTCAACGTGTCCAGCGGACGCTCGCCTCTTTCCGCCTTGCCACCGGGCAGCATGAAAAAGCGGGTCCCTCGTTTGCGTACCACCAGCACCCGGCCTTGTTCATCGAACAGGCAGGCAATGGCGATTGTCAGGGTCGCGACGGGCATAGGCTCTATCCTTCGGTCATTGAGTAGCGCAATCAGCGTCTTGGTGCGTCGATAGCGCGCGAGACGCTCGGCCAGCGTATCCGGTAGCTGGTCCGCGACACCAAAGCCCAGACGCGTATAGAAAGGCAACAGTTCGGGCTTGCAGAACAGCCAGACCGGCCCCGCGCTGGCGGCCAGTGCCTCGCGCACCAGTCGTGCACCGATTCCGCGATTGCGTTCCGGCGGGGTTACCAGCAGCCCGGTCAGGAAATGCCCGTGGGCGACGGGCGTCAGGCATAGACCCGCCAGGATGCCGCCCCGCCTGGCGACCCAGCAGACCGCTTCGGCGCGCACCCGGTTACGGCTGTTATGCGCTCGATAGAATCTCACCAGCAGCGGTTGCAGGGCTTGTGGAAGCGGCGAAAAGTCGAGAGCGGGCATGGCCAACCGGGCTGTTTGCGGAGCCCGCTAGTCTAGCGTCTGGGCCGCCGGCGCCAAACTTTCTTCGCCGATGTGTGCCGTTTGTCCGTTCGCTGCATCTTTTCCGTCGCCGAGGTGTTCTCACCCTTAGCACCTCCAACGACAGGAATAACAACATGTTGGACCTACTGATTGTGCTCGCCTTCGTCTTCTACGGGCTGTCTGCGGGGATGCGAGCGCGCAGCAAAGCCTCTCAGAGTCTGCACGAATACTTCCTTGCCGGACGAACCATCAAGGGTTGGCGGGCCGGCGTATCCATGTCCGCCACCCAGTTTGCGGCCGACACGCCACTGCTGGTCAGTGGACTCGTCGCCACCGCCGGGGTTTTTGCGTTATGGCGGTTGTGGATCTACGGCCTGGCCTTTCTCCTGCTCGCGTGGGTATTCGCGTCTGGCTGGCGGCGCGCCGGCGTGCTTACCGATGCCGAACTCACCCGGGTGCGTTACAGCGGCCCTTCCGTCGTGCCGCTACGGCTGTTCAAGGCGATCTATTACGGCACGGTGATCAACTGTGTCGTCCTGGCGATGGTGCTGGTCGCGGCGATCCGGATCGCCGAGGTGTTCCTGCCCTGGCACGACTGGTTGCCGGGCGGGCTGTACGAAATGATCAAGGGCGTGGTCGAAGCCAGCGGGATACGCCTGGGCGACAGCATCACCGGGCTCGATCAACTGACGACCAGCACCAACAACCTCATTTCGATCGTGCTGATTCTGGTCTTCACCGCCATGTACTCCATCACCGGCGGCTTGCGCGCGGTCGTTCAGACCGACGTCATGCAGTTCAGTGTGGCCATGCTGGGCACGCTGGCTTATGCCTGGTTCGTGGTCGATGCGGCCGGTGGACTCGGGGGGCTGACCGACCGGATCGTCGAGATCTATGGCAGCGAGCAGGCGGCCAAGATGCTTTCATTCTCGCCGCCCAGCAACGCGGGTGAGGCGCTGATGCCATTCCTGGTGATCGTCGGGCTGCAGTGGCTGTTTCAGATGAACTCGGACGGCACCGGCTACCTGGCGCAGCGCAGCATGGCCTGTCCGACCGATCGCGAAGCACGTATCGCCGGTTTGGTGTTCACCTGGCTGCAGATCTTCCTGCGCAGCCTGTTCTGGCTGGCGATCGCCATTGGCCTGCTGGTGCTCTATCCGTTCAGCCCCGAGGAGATGAATGGTGACGGCTTTACGGCCGCCCGCGAGGCGCTGTTCGTCACCGGCATCGACGAGCTGCTGCCGCCGGGCTTCCGCGGCCTGATGCTGGTAGGGCTGCTGGCAGCCCTGGCCTCGACGGTGGATACGCATCTGAACTGGGGCGCCTCGTACTGGAGCAACGACGTCTACGGTGGTGTGGTGGCGCCGAAGCTGCTCAAGCGCAAGCCGAAGGACAAGGAGCTGGTACTGGTGGCGCGACTGTCCAACGTGCTGATTCTGCTGATCGCCATGGTCATCATGGCCAATCTGGGCTCGATCCAGACCGCCTGGTTCATCTCGCTGCTGTTCGGGGCCGGCATGGGGTCGGTGCTGGTGCTGCGCTGGTTGTGGGAGCGGATCAACCTGTATTCTGAACTGACGGCCATGGTGGTGTCGCTGATCACGGCGCCGCTGCTGCTGTATTTCCTTGGGACTGACCCTGAGCGCGAGTGGATACGCCTGGGCATCATGTCATTGGTGACCTGCAGCGCGGCAATTCTGGTGAGCTTCGTCACCCCTGCGACCGATACGCAGACGCTGGATCGCTTCTACCGCAAGGTGCGCCCGTTCGGGTTCTGGGGGCGGACCGCGTCGCGTTGTGGCGTTACCCGCCGTGAATCGCTCAAGGCGCTGGGTGCTCGGTTGTTCGCCGTGGCGGTAACGGCTCTGTCGGTGTACACGCTGTTGATCGGTGTAGGTCGCCTGCTCTTCCCGCAGCCCGACGGCAGCCCGATGTTGGCCTGGATATGTGTGGTGATCGGCCTGGTCTTGATGCCGGTCTGGATGTATCTCGCTTTCAGCCGTTATTTCGATGATCAGCATGAAGAAGAGGCACCCGAACTTCAGGCCGAGCGGCCTGACATGGCAGGTTAAATAGCGGGGCGTTTCGTTACATATATAACGCCCCGTTTTTGAGTTGTGTCATTTTAATAGCACTTGGCGGTAGCGGGTACTGGCGAAACAATATCGTATGTATACATAAAATGATAAGAATCATCGTATTAACGCATTTTTCTCTAGTTTTTGATGAAAAGTAGGTCATTCGTCGATTCTTTGGGCAACCATTGGAATTAGCTGCTTGTCTCACCACTACGCAGTGCTTATTGCGTATTTCAAACAAGCATAAACAGAGGTGCCGTCATGAATCGACTTTTCAAAACTTCCTAAATGGTTGCCGCAATGCTCCCGGCTATTGCCGGTGCGGCGCCGATGGCCGGTGACAAGGAAATCACACTCGGTGGCGCAGGAAGCAGCGACAAGGACTTTGACGATACTGTGTTTTCCGTACAGGGAAGTTGGGGGCAGTATTTGAGCGAATCGTCCTTGTGGGGCGTCCGGCAGACTGTCAATGCGCGGGATACCGAGGGTGAGAGCGTCAAGTTCGATGGCTCGACTCGCGTGTTCTACGACTACCACTTCGGTAACGGCAAGGCGCGGCCTTTCATCGGTGCCAGCATCGGCGGTGTCTACGGTGATCGCGTCGATGAAACCTTCATGGCCGGCCCGGAGATCGGTTTCAAATACTGGGTTCAGGACAAGACGTTCATTACTGCAATGGCGGAATATCAATTCCTGTTCAAGAGCGGCAGTGATGCGCAGGACCGATATGATGACGGCGTATTCCTCTACAGCATCGGTATTGGCTTCAATTACTGATCGAAGCATGCGCGGCGCCTCGTTGGCGTCGCGCAACTTTTTTACTTCCTGTCGCGTATTTTTCTATCAGGCTTCCACCAGTTGCTGCAGGAAATTCCTGAGTGCAATGCCGGGCTCATCGTCCTCGGATGCAATCATGCGAATCCCCCATTGGCGCAACACCTCCTCTTGAACCGGATTCGGCTTGTGCGAGAACACATATGAAATAGGGCGCACGCCCAGTGTTTCGTGTTCATTCCATATCTTCGACAGCTTGTGGAAAAGCAATCGGATATTGGTGTCCGACAGGCTGTAGCCGATAAACAGGACGGCCTTGCTCAACGTGTCGGCGCGTAATTTGATATCCAATGGCGTCTCGAATTGCAGCCGTTGGTAATAGCTGGTCTCGTCGAGCACGATCGAGGCGTCGTCATCGAAATCGCCATGAAACTTGACGATCTGCCGGACGCCATCACGCGCCTTGGTGAGGTCGCTGGCATTGGCGATCTTGATGTAGTCCACCGCGTAGGCATCATGGGCATATTCCAGCCAGCGGTCGTAGTTGGTGGTGTAGATCGCCGGAAAACGGCCATGAACGATGAGCCGGTGTATCTCGGAGTCGCGGATTTCGATGTTGCGGTGCCACTCGCGGTCCATCCAGCTGCGTAGTGGACCGATGCTGCCTTTCTTGATCCGGTAGTACTCAGCCAGGGCGAGGAAATTGCCGTAGGTGTTGAAGACCTCCGGGTCATAGTCCAGCTGCACGGCGATCTCGTCGATCAGCTCTTTCCAAGGCGGCAGGCCGATGTTGGCCGACACCCCGGAGCCAACGAAGAGGATCAGTCGATTGTTGCGGTAGGCGTCGCGCAGCTGGTCCATGATGCGTCAGGACTCCCGCAGAAAGGTGACGAAGGCATCCAGCGCGCGACGGCGCATGGACAGGCCGTTCTTCTGCGTGCCCAGCTGCGCGAACGTCTGGTTCTGGCCTTCGGGAATGAACACGTCGTCCCACTCGAAGCCGCCATGGCCGGCCGGCGACGGCGAGATGCGACCCGGCACCACGCCTTCGAAGAAATGTCGCTTGCGCCCATCGCAGTAGCCGATCAGGGTTCGCGCTTCGGCTGCGGGGTCGCCGAGCCTTCCGATCAGCTCGGAAAAGCGCTCGGCCTGCAGGCGGTCCCAGAATATCTGGGTCAGACCGCCGGGAAAGCCGTTGAGGCTGTTGATGAACAGCCCGGTATGCTCGACGAACACCGGCTTGCCGATCATCTTGAACGCCACCAGCAGCTTGTCGCTGACCAGCTGGTAAAGGTCCTCGGTACGCAGTTCTTCGATGCGGATCGGAAAGGGCTTCACCTCGATTCCACTGGGCTCGAGGATCTCGCGAACCTCGCGGATCTTCTGCTGATTGATGGACGCGAAGCGGATTTTCATCGAACGAGCCAGCTCCGGTTGCGCAGCGAATGGATGTCGCGTCGGTATAGCCATGCTTGTATGACGCAAGGGGAAGGGCTCGGTTCTCCTGCGTGGCGGATTTCGCCGCGCAGGCGCGACGCGATCATCGATGCGAACGGCGGTTGAAACGCAAGCCAGGATGATCAGGCGAGGCGCTGGCCGTCCTGTGCAAGGGCATGCCTTCGGTTGTTTGCGTCGGGCCGACCGCCTCGGCCACTGCGTTCAGTTCTGACCTGGGCGGGCAGGGCAGGCGGCCTGCACTTGACGGATACGCTCGGCCGGCACGCGCAGCTGGCGTAGCAGGTACTCGGAAAAGTCCGGGCTGTAGGGTTGCCTGGCGATCGCCTGCTCCATACAGAACAGCCAGGCATCGCGTTCGGCTTCGCCGACCGGCCAGCGGGTGTGAAATTGCGGGATGCTGATGGCGCCATATTTCTCGGCGTAGCGTTTCGGCCCACCCAACCAGCCGCACAGAAAGCTGGCCAGTCGATCGGCGGCTTCGCTGACGTCCGCTGGGTACATCGCGCGGACGTTCGCGGCCTCGGGCGCTTCGTCCATCACCCGATAGAAATCGGCCACCAGCCGCTGCAGGCCGGCTTCGCCACCGGCTGCCTGGAACGAGGCGTCACCGACGCCGAAAACGGGACGTTGATCGGGATTCATAGTGCGCCTCTGGCTTGGAAACGGGGCGCGGGATGATGCGCGCTTGTGCCAGATCAAGACAAGTGCAAGCAGTGGCCACAACGCCGCGGCAGCTGGTCTAAGCTGAAGACCTACCCAACAGCGGAGACAGGAAATGCGCAGGCTTCTGGTTGCATACGATGGTTCGGACAACTCCAAGCGCGCCCTGCAGTATGTCGTCGATCTGGCCCGGGACACCGGGATGGCGCTGCAGGTCCACGTGGTCAATGTTCAACACGAGCCGATCATCTATGGCGAGTACGTCACCTCGGCCATGATCGACGAGCTCAACAACAGCCTGATGGCCAAATCCCGCAGTGTGCTCGACGAGGCGGCGGCGATGCTCCAGGCCGGTGGGCTGACCTGCGAGACCCACACCCAGCTGGGCAACGTGGCCGAACAGATCAACGATGCGGTCAAGCGGCTGGGCTGTGACACGGTCGTGATGGGCACTCGCGGCCTGGGCAGCTTCACCGGGCTGGTGCTGGGCTCGGTGGCGAGCCGGGTGATCCACGAGGTGTCGGTTCCGGTTCTGCTGGTCAAATAGAAGGAGGCATCCGGCCTGGCCGATCAGCCCTGCTTGCCCTTGAGCAGGTCGGCCAGGTTGGCGAAGGCCTTGAAGGTTTCCTTCGGGCCCAGGTCACTACCGGGCCGGGCTTCGGCCTGGTACTGGTTGTCGGTATAGCGGGAATGCTCGTTGTCGTGACAATAGAGGCACAGCAGCTCCCAGTTGGAGCCGTCTTCGGGATTGTTGTCGTGATTGTGGTCCTTGTGATGGACCGTCAGCTCGCTCAGGCGCTTGCCGGAAAACTCCCGCGCGCACCGCCCGCAGACCCAGGGATACATCTTCAGTGCCTTTTCCCGATAGCCCTGCTCGCGCTGGCTGTAGGGCGTGGTGGGTTTGTTGCTGCTCATGATGAGTACTCGCCGGCTGCTTGGGTTGTCGGTGACATCCGGTCACGGCGTGGCCGCGAACCGAACGCCAACAGGGCCTAGTAAAGACGATGGGCCATCAGCCCGCCAAGCCGACATAGACGTTCTGCACGTCGTCATGGGCGTCGATGGCCTCGAGGAAGGCTTCGACCTCTTCCAGCTCGGCACCGGACAGACTGACCGGATTCTTGGGTCGATAGCCCAGCTGCGCCGATTGCACGGTGAAGCCGAATTCCGGCAAGGCCTTGCACACGGCATCGAGGTCGGTCGGCTCGGTAATGAACAGCGTGGCGCCATCGTCGGCAGCCTCGAAATCCTGAGCACCAGCCTCGATGGCGGCCATTTCCGGGTCGGCGTCGCCTGCGGGTGCGGCTTCGATCATGCCGACATGGTCGAAATCCCAGCTCACCGACCCGGAAGAGCCCAGCTGGCCCTTGCGAAACAGCACGCGGATCTCGGCAACGGTACGGTTCACGTTGTCGGTCAGGCATTCGACGATCAGCGGCACCTGATGCGGAGCGAAGCCTTCGTAGAGGGTGCGCTCGTAGTTCACCACCTCGCCGGTCAGGCCGGCGCCTTTCTTGATGGCGCGCTCCAGGGTGTCCTTGGGCATAGAAGCCTTCTTGGCCTGCTCGACCACCAGACGCAGGCGTGGGTTCATGTCCGGGTCGGCACCGCTGCGGGCCGCGATCATGATTTCCTTCGACAGCTTGCCGAAGATCCTGCCCTTGGCGTTCGCCGCCGCTTCCTTATGCTTCGCTTTCCACTGTGCGCCCATGCTCGTACTCGTCTGATGTGAGGGAACCAGGCGCGAATTCTATAGCGTCACCGCGGGTTTCGTCGCCGGTGCTGCGCGAGGATAAGCTTGGGCCGATCGACGGCCAAGCCGGACTGTGCCGGCCAATTCGCTGCTCACTGTATGGAGCGGTACAGCCATCGCGCCGCTCTAATGGATGTTTTCGTAACAGGGTGCGTCGTCATGTCGCCTCGGGACCTGCTGCTCGCACTGATAGTCATCGTCGTCTGGGGAATGAACTTCGTGGTCATCATGGTCGGCCTGCACGACGTCCCGCCCATGTTGCTCGGTGCCCTGCGATTCATGCTGGCGGCGGTACCGGCGGTGTTCTTCATCAGACGGCCGCAGGTGCCGCTGCGCTGGATGCTTGCCTACGGGCTGACCATCTCGCTGGGCCAGTTCGCCTTTCTCTTCACCGCCATGAAGCACGGCATGCCCGCAGGCCTGGCGTCGCTGGTGCTGCAGTCCCAGGCGTTCTTCACGCTGTTCTTCGCTGCGCTGTTTCTCGGCGAGCGCTTGCGCGCGGCCAACCTGCTGGGCCTGTTGATCGCGGCCTGCGGCCTCGCACTGATCGGCGCGCAGAGTGGGCTGGGCATGACCCTTGGCGGATTTCTCCTGACGATCTGTGCCGCCTCGATGTGGGCGCTGGGCAATATCGTCACGCGCAAGGTCGGCAAGGTGAATCTGGTCGGGCTGGTGGTGTGGGGCAGCCTGGTGCCGCCGTTGCCGTTTCTCGGGCTGTCGTTATGGCTGGAAGGCCCGGGCGTGATCGAAGCGGCGCTGCGTGGTATCGGCTGGCAGACCATTCTGGTCCTGGCGTACCTGGCCTTCGGCGCGACCATTCTCGGTTATGGCCTGTGGAGTCGGCTGCTGTCGCGCTATCCGGCCAGCCAGGTGGCGCCGTTTTCGCTCTTGGTGCCGGTGGTGGGGCTGACCTCGGCCAGTATCTTGCTGGGCGAGCGGTTGGCCCTGTTGCAGTTGGCCGGTGCGCTGCTGGTGATGATCGGGCTGGCAGTCAATGTCTGGGGAGGCTGGCTGTTCGGCCGGTTGCGCCTGGCGCGCGTCTGAAAACGCCCGGCATCAGCCGGGCGTTGTGGCGATCAGGCTCAATGGGTGGCGGCGTGGGTGCCGAGCAGTGTGGTGGAACCGCTCTTCTTGTCGCGCTTGGCCATACGTTTTTCCTGTGCCGTTTTCATCGGCTTCTTCTTGCTGTTCTTCTTTGCGTCCATTCCCTTGCTCATGGTGTTCACCTCTGATTGCTGGCTGGACATGTCCTGATGGGCGAAGGCCTGACTGTCGCTGCAGGAGCGATGCCTGTTTCCGGCCTGCCGTCTTCCGTGACTGCTGCAGTATGGCATTGCTGGGCCGCAATGCACGCGTTGCGTTGCTTAGGACTGGTCCCGTTTCGTTGCAAGGCGCGTCGCTGCGCCAAACGGCTCCGGCGCGGCCGCATACGAAACGGGAACAGACCCTAGGTATCAGTCGAACAGGCTGTGCTGGTCCCGCTGGCCGCGGAGCACGTCGTAACGCTGGCGAAAGATCGCCCGATAGTGCATGGCCAGAGGCTGCAGCTCGGCAAGTTGCAGCAGGCTGTCTCGCGCCTGGTTCGGATCAAGAAAGCAGCGCCACAGGTAGGCGACGCTGATGTTCGGGTGCGGGCGCTCCAGCAGTTGCAGCGTGTCGCCAGGGCGCACGTGGCCTGGCTCCAGGGTCCGATAAAGCCAGCCGGTGCGGCCACTCGCTGACAGCTCTCGCGCCAGACCGCGCATGCCGTGTCGGGTGTCCAGGCGCACGCAGGGCGAGCGCGGCTGACTCACCTCGATCAGCGCATCGCCCCAGCGCAGGCGATCACCGATGCACAGCTGCGCTTCGTTCAGCCCTTCGCCACCCAGATTCTCGCCGAAGGCGCCGAGCCCCAGCTGCGTGCGCAGCGGCGCAAAGCGCTGCGCCCAATAGAGGTAATGTTGCGTCGGGTAATGGCACAGGGCACGGTCCGGTCCGCCATGAAAACGCCGCTCGGCGACCCGGTCGCCCTGCAGGCCATCCCGGCCCAGCCAGAGCGGGCCGTCTGCCGGTTGCTTGTCCATCGCGGTCGCCTTGCGGCTGCCCGGCAGTGGGGTGAACGCATGGCACAGCAGTGGACCGCTAACGGTCCAGGACGCAGCCATTTTATCGCTCAAGGTTGGGCCAGACGTTCGAGTTCACGACGAACCATCGAGGCGTATTCCGGCGGGCTCAGGCGATACAGCTCGCCGGCGACCCAATCCAGCCAGCGAGCGCCCAGAATGGCGCGCTGTTCGATCAGACGTTGGGCTTCGGCACTGGCTCGTGCGGCGTTGTGGTGGTGGAAGTCGGCACGACTCACGGCTGGTCTCCGTCGCGATGTTCTGGCTGGCAGGTGGGCGGCGATGGTAAACCCGGAACGCTCGCGTTAGGCTCCGGGGCTGTTTGTCGCGCCATGAGAACGATGCATGTCCGAGCCCGTGAACTTCAAGCACAAGATTTCCCGTCAACGTCCTTACGGCAAGGCCGAGCCCGGCCTGCGCGCCAGCGAGGGCAATCTGGGCGCGGTCATCGACCAGTTGGAAAGCGACCGCGGGCGCATCATCAATTCCGCAGCGGTGCGCCGCCTGCAGCAGAAGACGCAGGTCTTCCCGCTGGAGCGCAATGCCGCAGTGCGCAGCCGCCTGACCCACTCGCTGGAGGTGCAGCAGACCGGCCGCTTCATCGTCCGTACGCTCTACAAGCAGCTTGGCAGCCGTGCCGCGGCGTTCGGCCTGGATGGGCTGGAGACGGCACTGGAGAGCCTGGTGGAGATGACCTGCCTGATGCATGACATCGGCAATCCGCCATTCGGCCATTTCGGTGAATACGCCATCGGCGAATGGTTCGAGCGTCACCTGGATGAACTGTTCGCCGCTGCCGTGCCGCCAGGGCAGGGCGACACCGGGCTACGCCAGCGCATGCTCGAGGACCTCAACCACTTCGAGGGCAACGCCCAGGCGATTCGTCTGGTGGTCTCGCTGCAGCGCCTGAACCTGACCTACACCCAGACCGCCGGCCTGCTCAAGTACGTCCGCCCGGCCTACATGCCGCGACCGGACAAAGGCACGCCGGGCGCCTATCTGCAGAAGAAGCCTGGCTTCTACCTTTCCGAAGAACCCTTCGTGCGTGCCTTGCAGGCGGCCCTCGAGATGCAGCCCTGCACGCGCCACCCACTGGCCTACGTGATGGAGGCGGCGGACGACATTGCCTACTGCCTGGCTGACATCGAGGATTCGGTGGAGAAGGGCATCTTCAGCATCGAGCAGCTGGCACAGCTGCTGCTGGACAAGTTCGCCCTGCATGGCGACGTCGATGCGCCCGTGCCCGGTCCGGAGCGCAGTTTCCGCAGCATGGTCAGCTACGCCCTGGAGCGGGCGCAGAAGGAGCCGATCAACAAGGCCGGCGAGTTCTTCATCTGGCTGCGGGTGAACATGATCCACCCGCTGGTGCAGCACGCTGCCCGTCAGTTCATCGACAACATCGAAGCGGTGTACCACGGCACGCTGGACCGCGCCCTGCTCGAGGACGACAGCCTGCCCAACGCCATCGTGCAGACCTTCAAGGATGTGGCGATGGACAAGGTGTTCTGCCACCGCGAGGTGGAAACGCTGCAGCTGCAGGGCTATCGCATCCTCCAGGGACTGCTGGACTTCTATGCACCGTTGCTGCGTGTGCCGGCGCCGGTGTTCGACGCGCTTACCCTGGGCGGCTGTCGCAGCGAGCCGCATCTGCAGATGCTGGCGCGGCGGCTGCCCAATCAGCTGGTCAAGGCCTATCACGAGGCGCTCAAGCCCCATGCCGAGACGTCGGCCGATCGTCCGCTGTGGGAGTTCTACTACCGCAACCGCATGCTGCAGGACTTCATCAGCGGCATGACCGACCAGCTTGCCCAGGACGAGTACCGCGCGCTGTCGGCGCTCTGAACCGGCGCTGACTGGTGGGCTTAAGCCCACTCAGAACACACCGAAATCCAATTCCGACCTCGCCCGACGCTGCGCTTGGTACAGGCATTGCTACGGCATGGTGCAGCAGTCGTCGTGCAAGCCCCGCAATGGCGCATGATGAAAACCCGGCAGTTTCCATAACCCGTTGAAAACAAAGGTTTCATGGTGCTTCGGCAATTCTTCCGAGGCAGGCTCCGGCTGCAGGTGACGGTAGTCGCTCACGGTGAAGTGATGCATCTCGGTGCATGCGCACCCCGACGATTACCGTTTTGGTGCGTATTACCCGCTGAGGCTGAAGTAACCCATGGAAAACCTCAACAGCGCCGTGGAAACCCTGGTCCATGGCTCCAATACGCTGTTTCTCCTGATGGGCGCGGTGATGGTGCTGGCCATGCATGCCGGCTTCGCCTTTCTCGAAGTCGGGACCGTGCGCCTGAAGAACCAGGTCAATGCCCTGTCGAAGATCATCACCGACTTCGCCGTATCGACCCTGGCGTACTTCTTCATCGGCTACTGGATCGCCTATGGCGTGACGTTCATGCAACCGGCCGATCAGCTGGTGGCCGACCACGGCTATGCCCTGGTGAAGTTCTTCTTCCTGCTGACCTTCGCCGCGGCGATTCCGGCGATCATCTCCGGCGGCATCGCCGAGCGTGCGCGCTTCGGCCCGCAGCTGTGCGCGACGCTGTTGATCGTGGCGTTCGTCTATCCATTCTTCGAAGGGCTGATCTGGAACCGCAATTTCGGTTTCCAGGCCTGGCTGGAGCACCAGTTCGGTGCGCCTTTTCATGACTTCGCCGGCTCCGTGGTGGTGCATGCCATGGGCGGATGGCTGGCGTTTGGTGCGGTCATCCTGCTCGGGCGTCGCAACGGCCGCTACCGCGACGGCCGGCTGGTGGCCTTCGCGCCATCGAACATCCCGTTTCTAGCGCTGGGCTCGTGGATTCTCATCGTCGGCTGGTTCGGCTTCAACGTCATGAGTGCGCAGTCCATCGAGGGCATCAGTGGCTTGGTGGCAGTGAACTCGCTGATGGCGATGGTGGGCGGCACCGCCGCGGCCTGGCTGGCCGGCCGCAACGACCCGGGCTTCCTACACAACGGCCCGCTGGCCGGGCTGGTGGCGGTTTGCGCCGGCTCCGATCTGATGCATCCGGTCGGCGCGCTGGCCACCGGCGCGATTGCCGGGGCGCTATTCGTCTGGGCGTTCACCGCCACGCAGAACCGCTGGAAAATCGACGACGTGCTGGGTGTTTGGCCGCTGCACGGTCTGTGCGGGATCTGGGGCGGCATCGCCTGCGGCATCTTCGGCCAGGCGGCGTTGGGCGGGCTCGGCGGCGTCAGCCTGATCAGCCAGGTGATCGGCAGCGGTCTGGGCATGCTGGTGGCACTGGTCGGTGGCTTCGGCGTCTACGGCCTGCTCAAGCACTCCATGGGCATCCGCCTCAGCCAGGAGGAAGAATTCAACGGGGCGGACCTCTCGATCCACCGCATCGGCGCGCTCAGCCACGACTGAGGCGCTGCGCTGGCGCAAGCCGCGGCTCAATAACCGCGCTTGCGCTGCACCAGATGGCTGATCGGCCGGCCGTCGCGCAGGGCCTGCAGGTTCTGCGCGACGATCGACGCGGCGCTGCGCATGTCCGTCGCGGCGGCGCTATGCGGCAGGACCGTCACGCGCGGATGGCACCAGAACGGATGGTCCGTCACCAGCGGCTCCTGGCGAAACACATCCAGCACCGCACGATCGAGCTTTCCGCTGTCCAGCGCCTGCAGCAGGTCGGCTTCCACCAGATGCCCGCCACGGGCGAGGTTGACCAGGGCAGCGCCGCGGCGCATGGCGGCGAAGAACCGTCGGTCCAGCAGATCGGCGGTCTGTGCGGTGAGGGGCAGCAGGTTGATCACGATGTCACTGCGTGCCAGCAGCGGCCACAGCGCTTCCAGGCCGTGTTCCAGCGCGATGCCGGCGATGGCGCCACCGTGCAGATTCCAGCCGGTCACCCGGTAACCCGTTTCCAGCAGCCGCCGCGCGCAGGCCCGGCCCATCTGGCCCATGCCCAGCACGGCTACCTCGATCTCGTCGGCGCGCCGCTGCGGCAGAGGGTACCAGTGGCGATCGCGCTGCTGCTGCGCATAGTCGAAGAAGCGGCGATGCAGCGAAAGCGTCGCCCACAAGGCGGTTTCCGCCATGGCCGCGCTCATGGCCGGGTCGACCATGCGCGCCAGGGGTACGTCCGGCAGGCTGGGATCGTCCAGCAGGCGATCGACGCCGGCCCAGAGCGACTGGATCAGGCGCAGCCCGGGCAGGCCTTGCAGGGAGCCTGGCGGCGGGTTGGCAACCACGGCGGCGACGATGCGCCCGGCGTTCTGCGTCGGGACGTGCAGGTGCCAGCGGGCATCGGGCATGGCGCGCTGCAGCTCGACGAGCCAGGCGTCGCGTTCTTCGCTGTCGAAGCTGCCGCAAAGCAGTAGGTCCATGGAATGGCTCCAGGTGGGCGAAGCGGAACTGTAGTCAGCCGCGGAGTCTCTGAATAGGCAAGTCACGGACCGCGCTAGCGCCGTCCGGCCCATTGACCAAGCCCAAGGAGAATCTCATGGAACTGCCCAACAAAGACCTCGGCACCCTGTTCGAACAGCTCGGCCTGGAATCCGATCCTGCCAGCATCGATGCCTTTATCGCCAAGCACGGCCGGTTGCCGGAGGATGTCCGTCTGGCCGATGCCCCGTTCTGGAACGAGTCGCAGCGCGCATTCCTGCGTGACGAATGGGTCGAGGACGCCGAATGGGCGCCCATCGTCGACGAGCTGAACGTGCGCCTGCACGAGCATTGATCGCCACGCAGGCTGCGGCAGCGACCGCAGCTTGCGCGGGCTGTGGCTCAATCCAGCAGATCGGCCGGCACATTGCCGCCGTTCTCGGCCAGCCGCCTCAGCACGGCCTTGTGCAGCCACAGATTCATCTGCGCCGAATCGCCCATTTTGTCCGCTGGGCAGCCGAGTTCGGTGGCAAGCTCCTTGCGCGCCGGCAGGCTGCTGTCCAGGCCCAGCAGCTTGAGCAGGTCGACGATGGAGGTGCGCCAGTTGAGCTTTTCCGGATGATTGTTGGTCATACCGTCCAGCTTCGCGGCTACGTCTACCTGATCCACGGCAGGCGTCGTGGGTGCGCCGGCACCACCGGTGGACGCTTCCGGCGGGGTAGTGGGGGCGGTGCTGTCCGGCTCGGCGTGCGCCCGGCCGATGCCGATCTTTTCCAGAATCGAACTGAACAAGCCCATGAGGATTCTCCTGTCTGCGTGGATACGTGAGCCTTGGCTCGCAGTTAGGACCGCCGGCGCTTCGATTAGTCGCGCCTCCTCGCTCGTGGCCGGCTACCAGCCGAAGCCGTCGGGCTGCACACCACTCCTCGTGCTGGGCCTCACGTCCGCCTAGAATGCCGCTTTTGCCTGGGAAATCCGCCATGAGCAACCTCGACATCGACGCCCGCTATGCCTGCGCCAAGAGCCTTGCGCTGGAAGCTGCGCAGCTCGGCATGACCTATTACCGTCAGCGCGAGACACTGGATGTGGAGCACAAGGGCAGCGATCGCCAGGACGTGGTCAGCATCGCCGACAAGCGCATCGAGGACTTCATTCGCGGGCGGCTCGCCGAACGTTTTCCCGAAGACGGCTTTCTCGGCGAGGAGAGCGGCTCGGCCGGTCTCAAGGCACGCTGCGTCTGGGTCATCGACCCCATCGACGGCACCGCCTGCTTCGTCAACGGCCTGCACAACTGGTGCGTCTCCATCGGCCTGCTAGTGGACGGCGAACCGCACGTCGGCGCGATCGCCGATCCGAATCACGACGAACTCTTCCATGGCTGCCTTGGCCGGGGCGCCTACGTCAACGAGACGCCGCTCAGAGCCAGCACCGCGACCCACGTGTGCGAGGGCCTGACCGGCGCCGGTACCTTCCATCCACGCGGCAAGGAACATTTCATTCCGTTTCTGGAGAAACTGCTGGCCGAAGGCGGCATGTTCATCCGCAACGGCTCCGGCGCGCTGATGACCGCCTACGTCGCTGCGGGTCGCCTGATCGGTTACTACGAGACCGAGCTCAAGAGCTGGGACTGCCTGGCCGGGCTGGTGCTGGTGGCCGAAGCGGGTGGCCTGCGCAACGACTTCTTCCGTAACGACGGTCTGCTGCGAGGCAATCCGTATCTGGTAGCGGCGCCCGGGGTATACAGCCAGCTGGCCAAACTGATCGGCCCTTCGCTGGATGCCTGAGCCGCGCGTTCGTCGATCGGCGCAGGCGCGGTCGGCAGCCTGTGCTATACCGTTGTGACGCACCGAGGGCCGGCCTATCCGCCTGGCCCGCTCTGAACAGGGGGGAATTCCGGCAGCCATCGGGCCCGAGCCAACCTGCGTGATCGATGGCTGCCCGCACATAGCGAGGTAACGATCATGAGCATGATGCAATGCACCTACCGCGACCACATCATCACCGCCGAGGTGATGGAATATCCTGGCACCTCCACTCCCTGGGCGGGCGGCTGCCGGATTACCGCCCCCGACGGACACGTCACCCGCCGCCTGCCGCTGCCACTCGAGCATGCGTTCATGGACGAACTGGACAAGGCCCAGCGGCTGTCCATCGCCCACGGCAAGTGGCTGGTGGACCAGCACCTCGACCACGGGCGCGAGCTGTTTCAGAAGGCCGCCTGACCGCTCTTGCTACTGCGCGCCGGACGCCTGCGTCCGGCGCGTTTCTGTTGTCCTGGATCAGGCCGATAGCACTTAGATAGGGCTCAGCGGCCCCTCCGCGCACGAGGCTGCGTGCCGGCATTTTCAGACCCATGCTGGCATTGGCTGCAATTGCGCAGTCTTCCTGAGTGCAACGCCATCACGTCGCATTGCCCAGGAAAGGTTCGGCGACATTTGGCGCATTGCTTAATGATCCAAACGGTGGCATAGCTATCACCAAGCCACCGGCAACGGTGGTGTTCATAAGCGGAAGTAAGGACGACTTATGCAAATCCAGGTTCATAGCGATAACCACATCGAAGGCAGTGCCCGTCTGGCTGATTGGGTCAGTGCCAGTGTCGCAGGCAAGCTGGACCGGTATGACGACGAGCTGACACGTGTCGTCGTGCACCTCAACGACGAAAATGGCGACAAGGCCGGCGCGCATGACAAGCGCTGCCAGATCGAGGCGCGGCCCAAGGGCCTGCAACCCATCTCCGTCACCCACAAGGCCGAATCGCTTGAGCTGGCCATCGATGGCGCGGTCGACAAGCTGAGCAATGCGCTCGCTCACCAGTTCGGCAAGCTGCGCAGCAAGCGCGCCGGCGCCCAGCCGCAGATGATCGATGGTGCCGTAGCCGGTCGTGACGCGCTACTGGAGGAAGATTTCCTCGCGGACGAACTGGTCCGCAATTCATAAGCCCCCGATGAAGGGCCTTCCCTGCGGAAGGCCCTTCGTGCATCAGTGCAGCAGTTCCGGCGGAATGCTTCCGCCATTCTCGGCCAGCTTCTTCATCACCGCGCGGTGCAGCCACATGTTCATCTGCGCCGTATCGGCCATCTGATCGGGCGGGCAGCCCAGCTCGGTAGCAAGCTCCCGGCGCGACTCCAGGCTGCTGTCGAGGCCCAGCAACTTCATCAGGTCGACGATCGAGGTGCGCCAGTTCAGCGCTTCGGGGTGTGCCGCCGCCTTCGCTTCCAGCTGCGCCACCACGTCCACGCCACGGGCGGCGGCAGTCGGCTGGTTCAGATCCCTGTCCGGCCCGAGTTTCGCGTTGGTCGTGGTCGACGGCCGCTCGCTCAGTGTTATGCCTTCGGCGCTGGAGTGGCTGGCGTCAGCCGGCGGCGTGTCGGCCTTGCGCTCCGCTTCGTTGGAGACATCGCCCAGGCCGAGCTTCGCCTTGATCGAATCGAAAAGTCCCATGTCCGTTCTCCGTGCTGTTGGTGTCTGTGTTCGACAACAACCCACGGCGTGCCATTCGTTCCACAGGTCGGTTCGCTCGGTCAGCTGTGTTCGAGCCAGGCGAGGGCTTCGGCTTCCTGGTGCAGATCGAAGGCCTTGATGGTCAGTCCGGGAATCAATGCGCCCTCGACTTCGCTGGCCTTGCGCAACCACTCCTTGCCGGCGATCACCGCACAGCGGTCGAAGCGGCGGATGAAGCGCAGCAGCTGGGGCAGGCGTGACAGCTCCACGCCGACGGCACCCAGGGTCGGCAGATCGAAGTCGCCGATGCGGTAGAACATGCGGCCGTGGCTGATGCCTTCGGACTTGAATAGCAGGTCGTCCAGCGCGGCGCGCATGGCCTGGCTGTCCAGCTTGCCGGAGAAGTCGATATCGATGCGGTTTTCGCCTCTGCGCGATACCTGAAACATGACGAGTCCCTCTCGGTTCTGTGGGTGGCCGCGATGTCCTCAGACCATAGTCGCTGCGAGGGGATCGAGCCAAAAAAACAGGCGAAACGCGGGCGATTCCATTGATCTGGATCAGCATGCGAGGCGTTGATCCGTGCGTTAGCAAAAGTGCCTGCAGGCCGCGTGGCGCCTGGCTTTCAAGGCGGCGGACCAACGGTATCAAGTTGCTCGCTGGCCGGCCGAGAAACGGAATAACTGCGACGCCAGCGAGTGGCGGCGGCGCGTTCTTTCCTGCTTTTCTGCAGTTGGAATTCCTTCATGACCAGCACCTTGGCGAACGTCATCCAGTCCGTACTGCGCGGGCTGGGCCTACGTACCATCAACCTGCAATTTTTCTTTTCCTACAGCCTGATCTTCCTTTGCGCGGCGCTGACCGCCGGGGTGCTGTTCATGTCCAGCAAGGACGCCAGCCAGATCGACATGGCCGGCGCGCAGCGCATGCTCAGCCAGAAGATGATGAAAGAGGCGCTGCTCGCTGCGCAGGGCATCGGTAGCCCGGCGGATGTCGACAATACCATCCAGCGCTTCGAGCAATCCCATCGGCTGCTGCTCAACGGCGACAGCGCCCAGGGTATCGTCCGCGTCGAGCTGGCCAGCGCACAGCCGTACCTGCAGCGCGTCGATCAGATCTGGCAGCGCTACCGTCCCGCCGTACAGGCGCTGGCCGCAGGGCAGAGCGCCGATCTGAAGACCCTGGCCGGCGACTCCAACGATATTCTCGCGGCCTCCAACGAAGTGGTGTCGCTGATCTCGGCGCAGGCCAATCGCAGTGCCTCCCAGCAGCTGTGGGTCGCGCTGGGTTCCACCCTGTGCATCCTGCTGTTGGTGGTGCTCGGACGGATCGCCGGCATGAACTGGCTGATGCTGCAGATCGACGAGCTACGCGGGCGCCTGGAGAAGGTCAGCCAGGGCGATTTTTCCGCGCCGCTGCAGGTGCGTCATGCCGATGACGAGATGGGCAGGATCACCCTGGCCTACAACAGCCTGCTGGGTCAGGTTGGCGAAATGATCCGCGGCGTGCGCCAGGCGGCCGATGACGCTGACGGGCAATGCAAGCACATGGCGAACCTGGCCGGGGACAGCGCGCGCAATGTGGAAGGCCAGCAGGCGGAGATCGATCAGGTCGCTACTGCCATGAATGAAATGCTCGCCACCTCCCAGGAAGTTGCACGCAGCACTGTCGAGGCCGCCAATGCCGCTGACGTCGCCGAGCAGGAAACCAACGCCGGCAGCGCCGTGATGAACGAATCGGTCGGCGCCATCCGCACGCTCAGTGGCCATGTCGATGGCCTGGCGGACGTGATGCAGCAGCTGGTGCTCGACAGCCACGAGATCGGCAAGGTGCTCAACGTGATCAGCGGCATCGCCGAGCAGACCAACCTGCTGGCGCTCAACGCAGCCATCGAGGCAGCACGGGCCGGTGAGCAGGGCCGCGGTTTCGCGGTAGTTGCCGACGAGGTGCGCAGCCTCGCCAGTCGCACCCAGAGTTCGGCCAAGGAGGTCGGCGTGCTGGTCGAGCGCCTGCAGAGCCAGGCCTCGCGCGCCGGGCAGGCCATGGATGCCTCGCGTCAGAGCAGCACCATCACCCTGACGCAGATCGAGGCGGCGCAACATGCGCTGGGCCAGATCGTCGGTGCGGTGCAGACCATTCGTGGCATGACCAATCAGATCGCCACGGCTGCCGAGGAGCAGTCGCAGGTCGCCGAGGACATGAACAAGTCGCTGACGCGCATCGCCCAGGTGGCTGATCAGGCGGCGAGCGTCACGCACGATACCGCGGCATCGGGCAATACCATCATGCAGAGCATGAACGGGCTCAAGGCGCTGACGGGGCGTTTCCGCCTACAGGCGTGACAGGAAGGTGAGGCAGGGTGTGCGGCGGATAGTGCACCGCTCGGTGCGAGTGCCCCCGCGCATGGACGCGCGGGGACAGGGATGGATCAGTCCTGGCGGCTGGTCACTTCCAGCAGGTGATAGCCGAACTGCGTCTTCACCGGGCCCTGCACGACATTCAGCGGCGCGCTGAACACCACGGTGTCGAATTCCTTGACCATCTGACCCGGACCGAACGAACCCAGATCGCCGCCCTGGCGGCTGGACGGGCACGTGGAGTTTTCCTTGGCGACCTGGGCGAAGTCGGCGCCGCCTTCGATGGCAGCTTTCAGCTCGTTGCACTTTGCTTCAGTGGAAACCAGGATGTGGCGGGCAGTGGCTCGGGCCATGGTGTGTACTCCTGTGGAAAAGCTGCGAGCCTACCGCAATTGCCCTGCGAGTCAAACGTCGCGGGTGATCGTGCCCGCAGTGCACCGGCTCAGCCGTTCTCACCGAGTGCCCGCTGGATCCGCCGCCGGCGCTGCGTTGAACGACTCGAGACTTTGCAGGCTCTGCGCGTAGCGCTCGGCGCGCAGCGGCATGAAACCGGTGAAGTGGATCCAGGTCGGCAGGCCTTGCAGGTAATGCTTCACGAATGCTCGGGTGGTCGGCTTTTCCTGCAGGCTCCGCTCGCTCAGATAGATGAAAAGCGGGCGGGTCAATGGCTGGTAGTGCGCCTCGCTGACGGTTTTGAGCGTCGGGTAGACCGGGCCCTTGCCACTGTCGATGGCAAGCAGCTTCAGCTCGTCCCAGTGCCGGTGATAGGCGCCGATTCCGAAGAATCCGAGCGCATCCGGCTCGGCAGCGATGCCGGCGGCCAACTCCTCTTCGTTCTCGCTGGCGGTATAGTCCTGGCGGCTGCGATGCGCCTCGCCGACGATCTGCCTGGTGAAGACGTCGTAGGTGCCGGAGTCCTGACCTCGGCCGAACAGTTTCACCGGCCGGTCGGGCCAGCCGGCACGGATGTGACTCCAGTGCCTGACCTTGCCTTCGGCTGCGGGCGTCCAGAGTTTCTTCAGCTCTTCGACGGTGATGTCGCTCGCCCAATCATTGCTCGGGTGTACGACGACCGTGATCGCGTCCATGGCCAGGGCACTTCGCGATAGCCGATGCCGTTCTGCGCGCAGAGTGCCTGCTCGCTGCTGTTCATCCTGCGCGAGGCATCGTTGATGTCCGTCTTCCCCGCACAGAAGCGGCGAAAACCAGCGCTGGTCCCGGAAAACGCCACCTCGATCGGATGCCCAGGCTGCGCACGCTGGAAGCGGCGTATCGCTTCGCGGGTCAGTGGGTAAACGGTGCTGGAGCCATCGATGAGCAGCCCTTCGGCGGCGGATTCGGCATCGCTCATGGCTGGCGTGGATGCCAGCTGCAGGCCAAGCGAAAGACTGATCAGCAGTAGCGGGCCGGTTTTGACGTGCATGCTGTCGCTCCTAGGCCTGGCTCAGGGCTTGGCCTTCAGCCAATCGTGCTTCAGTGAGTTCCAGAACACCTGCAGGCTGTGGAAGCGGGTGTCTACCGCATTGATGTAGTCATCCAGCCGATCGATTTCCCGATGCTGGGCCTGTTGTTCCTGGGCATCGATCTGCTTGAGCTGCGCTTCGAGCTCATTGAGCGATTCGCGCAGTTCGCGGATGCGATTCTCGGTCTGGCTACGACGTTCGCTTTGCATAGGTGCGGGCTCCCGACCAGGTCAGAGTTGGCTGCCGCCGATCAACAGCAGAGGCAGGCCGAAGAACACACCGCCGATGTAGGCCCCGACGTACAGCTTGCTGCGTTGCGCCAGATCGGTGAGATGCGTGGCGATGGCAGGCGGAACGCCGCGCAGGAACGGTAGTACGTAGATCAGGAAGATTCCGAACAGGTTGAACAGCAGATGTACCAGTGCGATCTGCATCGCCAGTTCGGCGGTGGGCCCGGAGATGGCGGTGGCCGCCAGCAGCGCGGTCACGCAGGTTCCGATGTTGGTGCCGAGGGTGAACGGATAGACCTGTTTGAGCGAAAAGACACCGGTTCCTGCCAGTGGCACGATCAGCGCGGTGGTGGTCGATGAGGATTGCACCAGGATCGTGATGATCGTTCCCGAGGCGATCCCCGAAACCGGGCCACGCCCGACGCTGGTGTGCATGATCTCTTTGGCGCGGCCGACCATGACCCTGCGCAGCACCTTGCCGATGGCCTGGACCACGAACAGGATCAGGCCGATCCCGATGACGATCAGCGCGACACCAGACCAGACCTGGCTTGGCAGCCAGGCCACGCTGGCGTTCAGCAGGTCGCTGGCAGGGGTGAGGAGAGTCTTCATGAAGTTCACGCTCTTCATGTCGACGCTTGTGCTGTCGCTGACCAGAAGGCCGGCCAGAACTTCGGACATCTGCGCCAGCGGATGGAACAGCAGTTCGAGCGGCAGGAGGATCGCCACCGCCGTGATATTGAATGCGTCATGCACGGTTGCGGCCGCGAAGGCCCGGTGAAATTCGACGCCGTTGCGCACATGGCCGAGGCTGACGATGGTGCTGGTGAGGGACGTGCCGATGTTGGCGCCCATGATCAACGGGATCGCGATCGGAATGGGCAGCCCGCCGGCAACCATCCCGACAATGATGGACGTTACGGTGCTGGAGCTCTGGATCAGTGCGGTCGCTGCAACGCCGATCATCAGGCCGACAAAGGGGTTGGTGGCGAACGCGAACAGTTCCTTGGCGTTGTCGCCGACCGCCGCTTTGAAGCCATCTCCGATAGCACCGACGGCTGCCAGCAGCAGATAGATCAGTGTGATGACCAACAGCCACGACAGCCATTGGCGCGTAGCGGGTGTGGAGTGGTCGGCTAGGGCGCCGGTATTCGTCGTCATCTGGCAACTCCCGCGAGCAGGTCGGTCGCTCGACGGTGTGCCATGGGTGTGAACGCTTGATGACCGAAGCGGCCTGTACGGATGAACGGTGCCCTTGGGATTGAACCGTTTCCTGCTCGATCGAGCGTATGCGACCGGTCAGTACCGGATCAGCACGAGCCTGCGTAAGGCAGGCCCGTGTTCTTGCGCTCAGGCCGCGTCGCTGCTGTGGGTGGACTCAGCAGCTGGTCGCTCCGCCAGATAGCGTGCCAGGCGGGATTTTTCCGGCTCGCTGAAGGCCAGGCCGAGTTTGGTGCGTCGCCAGAGAATGTCGTCCGGCTGCATTGCCCATTCATCCCGGCAAAGGTACTCGACCTCCTGCGCATAGAGCTGTTGGCCAAGGTCTTCACCCAGGGCATCGAGGGAACGGGCGTCGCCGAGCATCCGCCAGACGCGACTGCCGTACAGCGTGGCCCATCGTTTGGCCAGGGGCAGTTCCAGCCCTTGCACATGGGCGACCAGTGCCTCGGCCAGTGCTTCGGGCGTGCTCATGTCTTCGCCGCCGGGCAGCGCGGCATCGGCCGTCCAGCTGTCGCCCATGCCGGGGAAAAATGGCTTGAGCTGAGCCATCGCCGATTCGGCGAGCTTGCGGTAGGTGGTCAGTTTGCCGCCGAACACCGAGAGCAGCGGCGCCTGCTTTTCCTCAGCAACCAGCGATAGGGTGTAGTCACGGGTGACGGCAGACGGGTTGTCAGATTCGTCATCGCACAAGGGGCGAACGCCTGCGAAGGTATGCACGATGTCCCTGGGTTCCAGCTGCCTGCGAAAGTGCGTATTGGCCACACCCAGCACGTAGGCGATCTCTTGCTCGGTGATGCTTACCTGCGCCGGATCGCCGTGATACTCGCGGTCGGTGGTGCCGATCATGGTGTAGCGGTCCAGATAGGGGATCGCGAAGACGATGCGGCGATCCTCGTTCTGCATGATGTACGCCTGCTCGCCCTCGTACAGCCGCGGCACGATGATATGGCTGCCCTGAATCAGGCGGATGCCGTACGGCGAGCGCTGCTGCAGATTCTCGCCGATGAACTGTGCGACCCAGGGACCCGCGGCATTCACCAGGGCCTTGGCCTTTAGCGAGAAGCGACTGCCGTCCTCGCGCTGCAGCTCGACGTGCCAGATGCCCCCAGCACGTTTGGCGCTCAGGCACAGCGTGCGGGTATGGATATGCGCCCCTTTTTCCCGCGCCGCCATGGCGTTGAGCACCACCAGGCGTGCGTCGTCGACCCAGCAGTCGGAGTACTCGAAACCGCGGGTGATGGCCGGCTTGAGCGGGCTCTCGCTGCCGAAGCGTAACCCCTGCGACGCCGGCAGTTTCTTGCGCATGCCCAGATGGTCATAGAGGAACAGACCGGCGCGGATCATCCACGCCGGGCGCAGGTGAGGGCGGTGCGGCAGCACGAAGCGCATCGGTTTGACGATATGCGGCGCCTTGGCCAGCAACACCTCGCGCTCGGCCAGTGCCTCGCGGACCAGTCGGAATTCGTAGTGCTCCAGATAACGCAGCCCGCCATGAATGAGCTTGCTGCTCGCCGATGACGTATGACTGGCCAGGTCGTCGCGTTCGCAAAGGAACACCGACAGCCCACGGCCGGCGGCATCGGCCGCGATGCCGACACCATTGATACCGCCGCCGATCACGGCGATGTCATAAAGCTCGGAGACGGGCTGGGCAATATGGGGCACGGGTTCCTCCTCGAATACGAATGTGATGTTCGTTTTTGAACATGCTATTCGTGAATGAACATTATTGAAAGTGAAAAATGTTCGAAATCGATAAAAGGAAGGGCGGGTTCTTGCTTCGCGGGCATGGTTGTTCCGTGTGGCTCGTGGTCGCGGTCGCTTCCAGTGGCTTGGCATCGCTCGGGGGAACGACTTGTCCGCGAACGGGTGCGGCAGAGAAGGGGGTGACGCAGAGGGCTTCCACGCTTAGGGCGTGGGCGCCGGCTGCTGACATTGGCAGGTCGCGCGCGCCCAGGCGGAGCATGCGGACAATAGGCGGGGCGGGTGAATCGTTGCCGGCCGCCGTTAGCGGCCTGGACGATGGCGACCGCGGCTCCTGGATTCTCCGTTCGTGGGAGCGGACCGGGCCGCGAAGAAGGGCTGACGCCGAACCTAGTCGGCGATCTCCAGATGCACCTTGTACCGTGCCAGCAGTTCGGCGAACACGTCGTCCGGCTGGGTATCGGTGAACAGGCAGTCGATCTGCTCCAGGGAGCCGAGCCGGGTCATGGCGCTGCGGCCGAACTTGCTGGAGTCCGCGGCGAGGAAGACCTTGCGTGCGTTATGGATGATCGCCTGGGAGACGCGGACTTCCTGGTAGTCGAAGTCGAGCAGGGTGCCGTCCTCGTCGATGCCGCTGATGCCGATCAAGGCGAAATCGACCTTGAACTGGCTGATGAAGTCTGCGGTCGCCTGGCCCACCACGCCGCCGTCGCTGCGCACGTTGCCGCCTGCGATCAGCACATCGAAGTCTTCCTTGGTGCTGAGGATGCTCGCCACATGCAGGTCATTGGTGATGATCTTCAGATCGCGATGGTTGAGCAGGGCGCGTGCAATGGCTTCGGTGGTGGTGCCGATATTGATGAACAGCGAAGCCTGGTCGGGGATGCGTGCGGCCATGGCGGCGGCGATGCGCTGTTTTTCGTCACGCATCTGATGCGCGCGCTGGCTGTATGCAGTGTTCTGCACGCTGGAGTCGTAGGCCGCGCCGCCGTGGTAGCGCCGCAGCAGGCCGGCGTCGCCCAGCTGATTGATGTCGCGGCGGATGGTCTGCGGGGTGACGGCGAAGTGCCGGGCCAGTTCGTCGATGCTCACATAGCCGCGTTCGCGCACGAGTTCGAGAATGTTCTGCTGTCGGGGCGCCAGGCTCATGGGGCTTCCTTGTTCGCGGTGGTGGCGGAAGCATGCCCCAGTCTGGCGTTCGATTAAAGCGCGCTTTGTTCGAATTCGCGCAATACCGCGCCTGCCTGCGACCCGGTCGCGGGCAGGCGCGGGGTGGGCTTCTCAGTCCTCGGCCCAGTTGCGGGTGCGCTCGACCGCCTTCTGCCAGCCGCGATAGAGCGCTTCGCGCTGTTCGCTTCCGCACGCCGGTTCGAACACGCGCTCGATGCTGCTCTTGCTGCGCAATTCGTCGAGGTCACTCCAGAAACCGGTCGCCAGCCCGGCCAGGTAGGCCGCACCGAGGGCGGTGGTTTCCTTCATCTGCGGGCGTTCGACCTGGGTGCCGAGCAGGTCGGCCTGGAACTGCATGAGGAAGTTGTTGGCCACGGCGCCGCCATCCACGCGCAGGGCGCGCAGGCGCTCGCCGGCATCCTGCTGCATGGCGTCGAGCACGTCACGGGTCTGGTAGGCGATGGATTCCAGCGCAGCACGGATCAGATGATCGACCTTGACCCCGCGGGTCAGGCCGAACAGAGCGCCGCGGGCACGCGGGTCCCAATAGGGCGCGCCAAGGCCGGTGAACGCCGGCACCAGGTAGATGCCGTTGCTGTCCGGCACCTTGGTGGCGAAGTACTCCGAATCCAGTGACTCGTTGAGTACTTTCAGCTCGTCGCGCAGCCACTGCACGGTGGAGCCGCCGTTGAAGATGGCGCCTTCCAGCGCGTAATTCACTTCGCCCTGCGGCCCGCAGGCGATGGTCGTCAGCAGACCATGTTCGGACTGCACTGCCTTGGTCCCGGTATTCATCAGCAGGAAGCAGCCGGTGCCGTAGGTGTTCTTGGCCTGGCCCGGTTCGACGCACATCTGGCCGAACAGCGCGGCCTGCTGATCGCCGGCAATGCCCGCGATGGGAATACCGGTGCTCTGGCCGGAACCGATATAGGCGTGGCCGTAAACTTCCGAGGATGAGCGCACCTCCGGCAGCATCTCGCGGGGAATGTCCAGCGCTTCGAGCATCACCGGGTCCCAGTCCAGCTTGTGGATATCGAACAGCAGCGTGCGCGACGCGTTGGTGTAGTCGGTGACGTGGGCCTTGCCCTGGGTCATCTTCCAGATCAGCCAGCAGTCGACGGTGCCGAACAGCAGCTCGCCACGGCGAGCGCGTTCGCGGCTGCCTTCGACGTGATCGAGAATCCACTTGATCTTGGTGCCGGAGAAGTAGGGGTCGATCACCAGGCCGGTGGTCTTGCGGATGTGCTCTTCCATGCCGTCGCGCTTGAGCTGGTCGCAGATCGGCGTGCTCTGGCGGCTCTGCCAGACGATGGCGTTGTAGATCGGACGGCCGGTTATCTTGTCCCAGACGATGGCGGTCTCGCGCTGGTTGGTGATGCCGATGGCGGCCACCTGCTCGTTGGTGATGCCGGCCTGGGCCAGGGCTTCGACGAACACGCCGCTCTGGGTCGCCCAGATTTCCATGGGGTCATGCTCGACCCAGCTCGGTTGCGGGTAGATCTGCGCGAACTCGCGCTGGGCGATGGTCACCACGTTGGCGTTGCGGTCCAGCACGATGGCGCGGGAACTGGTGGTGCCCTGGTCGAGGGCGACGATGAATTGCTTGTTCTGGTTGCTCATGGCGACGTTTCCTTAGCGAACTTTGCTGACATCGGGCTGCGCGGAGCCCATTTCGGCAGTGGCCTTTTCCTTGGGTTTGGGTGCATCACAGGCGGCCGAGCCAACCCCTGGCAGGTGCCGGCAGATGAGTGCCTTGTAACCTGCAGCGCCGAGGCAGGCACCGAGAATCGGGGCGAAGATCGGAACCAGGAAATACGGGATGTCTCGCCCACCGGTGAAGGCCACGTCACCCCAACCGGCCAGGAAGGTCATCAGCTTAGGCCCGAAATCCCGCGCCGGATTCATCGCAAAGCCGGTCAGCGGTCCCATCGCACCACCGATCACGGCGATCAGCAGGCCGATCAGCAAAGGGGCGAGCGGGCCGCTGGGCAGGCCATTGCCGTCGTCGGTGATGGCCATGATCATCGCCAGCAGAATGGCCGTAATCACCACTTCGACAAGGAACGCCTGACCGAACGACAACGAGGCGTGCGGATAGGTGGAGAAGATCGACGCGAGCTCGAGGCTCTCGACGCTTCCGCGAACCATCTGCTGGGCCTGTTCGAAATCGAAAAACAGGCTGCTGTACAACCCGTAGACCAATGCCGCGGAACAGAAGGCGCCGGCCACCTGCGCCAGGATGTAGGCCGGCACCCGGTGCCGCTCGAAGGTGCCGAACAGCCATAGTGCGATGGTGACGGCCGGGTTCAGGTGAGCACCGGAGACGCCGGCGGCAAGGTACACCGCCATCGAAACGCCGATACCCCAGATGATGCTGATTTCCCACAGCCCCAGGTCGGCGCCGCCGAGCTTTAGCGCTGCGACGCAGCCGGTACCGAAGAAGATGAGAAGGGCAGTGCCGAGAAATTCGGCGATGCATTGTCCCTTGAGCGTCGGGACGATGGGCGTACTCATGCGCGGAGCCTCGTTCGTTTGTTTTTGTTTTATTCCGAGCACTGCGTTGGTTCGGAATTGTTCGGAAACGAAAACTTAGAGGCAAAGAAAGCCGCTGTCAAAGTAAAAAATCGAACATTTTTCAGGCTGGCCACGGAACAAACGGGTGCTGCTGCGGTCGGCGCCGATTCGCTGGGGCGGTGATTCAGCGCCGCCGACGCCAGAGGCGCCAGCCTAGCCGCAAGTCATCGGCCATCGGCACCAGCGCCAGAGTCAGCAGCAGAGCGGCCAGCGGTACGGTGGAGAGAAAGCCGAAGTGCTTGAAGCCCAGTGCGCCGCTGAGACCGCCGATAAAGAAGCAGCTGACCAGCAACGCATTGATGCGCAGACGTTCGCGATTGGCCCGCACCGGCGGTAGTTCACCATCGCGATTGCGGTTGAAATAGATCAACCGCCCCAGTTCGATGCCTATGTCGGTCACCATTCCGGTGATGTGCGTGGTGCGCACCTCGGCGTTGGAAAGCTTGGTGATGATCGCGTTCTGCAGGCCCATGATGAAGCACAGCAGCACCACCGTCAGCGGCACGAAGAAGCCCGGAACCGACATCAGCTGCGCGCCGAGGATACCGAACAGCAGCAACAGCCCGGCTTCCAGCGCCAGCGGCAGGGCGTACTGGCTGTGCAGTCGGCGCCGTCGCGAAAAGTTGATCATCAGCGTCGAGCACATGGCGCCGAGGACGAACGAGAGCAGTGCGCCGAAGCCAGCCAGCGCCAGATCGGTGGCGCCGAGGGCGAGGTTGTCGGCCATCGCCGAGACGATGCCGGTCATGTGCGAGGTGTATTGCTGCACGGCCAGAAAGCCCCCGGCGTTCGCCGCGCCGGCGACGAAGGCCAGGCAGAGTCCGAGCTGGCGGTTGCTGCGGGTGGAGCGTCGGCGATCGGTCAGGCGACGGGCGTAGTTGATCGGCATGCGGGGCTCGCGCTTGGCGGCAAAGCGGCGATTATAGCGACGCGCGCGCGCCTACCTCGCGTGTCGGCGAAACTCAGCGCCGCCGGCCTGCCTTGCGCCCGCCACCGCGCTTCGCCGCCCGTGGTTTGCGCTGGCGCGACAGTTCGCGGGTGATGGCATCGTTCAGCAGCTTGCGGGCCTCCTCGCCATCGTCGTGTTCGGGAAAATGCTCGGGGAGGCTGCGGGCCAGATGCAGGTAGGTTTCCACCACATGCAGCGTGCTTTCCAGACTGGCCAGGTCCGCGCCGAGCAGCAGGCGCGGCATGGGGATGGCGTGGCCTTCGGCGACGCGCTTGATCCAGCGCTGTGCATGCTGGCTGGCCGGACTGTCGAAACCGCCGCGGATCGGCGTGCAGGCGAACGTCCAGCGCAACCAGAGTGGGATTTTCGGATCGTCGATCAGCTCGATCCACTCGGCCAGTTCGTCCGGCAGCACCGAGACGAACGCTTCGCCGTAATTGATGTTGCGGTTGAAGGTCAGCCAGGACCGCAGCAGGCTCGGCTCGCCCATCAGCTCGGAGATGGCGGACAGGTGATCGATGGATGGGCGCACCTGGAACTGGCTGAGGTCCACCGGCGCGTCCGGACTGTTGAACAGGCGGCGGATGGACTTGAGCGTCTGCGGGTCCAGCGCGGTGATTTCGCCGCTGTCGTGGTGGCCGAAACGGCCCGCGCGGCCACCGATCTGCTTGACCTCCTGCACCTTGAGCTGGCGATTCTGGATGCCGTCGAATTTCTCGTCGGTGTAGAAGCACAGTGTGTGCGCCGGCAGGTTGAGGCCCATGCCCACCGCGTCGGTGGCGACCATGATGTCCGCCTCGCCTTCGCGGAAGCGGCGGGCCTGCTCGCGGCGCACCTCCGGCGAAAGCGCGCCGTAGACCACCGATACGCTCTTGCCGGCGCTTTCGAGCATGCCCTTGAGTTCCAGCACCAGCTTGCGGCTGAACGCCACCAGCAGCGAGCCGGGCTCCAGGCGCTCCAGCGTGGTGGCGTGCTTGGCCACCTCCACTGGCGACAGGCGCTTGGTGCGCTGCACTTGCAGCTGGTCCTCGCAGAGTTCGCAGAGCGTGCGCAGCGACGGCTCGATCAGCGCCGGGCCGGTCATCATCAGCTTCGGCGTATGCGCGCTGACCAGCGCATCGACCCAGGCCCAGCCGCGTTGCGGGTCGGCCATCATCTGCACCTCGTCGACCACCACCACGTCCCAGTGCTGGTGCCGGAAGCGGGCAAACTCCTCCACGGTGCAGCAGAAGTGCGTGGCGCCTGCGCGAATGATTTCCTCCTCGCCGGTGACCAGCGAACAGGGCACGCCCATCGATTCGATGCGCTCCTGATTCTCCAGTGCCATCAGACGTAGCGGCGAGAGGTAGATGGCGTGCTCGGCGGCGGCCATCGCCTCGATGGAGCGGTGCGTCTTGCCGCTGTTGGTCGGGCCGAGCAGGGCGATCCAGCGTCGCGTCAGCCGGCGCGCCGGATAGAGCTTGTGGTAATGGACGAAGCGCGGGTTGTTTTCCAGCAGCACGGCGAAGGCCATGCGCTCCTCATGCTCGCGGCGCGCGGCGCGAATTGCCTTGCGCATGCGGCCGGGTTCCAGGGCGATGAGTTCGGTAAGACGCTTGTGCCCGAGCAGTTGCAGGTCGAAATCGCCAGCGAGCTCGAGCATGCGCTCGAAGGTGGCCTGCAGCTCGTCGCGATCCTGGCGCTTCCACGTCTCGACTTCCGCCACGCTGAGCAGATGATCCTGGCCGGAAGGAACGCGCCGCTGCAATTCGAGGGTGAGATTGCCGCGCTGCAACGCCACCACGTAGCGCAGCTCATGGCGAATCTCGTTGAGGATGGCGACGGCATGCGGCAGAAATTCATCGAGCCGTGACAGTTCGGGGCGGATGCGCGCCAGGCAACGCTGCCGCTCGTCCTCGTCCATTTCGGCGAAGGGGCGTTCGAGCAACTGCAGCCGATTGCGCACATAGCGCTGCACGGCCTGTTTCAGGTTGCCGGTGAAATCGCCGCGCCGCGGGCTGTCGTCCAGCCGCATGGCCCAGTCCGGCTCCAGCAGATGGACCGGCGAGCCCAGGCTGAAGGTCTTCTCGCTGCCGAACACATCCACGCTGCAGTGGATCTCGCCAAGGTCACGGCTGACGATCCGCTCGAGCAGTTCATCCGCCGTGGGTTCGGCCATCAGCTGGTCGACCGCCGGGCCGTGCAGTCCCAGCCAGAAGGCTTTCGCCGCCCGACCGAGCCCCGGCATCGGGTAGCCGATATAGGGCGCGAACCACTTTTCCTGGTGATGCTTCTTCGCGGTGAAGTCCGGATATCGCGCGGTCGCCCAGTCGATGAAGCGCGCCAGACGTTCGAGCCTGATGGATTTGAACTGCTTGCCCCCGGCCTTGGCCATGATCGACACCTTTGCTGATCAGTCTTCTTTTACGACTCGCGTTGCGCTCGTTTGCTCGCCAGCGCGCATGACCGGCCGGTGATTATAGAGTCCGGCGTCGGTTTTTCTTGTCGGCCTGACGGCAATCAAGAAAACAAACCACCTGTAAGGGTGGCGGTTGGCCATTATTTGTCGATGCCCTATAGTGCGCGCCGCAATGGATGGCAAACCGCCCGGTCGAGCCGGCTGGATGAGAGCTATCGATTTCTGATGGACAACAGGGAATTACAGATGAACGCCAAACACATTCTTGCCGTAGCCGTTACTGCCACACTGCTTTCGGCCTGCACCGCCACCACTTCGCTGCGCGCCACTGATCCGGACCTGGCAATCAAGATCAACCAGGATGCGCCGCTGGTGCTGAAGAACCCCGTCAGCAAGACCTACAAGGCCACCAGCTTCGGCCAGTACCGCTTCCGTGCCGAGAAGCCCGGCATGGAGCCGATGTATGGCCTGATTCCATTGAAATTCAACAGCGGCTACCTGGTTGCCGACATCCTTTTCTTCGCACCCGCGGCGTTCTACAACTTGCGCGAGGTCTACCCGTTCTACGAGTTCGACGTAGAGAAGAACGAGGTCCGCTACAAGAAGAACGTGGGTGATCAGTGGACCGTGTACAAGCCGACTCCCGCGGAAGTAGCCCGGGCCCAGGCATACTTCGCCAACTAATCGCACCGGTAGCCCTTGCATCTGATGACGCAAGGGCTCCGAACTCAAACCCCTCGCTCTACCGCATCGCCATCGTCACGGCGATCGTCCACCAGTTGCAGTTTCAGGCTGCGCACCTCTTCAGTCAGGCATTCCACCTGTACCAGCAGCCGCTGCAGGGTTTCGCGGTCGGCCAGCTGGTCGCGGTTGTCTTCCTCGTTGCGGTCGGCGACGAACAGCGAACCGATGTAGGCCGCGAAGCTGCCGAACAGACCGACCCCGGACACCATCAGCAGCACCGCGACGATGCGGCCCAGGGTGGTGACCGGATAGAAGTCGCCGTAGCCCACCGTGGTCACGGTGACGAACGCCCACCACAGCGCCTCTTCCGGCGTATTGATCGAGCTCTCGGGATTCGGCGCTTCCACCAGCAGCATGGTCAATGCGCCGAACGCCACCAGCAGCATGGTCGCCGTGGCGGCGGAGGCGACGATGCCTTCGGCGCGGTTGCGGAACAGGATGCGCCAGATCAGCCGCAGCGACTTGATCGCCCGCAGCACCCGCAGAATCTGAAAGGCACGGAACAGCTTGGCGGCCTGCAACCCGCCCGCCGGCACGCTGGCCAGCAGATCGATCCAGCCCCAGCGCATGAAGCGCAGCTTGTCTTCGGCCTGTTGCAGGCGCATCCAGAAATCGATGAAGAAAAAGAAGCACACGATGTTGTCCAGATACCCGAGCAGTGCCGATACGTCGTCGGGCAGGTCGAACACCAGATCGGCCACCAGCGCACCGATCACGTAGACCGACAGCAACAGGATGAAGATCTGAAAGGGTGTGATGGCGCGCTGCTTCATGAGTCAACCGGGTTTCGTGGGGCAGGTGGGGCGCAAGTTTAAAGCACTCCGGGGTAACCGGGCCGGAGCGATGGCGGGAGTGTTGGGTATGGTAGCGCAAGAGATGTTTCGCATCGGCTGTGCCGGCTGGAGCCTGCCGCGCGAGGCGTGGCCGGCATTCGCTGAGCAAGGCACGCACCTGCAGCGCTACAGCGGCGGGCTATCGGCGGTAGAGATCAACAGCTCGTTCTATCGACCGCACCGCCCGGCCACCTATCGCAAATGGGCGGCGAGCGTGCCGGAGGGCTTTCGCTTCTGCGTAAAGATGCCCAGGCAGATCAGTCATGAACTGCGCTTGCGCGAGTGCGACGAGGCACTAGGGCGCTTCCTCGGTGACGTGACCGGGCTGGCTGAAAAGCTCGGTTGCCTGTTGTTGCAATTACCGCCATCGCTGGCCTTCGATCGGTCAGTGGCGGGGGACTTCTTCACCGCCATGCGCGCGCGCTACGAAGGTGCACTGGTACTCGAACCGCGGCATGCCAGCTGGCTGGACGCCGGTGAGCTGCTAGAGCGTTGGTATATCGCACGGGTGGCGGCAGATCCTTCGCCGATTGCAGGAGCAGAGCAGCCGGGCGGCTGGTCGGGAATGCGCTACCACCGACTGCACGGTTCGCCACGCATCTATCATTCTGCCTACTCGCCCGAGTGGCTGGCGCGCCTGGCAGATGAACTGCGGACTTGTGCTCGGTCCGGCGTGCCGTGCTGGTGCATCTTCGACAATACCGCCAGCGGCGCTGCGGTGAGCGATGCGCTGGCACTGCAGGCGCTGCTGGCAGACGACACCGCCTGGACGTCCTAGCGCGGGATGATGCGTACGCGACCCGCGGTATTGTCGCGCCGGGCAGCCTTTTCATTTTCCGCGCGGCCGGGAATCGAGCCGAAATCCGCACCGCGATCCGGTGTCGCGCTGCCGTCCAGTTCGCGCTCATCGACGCTGATGGAGGTGGCGTCTGGGTAGCCGGTGGTTAGCGTCTCGGTGCTGGCGGTGACCGGCGTGGCGCCGTCGCCCCAGGTTGCGCTGCGCTCGTCGATATCGATGGCGCCGTTGCGCACCATGACATGCTCGACCGCCGATACCCGGCTGTCGTCTTCCAGCGTTACGGTGACGATGGTCGATCCGCGGCGGGCCGCTTCGGGGTAGCGACCGGCATGCTGGCTCGATTCGTCGCCGAAAACCTTGTGAAAGAAGCTGCCGATCTTGTCGGCCACCGTTGCGTCTTTATCCGGCTCTTCGCCGATCACTTCCACGCGGCTGCTGTCGACGGCATCGCTGTTGATGGATGCCGATATCTGGATGTCGTCGCTGGACACCCCCTCGCTCACGAGTTCGGCTTTGACTCGCTCTGCTTCGGCATAGCGGTCGAAAGCGGCAATAAGAATCTGGGTCATGACTTCACCTTTCATATGCAGCGTGACTGCGCTGGCGTGCATCTGGACCGATAGTGGTCGACGCATGGGTACTGATCGTTGGGCGCGGCGAGCCGCACGATGGTTCCGTGCCGACTCATTACCCGATGCGTCGTCTGGAGTCGCGCCGGCCTGGCGCGGCATTCTGCCGCCAGCTAGCCATTCACCACCTTGCCGCCATTGATATGGATGGTCTGGCCACTGACATAGGACGAGTCCTCACAGGCCAGATAGACATAAGCCGGACCCAGCTCGGACGGCTGTCCGCAGCGGCCCATGGGCATCTGGCTGCCGAAGTCTTCGAGCATCTGCGGGTCGTGCTTGCCGAGCGACGGCGGTTGTAGCGGTGTCCAGATCGGGCCTGGCGCGACCTGGTTGACGCGGATCTCGCGCTCGATCAGCTGCTGCGAAAGCGCCCGGGTAAAACCATCGATCGCGCCTTTGGTCGAGGTGTAGTCGACCAGCAGCGGGTGGCCGATAAAGGAATTGATCGAGGTGGTGTTGATGATCGAGGCGCCGGCCTGCAGATGGGGCAGGGCGGCGCGGGTGAGATAGAAGTAGCCGTGAATGTTGGTGGCGAAGGTCTTCTCCCACTGTTCGTCGGTGATGTCCTCGAGGCGGGTCTGGACCTCCTGGCGGCCGGCATTGTTGACCAGCACGTCCAGCCGGCCGAAGGCCTTCACGGTTCGCTCGACGGCATCGTTGCAGTGGCTGCTGTCGCGGATATCGCCAGCGATCAACAAGCAGTGCTGGCCTTCGGCTTCCACCATGCGTTTGGCGTTTTCGGCGTCCTCGTGTTCGTCGAGATACATGATGGCAACGTCCGCGCCTTCACGGGCGAAATGCACCGCTGCCGCGCGACCGATGCCGCTGTCGCCGCCACTGATCAGCGCCACCTTGCCGGCCAGCTTGCCACTGCCCTTGTAGCTGTCGCGGATAAACTCGGCCTGCGGGTGCATTTCGGTTTCGCGACCGGGCAGGCGGTCCTGCTGCTGAGCGGGAATCTTCGGGTAAGCCATACGTACTCCAGACCTGAAATGGGCTCTGTAGGTACGGCTGGCGCTCGCCTGGAAAGTTTCGCCGGGATGCCGAACGGAAGTCAGGCAGTGGCAGAGGGCAGTGACGGGCCATCGGTAGCACCGTCTGCCGTCGCGGCGCACGACCTTCCTGCCATCGGCGTGATCGCCTTGCTGGTCTGTTCGGCTCGCTGCTGTTCGGTACAGCGGCGCTATCAGATGGGCTTCCTGATTGCGGTGATCTCGCTCATGGCGATCTGTCTGCTGCCGTTGCTGCCGGTCTCGCGCGCGACATCCAATGCCGCGCGCTCCAGGCAGCGGCCGATTACCCGGTCACGATGCTGATTGCTGCGGATGCCATCCAACAGCGCTAGAACCATGTATGTGAGCATGGCTAACGCCAGCACGAATACGCTGCCTTTTCCGGCGATCCAGGTATCGGTCAGCTTGATGACGTCCGTCGACAGGCTGACGATCGCCGAAACCAGCATGACGATGACCAGATTCTGGGAGACCCAGCGTTCCTGAGGGGGAGGGCCGGCGATCTCGGCGATGCGTGCCAACTCCTGAATGTCCGCTGCGTCGAGCCCGCGCTTTAGCAGGGCATTGCGGAACAGTGCATAGCGCAGCAGTTCTTCGCGGCGTGGAAAACCGTAGCGATTCAGCGTTTCACGGGCATAGATATCCCGGTAGTACCACGCGCAATAGCGCTCTCGAGCCAGCAGCATGCCAAACAGAGCGAGCAGTGCGCCGGCCATGGCAGCCAGTCCCTGCAAAGGTGACTGGCTATTGAACCAGGTCCCAACCAGCAATATGCCGACAGCGATCGTCAGCACCCAGGAGGGCCAGACCATGCGCAGCCCGCCGTGCGTGAAGCTCGCCTTGAACACACCGGGTTGGCATTGTCGATAGAGCGAGCGGATCTCCGCCCATGTCGCAAGCACAGTCACGGCAGTGCCTCTTCCGGATGTGGATGTCAGGCGTGCGGCTTGCGGATGGTCTTCATCAGATCGTCAGGCGTGATGTGCCCGACCACGCTGCTGGCGCTACCCGGCTGCGGCAGGTCGAGGATATGGCCCTTCATCTTGCCGATCACGTGCATCTCGCAGGGTTTGCAGTCGAACTTCAGCGTCAGCACCTCGTCACCGTGCACCAGCTGCATCGGCGCGACCTTCGTGCGCACGCCGGTGACGCCCTTGGCCTGCTTCGGGCACAGATTGAAGGAGAAGCGCAGGCAGTGCTTGGTGATCATCACCGGCACTTCACCGGTCTCCTCGTGGGCCTCGTACGCCGCGTCGATCAGCTGCACGCCGTAACGGTGATAGAAGGTCCGGGCCTTCTCGTTGTAGACGTTGTAGAGAAACGACAGGTGCGATTCTGGATAGACCGGCGGCGGCACGCTGACCGGCTTGCGCCCGCCGCGCGGGCGGATGGCTTCGCGCGCTTCGGTCAGTGCCTCGATGGCTTCGCGGCGCAGCGCCTTGAGTTGCGAGTTGGGGATGAAGAACGCCTGCGGCGCATCCACCTCGACCTCTTCGGCGTGGTAGAGGGTGGTGCCCAGCTGGCTCAGCAGGTCGGCGATCTGGCCGGGCACCTGCTCGGGCTTCTTCGCTTCGCCGAAGGGGCCGGGCAGCGTGGCCGTGGCATAGGCGCCTTCCTCGCTGGTGACATGCAGCTCCAGCTCATCGGCGCGCAATTTTGCCAGCCACCGCACACCGATGCGGCGCTCGGCGGAGGTCTTGAGCAGTGCGTTCTGCCAGTTGTGGTCCAGGTTGCGGTTGAGCGGGTGGTTCGGACGCACCTGGCGCATCGCGGCGGGCATTTCGTTGGGTTCGACGCGGTACTGCCAGAACGGCTGACCGTCCTCCTCGAACTGCTTCAGCGGCTCGACCACGCTGGCACGGAAACCCACCACCTCGCGCTTGATCAGCACGTTGAGGCCGTCGCCGTTGGACAGCGGCTCGCGAGTCTGTACGGTCAGGTCATGCTTGCCGACCTTGAGCACTTCACCCACGGCGAGGCCGGTGAAGGTCGGCGAGTCGAAGGCGCCGATGTCGATCTTGCGGTCGGTGACGAAGTAGTCGGTGCTACCGCGGTGGAACGTCTTGTCCGGGTCCGGGACGAAAAAGTGATCGGTGCGGCCGCTGGAGGCGCGGGCAAGGTCAGGGCGCTCGGCAAGAATGCCGTCCAGGCGCTGGCGGTAGTAAGCGGTGATGTTCTTCACGTAGCTCACATCCTTGTAGCGCCCCTCGATCTTGAATGAGCGCACGCCGGCATCCACCAGCGCGCTCAGGTTGGCGCTCTGGTTGTTGTCCTTCATCGACAGCAGGTGCTTTTCGAAGGCCACCACGCGGCCCTGATCGTCCTTCAGCGTGTAGGGCAGGCGGCAGGCCTGCGAGCAGTCGCCGCGGTTGGCGCTACGCCCGGTCTGCGCGTGGCTGATGTTGCACTGCCCGGAAAACGCCACGCACAGCGCGCCGTGGATGAAGAACTCCAGGGTCGAATCCACTTCGTCGTAGATCGCGCGGATTTCCTGCAGGTTCAGCTCGCGGGCGAGGACCAGCTGCGAGAAACCGGCCCTGTCGAGGAACTTGGCCCGTTCCAGCGTGCGGATATCGGTCTGGGTACTGGCGTGGATCTCGATGGGCGGAATATCCAGCTCCATGATGCCCATGTCCTGCACGATCAATGCATCGACGCCGATGTCGTACAGCTGCTGGATCAGGGTGCGCGCGGCTTCCAGTTCGTCGTCGTGCAGGATGGTGTTCAGCGTGACGAACACCCGCGCGTGGAACAGATGGGCAAATTTCACCAGCTCGGCGATGTCGGCCACGCTGTTCTCGGCGTTGTGCCGGGCACCAAAGCTGGGGCCGCCGATGTACACCGCATCGGCGCCATGCAGGATGGCCTCGCGGGCGATGCTGGCGTCACGGGCAGGGGCGAGCAGTTCGAGATGGTGCTTGGGAAGGGACATGGGCACGGACCGGCTGTGTTTCGAGGTCGTGCATTGTAAAGACTTGCTGCGCAGCGTCCATGCGCAACGCCTCCGTTGGCGACGATCTGTTGCCGCCGAGCCGGGAGCCTACGTGGCCAGCACGCAGGCTCGTCGCCGGCGGTCTGCCTAGCCGCGGCCCTGCTGCATCAGGGCCGTCATGGCCTGCCGCAGGTAATCGATCACCTCGGGCGCTACCCAGGTGCCGGCCTGCAACTCCGGTTCCTGTTGCTCGGCCTGCTGGATTCGGCGCTGGGTGTCGGCGTTCGGGCCGGCGTAGGCGCTGAACAACTCACCCCAGCGGCGTGCCAGTGCGATCACCCGCTCGTGCTCCGGCGGGAGACGCTCGCTACGGCAGCGCTGAAGCTGCGCGAGCAGTTCCGGCCATTGGCGCAGGCTTGCGGCGTAATGCGTGCGCATGCGGGCGAACTCGTCGTCCGTCAGGTGGCGCCGGTAGATCGCCAGGCGGTATTCGGCGAACGCCGCCAGCACATAGTCGCGCATGGCCTGGCTGACGCCGGTTCGCTGCTGCAGCCCGGGCTCGGCTGCGTGCATGGTGTCGAGCCGGGTCAGCAGGGCTGGGTCCTGCGCGGTGTCGCGCTCGAGCTGGATCATCCAGTCCCGCGCCAGCCGCTGTGCTTGCTCAGCCTGCGTCGCTACGCCGGCCTCCATCAGTACCTTGACCTGCTCAGCCAGGGCGGGCCAGGCACTGGTGCCTTGGTCGAGGCGTTCGGTGAAGGCCAGCCTGGCCAGTTCGTCGGCGGAAAAGTGCTTTTCGTACATGATCATCGATCCCAGGGTATCCAGTAGGTCGGTCAGCGCGGGTTCCTCGCCCAGGACGTAGCGCTCGCGCAACCTGTGCAATCGGCTGCGCAGGCGCTGGAGGCTCTGCAACTGGCGATCGAGCTGCAGCAGTTGCTGGTCGATCAGTCCGGGCAGGGAAACCGCGCGCTGGTTCAACAGGGCTCCGATGTCGGTCAGCGACAGGCCAAGGCCACGCAGTGCCTGGATGTGATGCAGGCGCTCGACGTCCTTGCGGTCGTAGAGCCGATAACCGGCATCGGAGCGTGCGGACGGTTTGAGCAGATCAAGGTTGTCGTAGTGATGCAGCGTCCGGACGGTCACGCCGGAGCGCCTGGCCAGTTCGCCTACCTTGAGCAACATTGATGTCTCCTTTTCGTTTCGCACGGCAGGGATCGTCGGGGCTGACGCTGCGTGAGGGTCAAGCGGCAGGAACGGATTTTTTCGAAGGGGGCGGGCTCGGCTATGAAACCGCGCATGGCAGTGAACGCAGGTCGATCGCGACGGGGCGCAGGTTGCTCATAACCCGCCCAGCAAATCGTGCACATCGAGCAGACGCCAGGCGATTTCCGGGCGCTGCGCCAGACCGCGGCGAACGGCGGCGGCAATGGCGGGGCGGGTCTTGCGGCAGAGGCCGGGCTGCTCGGCGAACTCGACGGCGATGCCGCGCATGCTGCGCACTTCGTTGTGGCCGGGGGCGATCGTCATGCGAATGCCCAGCTGTTCGAACATGCGCTGCTGCAGCCGCTCCAGCTCCTCCAGGCTCTGCACGTTGGCCAGACGCTCGAGCAGGCGGTTTTCCTCGTGGCGGGTGAGCAGCAGGATGCGCACGTCGGCGCCCGGCGCTTCCAGCAGCTCGTCCCGCCGACAGGTGCAGGTGCCGGGCGGGCAGGATTGGCGAATCGGCGGTTGGCTGTTCATGGCGCCTGATCATAGCCAAGGCCGCCAGCGGCGCCCAGCCGGTGGCCTTGTGCCGCTGCGGTGATGACAAGCGCGGCGGTGTCGCGCACCATGGCGCCAGTTTCCGCGCCGGGTGCGCGTCGTTCCGTCAGGGAATTGCTGGAGAACTGTCATGCGTGTTCTGTCATCCGTCCTGCTGCTGGCGACCCTTTGCGTTGCCGGCGCCGCTGCGGCCGAGGAGGCCCGGCTGGTCGAGTCGATCAATGCCTACCGTGGCGAGGTGCAGCGCTGCGGCAGCAAGGCCAGCGAGGAGCTGCCGCCACTCACGGCCGATTCGCGGCTGAACTTGCCGGTCGGCGCCGCCGGTGACCTGCAGGATGCCTTGTCCCGCGCAGGCTACCCGATGGTCACGGTGCAGGCGATCACGCTGTCCGGTCCGCGGGATGCCCAGGCGGCGATGCAGGCGCTGCGCGAAAGCTTCTGCCGGGTGATCCTCGATCCTCAGTTCACCGATATCGGCGTCAGCCGCGAAGGTCGCGACTGGCGCATCGTGGTGGCGCGGCCGCTGCTCGATGGTCGCCTCGGCGACTGGCAGGCCGAAGGGCAGAAGCTGCTGGAACAGATCAATCGTGCCCGGGCCTCGGCGCGCCGTTGCGGTAGCCAGGATTTCGCCGCCGCGCGGCCGCTGGCCTGGAACGCGACGTTGGGCAGCACCGCCGAGGCTCACAGTCGGGCGATGGCCAATCGCAACTTCTTCAGTCACTTGAGCGAGGACGGCCGTACGCCGGGCGATCGCGCCGAACTCGCCGGCTACGCCGGTAGCCTGGTCGGTGAGAACATCGCCGCGGCGCTGCCGACCGCGCGCAAGGTGCTGGAAGGCTGGTTGGCCAGCCCGGGGCACTGCGCCAATCTGATGAACCCGGCGTACACCGAGCTGGGCGCGGCCTATGCGGTCGATCCGCAGAGCGACGCGGCCATCTACTGGACGGCCATGTTCGGCGCCCCTTGAACGGCAAGTCGAGCCCCTCGCTGCTTCCAATGAGCGATCGGGGCCGGTGTGCTGTCAGAGAAGCCTGTTGCCAAAGACAGGGTTGCCCTTGACCGATATTCCCACCCACCAGGATCTGCCGCCCGTGCTGGCCGGCCCGTTGCTGCGTCGAGCCGAGCCTGACGGTCTGACCTTCTGGCTGATCGCGTCACGCGTGCTCGAGCTGTCGCTGATCCTTGAAAGCCCCCAGGCCGGCCAGCAGCGGCGCATTCGACTCGAAGGCGAGGCCTGCCAGCGGCTGCGGCTTGGCCATTATGCGGTGCTGCACCTCATCCGTTTCACGCCCGATGCAGCGCTGCCCGGCGATTGCCTGATCGAGTACGACCTTTTGCTCCACGAGGGCGAGCAGCAGCGGGGCATCGCCGACTGGGCGCCACACCTGCTGCACGACGGCGCCACGCGGCCGAGCTTCGTCATCAAGTCGCGGCTCGACCGCGTGCTGCACGGCTCCTGTCGCAAACCGCACCATGCGGCCGCGGATGGGCTGCTGTGCGTGGACGAGCTGGTGCGCCGCGGCTTGACCGATCCGGACGCGCGCCCGGCAGTGCTGCTGATGACCGGCGACCAAGTCTACGCCGATGATGTCGCTGGGCCGATGCTGGTTGCCATCCACGCGCTGATGCGCCGGCTGGGCCTGTACGGCGAGCATCTCCAGGGCGCGGTGGTGGATGACAGCGATGAACTGCTGGCCCACCCGGCCACCTACTACCGGCGCGAGCAATTGCTGCCCGCGTTCAAGTCCAACGAGGCGTTGCGCGAACGCTTCTTCGGCGGTGTGGAAAAGCCGGTTTTCACCACCGCCAACGGACAGAACCACCTGATCACCCTCGCCGAGGTCATGGCCATGTACCTGCTGGTGTGGTCGCCCACGCCGTGGTCGCTGATCGAACCGGTGATTCCCGCGCTCGAAACGAAACACGCCGAGCGCTATCGCCGCGAAGAGCACTGTCTGCGGGGGTTCCGGCGCACTTTGCCGCAGGCTGCGCGGGCGCTGGCCCATGTGCCGTCGCTGATGATCTTCGACGACCACGACATCACCGACGACTGGAACCTGTCGGCTCGCTGGGAGGAGACCGCCTACGGTCACCCGCTGTCGCGGCGGATCATCGGCAATGCGCTCATCGCCTATCTGCTCTGCCAGGCCTGGGGCAATCAGCCCGAGCGTTTCGGCGCGCTGCTGGCGCAGGTACAGCAGCTGCTGGAGGCTGCTCGGGATGGCTGGCTCGATTGCGCCGAACAGGACCGTTTCATCGAGACGCTGCTGCGTCTGGACGGCTGGGGCTACGAATTGCCAAGCGAACCGCCGCTGGTGGTGCTCGACACCCGCACCCGGCGCTGGCGCAGCGAGCGCAATCTGAGTCGCCCTTCCGGCCTGATGGATTGGGAGGCGCTGAGCGAACTGCAGCAGAACATCCTCGACAAGCCCTCGGTGCTGATCGTCTCGCCGGCGCCGATGTTCGGCGTCAAGCTGATCGAGGCGGTGCAGCGGGTGTTCAGCTGGGCCGGCCAGCCCTTGCTGGTGGATGCGGAAAACTGGATGGCCCACCGTGGTGCCGCGCACGTGATGATGAACATCTTCCGTCATTCGCGCACGCCGGGTAACTACGTGATCCTCTCCGGTGACGTGCATTACTCCTTCGTCTACGAAGTGCACATCCGCGCCCGCGACAGCGGGCCGAGGGTCTGGCAGATCACCAGCAGCGGGGTGAAGAACGAGTTTCCACGACGCCTGCTGGACTGGTTCGATCGCCTCAACCGCTGGCTGTATGCGCCCTGGTCGCCGCTGAACTGGCTGACCAAGCGGCGGCGCCTGGAAGTCGTGCCGCGTGTGCCGGACCGCAGCCAGGCGGGCGAGCGTCTGTGGAACGGCTCGGGCATCGGCCTGCTGGTGCTGGATGAGCAGGGCAGGCCGCGGGAAATCCTCCAGCTGAACGCCGATGGCTCGGCTCCGGTGGCCTTCCTCCACGAGCGCAGCCGCTCGGGCTGCGATCGGTAGAGAACGCGAAGCCTGCGTCAGGCGCCTCGCTCCATTTGCCTGACGGCCATTCGCTCGGTGCGCAGTTCGTCGAGGGCGTGGCGGGTGATCTGCACGGCTGCGCTGATCGACAGCAGCGCCATGATGCTGGCCACGATCAGGTCCGGCCAGCCCGCCCCAGTGCCGAACACACCCAGTGCCGCCAGCATCACGGCGATATTGCCCAGCGCATCGTTGCGGCTGCACAGCCAGACACTGCGCATGTTGCTGTCGCCTTCACGGTAGGCATAGAGCATGAGCGCCACGGCGACGTTGGCCAGCAGTGCGATGGTGCCGACGATGCCCATCGTCGTGGCCTGGGGCACGCTGGCATCGATGAAGTTGTCGATCGCGACTACCAGGATGAACAGGCCGAACAGACCCATGGTCAGTGCCTTGGCCAGCGACGCCCGGGCCCGCATGACCACGCCCATGCCCAGCACGAACAGGCTGACACCGTAGTTGGCCGCATCGCCGAAGAAGTCCAGCGAGTCGGCCAGCAGCGAGACCGAACCGGCCCGCACGCCGGCGCCGATCTCCACCGCGAACATCGCCAGGTTGATCAGCAGCGCGATCCAGAGAATCCGCCGATAGCGCCCGCGCACCGCTGCGCTGGCGCAACCACTGTTGCAGCAATTTCCTGCCATGTACGTCGCCTCGGAATGTCGATGGCATTACGCTAAACCCTGTAGCAACTACAGGGTCAAGCCATGTCTATCACCATCGGCAAACTCAGCCAGGCCACGGCTGTGAACGTGGAGACCATCCGCTACTACGAGCGCATCGGCCTGCTCGCGGCGCCGTTGCGGACGTCGTCCGGCTATCGCAGCTACACGGCTCAGGACGTGGCGCGGTTGCGGTTCATCAAGCGGGGGCGGGAGCTGGGCTTCTCCCTTGATGAAATTCGCACGCTGGTCGAACTGGCCGATCAGCCGGGGCACGCCTGTAGCGATGTCGATCGCCTGGTTCAGACCCACCTGGTCGAGGTGCGCCAGCGCATCGCCGACCTGCAGCGGCTCGAGGCGGAGTTGCAGCGCCTGGCCGGTTGCAATCAGTCGTCGGTGAAAGACTGCCGCATCATCGAAGCGCTTTCGGCAGCGGTACAGCAGGCCGGGCCCACTGTCGACGATCGCAGAACGACCAGCTAGTACGGCACTCCAACGCACTGAACCCACTGCCGAGGACGCTGCCATGATCGATCCAGACGACCCGCTCAAGGATGGACTGACCCCGCCCGATTACGACGAATACGGCGACGTGCCGGATTCCGGCGAGAACGCTGACGACAGCCAGCCGAGTGACGAGCCGAACGCGGGAGAAAGCCCGCTGGGATAACGCCTGCTGCCTGCATGCTCGGCCGACATGACTGGACAATTCTCCCCGCCCGGCCTAAAAAGCGCGCTGCGCCGGCCGCCCTGAGGCCGGTGCGGCATCCTTGGCTGAAGGCAGACCTACCGTGAAAAAGAAAAAGCCCGTCGACCCCATCCGGCAAGCCGAAAAGAACCGCGCCCACCGAATCGGCTGGCTGATCGCCCTGGCGGGCATCGCTGCCGGTTTCGCGCTGGTGATGATCAAGCCGCTGTAAACGCGAGGTCTTGGCGCCGCATCGGCGACTGCTTAGGTGAAGGTGGCGCCTCTCGCGTTCACGTACAGCGAATAGAGGGCGTGGCTGCTGGCCATGAACAGGCGGTTGCCCTGCACACCGCCGAAGCACAGGTTGGCGCAGCGTTCCGGCAAGTGAATATGGCCGATCGCCTCGCCCTGTGGATTGAAAACCCGTACGCCGTCCAGGCCTTCCGGGTTGGCTTCCGGCGAGCCGGAGCTGCCCCAGCCGCACCAGAGGTTGCCGGCCTCGTCGCACTTGATGCCGTCCAGTGCACCATGGCCGGTCGCCTCGATATGCTGGCTGCGCTCACCCAGCGTACCGTCGCCGTTCACCGCATAGGCCCACACCAGGCGGTTGGGCTTGGCGCGGCCCTCGACCACATAGAGCGTGCTCTCGTCGGGCGAGAAGCACAGACCGTTGGGGCCGGCGATGCCCTCGATAACCCGGGTCACCTCCAGCGTGCTGCCATCGATGCGGTAGACCGCGTCCGGCAGCTCGGTTTGAATCTTGTGCCCCTCGTAATAATTGCCAGCCTGGAAGGGCGGATCGCTGAACCAGATGGACCCATCGCGCTTGACCACCACGTCGTTCGGCGAGTTGAAGCGCTTGCCCTGATAGTTGTCGGCCAGCACGGTGATCGCACCGTTGTGCTCGGTACGGGTCACGCGCCGACCCAGTTCATGCGTCGTGGAGCCTTCGCAGACCACCAGCCGGCCCTCGCGATCGCGGGTCAGGCCATTGGAGAAGTTCGCCTGCTCGCGAAATACGCCCAGCGACTGGCTGATCTCGTCCCAACGCATGATGCGGTTGTTGGGAATGTCGCTGAGCAGCAGGTAGCGCCCGTCGCCAACCCATACCGGACCTTCGGCCCAGCGCAGACCGTCGGCGATCTTCTCGACGCTGGCGTTGAACAGGCGCAATTGCAGAAAGCTTTCATCCAGTACTTCCAGGGATGGATCGGGGTAACGCCTGCTGAGTGGCTCAGCTGATTGAGCGAGCCGCGGCAGCGCCATGCCGGTGGCCAGCAACGCGGTGGAGCAGGCAACGGATTGCTTTAGAAAGCGGCGGCGGGAACCGGGTGATGAGTGTTGTTCTTGTTCGTCCATTTTGAGGGACCCTTGTTCGAATCGGAGGGGGACCGCGAACGAATCATAGTAGAGGTATGACGACTTGCAATATGTCAAAAAACATAGGCGAAGCCGTAAGTGTTTTTTGTAGGTAAATTAGGGTGTTATGAGGGCGTGGCGTTGTATAGTTGTACTACAACATGATCTTCAGCAGTCCGGCGCGGGCCGTACGCCGCTCCTGCGGCCTGCGTGCGTGCCTGTTCGTAGCGGAGCAGGGAAGGCCTGCAACTATCGTATGATAAGCATTCGCATATACGAAGCGTTTCGCCTGCCTCTATAATCCGCCACCTTTTTTCCGAGGCGGCCAGGCATGGGCGTTTCCGACTCCTTCCAGCGGTACCTGATCGATCCTTTCGTACAGCAGTTCACCAGCCTGTTCGACCTCAACGGTCGCCTGGGCCTGCTGTTTCTCGGCGTGTCTTATGCCGTCGCCTATCTGCTATTTCGCTACCGACGACAGCATGGGCTGACGCAGGCGATGTCGTTCTGGGCCTTTCTCGGAGGCTGGCGCGTGCACTGGCATCCTTCGGCGCGTCTGGACTACCGCTACTACTTCGTGCGGGGCGTGCTGAAGGTCGCGCTGGTGGTGCCGATCGTGGCGCTCGTCGATCCATACATCTTGCGTTCGGGCGACTACATCGCCTTTTTCGAGAACCTCTGGGGTGCGCGGCCGCAAGTCGGGCAGAACCTTTCGCTGGCGCTGCTCTACGGGTTCGGCGTGTTCATCATCAGTGACTTCGCCGGCTACTGGGTGCACCGGGCGTTCCACTGCGGCTGGCTGTGGGAATTTCACAAGGTGCACCATTCGGCACCGGTGATGGTTCCGCTGACGGCCAGCCGCGTGCACTTTCTGGAGAAGATCGTCGGCCGGCTGGTGGACCTGGTGCTGCTTGGCGCCTACGCCGGCATCTTCTGGTACGCCTGCGGCGGTGAGATCAGCCGCTACACGCTGTTCGGGGTGACCTATCTGGTCTTCATCTTCAACGCGCTGGCTTCAAACCTGCGACATAGCCACGTCTGGCTGTCGTTCGGGCCACGTCTGGAGCACATTCTCAATAGCCCGGCGCAGCACCAGATCCACCACAGCGATGCGCCACGGCATTTCCACAAGAACTTCGGGACCAATCTGTCCATCTGGGACTGGATGTTCGGCACCCTCTACGTCACCAGCGCCAGCCCCGAGACGCTGCGCTTCGGTACCGCGGAGCAAGACTCGCACCGCTACCTGACGCTCTACAGCCTGATCCTGATGCCATTCGTGGATACGGCCCGCAAGCTCATGCCCGCCAGTCCGCCGCGCCGGGTCGACTCCTGATGTGGAGTCGGGGCTGAACGAACGGCTCTTTCGCTCGTACAATCGCGCTTTCTTCCATCCAACGGCCAGGCCCGTCTACTCAAGAGGAATCGCCATGCCGACCTACGACTATCGCTGTGAAGCCAATGGCCAGGTTTATGAAGTTCGCCATGCCATGGCGCTACGGCCCAAGACCTGGGGCGAACTGCGCGCGGCCGGCGCGCTGGCCGAAGATGCGGCGATCCCGGACGACGCGCCGGTGACCAAACTGATGACGGCTGCGGGAGTGGTCAGCAGCCGCGTATTGAAGAATCCGGAAGCGCCGGCATGTGCCCGCGGCGGCTGCGCCGGCAATTGCCGCTGAGTTCAGCCGCGGACATGGATGCGGCGTCGCTAGGGTGGAAAACGGCAAAGCCTTTTCCACGCGGTTTCCCGGGTTGTTTCGTTAGTAACGCATCTCCAGGGTGACCCGGGTCGGTTCGCCGGCGGGCACCTCGAATGCGCTGTCCTCGAAGGACGGCGGGCCCATCACCTTGGGATTGTTCGACAGGCCGTAGCCTTCCGTTGGGATCATGCCGAAGCGGCGATCCATCTCGCCGTTGTCGTTCTCGTCATGGTAGGCCAGCACCGCGTAGCGGCCGGGCGGCACGTTCTCGAACACCAGGGTCACGGCCCCCTGCTCGGCCTTGGCCTTCTGCGCGGCGAACGCCTGGTTCTCCTTGCGGAAGCTCTTCGCGCTGGAATATACCGCCACGGCCACCTGGCCTTTATCGTGTTGCAGGCCGTCGAGGGTGACCTGCAGTTCCTCGGCATAGGCCGAGGGGAGCAAGAGTGCGAGGGCAACGCCCAGAATCGGAAGTGCTTTCATGCTGTGCTCTTGAAGTCGAGGATGCGGAAATCGCCGGACTCGGACGTGGCCGGCGACGCTTGGAGTTGATCGCTGCCATCTTCAGCGAACAAGCGAAGCGTTGTCCACGTGCGGCGTGTAGCGCATCCATCGTTCGATCAGAACTGCGGCCCGGAGCGGACGTCTTCGACCAGCACCACCGCAATCGGCCCGCAGCGGAATGTCCTGATGGACCTTCCTGGTATCGGTGACGAAATCCCTGGCGCGGTGTCCGGACATGCCGGCTCACGCGCAATTGCCGGGCGAATCGCAGCCGACCGGGATAATATGCGCGCCCCATCGACCTCTCACTCTTCAGGTCATCATGCCCGGCGATGCTCTCTATACCGACTTGTCGGGTTACTACGACCTCATGTGCGCCGATATCGATTACCGCGCACAAAGCCACTGTGTTCATCGGTTGCAGCAGCTGTTCGGCAACGGCGGGACGAGGCATCTGGACCTGGCCTGCGGCACTGGTCCGCACGTCCGCCATTTCATCGATGCCGGCTATACCAGCGGCGGGCTCGACATCAACCAGCCGATGCTGGACAGAGCCGCCGTACGTTGCCCGGAAGCACAGTTTTCCCTGCAGGACATGTGTGGCTTTGCGGTCGAGCAGCCGGCCGATCTGATCACCTGCTTTCTTTACTCCATCCACTACAGTGCCGGGCTGACCAGGCTCGAAGCCTGCATCGCCAGCGCGCATGCCGCGTTGGCCCCGGGCGGGCTGTTCTGCTTCAACGCCGTGGACAAGCGCCGGATCGACAACGCGTCATTCGTGTCGCACACGGCCCGGCATGCGGACGGCCTGTTCACCTTCAGTTCCGGTTGGCACTACCCGGGGGAAGGGGAGCAGCAACTGCTGAGGCTGCGCATCGGCAGAACCGCGGCGGACCACAGCCAGGTCTGGCATGACGAACACAGGATGGTGGCGGTGAGCTTTGCCGAGCTGAGCGAGCTGCTGGAGCGGTACTTCGAGGTGCATGTGCTCGAGCACGACTACGAAAAGATCGTGCCCTGGGACCAGGTCTCGGGAAACGCGATATTCGTCTGTGTGAAGGTTTGAGCGGATCGCGGATAGAGCAGGAGCAGAAAAAAGCCCCGCAAGTGCGGGGCTATTGTTTGGCGACGATTCTTTGCGCAGCGTTAGCGTGCTAGCTCGGTTTTCGCTACAGCTTGCTGGCCTTCGCTTTCCGATACTTCGGTCAGCTTCGCACCACCCACGAACACGCCTATCTTGATCGACTGACGCACGTAATGGTTCTTGCCAGCTATGGCGTCCAGTTCGATGAGGTTGTCGCTGAACTCGGACTCGGTAGCCAGCGTGTGCTTTCCGGGCGTGATGAGACGGTAGAAGTAGGTGTTGGCCGCCGTTTCGCCGATGATCTCATCGTCGATCTTCACCGTTTTCTTTAGAGCGCCTCCAAGCATGGAGTCGCGGAAGATGTACAGGCCGGCTTGATCCTGTGGCGGTGCCGGGAAGGTCTTGTACGCCTGATCCTTTTCGGGTGACTCCATTGGGACCGATGCGCAGCCGGTCAGAATGGCAAAGCTCAGCGCCGCGGCGCTCATCATGAAATGCTTGAACATGAATACTCGTTCCTGAGTGTTAGGCGAATTGCCGGTAGATATTAAATTGCTATCACCTGGCCGTTAACCCTCTGCAGCGTCGAGCAAGTCTTGGTGAGCGGTTTTAGTGATGGGGGTCACGCTAATGACCGCGTGCGGCGGTGTACTGCCAGAACGATTGTCTGGCCTAGGTCTATCTCGCCTGTTCTGAACCTGGCAACGGCTAGTGCAGGCGTCGCACCGTCGACTGCTGCACCACGTCCTGTGCCTGACGCGCCAGCTGATCGAGCAGGCGGTCGCGCTGTTTCTCCGCCTCGCTCATGGCCTTGCGGCCATTCTGCTGCACCAGGTAGCTGTAGATCTGCCGGACTTCCTTGGACTGGAAGATCGGCTCCAGATCCTGCACCGCCACCGCACCGTTCGAAGCCTCGTTTCGCGTATTCATCACCACCTGCGGGCCGCGCGCCGCCAGTGGCTGAAAGCCCAGCGCGCTGAAATACGGCACCTTGCCTGCAACGCACGCCACTTCGGCATGGGGATAGCGCGCCACCATCGCTTCAACCATGGCCCGACCGATGCCCCGCCGGCGCTGACCGGTATCCACCGCCAGATAAACCAGCGCACAGGCTTCGGGATCATCCACGAAGGGCAGGTACAGCGCGAAGCCGAGCAGGACCGCCGGGTCGTCGGCATCCAGCGCCAGGATCAGCTCCGGCTTGCCGGCCTGCGCGCCGTCCATGCTGTCGAGATAGCGATGCACCTCGAAACCCACCACGTACTGGTACAGCTGATACAGCGGGTTGCTGGGCTGCAGCGAGACCGGGCTGATGTCGCCGAGGTAATCCACCACCATCTGCAGCACCTGGCTTTTCAGCGATTCCGGCGGCGGGGTGTCGAGGTGGGTGAGGGTGAACATGGCGGCGCTCCGGTTGGTACGGAAAATGGCGGCATTGTACCGGGCGGTGTCGGGCTAGGCGCACGTCACGCTTATGGGGCTCAACGGGGCCTTGGGCTAGCGAGCCGAGGTCTTCTATAGCAACCGAAGTCCCGCAGACTACAGCCAAGTAGCAAATACATTACGCAGTCGAGGCAGCGCCGCTGCCAAAAAACGCCTACGGACCACTACCGGTTTTATCGATGGAAATGCTCAGATCGGGAGGCCCAGCACAACATCTGAACCTTCAATTTCCAGTGAGTTTTAGCAGGCCAACCGCCAGACACAGCCACGCCATGCCGACACATGCCAGCTTGGTTGATAGGGTCATAAGGCGGCGCAGCGAGCAGGGAAAGTTGCTGACATCGTTGGCATCGAGTACTCCTTTACGGACGTTGAATTCCGAAAGAAGTAAGGCCCCGCTTAGCGTGGCGACCAGGTAGCAACGGGAAGTAAAGCTCGTTGTTCCCACAATGTGCTGCTGCTTAGCCCACGCACTGTTTGGAAGCGCTGAGAGCATGGTGTCGAAATGGCGACTACAGGCGATGAAAACACCAATCGCTACGCCAGATAGCCCGACAACAAAGGGTGCCAGCATAAAAGCGAATGCCCACCAGGAATTCCAGAATTCAGTCATGGCTTAATCTGCTCGTATAAGAATTCACCCATCCACTCCCCACCACCTCCACCGATTGCTCCTCCCGTAGCCGAAGCCCCACCGACTACAACCAAGCCACAAATTACCCCGCCGATGCCTGCAGAGCCGATGCCGATGGCGGCGCAGATGGCCGTAGCGGCGCCGCTCCCTATCCAGACGCCGACGGATCCACCACCCAGCGCCCCAGCAAAACTCCCCGTCTCAGTAAATCGAATCTTCTGACACGATTGAGTTTCGCCTGCCTTGCACACTTCTTGAACCTTCAAGGCGGAGGCTGTACCGCCAAGGGCAATGCCGATATAGCTTCCATTTCTCAGGTATTTAGCTGCCTCGGCAATCTGATCCATATGGGTGGCGTAGCCGGGGATCTGGCCTGGCGCGCCGCCTTTGCTCCAGTGGTGCACCAGGCTGCGGGTGGAAATGCCGAGGTCCTGGCGCAACGTAGGGTAGCTGCCCAGACCCAGCTGCTTGCCGAGGAAGGTCGCTTTCAACTGGCTGTCGAGCTGGCGGTACAGCCGCTGGCGCGAAGCGAAGAATTGCGGATCTTGCAGGTGGCCATGCGTGCTGAACTCGCGCTGGTGCAGGAATTCGATATCGCGCAGTGTGCCGTCGATCTGCTTCAAACCCTTGCCTAGCACGTCGGTACCAAGCCCCAGCGACTGGCTGGCGCCACCGACCATCAGGGCTATCTCGGCCTGATGCTTTGCCATGAAATCAGCCTCGCTCTCGCTCAGCGGCTCCAAAGCGGTACGCACCTTGGCGGCGGCCCCCATCAGGTCGGCTTCTTCGCGCAGGCAAGCGGTCGGATTGATCAGGTTGCCCAAGACGACCATTTCCCCGGCCTTGAAGCCCTTCGCGAAGGTGGGATTCAGCGCCTTGATGCGGCTGACCAGATGTTGGTGGGGCACATCGGCAAACAACCTAGCGAGCACCTGCTCGCCGGACATGCTGCGCGGCACGATGTAGAAGCCTGGCGGCTGGGATTCGGGGAGCCTGAGCATGTCGGGCGGCGGCCAATCCGAAAGCTCCAGAGAGGCTTCAGCTTTCTGCTCCCAGCCAGCAAAGGAGGCGCCGCCGCTACCTGGCTTGGTCTTCGGCAAATCGGCCTGACGGCCCCAGCCACGATCAGGCCCCCAACCGGAGTCGCGGTTGCCGGTGCTGTCCGCCTTCCAGTCGGTGTCCAACTCCCAGTCCTGATCGAATGGGTAAGCCGCGTCTTTGAGGTTATCCGTCCCCATGAAAATCTCCCTGTTCTTGAGTCGGGCGGCAGTCTATCCCTTCAATGCGCAGGTCGATTAGCGCCTGTTCACGAACTTGCTCTGTCTCATTCGATCAGGCAGCCAGTCCACCAAGGTCATCATTGGAGTGAGGTCGCTACCTCGCCGCCCACCCCATGTCGAAGGCCTCGGCTATATCTCGCATACGTATCCACCAGTCGTCCTGCCAGTCCAGGATTTGCAGCTGACGGCCGAAGATATGCACGCAGCTCGATTTCGGATTGCACAGCTGGGGCAGAAGATAATGCGTAAGCCAGGCGGTGAAGCGGGGCGCATAGGCGGAACGGCTGGCGAAGGCCAAGCGGTAGACGTTTTCCAGATCCAGCCGAGGCTCGGGATGGTCGCCTTCGCCGAAGCTCAGGCCCTCCACTCGGCAATACTGGTGGATCGCAAGAGCGCTATCGGGATAGTCGAGCAGGCGGGCAACTTCGTGGCCGTCGAACCAGAGCCGACCGTCATTTGCATGGTGAACAGAAAGACGCATTCCCTCGAAGCGAGGGTGAAGGGGAGTTGGCATATCCTTTTACCTCTGTGTGAAACAGCTTCTTAGGGCTGTGGTGCCGGGAGCTAAGAAACCCCACACAGAGGGCCGGACATATTCCCCTTTCGGGTCTTGTATTAGCCCACTCCCGACGTCGCAGAGGTGTTTTCTTGCGCGCACGGGCGGGCCACAGGCGCAAAAAAGCCGCAATGTCGGAAGCGGGCATGCCGCTGTGTGAGGCGTTTCTTAGGCGCCGAACGCGGAGGGTAGGAGGTTACGGGTAAGGGGTCAAGGCGCGGGGGCAGGCGGTTGGTTAGCCGTGAAGTCGGAAGGAAGCGGCAAAGCCTATTTCACGTATCGTTTCCCTGATTCCCTCGCTGCCGATCCGAAAAAGCTGCCCGGCGGGTACCCGGGCGGCCATTGCGATGTCAGTTGTTCACTGACGCGGGGCGGGAGTGGCGCCTTGCGTCGCCGACCAGATGCGGTAGCGCACCTCCACGTCGGCGGGGGCGTAGATCACTAGTGGTAGCTTGCTGTTGTACCGCACCAGCTGGGGCTCGCCGCCCAGTTGCACGAAAGCCTGCTTGCGGCTGTTATCCGGGCAGGCCATCAGGGTGCTGACGGCCGGGTCGACCCTGCCCAGTTCGTAGTAGGTGTAGCCCCAGCCCTGCACGGTCTTTTCCTCCCACTGACCACCGAGGCGCTGGCGGTTGCAGTCCACTTCCAGCGTCTTGCCGGCAATGATTTCTACCTTGTGTTCGGCTTCGTCGGCCTGGGCCGGCAAATCGATCACATGGCGCTGGTAGCCCTCGGCGGCGGTCGGGTACGGCTTGAGCGCTTCGGGCGTGGCGGCGCAGGCTGCCAGCGGCAGGGTGCAGAGAAGAGCGATCAGGGGCAGTTTGGGCGAAGTCATAAGAAGTCCATGGCGTAGGTTTTGTGGGCCGTCCGTTGATGGATGTAGCCGGATTGGCCAAGCAGCCAATGACTGTCGTGGCCAAGTGAAGTTCCTGAGTTTGGCAAGGCTGCGCCCGTCGGCGAGCAGGACGCATGGGCTACTCGCGGGTGTTCAGCTTCTCTGCCTCGCTAGATAAGCTCGGTCTGTCTTTGGTAGGCAGAGGCCAGCGAGGCATCAAGCGCTGTCTGAAGCTCTGCCACCAATACATCCACCTGGCGTTGCGCCTCGGCCACCGAGTCGGCCAATACCTCGCCACCGGTTTCCTGACCTTCAATGGCGATCTGGTGAATGCGGGTGATCCCGATGAAATTCAGCGCCGTCACCAGGTTCGGCTCCAGATGGTTCATATGCGCCATCTCGCCGCCGGGACCGAAGCCGATGCCACCCCGGGCGCTGAGGATGACCACATGCCGTGGTCGGTCCGCCAGCAGCGGTACGTACGGATCGGGCAGCTTGCTTTCGTCGACCTCGACCGTCCGGCCGGGGCGCACGATCTGGTCGATCCAGGCCTTCAGCGCTGCAGGCATGCCGAAGTTGTAGAGCGGCGTACCGATGACCAGTACATCGGCGGCGATCAGCTCATCGACCAGCTGGTCGCTTTCCGCCAGCGTGTCCCGCATCCATGGCTCACGGCGTTCTTCCGGCGTGAAGCTGGAGGCGATCCAGTCATGGCTGATAAAGGAGGGTGGGTTCTGGCCAATATCCCGGTAAACGATACTGTCCTGCGCGCGGCGGGCCGCCCACTGGCTGACGAAGCGGTGGCTGAGGTTGCGGCTGTGGGAACCGTGTTCGTCCTTGCCGGCAAGGCCGGGGCGGGCGCTGGCATCGAGGTGCAGAAGGTGCGTCATGGCGATTCTCCTCTGTGATTGAATTCATCTGTGGTTCGCGGTAAATCCAGCCTAGGACTAGGCTGTACGAGCGACAAACGACCATTTCTTCCAACTACAGATGAGAGAAACTCAGCCATGGCGCACCGCCGGTTACCTTCGCTTTCTGCGCTACGGGCCTTCGAAGCCGCCGCCCGGCACGAGAGTGCCAAGCAGGCCGCCGAGGAGCTGTCCGTTACGGCGACGGCGATCAGCCACCAGATTCGTTCGCTGGAGGATTCGCTCGGCGTGGCGCTGTTTCTGCGCAAACCGCGAAAGCTGGAACTGACCGACCCGGGACGGGAGCTGCAACAGACGCTGGAAGCCGCGTTCGACAACATCAGCGGGGCGGTCGAACGCCTCAGCGCGGAGCCCTGCCGCCAGGCGATCACCCTCAGCACCACACCGGCCATCGCGGTGCGCTGGCTGGTGCCCTGGGTCTGCCTGCTGCGCGATTCCCATCCGGATATCGACCTGCGTTTCCACACCTCCCATGAGCCGGTGGCGCTGGATGGCGTCACGGCGGATATCGCCATCCGCTACGGCGACGGCCGCTGGCCGGGACTGGTGGCGGAGAAGCTGTTCGACAACACCTTCGTCCCGGTCTGCAGCCCGCACCTCGGCTTGCGGGATGTCGCCGAGCTGCCCAAACACCCACTGATCCACTTCCGCGCCCAAGCCGCTTTGTCCGCCCCGATTCATTGGGCGTCGTGGCAGAAGGTCGCCAATGTGCCGGGGCTGGACGTCAGCGCCGGGCTGGTCTTCTCCGACGAGACCCACGCCATCTCCGCCGCCATCGGCGCGCAGGGCGTGGCGCTGATGAGTCGGCAGCTCATCGAAGATGAACTGAGGGAAGGGCGGCTGGTGCAACCGTTCGGGCCGGAGATGGAGGGCAAGCCGTTTCATCTCGTATACCCGGAGAACCGTCGGGATGACCCGACGGTTCGGGTGGTGAGGGAGTGGGTGATGAAGGTGCCGGGTGGGTTGTGTGAGGTGAGGGGGTGATGTCGGCAACGCCGAGCCGCGCTATCTGCGGTTCGGCCGTAGGGTGACGGCGAAGCCTTTTTGTAGTGGTCTACTGATTCCGGACACCGATTTAGGCGAAAATGCTCGCCATACAGAGGTGTTCGATGAGCAAACAGCGACGTACTTTCACTCCCGAGTTCAAGCGTGAGGCGGCCAGCCTAGTGCTTGATCAGGGTTACAGTTGCCCCGAGGCAGCCAAATCCCTTGATGTAGGCGAAACAGCACTGCGGCGCTGGGTCAACCAGTTGCAGCAGGAGCGTAGCGGTATCACGCCTACCTCCAAGGCGCTCACACCCGAGCAGCAAACGATCCAGGAGCTTCAGGCTCGTATCAACCGGCTAGAGCTTGAGAAGAAAATACTAAAGGAGGCCACTGCGCTCTTGATGGCCGAGGAGCACGGGCGCAGACGTTGAAGTCGATTCGGCAGTTGGCAGCAAGATATCCCGTTCAACTGCTGTGCTCAGTGTTTGAACTGCCCCGATCCTGTTTTTACGATCATATGGCTCGACGGCGTCGCATTGATGTTCGACGGGTGAGTTTGCGCAGCCGTATCAACGAACTGTTTAGCCAAAGCCGTAACTCGGCTGGTAGCCGAAGTATCGTTGCCATGCTCAAGGACGAGGGCGTCAAGGTTGGACGTTTCAAGGTCAGAGGCTTGATGAAGGAACAGGGTTTGATCAGCAAGCAGCCTGGCTCTCATGCATACAAGAAAGCCACTATTGAGCGGCCCGATATTCCCAACATCCTCGAGCGCCAGTTCACCGTCGCAGCGCCGAATATGGTTTGGTGCGGAGATATCACATACATCTGGGCACAGGGCCGGTGGCATTACCTTGCTGCCGTACTGGACTTGTACAGTCGCCGAGTGGTGGGCTGGGCAATGTCAGAAAAGCCAGACGCTGACCTGGTCATCAAGGCCCTCGATAAGGCTTATGAGGTGCGAGGTCGGCCGAGCGGAATCCTGTTTCATAGCGATCAGGGCAGCCAATACGGCAGTCGAAATTTTCGCCAGCGTCTTTGGCGATACCGCATGACTCAAAGTATGAGTCGTCGAGGAAATTGCCATGACAACGCGCCGATGGAGCGGTTGTTTCGTAGCCTGAAAAGCGAGTGGGTACCATTAGTGGGCTATATGACGAAGGCGATGGCCGAGCAGGATATCGGGCGCTACCTGATGCAGCGGTACAACTGGGTCAGACCGCATCAGCACAACGGTTTCGTGCCGCCTGCTGTGGAGGAAGAAAAACTCAATTCTGTGTCCGGGAATTGTTGACCACTACATTTCACGTGTTTGCAGGCCACCTCGCTACCAAGCCGCCCTCTCTCAGCGTCACCATTCTGAAAGCTTTGCTCTGTCTAACTGAAATTCCTCACCTATCCCTAGTTTGTCCATGATCGCTGGAAGTACTTGGTGAAGTATGCGAACTCCAGTGAGAAGCTCGTTCATATATATGTCGGGATGAAGTCGGTTGTCATTAAAGCCAAGGCTTTCAGCTTCAGCCTCATGCCCTAGTTCTTCGTGAGAGGCGTAAATTATTCTTGTTATTTCTGCTTTTAAAGGGATTCGCGCTCGGAGAGCAGAGTTTTTAGCTATACTTATCCAGTGCTCATAATATTTTATAGTTTTCCTTTTGAATTCGTTGAAATTTGGAGCGATTTCTTTGTTAATATTTATTTTGGTGGCGGCAAGAGAAATTAAGCATGGCTCGATATTTTCTGCCTCGGTTTCAATCAGGTTAAGTTCTTCATCCTCTAATATATTGCTTATGTATGCTGCATAAAATCCATATACGTCGTTTAAAGATTTAAATATACGATATATGGTTGAGGAGTGAGGGTTGTTTTCTATTGTCCTCCAAATGGTTTCCTGCTCTTCATCATCATCGCTTTCGTAGTTCAAGGATAGCTCTTCTGGAAAGGTGGTAGGGATCGTTATCCCCATGTCCGCTAAGGTGTCAAAAACTGAAACGGAAAGAATGCCTAGCTCGTCTAGCAAAGGATATGTGTTGTACCCTGTTTCTGCTCCTTCATAAGCTATCTCTGCAAGATAGTTAATTAATCGATCCCATTTTTTGGCATTTGCAATTGAACCAGATTTTAGAATGAATGATGGGTCTTTTTCACCAATACTTAGTAGTGAGCGAATTTTTTTATTCATGTCGTAAGACATATGTTCGCCATTCTTCCACTTGCTAATTTGTGTTTGCGATACCCCTAGGCGATTTGCTAATTCTTTTTGATTGCAGTTCAGGATTTTCAATGCGAGATTAACTAGCTCTTTCTCATTCATGATTTTCACTTAGTTACTGTATTTTGATATATGATTTACTAAATCTTACGTTTTTCCCCCAGCTTGAGCAACCCCGCAAATACGTGTTTGTAGTCTGCTTCGATGCGGAAGGCTGGCGAAGCCCTCGTTGTTCACTCCCTCGCCCAAGGGCGTCATCCGTCCCGATGCATTGGGCTTCGTGGCAGAAGCTCGCTAATGTCCCGGGGATGGACGTCACTACCGGGTTGGTCTTCTCCGACGAGACCCACGCCATCTCCGCCGCTATCGGTGCGCAGGGCGTGGTCCTGATGAGTCGGCAGTTGATTGAGGACGAACTGAGGGAAGGGCGGCTGGTGCAGCCGTTCGGGCCGGAGATGGAGGGCAAGCCGTTTCACCTCGTTTATCCAGAGAGCCGTCGAGATGATCCGACGGTTCGGGCGGTAAGGGAGTGGGTGATGAAGGTGCCGGGTGGGTTGTGTGAGTTGTAGCTTCGTGGATGCTTTTTGCGTCCGTGCCGCTGCTGTTTTACAGGCTGCTTGATGCATATTGGTTCCGCCCTGCTGGGCGGGTCACTTTTGTCAGTCGCGACAAAAGTAACCAAAAACGCTTGCCCCTACATCCGGCCCTGCGCTTCGCTCCGGGTTCGTTCGCTCCATCGCCATTCCAGGGGCACGCCGCGATGGGCCATCCCTGGCCCATCGCGGCTCTCGCGGCATCCATGCCGCTCAACCCCTTCCACGGCGATTCCGCTCACCCTCCTGAAGGGGCGGTTGGTGTCGCCTGCCGGTCCGTACAGAAGCAAATAAAACCAATGAGCTCGGGCGAATCGAAGTCCGTTCCCGTCAGGTGGCCGAGTGGAGGAGTTGCGTGGCAGCGTAGGGTGGAAAACGGCGAAGCCTTTTCCACGCGTCAGTCCGCATCACCTGCGAATTCCTCTGCCTCTTCACTGCACCAATCAACCGGGTAGATCCCAGCTCCGACGGCTCGATGAAAACTCGAATAGGGCCAGTCGACGACACGCTCCACCAATCCGTGCTTTAAGGGATTCCGATGCACATAGTCGACGTGATGCCGGTAATCCCGTTCATCCTGGATCAGATGCTCCCAATAGCGCCGTTGCCAGATCCCGCGTTCGCCGCGGGAGCGCTGGGTTGCCGTCAGCACCTCGGTCTTCGGCAGGCGTCGGGCGAAAGCGAATTTGATGACTTTCCAACGCAGGGCGAAGTCAGCATCGCCATTCGGTAGCGTCCAGACGCAATGCATGTGGTCGGGCAGAACGACCCAGGCGTCGATGTGAAAGGGATGGCGTAAGCGTGTGGCTCGTACCGTCTCGCGGAGCAGGTCGATATGGCGGACCAGCAGGTCGCTGTGGCGGTTGAGCAGATTGACCGTAAAGAAATATGTGGCGCCCGACACTTGGGCGCGGCGGTAGCGGGACATGGCGGCTCATCCTTGAGCGTAGTGTTGGCGGGAGGTCCGTATTTGGTGGATAAGCAAAGCGTTATCCACCCTACGCCATCTCAACCGCCCACACCGCCGACGCATCGACGTTGCGTAGGGTGGAAAACGGCGAAGCCTTTTCCACGCGTTTCTTCCAGGCCACCTCGCTCAATTGTGGGGTAAGCCATAAAACTCAGCTGTTAACCGCTCTTTTTCCGATTTTCCGAATCCTGCCATTGAGAGCAAACGGGCGAAATAGTTTCGAGGGTAAAAGATTTCGCCATAAGCTTCGATGGTCGAGATCAGATATATGAAATACTTAGAGTCTGCAAAGTAGTTTGGATATGCTTCTTTCAAGTTGTGAAGAGAGTTCAGTGACACTAGTGCTGAAATTGAGTCGCTGTTCTTTCTTTGTTTTTTTTCTATTTGAAGGTATTCTTCGGCAGCTTTAATGAATTCGTTAGATTTAAATGTTTTTATCTCAATCTTCTGATTTTTCTTTGTTAGAGTTATTAGGTTGTATTCGCCTGCAAAAAAAGAGTCTGGGCTGTTTATTTTGTCAACAAGTTCAGAGAATTTTAAGAAATTTTCTTTAACCTTCATGTTTCTTGTTAATGACATGAATGTTTTAAGATTCTCGTTATCGCTAGGGGGTACGCCTTTTTCGAGCTTTTCAATTTCAGAGCTAGCAGAAATGAAAAATTCTTTCCATTCGCCCCTTCCTTTGTTGCTCTTTAAGTCTTGATTAGTGAACAAGTCTACTATTTCAACAGCAGTAGACCATGCATGTTGGGCTTTTGTTCTTAGCTGTATTTCGATCTTGAAAGTATTGGTTGAGGTTTCGACTGGGTAAACTATATGAATTCCGCGGTACCCATCATCCTTTGGGCTTTCGATGTAATTTTTGTTATTTAGCCTTCCGCCCTTGTTTATTTCTCGGTAAATCTTTTGGAGGGTCTTTGTGTTTCTTATAACGGCTCGGCAGCCGCCTATGTCTTGCATGTTTCTTAGCTTCATATCATTGAACCGTCGAAGCTTTTCAATGATAGATGGAGCTCGTTTTAATCTGCTGGCTATAAGCGCGTCAGGGTCATGCTTGTGACAAGCTAAGGTTAGTGCTTTGACGGTGCTTTCTAAAGCGGGCGCATGGGCGGATCGCCAATACGAAAGGACTTCCATGCTTTCGTTGTATTTGTCGGATTCATCGGAGATAAGGATTTCGCCCGCCCGTTGTATTTGTTTTTTTGAAAACTTGAGTGATGCGTCTTTTGTTGTTTTGTTCATTGGTTGTAAGGGCTTCGTCCGTCTGAAGCCCTTCTCCTTATGCAAGTCAATCCCAGCTCAACGCCCCACCCGTCTGATACTCAATAACCCGCGTCTCGAAGAAGTTCTTCTCCTTCTTGAGGTCCATGATCTCGCTCATCCACGGGAACGGGTTAGTAGTACCCGGATACTCTTCCTTCAGACCAATCTGCGTCAGGCGACGGTTGGCGATGAACTTGAGGTAGTCCTCCATCATCGCGGCGTTCATGCCGAGTACGCCACGGGGCATGGTGTCGCGGGCGTATTCGATTTCGAGCTGGGTGCCCTGGAGGATCATCTGGGTCGCTTCGTCCTTCATCTCGGCGTCCCACAGGTGCGGGTTTTCGATCTTGATCTGGTTGATCATGTCGATGCCGAAGTTCAGGTGCATGGACTCGTCACGCAGGATGTACTGAAACTGCTCGGCGGTGCCGGTCATCTTGTTGCGGCGGCCCATGGAGAGGATCTGGGTGAAGCCGCAGTAGAAGAAGATGCCTTCAAGTACGCAGTAGTAGGCGATGAGGTTGCGCAGGAACTGCTTGTCGGTCTCCGGGGTGCCGGTCTGGAAGGTCGGGTCGGAGATGGAGCGGGTGTACTTGAGGCCCCAGCTGGCCTTTTTCGCGACGCTCGGGATCTCGTGGTACATGTTGAAGATCTCGCCTTCATCCATGCCCAGCGACTCGATGCAGTACTGGTAGGCGTGGGTGTGGATCGCCTCTTCGAAGGCCTGGCGCAGGATGTACTGGCGGCATTCGGGGTTGGTGATCAGGCGGTAGGTGGCCAGCACCAGGTTGTTGGCGACCAGGCTGTCGGCGGTGGAGAAGAAGCCGAGGTTGCGCTTGACGATGCGGCGCTCGTCTTCGCTGAGGCCGTCCTTGCTCTTCCACAGGGCAATGTCGGCGTTCATGTTCACTTCCTGCGGCATCCAGTGGTTGGCGCAACCATCCAGATACTTCTGCCAGGCCCAGTCGTACTTGAAGGGTACGAGCTGGTTGAGGTCGGCGCGGGCGTTGATCATGCGCTTCTCGTCGACGCGCACGCGGGCCGATTCGCCTTCCAGTTCGTTGAGGCCTTCCTGGATGTCCAGGTCGTCCAGCGCGCGCTTGGCGCGGGCGATGGCGTCGGAGTCGTCAGCGGCAACGGCGCGGGCTTCTTCCACGGAGCCGGCGGCTTCGTTGTCCAGTTTGGCGGTGGTCTGGCTTGCCGGCTGTGCGGCAGCGGTGGCCGGCGCGGCGGTGGTGGTGTCTTCTTCGTCGAATTCGTCCCAGCTCAGCATGTGCGATTGCTCCTGATTGGGGACCGGGGCTTGGCCGGTCGGATGTGTTTGGGGGCTTTTGGTTTGCACGCAAAAGCGGGTGTTTGGTTTGGGCCGAGATGGGTCCGGCCTTTTGTATCGTCTGGTGGGGTTGCCCCTCACCCTAACCCTCTCCCCGGAGGGGCGAGGGGATGGTCGGGTGTTTGGTCCGGCCTTTTGTGTCGTCTAGAGGGGTTGGCCCTCACCCTAGCCCTCTCCCCGGAGGGGCGAGGGGACTGGTTTGGTGTTGGCGTCGGGCTTGTTCTATCGGTAGCCACCGCGTTGGCTTAGGCTCCTGGCGAGCAGGAGCGGGGCCGTTCTGTTTCCTTGTCGCAACAGTGGTGCGAGCGTGGAGCTGTGCGAGTGGTTGCTAGGCGGCTGCCGAGCCGGAACCCCTGAGCGTACAGCTGTACGTGATGGGGTCCGGTTTGGCGGCCAATGCCGCAGACGCCGCTCAGCTACGCGCGCCTCCTTTATTACTGGCAGGCTTCGCAGTCGGGGTTATCGATACTGCAAGCCAGCGGCACCGGAGCCGGCTTCGGCTCTGCAGCCGGCGCGGCGCTGGCGGAGTTCGCCGCCTCGCTGCCACCACTGGACACGGCATTCAGCTTGCCGGTGTTGATGGTGGACTTCTCGGTGCTGGTCGCGGCCAGGGCACGGAGGTAGTAGGTGGTTTTCAGACCACGGTACCAGGCCATGCGGTAGGTCACGTCGAGCTTCTTGCCCGAGGCGCCGGCGATGTACAGGTTCAGCGACTGCGCCTGGTCGATCCACTTCTGGCGGCGGCTGGCGGCGTCGACGATCCACTTGGTTTCCACTTCGAAGGCGGTGGCGTACAGGTCCTTCAGATCCTGCGGGATGCGCTCGATCTGCTGTACGGAGCCGTCGTAGTACTTGAGGTCGTTGACCATCACCGGGTCCCACAGGCCGCGGGCCTTGAGGTCGTGGACCAGGTACGGGTTGATCACGGTGAACTCGCCGGACAGGTTCGATTTGACGTACAGGTTCTGGTACGTCGGCTCGATGGACTGCGACACGCCAACGATGTTGGAGATGGTCGCGGTCGGGGCGATGGCCATGATGTTGGAGTTGCGGATGCCTTTCTTGACGCGCTCGCGGATCGGCGCCCAGTCCAGCGATTCGGACAGGTCGACGTCGATGTACTTCTGGCCACGGGCCTCGATGAGGATCTGCTGGGAATCCAGCGGCAGGATGCCCTTGGACCACAGCGAGCCTTCGAAGCTGGAGTAGGCGCCACGCTCGTCGGCCAGGTCACAGGAGGCCTGGATGGCGAAGTAGCTGATGGCTTCCATGGACTTGTCGGCGAAGTCGATGGCGGCATCGGAGCCGTAGGCGATGTGCTGCAGGTACAGGGCGTCCTGGAAACCCATGATGCCCAGGCCCACCGGACGGTGCTTGAAGTTGGCGTTCTGCGCCTGCGGCACGCTGTAGTAGTTGATGTCGATGACGTTATCGAGCATGCGCACGGCGGTGCGCACGGTGCGCTCCAGCTTGGCCGCGTCCAGCTTGCCGTCGACGATGTGGTTGACCAGGTTGATCGAGCCCAGGTTGCAGACGGCGATCTCGTCCTTGTTGGTGTTCAGGGTGATCTCGGTGCACAGGTTGGAGCTGTGCACTACGCCCACGTGCTGCTGCGGGCTGCGCAGGTTGCACGGGTCCTTGAAGGTCAGCCACGGGTGGCCGGTCTCGAACAGCATCGAGAGCATCTTGCGCCACAGGTCCTTGGCCGGCAGGGTCTTGAACAGCTTGATCTTGCCGTACTTGGTCAGTTCCTCGTAGTACTCGTAACGCTCCTCGAAGGCGCGGCCGGTGAGGTCGTGCAGGTCGGGTACGTCGGACGGGGAGAACAGGGTCCAGGGGCCGTCATCGAACACGCGCTTCATGAACAGGTCCGGAATCCAGTTCGCGGTGTTCATGTCGTGGGTACGGCGACGGTCGTCACCGGTGTTCTTGCGCAGCTCGAGGAATTCCTCGATGTCCAGGTGCCAGGTTTCCAGGTAGGCGCAGACTGCGCCCTTGCGCTTGCCGCCCTGGTTGACCGCCACGGCGGTGTCGTTGACCACTTTCAGGAACGGCACGACGCCCTGGCTCTTGCCGTTGGTGCCCTTGATGTAGGCGCCCAGCGCGCGTACCGGGGTCCAGTCGTTGCCCAGGCCGCCGGCGAATTTGGACAGCAGGGCGTTGTCGCGGATGGAGTCGTAGATGCCGCCCAGGTCGTCCGGCACGGTGGTCAGGTAGCACGAGGACAGCTGCGGACGCAGGGTGCCGGCGTTGAACAGGGTCGGCGTCGAGGCCATGTAGTCGAAGGACGACAACAGGTTGTAGAACTCGATGGCGCGCGCTTCTTTCTGCTCTTCCTCGATGGCCAGGCCCATGGCGACGCGCATGAAGAAGATCTGCGGCAGCTCGAAGCGGACGTTGTCCTTGTGGATGAAGTAGCGGTCGTACAGGGTCTGCAGGCCGAGGTAAGTGAACTGCTGGTCACGCTCATGGTTGAGCGCGGCGCCCAGCTTGGCCAGGTCGTAGCTCTTGAGCTTGGAATCGAGCAGTTCGAACTCGACGCCTTTCTCGATGTAGGCCGGCAGGGCCTTGGCGTAGAGATCGGCCATCTCGTGGTGAGTGGCGGACTCGGCTACGCCGAGGAAGCCCAGGGCTTCGGCACGCAGGGTGTCCATCAGCAGACGCGCGGTGACCTGGCTGTAGTTCGGCTCGCGCTCGACCAGGGTGCGGGCAGTCATCACCAGCGCGGTGTTGACGTCCTTCTCGGCCACGCCGTCGTAGAGGTTCTTCAGGGTTTCACGCTCGATCAGCGCGCCATCGACTTCGGCCAGGCCTTCGCAGGCCTCGGTGATGATGGTCTGCAGGCGGCCCATGTCCAGCGGCTGCTGGCTGCCATCGGCGCGGGTGACGCGGATGCTCGGGTGCGGCTGGGCGATGTCGCTGCTGCCGCTGGCACTCTTGCGCTTGACGGCCTGGGCTTCGCGGTAGATCACGTAGTCACGGGCGACCTTCTGCTCGCCGGCACGCATCAGGGCCAGTTCGACTTGGTCCTGGATCTCCTCGATATGGATGGTGCCACCGGAGGGCATGCGACGGCGGAAGGTGGCGGTGACCTGCTCGGTCAGACGCGCGACGGTGTCGTGGATGCGCGAGGAAGCGGCAGCGTTACCGCCTTCCACTGCGAGAAAGGCCTTGGTGATGGCGACGGTGATCTTGTCGTCGGTGTAGGGGACGACGGTACCGTTGCGCTTGATCACGCGCAGCTGGCCCGGGGCGGTAGCCGCCAGATCCGGTGCATCGGCTGATAGCGGGTTCTCGCGAGTGGATTGGTTTTGCATGGGGGCTCCGGATTCTCTTCTGGTCGCGGTTCTATCTGTCTGCGGGCTCGATTGAGCACGGCGTTGTCTGTTGCATAAGCCATGCCCCGCATGGCGGGCGCATGTGTGTCGCAAGGAAAACGTGACCCTGGCCATTCGCTGGCGGAGTCGTGTCCGGAAGGATAGTCAGGCTGGAGGAACTGTCAACACAATATGTTGTGTTTTGTCGTGGCTCCGAGCACAGCTGCTAGATCCGGGCTTGAAGTCGTCATGGCGGCCTTGCGGTCTTGCTGTTGCGCTTGACCTGAGGCGCCGAACAATGTTGCAGAACTGATCAGGAGGAGGGCTGCGCGCCCGGCTCGATATTTCTTCACTTGTGTCGTTTCGCGTGCCAGAACCCAACATCTAGGGGCTGAGACGCGCAGAGGCGACAAGATAATGCTGGCTCGGGGCCAATGCAAGACCGCCTCCGGGGATAAGCTGTGGATAAGGTGTGAGCCCTTTGTGGGTTAAAGCACAGCGCCCGGCCACAGCCCGCATGGCTTCGGCGCCTGCGCGAAAGCCGACGAAATACGCACCGCCGGGCGCATTTTCACGGATTGGGCCGACACTAGATGTTGTATTTGCCCCTGCACGTTTTTTGTGCATCGTGCGCGGGCAGGCGTTGGGTACAATGCGCGCTGTTCGGTTTGTGGCCTGACGCGTAGACAGGGGGGCGGGGATGGAACAAGAGACGTGGCGTATTCTCATCGTCGAGGACGATCGGCGACTGGCCGAGCTGACGCAGGAGTATCTGCACGGCAATGGCGGCTTCGAGGTGTCGATCGAGTCGGACGGCGCCTGTGCGGTCGAGCGCATCATCGAGGAGCGTCCGGACCTGGTGGTGCTCGACCTGATGCTGCCCGGCGAAGACGGCCTGTCGATCTGCCGACGGGTGCGCGACCGCTACGATGGGCCGATCCTCATGCTCACCGCGCGGGCCGATGATCTCGATCAGGTGCTGGGGCTGGAAACCGGCGCCGACGATTACGTCTGCAAGCCGGTGCGGCCGCGGCTGCTGCTGGCGCGCATCCGCGCCCTGTTGCGGCGCCGAGAGGCGGAAGTGCCGGCCAGCGCCAAGCGCCTGCAGTTCGGCCCGCTGGTGATCGACAGCGCCCTACGCGAGGCCTGGTTGCGCGAACACCAGATCGAGCTGACCGGCGCCGAGTTCGATCTGCTCTGGCTGCTCACGTCCAACCCCGGGCGCATCCTCTCCCGTGAAGAAATCTTCGCCCAGTTGCGCGGCATCGAATACGACGGCCAGGACCGCTCCATCGATGTGCGCATTTCGCGTATCCGCCCGAAGATCGGCGATGACCCGGATCACCCCAGGCTGATCAAGACGGTGCGCGGCAAGGGCTATCTGTTCGTTTCCGAAGCGGCTGCGGCGCTGGTGTAGCGCCGTTCTCCATGAATTCGATCTTCCTGCGCATCTACGGCGGCATGCTCGGCGTGCTGGTGCTGGTCGCGCTGCTCGGGGCCGGCGGGCTGCATCTGCTCAACCAGTTTCGCGCCGACGATCACCGCGAGCGCCTGGCCAGCGGCACCTTCCGCCTGATGGCGCACAACATGAGCAGCATGACGCCCGTCGAGCGGCGCCAGGCCGCCAACCTCTGGGGGCGGCTGCTGGGCATTCCGCTGCGGGTGCGGACGCTGGACGATGTCAGCCTGGATAGCCGGCTGGAGGCGCGCCTTCTACGCGGGCAGGTGCTGGTCGAGCAGATCCGGCCGCGCAGCACCACGGTATTCAGCCTGGTCAGCGCCCGCGATCGGCTGGTGCTCACCGGCGAGGTGGAGCAGCTGAGCGAGCAGCTGGCGCGCGCCACCATCTATCTGCTGATCGACGAGCTGATCCGCTATCCCGAAGCGGAGCAGCCCAGGCGGCTCGCCGAGCTGAAGCAGGCGCGCGGCTTCGGCTTCGATCTGGAGCTGCTGACCCGCGACAATGCCAACCTCGACGACGATCAGCGCAGACGCCTGGACGAAGGCGACACCGTCATGGCCCTGGCCCGCGGCGGTGATGCCGTGCGCGTGTTCGCCGCCATCGCCGGTACGCGCTGGATCATGCAGCTCGGCCCGCTGCATCAGATGAATCCCTATCCGCCGCAGCTGCTGGTACTGATCGGTGTGCTCGGGCTGTCGCTGATTGGCCTGACGGTCTATCTGCTGGTGCGCCAGCTCGAGCAGCGCCTGAGCGTGCTGGAAAGCGCAGCCACGCGCATCGCGGCGGGCAATCTGGAAACCCGCGTGCCGGACGTCGGCACCGACTCGGTGGGCCGACTGGCGGCGGCCTTCAATGGCATGGCCAAGCATCTGCAGCGCTTGCTGGCAGTACAGCGGGAGATGGTCAGCGCCGTCGCCCACGAGCTGCGCACTCCCGTCGCGCGCCTGCGCTTCGGCCTGGAGATGACCGCCGAGGCCCAGACCGACGAGGCGCGGCAGAAGTACCTGGCCGGCATGGATGGCGACATCGATGACCTCGATGCGCTAGTGGACGAGATGCTGGTGTATTCACGGCTGGAGCGCGGTTCGCCGAACCTGAGTTTCCAGCAGGTGGAGCTGGGAGCGCTGGTCGATCAGGTGATCGGCGAGCTGGCGCCCTTGCGCCCTGATGTCAGCGTCGACCGCGGCGAGTGCGTGGTCGCCGAAGACGGCAGCGGTTGGGCCGATGCCGAGCCCCAATACCTGCGCCGCGCGCTGAGCAACCTGATCACCAATGCCATGCGCCATGCCGAGCGGCAGGTACGGGTCAGCTTCGCCATCAACGGGCAAACGGCGCGGCTGGATGTGGACGACGACGGCCCCGGTGTGCCGGAAGCGGACTGGGAAAAGGTCTTCACGCCATTCCTGCGTCTGGACGACAGCCGCACCCGTGCGTCGGGCGGGCATGGGCTGGGCCTGTCCATCGTGCGACGCATCATCTACTGGCATGGCGGCCGTTCCCAAGTCGGGCACAGTGAGCTCGGTGGCGCACGTTTCAGTCTGGTCTGGCCGCGGCAGCACGTGGATTGAGCTGACGTTCCCACAGCTGCGGCAGGGCGGGCTTCAGCCCGCTGGAAGCTGTGGCGAGGGCGAGGACTGGTGGGCTGAAGCCCACCCTACGCGAGTGCTACGTAGTGCCCGCGCCCCATCTCCATCAACGAATCCGGCCTTCATCCAGCGTCAGCTCTTCCTTGGCGAAGTCATCCACGTCGATCACCTTGCGGCGCGCCAGCTCGGCCATGCGCAGCTGTTCGGCTTCGGCCGGATCGAGCGCGCCGGCGGTCAGCGCTGCATCGATCGGATGTTCGCCCGGCAACGGCCGCAGCGTGCCGCCTTTCATCGCCCTGGCCAGCTTCTTCGCCGCACCCTGGCTGGCGGCCAGGGCGTCGAAGGCATGCTTCAGCGCGCCCAGAGGCTGCTCGGGGTCCTGCGGGCGATACATGCCGTCGAGGATGCGCTCCAGCGCCGGATCGCCCTCGGGGCGGCCGAGCAGAGCGGCGACTTCGGCATCCAGCGCGTCGGACGGCCCCTTGTGCCGTGCACCGAAGGGGAACACCAGGGCATGCAGCAGGTGCCCGAGAATGCGGTTGGGGAAGTTGGCCAGCACTTCCTGCAGCGCGCTTTCGGCTTTCTCCAGGCAGTCCTCCAGCGCCCAGCGCAGCAGCGGCTCCTGTTCGGCCGGGTGGCCGAGGTCGTGGAACTGCTTGAGCGCAGCCGAGGCGAGGTAGAGATGACTGAGCACGTCGCCCAGGCGCGCGGACAGCCGTTCGCGGCGCTTGAGCTCGCCGCCCAGCAGCATCATCGATAGATCGGCCAGCATGGCGAAGGCTGCGGCGATGCGGTTGAGCGCGCGAAAGTAGGGCTGCGTCACGGCGGTGCCGGGCACTCGCCCCATCAGGCCGAAGCTCAGGCCCAGCAGCAGGGTGCTGGCCGTGTTGCTGACGGCGAAGCCGATGTGCTGCATCAGCAGGTTGTCGAACTTGCTCACCGCGGCGTCGCGGTCCGGCTCATGGACCAGCTCCATTTCCCGCAGCACGAACGGATGGCAGCGGATCGCGCCCTGGCCGAAGATCATCAGGTTGCGCGAGAGGATATTGGCACCTTCAACGGTGATGGAGATCGGCGCCGACAGCCACATCCGGCCGAGGTAGTTGTTCGGGCCGAGGATGATGCCCTTGCCGCCGTGGATATCCATGGCGTCGGTGATGCAGGCGCGGCCGCGTTCGGTGAGGTGGTACTTGAGAATGGCCGACAGCACCGAGGGCTTTTCGCCCAGGTCGACGGCGTTGGCGGTGAGGATACGTGCCGCGTCCATCAGCCAGGCGTTGCCGCCGATGCGCGCCAGCGGTTCCTGGATGCCTTCGAAGGCGGCGAGCGGCACGTTGAACTGCTCGCGGACCTGCGCATAGCGACCGCTCACGTAGCTGCAGACCTTGGCGGCGCTGGTGCCGGTCGCCGGCAGGGAGATCGAGCGGCCGACCGACAGGCAGTTCATCAGCATCATCCAGCCTTTGCCGATCATGTCGCGGCCGCCGATGATGGCTTCCAGTGGCACGAAGACGTCCTTGCCCCAGTTCGGCCCATTCATGAAGGCTGCGCCCAGTGGCAGATGGCGACGGCCGATCTCAACGCCGGGCGTGTCGGTGGGGATCAGTGCCAGGCTGATGCCGAGCTCTTCTTCATCGCCCAGCAGGTGGTCCGGGTCGTAGGTCTTGAAGGCCACGCCGAGCAGCGTCGCCACTGGGCCGAGGGTGATGTAGCGCTTCTCCCAGTTCAGGCGCAGGCCGAGCACTTCCTCGCCTTGCCATTGGCCGCGGCAGATCACGCCGCTGTCGTTCATGGCGCCGGCATCGCTCCCGGCGTAGGGGCCGGTGAGGGCGAAGCAGGGGATGTCGGTGCCGTTGGCCAGGCGTGGCAGGTAGTGGTTGCGTTGCTCCTCGGTGCCGTAGTGCATCAGCAACTCGGCCGGGCCGAGGGAGTTGGGCACCATCACGGTGCTGGCAAGGTCGCCGCTGCGGGTGGCGAGCTTCATCACGATCTGCGAATGGGCATAGGCGGAGAAGCCCTTGCCGCCATATTCCTTGGGGATGATCAGGGCAAAGAAGCCTTCGGCCTTGATGTAGTCCCAGGCGGCGGGCGGCAGGTCCATCCGTTGGGCGATGTCCCATTCGCTGGCCAGCGCACAGAGGGTTTCGGTTGGGCCGTCGAGAAAGGCCTGTTCTTCATTCGTAAGACGGGCCTTCGGATAGCCGAGCAGGGTGTCCCAATCCGGGCGGCCGCTGAACAGCTCGCCATCCCACCAGACGGTGCCGGCGTCGATGGCGTCGCGCTCGGTGGCGGAAATCGGCGGTAGGACTTTCTTGAACCAGTCGAACATAGGGCCGCTGAAATAGCGCAGGCGCACATCGGCGACGAGCAGTGGCACGGCCACGGCGATCAGCACCAGCCAGAGCAGGAGCACCACCACCCCGGAGGGTTCCGCCGCGGTCATGAAGATCAGGTAGGTGGCGACGATCGCCAGTGCCAGCCGGGGCGCTACGCGCAGGTGGGCGAGCACGGCGATGCCGAGCAGGAGTACCAACAGCCAGAGCAGCGTCATGAGTCTTGTCCTTTATGGGTGAAATGCTTCCGTCTTCAGCATAGGCGCTCGCGGCCGAGCGGGCGTGGGACGCGGTGTCGCCGCAGGCCGTCGGCCTGCGGCGGGTGATTCATCAGGTGCTGGGCTGGATCCCGCGCGGTTGGCTTTCGGCATCGCCGGCGGGCTGGTTGGCCGCTTTCTCCTGCGGCACACCGGCCACGCTGACCTCGGGCAGTCGCCCGCCAATGAACTCGACGCTGCGGGTCGGGAAGGCGAACTGCACGTCCATTTCGCGCAGGCCTTCGAGCAGAGCCAGGTTGATCGCCTGCTGGGTGTCCATGTACCGGTTGTAGTCCGATACCTGCATGATGTAGACGACTTCGAAGGTCAACTGGCTGTCGTCGAACCCCAGGAAATGCGCGCGATCGAACTTGGCCACCTCGATGCCTTCGATGATGCGTTTCACCAGGGCGGCAACTTCCTTCACCTTCTCGGTCGGCGTGTTGTAGGTGATGCCGAACTTGAAGACGATCCGTCGCGTGTTCATGCGCTTGTAGTTGTGCACGATCTGCCGCAACAGGTCGGCGTTGGAAATGACGACCTGTTCACCGCTGAGGGCGCGGATGCGCGTGGTTTTCAGGCCAATGTGCTCGATATTGCCGGCCACTTCGCCAAATACCACGAAGTCGCCGATCTCGAAGGGTTTGTCCACGCCAATGGACAGCGAGGCGAAGATGTCGCTGAGCAGCGTCTGCACGGCCAGGGCGATGGCGATACCACCGACACCGAGGCTGGCGACCATGGCGGTGATGTCGACACCCAGGTTGGCCAGGATCGACAGCAGCATCATGGTCCAGACCACGATGCGGATCATGATGCCGATGATGGTGGTGGTCACCGGATTGCGCGCCTTGCCGTCGCGGGTCAGGCTCTCCATCCACAGGCGCACGCCGGTATCCATCCACAGCGCGATCTGGAACGCCAGGGCGATGAACCAGCCATGGGACATGGTCGATTCCCAGCGTGGCGACAATTCGACCGTCTTCAGGGCGATGAGCAGCGAGAAGGCCAGGATCAGTGGATTGCTGGTGCCTGAAAGCAGTTCGGCGGCGATCCCGAGAAACTTGGTCTTGGACCCGGTGGCGAGCTTGTTGAGGCGCCGCGTGACGATCCCGAGGATGGCGCGTAGGACCAGATAGCTGACGATGGTGATGCCCAGCACGATGGCCAGGTTGATCCAGAAAGTCTCGTTTAGCAGGGCGTCCCAGTTCATCCAATCCTCCGGTAAGGGTGCGCATGAATGCGGCGAAGACCACTTTTTTTCAGTGGTCCTCGCCTTTTTCAGTGGTCCTCGCCGCGCAGAAGTTCCCTTGTCGGTGGCCTGCCGAAGGTGGGCGCCTAGTGCGGCGTGAGAGCAGGATCAGTCGGGACTGAACGCCGGGGCGAGCGTTTCGTAGGCGCCGGCGTTGACGATGCGGCTGTAGCCGAGCCCCTCGAGAACGTCCTGGGCGGCCGAAGAGCGTCGGCCGCTACGGCAATAGACGACGATGGGCGTGTCTTTGGCGGGCGCCAGGGCACCGATGTGTCGGGCCAGGTCCGGCGTCTCGACGCGAACCGCGCCGGGCAGGGCGCCTTCGGCGAACTCGTCCGCGGTTCGAACATCGATCAGCACGGTTTCCGGTTGCTGCAGGAGCTTGAGGGCGCGGCCTGGTCGATCTCGCCGGAGTTGGCGCCGAAGCCGAGAGCGCCGAGCAGCAGTAGGGTGAGAGCGCGCATTTTCGGACTCCTCGCGGCGCGCTGTGGGGCGCGCTCAGCTGAATATGCGGGACAGGTTTGGCAGGATCAGGATCACTGCCGTGGCGATCACGATCAGTGTCGCCTGACGAAATTTCTTCTGCTTGAGCATGACATGGCCTTTTATTCTTTTGTGTAGCGGATTGTCGCCTTGTCGCGATGGCTGAGACGGCACGCGGACCGCGGTTTCCAGAAAGCTCTCTGCGAAAACGAGACGCGCTGATCATTCGGCCCTGGCGGAAAGATGCAAGCAAGTTCCACACCAGCAATCGGGCTGAAGAAGGGAGCCAAGCGCATCTTCAGGTTGTCTTCCATGAGTAGACAGAACTGGAGGGCTACCGATGAACAAGCCAATGCTATCGCTGTTGGTGCTGCTCAGTGCCGCATCCACCGCCGCCTTCGCCCAGCAGCAGGACATGACGCTGCAGCAGGAGCGTGATCAGATGGGCGCCGATTTGGAGGACAATCGCCAGCAGATCGGCCGGGATATCAACCGAATCCGCGAGTCGGATGCCTCGCAGAATCAGACGCAGGGTATCAATCGCGGCGGCGTGCAGAGCGATGCGGTCAATCCGCAGCCGAACGTTCCAGGTACCGCCAATCCCCCGGCCGGAACCGGCTTGCCCAGCGCCCATGACAATATGCAGCAGCCCAGTGGTGGTGCCGGGACTGCCCCTGCACCCGGCGCAACCCAGACCCCGGGCGCGCCAGGTGGTGCCAATGGAAACGCCAGCCCGGGCGGCGTCACCCCGCCGGGTGGATTGGGAACAGATGACGGTAACGGTGCCGCCGGATCCAGCAGTGGCGGTGCGGCGACCGGTGGCCCGACTGGCGGTGCGGCCGGGCAACCTTGATCGGTGCTGACGCTTCCTGATCAGCAGCCGTCCAGGCGTTCCAGCGTCGCCCTGTCCGGCTGACCGTCGAAAAAGGCCTGCAGGGCGTCTTCGAACAAGGCTGGCTGCTGCGCGGTACGGGCGAACAAGGTCATGCAGGAGTGGAACTTGAGATCGTCCGGGCTGCCCAGAATCCGGTGCGCGCTGGTGGCCCGGTGTTCGAGCATTGCCTGGGTGCAGGCCTGCATGCGGGGCCCGAGCAAAGGGTGTTGCAGATAGGCGAGGGCTTCGTCCCGCCCGGAAATGGCGTAGCGCTGCGCCATGGCGCTACGGCCCAGCCCATGCAGTTGCGGGAATACGTACCACATCCAGTGCGTCCGTTTTCGCCCGGCGCGCAGCTCCTGCAGCGCCTGTTCGTAGTGGTCGCGCTGGGCATCGACAAAGCGCTGCAGATCAAATGGGTCGTTCATGGGAAAGGCATCCCGTCGTGAAGCAAGGCCTTGAACATGCTACAGGTGGCGGGGACTGGCAACGGCTGCTGGACATGCGGCGGGGTGGTCGCCAGTCATTGAGTGCGAGGCAGCCATGACGACAGGCACCCCGAAACGAAAAAGCCCCTGACTTCTTGGAAGTCAGGGGCTTTTCTTCGATCTGGCGGTGAGGGAGGGATTCGAACCCTCGATACGATTTCTCGTATACACACTTTCCAGGCGTGCTCCTTCAACCGCTCGGACACCTCACCGGATCGACGGAGGTTCATGTCCGTCGAGGCGCGCTAATGTAATCGAACGAATGGCCTTTGGCAAAAACTTTTTTAACTTATTCATGCGCTTAACAAATCCGCTTCGCTCGGGTGATGGGCTGCACGTTCCGCTAGACTGAGTTGCAACCTCGGCGTTCGCTTGGGTTATGTTGAAGGCAAGCGAATGGAGCGCGGCTGTCCCATGAGACTGACAAGCGAGTCAGACAACCATCCCGATACCTTGGTGGTGCCTACCCGACGTCGGGTGGCGGTGGCCAACTTGGAACTGGGCATGTTCGTCTGTGAGCTGGACCGTCCATGGAGCGAAACGAATTTCGCCTTTCAGGGATTTCCACTGCTCACGCCCGACGAGATGCGTGCCGTGCGCGAGTGCTGCCTGTATGTGTATGTCGACGATACGCGGCGGGTTCGGTTACAGCACGGTGCACCCGCCGCCGTGGCGCCGCGCGAACGCAAGACCCCGCAGCGGCCGCAGCAGCCACTGGCCAGCGAGATAGAAGAGGCTCGCGCGGCTTATCGGGACGGCTCCGAGCTGATCGAACAGGTTCTCGCCGACGTGCAGCATGGCCGAGTGATCGACACGCGGGCCTGCCATGGCGTGGTCAAGCGCAACCTGGCGAGCATGCTGCGCAATGAAAGCGCGATGCTCTGGCTGATCCGGCTGAAGAGCAAGGACCTGTATACCAGCCTGCACTGCCTGTCCGTTTCGATCATGGCGATGGGGTTCGGCAATCACCTCGGCCTGGCGGATGACAAGCTGCAGCTGCTGGGCATGGCCGGACTGCTGCATGACGTCGGCAAGATGCGCATCGATCCCGAGATTCTCAACAAGCCGGGCAAACTCACCGCCGAGGAATTCGACCTGATCAAGCGCCACCCGGCGTTCGGGCTGGAGGCGCTACAGGCGCAGCCGGGCATACCCCAGGTGGCGCTGCAGGCCGCCTACGGTCATCACGAACGGCTCGATGGCACTGGCTATCCGCTTGGCTCCGGGCCGTCACAGATTCCCTACATGACGCGCATCATCACCATCGTCGATGCGTTCGATGCCATCACCAGTCATCGCGCCTACGACTACGCGCGACCGGTGCAGTCGGCCTTCGAGATCCTGCGCAGCGCCAGTGGCCGGCAATTCGACGAGGAGCTGGTGCGCGAATTCATCCGTTGGCTCGGCGCCTTCCCGGTCGGCACGCTGGTCGAACTGCACACCGGCGAAGTGGCGGTGGTGGTCGAAAAGCACGAGCAGCTGCAGCTGCGCCCGCGGGTCGTGGTGCTGCGCGATGCGGCAAAGCAGCGCTGCACGCCGCGTTATCTGGACCTGGCGCGGATCACCGTGGACGAGGAGGGCACGCCTTATCGCATCTGCGGTGGGCTGCCCGATGGCTCTTTCGGTTTGCATATCGCCGATCCGGAGTTGCAGTCGATTCTGCATCCGCAGGCCCTGGCCGACTTCGAACTGGACGCCTGAGCCCTGGCATCCGGCCGCCTGCACCGCCGTTTCCAGGCGCAAAGCGTGACCGGCCGGTCGGTCATCGTGCTTTACCTGAACCCGGGTGCTGGGTAACGTCTGCGCACTTCAAGAACAAGGAATCTCGTCATGACTGAGCTGGTCTCCTACCAATTCGAAGACGGCGTCGCCACGCTGACGCTCTGCAACGGCAAGGTCAACGCGCTCTCGCCTGCGGTATTCGAGGCGCTCAATGCGGCGCTGGATCGCGCCGAGCAGGACCGGGCCATCGTCATCCTCACCGGCCAGCCCGGCATCCTTTCCGGTGGCTACGACCTCAAGGTCATGACCTCTAGCCCGCAGAATGCCATGGCACTGGTCGCCACCGGCTCGACCTTCTCCCGCCGCATGCTGGCGCATCCATTCCCGATCATCGTCGCCTGCCCGGGGCACGCCATCGCGAAGGGCGCCTTCCTGCTCTTGTCGTCGGATTACCGCATCGGGGTCGAGGGCCCTTTCCATATCGGCCTCAACGAGGTGCAGATCGGCATGACCATGCACCACGCTGGTATCGAGCTGGCACGTGATCGCCTGCGCAAGTCGGCATTCCATCGCTCGGTGATCAATGGCGAGATGTTCGACCCGGCAGGCGCAGTGGATGCCGGCTTCCTCGACAAGGTAGTGCCAGCCGGTGAGCTGCTGGCGGTGGCTAAGGCGGCTGCCGAGCAGCTGAAAAAGATCAACATGGTGGCGCACAAGAACACCAAGCTGAAAGTGCGCAAGGCGCTGCTGGAGACGCTGGACCAGGCGATCGCCCTGGATCAGCAGCACTTCGGCTGACCCGGCAGGCCCACTGCGCGAGAGAATTTCCGTTCGAGTGCGCACGAGGGCCGGCCCTGCGTTTACACTGCGCAAGTGACGCCCCGCCGATGGCGGGGCGTTTTCATTTCTCATTCAGTGTCGCCTCGCAGGAGAGCCCCGATGTCCGCCCCGCACACCCCGGTAGAACGCGCCGATTTCGACCAGGTCATTGTTCCCACTTTCGCCCCCGCCGCCTTCGTGCCGGTGCGTGGTCTGGGCTCGCGAGTATGGGATCAGAGCGGTCGAGAACTGGTGGACTTCGCTGGCGGCATCGCGGTCAACGCCCTGGGCCATGCCCATCCGGCCATGATCGCGGCACTGACGGAGCAGGCTGGCAAGCTCTGGCACATCTCCAACATCTATACCAACGAGCCGGCGCTGCGCCTGGCCAAGAAGCTGGTGGCGGCGACCTTCGCCGACCGCGCCTTCTTCTGCAATTCCGGTGCAGAGGCCAACGAGGCGGCGTTCAAACTGGCCCGTCGCTACGCCCATGATGTGTACGGCCCGCAGAAATTCGAGATCATCTCGGCGCTCAACAGCTTTCACGGCCGCACCCTGTTCACCGTCACGGTGGGCGGGCAGTCGAAGTACTCCGATGGCTTCGGGCCGAAGATCGAAGGCATTACTCACGTGCCTTACAACGACCTCGAAGCGCTGAAGGCGGCGATCTCCGACAAGACCTGTGCCGTGGTGCTCGAACCGATCCAGGGCGAGAGCGGCATCCTGCCGGGCGAACAGGCGTACCTGGAAGGCGCACGCCAGCTGTGCAACGAGCACAACGCGCTGCTGATCTTCGATGAGGTGCAGACCGGTCTGGGCCGTACCGGTGAGCTGTTCGCCTACATGCACTATGGCGTCACGCCGGACATTCTGACCAACGCCAAGAGCCTGGGTGGCGGCTTCCCGATCGGTGCGATGCTGACCACCAACGAGATCGCCGCCCATTTCAGCGTCGGTACCCACGGCACCACGTACGGCGGCAATCCGCTGGCCTGCGCGGTGGCCGAGACGGTGCTGGATATCGTCAACACCCCGGAGGTGCTGGAGGGCGTCAAGGCCCGCCACGAGCGCTTCAAGGCCAGGCTGTTGCAGATCGGTGAGCGCTACGGCGTGTTCAGCCAGGTCCGCGGCCGCGGCCTGTTGATCGGCTGCGTGCTCTCGGATGCCTGGAAAGGCAAGGCCGGTGCATTCTGGGCCGCGGCGGAGAAGGAGGCGCTGATGGTGCTGCAGGCAGGGCCGGACGTGGTTCGCCTGGCGCCGAGTCTGATCATCGACGAAGCTGACATAGACGAGGGGCTGGATCGTTTCGAGCGCGCCATCGCGACGCTGACCCAGGCCTGATCAATCCTGCGCGGTGCCGAAGGGCATCGCGCCTCTACCAAACGAGAGCACACTCAATGAGCGATAGCCTGCAACTGGTTCTGGAAGACGTCGACGGAACCCAACTGGAAACCTCCTGCACCCGCTTCGCGGTCGTCTGGCAGGGGCGCGAGGTATGGATTCAACAGGTCGGCAACGGCCAGCTGATGATCGGCGTGGATGTCGAGGATGGCGATACCGAATACGCCAATCTGGTGCTGCGCCCGCTGGCGACCAACCTGGTCAGCCTGCAGCTGGAAATGGAGCCGGTCGAGGCCGATGACGACGAGCACGTCCACGGCCCCGACTGCAACCACTGACCGCGGCCCGGCATGCTCGCCCTCGGCAAGCTGCTGGAGCTGACCCTCGCCGGCCGTGAGCCCTGCGAGAAGATCCAGCTCACCCCGCATGGGGTGAAGCTGCACTGGCTGGCCGAGGGCGCGCTGCTCGTTTCTCCGCCCGCCAGCACCGACCTCGGCCTCGACCTGCTGATCTCTGCAGGCGTTCATGGCAACGAACTCGTCCCCATCCATGTGCTGGATCACCTGATCCGAGCGCTCGCCCGTGGCGAGATCAGGACCCGTGCACGCCTGTTGCTGCTGTTCGCCAACCCGGCGGCGATGCGGCGGACGCTGCGGCAGGTCGACCATGACCTCAATCGCCTGTTCCGGGGCGCGCATGCCGATGTCTGGGGCAGCGAGGCCATTCGTGCGGCGGAGCTGGAAGCATTGGTCAGCAGCTTCTTCGGTGGTTCCGGGCGCCAGCGCCGGCACTATGATCTGCACTCGGCGATGCGTCCGTCGCGCCTGCCCCAGTTCGCCATCTGTCCCTGGCGCGAAGACCAACAGGCGCCCGCCGAGGCGCTGGCCCGGCTGCAGGGGCTGGCCATCAATGGCGTCCTGTTGCAGCGTCAGGCCACGTCCACCTTCACCGCGCTGACTGCCATGCGACATGGCGCCGAGGCCTTCACCCTCGAACTCGCCGAAAGCGGGGTGGAGGCCGTGCACCCTGCCGTGCTGGCGTTCGAAACCGGATTGATCGCAATGATCGAGGGGCGAACGCTGCCGGTCGGTTCCGGGGCCGAGCTGCAGCTGCTGCAGATTTCCCGCGAGATCATCAAGCGCAGCCCGCGGTTCCGGCTGTGTCTGCCGCCGGATATCGAGAACTTCACACCGCTGCCGCTCGGCAGCTTGCTGGCCGAGGATGAGGCGGCGCGCTGGGTGGTCGACGAACCGGGCGCCCGCATTCTGTTTCCCATGGCCGACGTCGCCGAAGGCCAGCGTGCCGCGCTGATCGTCGTGCCGCTGGAGCGGCTCGAGGCAGGGCAGTGATACCCGCGCCGGGAAATGCGCGGTTGCAATTGGCTGCTCGCGCCCTTATCTAGCTTCACTCCTCCTGCGTTGTGTGCACCTTCTTATGAGTACTGCTCTGTCCATCCGGCAGTTGACCAAGACCTACGGCAACGGCTTCCAGGCCCTCAAGGGCATCGATCTCGATGTCGCCGAAGGCGACTTTTTCGCGTTGCTCGGCCCCAATGGCGCCGGCAAGTCCACCACCATCGGCATCCTCTCGACCCTGGTGAACAAGAGTGGCGGCACGGTCAACGTGTTCGGCCACGACCTGGATCGCGACCCGTCCGGGCTCAAGCGCTGCCTGGGCGTGGTGCCGCAGGAATTCAACTTCAACCAGTTCGAGAAGGCCTTCGACATCTTGGTCACCCAGGCCGGGTATTACGGCATTCCGGCGAAGATCGCCAAGGAGCGCGCGGAGCGCTACCTGAACCAGCTGGGCCTGTGGGACAAGCGTGACGTGTCCTCGCGCATGCTCTCCGGCGGCATGAAGCGTCGTCTGATGATCGCCCGGGCGCTGATCCATCAGCCGCGCCTGTTGATTCTCGACGAGCCCACCGCCGGCGTGGACATCGAGCTGCGCAGGTCGATGTGGTCGTTCCTCACCGAACTCAACCGCGAGGGAATCACCATCATCCTCACCACCCACTACCTGGAAGAGGCCGAGCAGCTGTGCCGCAACATCGGCATCATCGATCACGGCCAGATCGTCAAGAACACCAGCATGCGCGAGTTGCTCAAGCAGCTGCACGTGGAAACCTTCCTGCTCGATCTCAAAGAGTCGCAACTGGTGGCGCCTGAACTGGGCAACTATCCGTCGCGGCTGATCGACCATCACACCCTCGAAGTGCAGGTGGAGAAAAGCCAGGGTGTCACCGAGCTGTTCCGTCTGCTCGGCGCTCAGGGCATCGAGGTGCTGAGCCTGCGCAACAAGACCAACCGGCTGGAGGAGCTGTTCGTGTCGCTGGTGGAGAACAACCTGAAGGTGAAGTCATGAGCGGCGAACTGCGTCCCAACCTGGTTGCGCTGCAGACCATAGTGCAGCGAGAGATCCGTCGCTATACGCGCATCTGGCCCCAGACGCTGCTGCCCCCGGCGATCACCATGGTGCTGTACTTCGTCATCTTCGGCAGCCTGATCGGCGCGCGGATCGGTGACATGGATGGCTTCAGCTACATGGACTACATCGTGCCGGGGCTGATCATGATGTCGGTGATCACAAACTCCTACAGCAACGTGGTATCGAGCTTCTTCAGCACCAAGTTTCAGCGCTCCATCGAGGAACTGCTGGTCTCGCCGGTGTCGCCGCACGTCATTGTCATCGGCTTCGCCCTGGGCGGGATCACCCGCGGGCTGGCGGTGGCGGTGATCGTCACGCTGCTGTCGATGTTCTTCACTTCGCTGCAGGTGCACCATCTCGGCGTGACGGTGCTGGTCATCACCCTGACCGCGAGCATCTTCGCCCTGGGCGGCTTCATCAACGCCGTGTTCGCGCGCAACTTCGACGATATCTCGATCATCCCGACGTTCGTGCTGACGCCGCTGACTTACCTGGGCGGTGTGTTCTATTCGATCAACCTGCTGTCGCCGTTCTGGCAGACGTTGTCGCTGGCCAACCCGGTGCTGCACATGGTCAATGCCTTCCGCTACGGCATTCTCGGCGTTTCGGATATCCGCATCGGGGTGGCGATCAGCTTCATGCTGGTAGCGGTGGCGGTGCTCTACCTGGTATCCGTGCACCTGCTCAAGAGTGGGCGAGGCATGCGGCAATAGCAGCCGCTTCTCCGCCCGCAGCGTCGATGGCGCTGAAAAGAACGCCGCGAAGCGCTAAACTTCGCGGCGTTTTCCGTTCAGGTTCCCTTCCGATGCAGCATCCCGCCGAACATTCTCCGCTGGGCAAGTCCAGCGACTACGTCGCCACCTACAGCCCGGGGCTGCTGTTCCCGATTCCGCGTGCGCCGAAGTGGGCCGAGCTCGGGCTGACCGCAGAAACGCTGCCCTATCAGGGCGTGGATCTGTGGAATTGCTACGAGCTGTCCTGGCTGCTGCCGTCCGGCAAGCCGGTGGTGGCGATCGGCGAATTCGAGATTCCGGCGGACTCGCCGAACATCATCGAGTCCAAGTCGTTCAAGCTCTACCTCAATTCGCTGAACCAATCGGTGTTCGAATCACGGGACGCGCTGCTGAAAGTGATGACCGGCGATCTGTCGGCCGCTGCCGGCAAGCCGGTCAGGGTGCGCCTGCGCACGCTGGACGAAGTCACCGCCGATGGCGTCGCGACGCTGCCAGGGCGTTGCATCGACGAACTGGATGTCGCCATTCAGGACTATGACCATCCGCGGCCCGAGCTGCTGACCTGCGATGCCGGTCGGGTGGTCGAGGAATCACTGCACAGCCACCTGCTCAAATCCAACTGCCCGGTCACCGGCCAGCCGGACTGGGGCAGTGTGGTGGTGGAGTATCGCGGTGCGGCGCTGCTGCCGGAGAGTCTGCTGGCCTATCTGGTGAGCTTTCGCCAGCACGCCGATTTCCACGAGCAGTGCGTGGAGCGCATCTTCCTGGACCTGCAGCGTCTGCTGCGGCCCGAGAAGCTCACCGTCTACGCGCGCTATGTGCGCCGTGGCGGGCTGGATATCAACCCGTACCGCAGCACCGAGGCGCTGGTGGTGGGCAACCGCCGCCTGGTGCGCCAGTGACGCAGCGGGTCGCATGGCGCGACCCGCGAGCGGCTTTCAGATGCCCATATTGGCCAGGGTCTGCATGATGTTGCGCAGGGTCATGGCCATGCCCGGGTGGCTGACCTCGAAGCGTTCGACCGCGAGGTTGACGCCATCCACCAGCGAGTCGTTGTATTCGGTCGTGCCCTCGGTCGCCAGTCGCGCTTCGATATCCTGAGCGATCGCCTGCAACGAAGCGCGCTCCTCATCGGTCAGCGGCGTGTCCTGGGCCAGTTGACTACGCAGTTCTTCGAGCTGCGACTGCAGATCATGTTCCGGCATTTTGCTTCCCTCTCATGGGTTTACGGGCGACGGGTAAAAGCCTCGATACCCGAAGGTTAAACCAGCGGCCTGGCGTTGTCGTGCCTTTGCATCGGTGGGCGGGGGCAGGGCAGGCCGCGTGTCCGGCTGACTGCCGCAAAACGGGTGTTCGCTCTATACTGCGCGGTCTGCGTCGGGGCGTTATTGTCAAATCTGGTGTACGACCATCAGGCAGCGTTCCTGTCCGATTGATTATCCACCTGTATTCCATCTTGAAACTGAACATTGTCCACGACCAGCTTCAGTTGATCGAATCCCTTTATTCGCTTCCAGCGTTTCTGAGCGGATTGGAGCAGTTTGAATACCATCGATAACGTGGTGTCGCGGGAGCCGCAAGACCGGCTCCGCTTGGTCCTCAGTCGTACGGTGGCGAAGGTGGATTCGATCGGGTTGGTGGTCCGCAAGTGAATCCAGTGAATCGCCGGAAAATCATAGAAGGCCAGCAGTTCGTCGCGATCCTTCTCCAGGTTCTCCATGGCCTTCGGGTACTTGTCCCGGAACCGGCTCAAGGTGCTGTTAAACGCCTTGTGAGCGCTGTCACGGGTCTCCGCCAGGTAGATCTCGTGTAGTGCTGACTTCACCTTTGGCTGCACCGACTTGGGCAGCTTGTCCAGCACATTGGCGGTCTTGTGAACCCAGCACCGTTGATGACGGGTATCAGGAAACACCTTGCTCAGGGCATTCCAGAAGCCAAGGGCGCCGTCGCCTACGGCAAGTTTGGGGGAAGGCTCCAGGCCTCGTTCCTTCAGCCCAGTCAGCAGCTCTCGCCAACTGGCTTCGGACTCCCGGTGGCCGTCCTCAACAGCTACCAGCTCCTTATGGCCATGCTCAGTGACGCCGATAATTACCAGCAGGCAAAGCCGGTCATCCAAGCGGACATTGCTGTACACGCCGTCTGCCCACCAATAGACGTAACGCGTCTGGCTCAGATCCCGCCGCTGCCAATCCTTGTGCTCATCAAGCCATTGCGCCTTGAGCCGGGACACCGTGTTGGCCGATAGGCCCTTGGCCTGTTCGCCGACCAGAGCGCTGAGGGCCTCCTGGAAGTCGCCCGACGAGATACCCCGTAGGTACAGCCATGGGATCAGCTCATCCATACTCCTCGCTCGTTTCAGATAAGGCGGTAGCAGGTGGCTATTGAAGCGTATGCCGGCACCACTGCGATCCCGGACCTTGGGCACCTGAACCTCCACATCGCCAACACCGGTCTGGATGGTGCGTTTGGGAAGATACCCATTGCGTACCACCGCCTGCCGGCCATCGGCCGTCTTGATGTCAGCGTACTGGCTCAAGAGACCTTCGAGCTCTGTCTCAACTGCCCGGGCAATCAGGTCACGCGCACCTTGCCGAATCAGCTCGTGCAGCGGGTCATTGCTAGTCATCTCTGGCTGTGAAAGAGCATGCAGGTTAGACTTGGACATGGCGTATCATTCCTCTGTTGGTTGTGATCGTCGCGGTGATCAACCAACAGGATACGCCACCCCTTCAGCCTGCTTCCATACACCAGAAATCACCATAACTCTCGGTGGAGTTATGCACCAAAAACCTAGGGAGATAAAAGCAATGCCCAAGATCGCAACGGCCTGGATCGCCGTGCTCAAGGCCAGTTTCGTCGCTGCCGCCGCCATGCTTGCGGCAGCCCCTGCGCTGGCCGCCGAAGAAGATCCGTGGGAAGGCGTCAACCGCGCGGTGTTCCGCTTCAACGATACCGTCGACACCTACACGCTCAAGCCTTTGGCCAAGGGCTATCAGAAGGTGACCCCGGAGTTCGTCGAAGACGGCATCGGTAACGTGTTCAGCAATCTCGGCGATGTGATCGTGCTGACCAACGATCTGTTGCAGGGCAAGGTCCGCGATGCCGGTATCGACACCAGTCGCATTCTGTTCAACACCACGTTCGGCGTGCTCGGCTTCTTCGATGTGGCGACCCGCATGGGGCTGCACAAGAACGACGAGGATTTCGGCCAGACCCTGGGCGCCTGGGGGGTGGACAGTGGGCCATATGTGGTGCTGCCGTTGCTGGGCCCGAGCACCGTGCGCGATGCGATCGGCCGCGTGCCCGATGCCTTCCTCGAGCCCTATCCGCACATGAGTCACGTGCCTACGCGCAACGTGACGCGCGGCGTGGATCTGGTGGATACGCGTGCAAGCCTGCTGTCGGCGGAAAAGATGATTCGTGGCGATCGCTACATCTTCGTGCGCAACGCCTACCTGCAGAACCGCGAGTTCCGGGTGAAGGACGGCGAGGTCGAGGACGATTTCTGATATTGGCCGCAGATGCTGCGGCCAATGCCGGAGCGGGGCAGTGGGGTCAGGACATGGAAAGAATGGCCAGGCCCAGGCTCTGACGGCCATCGTCGAGCTGGCTGATGCGCACTACTTCGGTCTGCGCATCCAGCCCCTTGAGTTCGCTGTGCTCGGAAGGGATCAGCACACGCAGCTTGTCGCCCATGCTCAGGTTCGTCCTGGCCAGGATCTGCATGCCGGTGCTGGAAAGGTCGATGCAGACGCCGCTCAGTTTTGTGTCGCGATGTTCCAGCGCGACGGTGGTTTCGATCTGCATCCGGATGAAATCGCGTTTTTCGCTGTAATCGCGGTCTTTCTGGCTCATGGTTCTACCTTTTATATATGGCTAGCGGGATTCTTATAGCGCCCCTCAATTCGACCTGTAAAGGCGCCTGCCGGTCGGCTTGAAACCCCGATCGTATGGGAGTACCGTCTGCGCCTTGAATCGAACCTATGCCCCGCATCACGCCGGGCCAATGTATTCGCCAACCATCCTGGCGACACCGCCTGGTAGGAACATGCATAAACCAAGCGCGACGCTGCTGATCATAGACGACGACGATGTGGTTCGAGCCAGCCTGGCTGCCTATCTGGATGACAGTGGTTTCCGTGTGCTGCAGGCCGCCAATGGGCCGCAGGGTATGGAGCTCTTCGAATCCGAGCAGCCCGACCTCGTGATCTGCGACCTGCGCATGCCGCAGATGGACGGCCTGGAACTGATCCGCCAGATCAGTGAGCGCCAGATCGACCTGCCGGTCATCGTGGTCTCGGGTGCCGGTGTTATGAGCGATGCCGTGGAGGCGTTGCGTTTGGGCGCCGCCGACTATCTGATCAAGCCGCTCGAAGATCTGGCGATGCTCGAACACTCGGTTCGCCGCGCGCTGGATCGCTCTCGTCTGCGCCTGGAGAATCGTCGCTATCGGGAGCAACTAGAGACCGCCAACCGCGACCTGCAGGCCAGCCTGCATCTCTTGCAGGAAGATCAGGACGCCGGGCGTCAGGTTCAGATGAACATGCTGCCGGTAACGCCCTGGAGCGTTGATGGCTTCGATTTTGCCCACCAGATCATCCCCTCGCTGTACCTGTCCGGCGACTTCGTCGACTACTTCCGCGTGGACGAGCGCCGCATCGGCTTCTATCTGGCCGACGTGTCCGGCCACGGTGCGTCGTCGGCGTTCGTCACCGTGCTGCTCAAGTTCATGACCACCCGCCTGCTGTACGAGTCGCGCCGCGGCGGTACGCTGCGCGAGTTCAAGCCCTCGGAAGTGCTCGACCATATCAACCGCGGGCTGATCAACTGCAAGCTGGGCAAGCATGTGACCATGCTGGGTGGGGTGATCGACCAGGAGCGTGACGTGCTGCACTACAGCATCGGTGGTCATCTGCCGATGCCGGTGCTCTATACGGGCGAGGGCGCCCACTACCTGGAAGGACGCGGTCTGCCGGTCGGCCTGTTCGTCGAAGCGACCTATCAGGATTTCGAGCTGAAGCTGCCGGAGACCTTCAGCCTGACCTTGCTCTCCGATGGCATTCTGGACCTTTTGCCTGGCGAGACACTCAAAGAAAAAGAGTCTGCGTTGCCCGGTCTGATCTCGGACGCCGGTGGCACGCTGGACGGTTTACGTCGAGTCTTCGGGTTGGCCGAACTGGCTGACATGCCCGACGATATCGCCTTGCTGGTGTTGAGCAGGAACCTTGCATGAGTACTGGTAGAATCCAGTTCGCCGAGATGGATGGCACCTTTGTTCTGAAGTTCATTGGTGAAATCCGTTTGACGCTCTGTTCGGCGCTGGATGCGACGATCGAGAAGATCTTCTCGTCGCTGAATTTCTCTTCCATCGTCATCGATCTGACCGAGAGCCGAAGCATCGACAGCACCACGCTGGGCCTGCTGGCCAAGCTGTCGATCCTGTCGCGGCAGAAGGTCGGCATGTTGCCGACCCTGGTCACCACCCATCCGGACATCACTCGACTGTTGCAGTCGATGGGCTTCGATCAGGTGTTCAACATCGTCGACACGCCGCTGCCGTGCCCGGAGTGTCTGGCCGACCTGCCTTCGCAGGACCAGTCCGAGGACGTGGTGAAGGCCAAGGTGCTGGAGGCTCACCGTATCCTGATGAGCCTCAACGAATCCAACCGCGAGGCCTTCCATGACCTCGTCACCGCGCTGGAGCGCTCCTGAGCGGAACTCAGGCCAGTTCCGCCAGTAGCGCCTCGAGCTTCTCCTGATCCCTCGCGAACTGACGGATGCCTTCGGCGAGTTTTTCGGTCGCCATCGCATCCTCGTTCAGCCCCCAGCGGAAGCTCTTCTCATCCAGGCTGATGCGCGGCTCGGATGCGCGGCCCGGCTCCAGCTTGCGCTCCAGCGTGCCGCTGGCTTCGGCGAGCTGGCCGAGCAGTTCCGGGCTGATGGTCAGCCGGTCGCAGCCAGCCAGCGCCTCGATCTGGCCAATGTTGCGGAAGCTCGCGCCCATCACCACCGTCTTGTAGCCGTGCGTCTTGTAGTAGTCGTAGATGCGGCTGACCGACTGCACGCCCGGATCTTCCGCGCCCTGATAGTCGCGGCCTTCATGCTTCTTGTACCAGTCGTAGATGCGGCCGACAAAGGGGGAGATCAGAAACACGCCGGCCTCGGCGCAGGCCACCGCCTGGGTGAAGGAGAACAGCAGAGTGAGGTTGGTCTGGATGCCGGCCTTTTCGAGTTGCTCGGCGGCGCGGATGCCTTCCCAGGTGGACGCGATCTTGATCAGCACGCGCTCGCGGCTGATGCCGGCCTGCTCGTACAGACCGATCAGGCGCTCGCCGCGCTGGACCATAGCCTGGGTGTCGAAGGAAAGGCGCGCGTCGACCTCGGTGGAAATGCGTCCGGGGATGAGTTCGAGGATCTGCTTGCCGACAGCGACCGCGAACAGGTCGCAGGCCAGGCCGATATCGCCCTGGCATTGCTTCACCGCGTAGCCGAGATGCTCGGCGTAGCGCGGCATGGCCGCGGCCTTGAGCAGCAGCGACGGATTAGTGGTCGCATCCACGGGCTTCAGGCGGGCAATGGCGTCGATATCGCCGGTATCGGCGACAACGGTGGTGAACTGCTTGAGTTGTTCCAGCTTGGAAGTCATATAAAGGAGGGCTCCGTCCTGTGAGTGGCATGACCTTACCCGAGCCCGTCTGCCCGCTCAACGAGCGCATGGACCCGGATGCGCCTGGCCTTTGATCCGATAGTCTCGGTAGCGTTCCTTGCCGCGGGACTTCAGTGGCCCTCGAGCAATGCCGTCGCCTGATCGAGCAGCGCCAGCGGCTCGTCGGTCTTGTGAATGTCCACCGAAAGCAGCTGACGGAAGCGCCGCGCGCCGGGGAAACCCTGGCCCAGGCCGAGCACGTGGCGGGTGACATGGTGCATGGCGCCACCCTCGGCCAGATGCCGTTCTATGTACGGGCGCATGTTGCGTAGCGCCTGCGCACGGCTGATCACCGGTGCGTTGCTGCCGAACAGGCTGCTGTCGACCTGCGCCAGCAGATAGGGGTTGTGGTAGGCCTCGCGGCCGAGCATCACCCCATCGAAGGTCTGCAGATGCTCGCGGCATTCTTCCAGCGTCTTGATGCCGCCGTTGAGGATGATCTCGAGGTCCGGGAAATCCCGTTTGAGCTGCGCGGCGACGTCGTAGCGCAGCGGTGGCACTTCACGGTTCTGCTTGGGTGACAGCCCTTCGAGGATAGCGATGCGAGCATGCACCGTGAAGCTGCGGCAGCCGGCCTCGCGCACCTGACCGACGAAGTCGCACAACTGGGAATAGCTGTCGCGCCCGTTGATGCCGATGCGGTGCTTGACGGTGACCTCGACGCCCACCGCGTCGCGCATGGCCTTCACGCAGTCGGCGACCAGCTGCGGATGGCCCATCAGGCAGGCGCCGATCATGTTGTTCTGCACCCGATCGCTGGGGCAGCCGACGTTGAGATTCACCTCGTCGTAACCCGCGACCTCGGCGAGCTTCGCGCACGCCGCCAGATCGCCCGGCACACTGCCACCCAGCTGCAGCGCCAGCGGATGTTCGCTCTCGTCGTAACGCAGAAACCGCGCCGTATCGCCATGCAGCAGCGCGCAGGTCGTCACCATTTCGGTGTAGAGCAGGGCGTGCTTGGAAAGCTGGCGCAGGAAGAACCGGCAGTGGCGGTCGGTCCAGTCCATCATCGGTGCGACGGAGAAGCGGCGGGACAGCACCGGTTTTGTGGCAGAGGGCGTTTGGTCGAGAGTCATACGGACGGGGTCGGGTCTGGATCGCGGCCGCGCATTCTATCAGGCGCACCCTGGCCTGAGCATGGTGGTGGCTGCTGTCCCGATAAGCGAATTCGATGGCGGACGCCGAGCGGTGGGTAACGGGTTGGCGCACAAGCACGCAACCCGGAAAAAATGCCCCGTTAGCTGGCGGGCGAAAGTGGAGCATCGAGGAGAGGGAGGCGCGGCAATCGGATCAGTTGGACGCGGCAGTCATGTCAGCCACCGCACCAGGCACAGCGTGATCGAGGGGAAGAGCACCAGTACCACGACGCGCAGGATGTCGGAGATCAGGAAGGGCACCACGCCGCGGAAGGCGTCGCGTAGGGGTACGTCACGGGCCATGCTGCTGATCACGTAGACGTTCATGCCCACCGGCGGGGTGATCATGCCGATCTCCACCACCATCAGTGCGAGGATGCCGAACCAGATGGCCTTCTCGGTCTGATCCAGGCCGTAGAAGTCCAGCCCCATGATCAGCGGGAAGAAGATCGGGATGGTCAGCAGGATCATCGACATGGTGTCCATCACGCAGCCGAGGATCAGGTACAGGATCAGGATACCGGCGAGCACCACGAAGGGCCCCACGCCTGCATTGTTGATCGTCTCGGCCAACGCCACCGGGAGCTGCGACACGGCGAGGAAGGCGTTCATGACATCGGCGCCGAGCAGGATCATGAAGATCATCCCGGTGGTGACCGCGGTGCCGAACAGCACTTCCTTGAACTGGGCCCAGCGCATGCCGCCGAGCACGACGGCGAAGAGGCCGGTGCCCACGGTTCCAATGGCCGCCGCTTCGGTCGGTGTGAACCAGCCGGCATAGATACCACCAAGTACCAGCAGGAAGATCAGGAACACCGGCCAGACGCCACGCTGCGCGGCCAGCCGCTCGCGCCAGGTCAGCTTCGGTTGCGCCGGGCCGGCGTCCGGGTTCATCCGCACGTAGATGGCGATCGCGATCATGTAGCCGATTGCCGCCAGCACGCCGGGGATGAATGCGGCCATGAACAGCGCGGAGATGTTTTCCTGGGCGAGGATGGCATAGATCACCAGCACCACCGACGGCGGAATCAGGATGCCCAGGGTGCCCCCGGCGGCCAGGCTGCCCACCGCAAGCGGGCCCGAGTAGTTGTATTTCTTCAGCTCCGGCAGCGCGACCTGGCCCATGGTCGCCGCGGTGGCGATGGATGAGCCGCAGACGGCGCCAAAGGCAGCACAGGAACCAACGGCCGACATCGCCAGACCGCCGCGCCAGTGCCCGATCATCGCCGCGGCGGCTCGGAACAGGCCGGTCGCCAGGCCACCGCGGGAGGCGAACTGCCCCATCAGCAGGAAAAGCGGAATGACCGAGAGGTCGTAGACCGTATAGCGCGCATAGGCGACGGTCTTCAGATAGCTGAGCAGCGGCGACCAACCGGAAATCGCCACGTAGCCGCCGACGCCGGTGAGCAACATGGCGATGGCGATCGGGATGCGCACCACCAGCAAAACGAGGAGGGCGGCTAGGAACAGCCCGCCGATTTCGACACTGCTCATGCGGGTTTGCCCTCACCACGAAAGTCCTGCCAGGCGGTGTACAACGCCACCACCGCCAATAGTGCGAAGCCCGGTACGAAGGCGCTCATCGACCACCAGATCGGCACGCCCAGGATGATCGATTCCTCGCCAGTGCCGTAGGCGTCCAGCGTGCCCACCAGTGAACGCCAGGCCAGCAGCGCAGCAGCCAACGCCATCAGCACGCTGCCCAGGCCATCCAGCGCGCTGCGCACGCGAGGCGAGGCGCGTAACGTGAATACATCGACGATGACATTCCCGCGGCGGAGCTGGCACAGCGGCAGAAAGAACACGATGGCGATGCCACAACCCATCTGCACCAGTTCGACGTCACCGAGCAGCGGTTCGTCGAAGAGGGTGCGCATGGCGATGCTGTAGGTCGCCATCAGCGTCATGGCCACCAGCAGCAGGCCGCCGACGAAGGCCAGCAGCCGTGACAGCCGATCGAGCACGCGGCCCATCGGATCGGCAGGCACGGTCGCGGCCCGAACGTCAGATTCGCTCATGAAAGTCTCCGGAGCAGGGCGCCGGGTGAACTGGCGCCGGGGTCGATCAGCGGGTAGCGGTGTCGCTGTGCTGCTGGATCAGCTGGCGTGCGTCCTCGAGCAGCGCGGCACCATTCGCATAGCCTTTGCCCTCGACTTCCTTGATCCAGTCCTGGTCGAGGCGCTCGGCCACCTTCATCCACTTCTGCTGTTCGTCTTCGGACAGCTGATGAATCTTGTTGCCGCGGCTTTCGGCCAGACGATGGCCATTCTGCACGGCGATCTCGTCGAACAGCTGGCCCGCTCGACGCGAGAGCACCGCGCCGCTGCGCTCGTCGATGATCTTGCGCAGGTCGTCGGGCAACCCCTCATAAGTAGCCGGGTTCATGGCGAGAATCATCACCGTGTACATCAGTGCCGGCTTCCCCTCGGCCATTTCCGTGTGGTGGCCGACCAGCTCGTGCAACTTGAGCGCTGGTACCACGTCCCAGGGCACGATTGCACCGTCGACCACGCCCTTGGACAGGGCCTCGGGAATCTGCGGGACCGGCATGGCGACGGGGGTCCCGCCGAGCAGGGAGATCAGTTTGGTGGAGGTGCGGTTGGCGGCGCGGATTTTCTTGCCGCGGAAGTCGGCCATCTTGTTGATGGGTTTCTTGCCGGTGTGGATCAGCGCACCGTCCGTGGTATGGGTCGCAAGCAGGTGCATGCCGGTGAATTCCTTTTCGCCGTGCTTGGCGACGAACTCCCACATCGCCTGGCTGGTCGCCCCGGCGGAGCGACTCATGAATGGCTGCTCGAAGACCGAGATGAGCGGGAAGCGCCCGCTGTTGTAACCCGGCAGCGTCCAGACGATATCGGCAACTCCGTCACGCACCTGGTCCACCAGCTGCGGTGGTGTGCCGCCCAGCTGCATCGAGGGATAGAACTGGAACTGGATACGGCCGTCGGAGGCTTCGGTGATCTCGTCCGCCCACGGCTTGAGCAGGTTCGCCTGGGTCAACGAATGGGCGGGAAGAAAATGATGAACCTTGAGCGTCACGACCGCTTCCTGAGCGTAGGCGGACAGGCTCAGACAACTGACGCAGGCAAGTGCCAGCAGGGCCTTGGGCAATTTCGACATGGGGTATTCCCTTTTGTTGTTGTAATTGCGCGTGCAACCGGCTGTCCCGCGGATGTTCCGCTCCGGCAGCCCCCGCTACACGCGAGTCGCCGAGACGGTGAACGCCTCCGTATAGAAGCAACCTCGCCGGTTGCATCGCAACCGAGTGGCGCAGTAAACGAGCGAATCTGTTCGATAATCGCCCTTGGTTTGTGTTCCGCTCCGTCGGCACCGTACGGCGCGCGAGCAATCTCAGGCCTACGTCGGTGAGGGCGCCATGAAGCCCATTCGTGCGACCTTGAACCGCCGAAGCCAGCTCCAGAAAGCGCAGCCTGAACGTCAGCCATAACGGGAAATAGTCGGCCATCACTCAGCGCTCGCGCGGGCGGTAGGGCTGGTAGAAGTCCGCGCCTCGCCAGGCTGGCGTCGGCGTGTCGGTCAGGCGTTCGCCGCGGGTATAGCGTTCTCCTTGGCCATCACTGACGAGGCGCGCCACGGCCGGGTAGGGGTAGACCGGCCGGTACTCCGGGGTTCGCCCGGTCTTGGCACGCCTGCTCTTCGGCGAGAGCGGCAGGCCGGATCGGCTCGCCTGATACACCTTGATCTCGTCAGCGGCCTGGCCGGATTCGACCCAGCGCATCAGCGGCGTCAGCAGGTCCAGTTCGCTCGGCCCCTGTCCGCCGTGGCAGTGGTACATGCCCGGCACCAGGTACATGCGCACGAAGCGCTCGACTTCTGGCTCGCCCAGGTGGCGCTGCAGGGCCTCGTGGTAGGCGATGGTATTGATCGGCGAGATATGATGATCGGACCAGCCATGCCAGAGAATCAGCTTGCCGCCTTTTTCGGCGAAGGCGGAGAGGTCGGGGTCGGTTGCATCGAACAGTGGATGGCGGGCGCGCAGGCGATCGAAGGTCTCGGCGTCGAAGCGCAGCTGCTCCAGCCGATAGCCAGGCTGCGGTGCCTGTTCGAAGACCAGATAGCGCAGTGCCTCGAGCGCGATGGTTTCGCTGAATAGCGGGCCATGCGCGCGTTCGGGCACGAACACGCCGCCCCATGCGAGCTCCGAGCCGGGCTGCGGACCGCCGACGGCCAATCGCTCACCGGTACGCTCGTCGCGCGGCCCGTCATATATGCGCCTTGCCGCTTGCACCTGTGCGGCAGTCAGGCACTGGTCGCTGTCCTGGCCAGCGGGGCACTGGATCGTTGCCGGGTCGAATCGGCAGATTCGTGGGTCGCTGAGCAGCCCGTCGAGCTGGCCATCCAGGCCGTCACACTGTTCAAGCACGGCTCGATGCAGAAGCGGCAGCTGTGAGGCGACCAGCACGCTGCGACCATCCGGGGCGCGGTTCACCCGCGCCTGCCAGGCGTGCAGCAGCGAGTTCTGCACCTGGAAATTCATTGCCGGCGCGCCGGCGACGATGCCGTCGAAGTCGTCCGGATAGCGTTGCGCCTCGATCAGGGCTTCGCGCCCGCCGTCCGAGCATCCACTGAAATAGGAATACGCCGGACCCCGGTCGTAGAAGGTTTTGATCAGTGCTTTCGCAGCCCGTGCGGTGAGGTGCACACCGCGGTGGGCGAAATCGGCGCGCTGCTGCGGATTGGCACCGAAGGTCCCGCCATTGCCCTGATGACCCATGTCGGTACTGGCTACGACGAAGCGGCCGCTTTCGAACGGTACGCAGCCTGCGACTGCGTCCGGTCTCAGAGAAATGCGGCCGCACAACCCGCCGCAGCCGACCTGCAGGAAGCGCTGGGTCCAGCCATCCAGCGGCAGTTGCACGCGAAAGCCGATGCTCGGTGCCAGCGTGCCTTCGACATTGCATACGGTGGCGCCCTGATCAGTGTCCTGTACCGATGCGGACGTGACGCGACTACCGCTTCCGCCGATCGATGCGAGGTCGAGCGTGAGCAACGACGAGCAGGTGCGGCTCGGGCGTACGACCTCCAGCGCAGCCAACCCGTCGTGAGCCGGTTCTGTGACCGCGGATGCGGCGCTGGTGCCGCTGCAGAGCAGTGCCAGCAGGGGGATGGGGAAGAGGGAAATCTTCATGCAGGGCACACCTTCTTGTGCTGGGTCGCAGGGCCGCCGATGCTCGGCGTCGCCCAACGACCTATCCGTTTTGTGCGATCTGCACTCAGAGTGCGAAGAGGCGCCGAGCGTTCCGCCGCAATCGTGCCCATATGTGAACGATGGCGCGCTTGTGCAAAAACTGTTCGGTCACCGAACGGCGGGGTGTCCGCCGTTGGTCGAATCTCCTATGCTTCGATCAGTCGATATTCTTGACGCAGATCAATATTCTCGATCTGCGTGATACCGACCAAGCCGGCCACCAAGCGCCGGCCAACTATAAAAACAACCGAGTGCCGGGTGATGGAACGACTGCTGAATGAAAAAAGCAGGATCTTCGAGCGTGCTGATCCGCATGCGGTGTCGGACTACGTCAATCAGCATGTAGGCGTGCACTGCATTCGTCTGCCTCGTACCGGCACGCCTCAGGCCAGCCTCAGCCACTGCAAGTTCGGCAAGCTCGACCTTTGCCAGATCAGTTATGGCGGCAGCGTTCATGTCACCTCGCCAGCCCTGGAAACCATCTATCACCTGCAACTGCTGCAGCGTGGCCATTGCCTGTGGCGCGGACGGGGCCAGGAGCACTATTTCACCCCCGGTGAGCTGCTGCTGATCAACCCTGACGATCCGGTTGACCTGACCTACTCGGACGACTGCGAAAAGCTGATCGTCAAGCTGCCGGCCTCCTTCCTCGAACAGGCCTGCAGCGAGAACCAATGGCGTGCACCCTCCGGTGGCATACGGTTCAGTGCCAATCGCCATGCGCTCGGCGAAATGGACGGCTTCGACAGCCTGCTCGGGCTGGTCTGCCGCGAGGCGGGCTCCGAGCAGAGCATCCCGCAGATTCAGGAGCAGTACAGCCGGATCATCGCCAGCAAGCTGCTCTGCAGCCTGGCCAGTAATATCCAGCGCGATCCGTTCGGTGACAGCTGCCCGTCGTTCGGTCGGCTGACCGACTACATCGACGAGCATCTGAAACAGGATATCTCCGTTGAACAGCTGGCCGAACTGGCCAACATGAGCCTGCGCTCGCTGTACCTGCTGTTCGAGCGCAAGGTCGGCACCACGCCCAAGTCCTACATCCGCCAGCGCAAGCTGGAGCAGATCCATGGCCGGCTGAGCGACCCTTCGGCCAGGGTACGCAACATCACCGAGATCGCCATGGACTACGGCTTCATGCATCTGGGGCGCTTCTCGGAAAGCTACAAGAGCACCTTCGGCGAGCTGCCGTCGGACACCCTGCGCCGCCATCACTGATCCGCTTCGGCGGCCGCCAGCCTGACGGCGGCCGCATCCGCTACGCCCATTCCTCCCTTCGCTGATCGCCCTCAGCGCGTCGCTGCAGGCGCGGCATCCGTCTGCCTGCGTGTTGCAGAAAACGGATAGAGATGCTGCAGAAAACGGATATTGATGCCGTTCCCCCCGCCGTAGCCTTCATCACGTGGAAACAATAACAATGGAGGCCCCGGCCATGTCCCTGGGAATCGACTACCTTGATTCGCTGCTCGAAGACGACAAAGAGAAGGGCATCTTTCGCTGCAAGCGGGAGATGTTCACCGACCCTCGGTTGTTCGATCTGGAGATGAAGCACATCTTCGAGGGCAACTGGATCTACCTCGCTCACGAGAGCCAGATCCCCGAGAAGAACGACTACTACACCACCCAGATGGGGCGTCAGCCGATCTTCATCGCGCGCAACAAGGAGGGTGAACTCAACGCCTTCATCAACGCCTGCAGCCACCGCGGTGCCATGCTCTGCCGCTTCAAGAGCGGCAACAAGGCGACCTACACCTGTCCGTTCCATGGCTGGACCTTCAACAACTCGGGCAAGCTGCTCAAGGTCAAGGACCCCAAGGAAGCCGGCTACCCCGACAGCTTCAACTGCGACGGCTCCCATGACTTGAAGAAGGTCGCCCGCTTCGAGTCCTACCGCGGCTTCCTCTTCGGCAGCCTGCGCGAGGACGTCGCCCCGCTTGAGGAATTCCTTGGCGAGTCACGCAAGATCATCGACATGGTGGTCGATCAATCGCCGGATGGCATCGAAGTGCTGCGCGGCTCGTCCACCTATGTCTATGAAGGCAACTGGAAGCTGCAGGCCGAGAACGGCGCCGATGGCTACCACGTCACCGCCGTGCACTGGAACTACGCCGCCACCCAGCAGCAGCGCAAGCTCAAGGAAGCCGGCGACGACATCCGTGCGATGAGCGCCGGCGGCTGGGGCAAGAAGGGCGGTGGTTTCTATTCCTTCGAGAACGGCCATCTACTGCTCTGGACTCGCTGGGACAACCCGGAAGATCGCCCGCTGTATGCCCGTCGCGAGGAGATGGTCGCCGAGTTCGGCCAGGCCCGTACCGACTGGATGATCGAGAACTCGCGCAACCTGTGCCTCTACCCGAACCTGTACCTGATGGATCAGTTCGGCTCGCAGCTGCGCATCGCCAAGCCGCTGTCGGTGGACAAGACCGAAGTCACCATCTACTGCATCGCACCCAAGGGCGAGAGTGCCGAAGCGCGGGCGCGGCGCATTCGTCAGTACGAAGACTTCTTCAATGTCAGCGGCATGGCCACGCCGGATGACCTTGAAGAGTTCCGCGCCTGCCAGCAGGGCTTTGCCGGTCGCGCCATGGAATGGAACGACATGTCCCGCGGTGCCAAGCACTGGATCGAGGGAGCGGACGATGGCGCCCGCAGCATCGACCTGCAGCCGATGATGAGCGGTGCGCGCACCGAGGACGAGGGCCTGTTCGTGCTGCAGCACCACTACTGGCAACAGCAGATGATCAAGGCCGTGAAGGCCGAGCAGGAACAGCTGATTCACGTGGAGGGTGCATAAAAATGAGCATCGCCTACGAAACCGCGCGTGACTTCCTCTACCGCGAAGCGCGCTACCTCGACGACAAGGACTGGGACAGCTGGCTGGAACTGTATGCCGCCGACGCCACCTTCTGGATGCCGGCCTGGGACGACGCCGACCAGCTCACCGAAGATCCGCAGCGGGAAATCTCGCTGATCTGGTACGGCAACCGTGGCGGCCTGGAAGACCGTGTGTTTCGCATCCGCACCGAGCGCTCCAGCGCCACGATCCCAGATACACGCACCTCGCACAACATCAGCAACCTGGAGCTGATCGAGCAGGGCGAGGGCTTCTGCAAGCTGCGCTTCAACTGGCACACGATGAGCTTTCGCTACAAGACCGTCGACCACTTCTACGGCACCAGCTTCTACACGCTCGACACCCGTGGCGAGAGTCCGCTGATCAAGCACAAGAAGGTCGTGCTGAAGAACGACTACATCCGCCAGCTGATCGACGTCTATCACCTGTGAGGGCAAGGCCATGACTCACCAGATCGCATTGAATTTCGAGGACGGGGTGACCCGCTTCATCGAGGCCAATCTTGGCGAAACCGTCGCCGACGCAGCCTACCGCCAGGGCATCAACATCCCGCTGGACTGTCGCGACGGTGCCTGCGGGGCCTGCAAGTGCCTCGCCGAAGCCGGGAGTTATGACCTCGGCGAGGAATACATCGAGGACGCGCTGAGCGAGAACGAAGCTGCGCACGGCTATGTGCTGACCTGCCAGATGCGTGCCGAGAGCGACTGCGTGATCCGCGTGCCGGCATCCTCGGATGTCTGCAAGACCACGCAGGCCAGTTACCAGGCGACCATCAGCAACGTGCGCCAGCTGTCGCAGAGCACCATTGCGCTGTCGATCAAGGGCGAGTCGCTGAGCCAGCTGGCCTTCCTGCCTGGGCAGTACGTCAACCTGCAGGTGCCGGGCACCGACCAGACCCGCGCCTACTCGTTCAGCTCGCTGCAGAAGGGCGGTGAGGTCAGCTTCCTGATCCGCAACGTGCCGGGCGGGCTGATGAGCAGCTTCTTGAGCGGCATGGCCAAGGCCGGCGACAGCCTCACCCTGGCCGGCCCGTTGGGCAGCTTCTATCTGCGCGAGATCAAGCGGCCGCTGCTCTTGCTGGCCGGCGGCACGGGCCTGGCGCCTTTCACTGCGATGCTGGAGAAGATCGCCGAGCAGGGCAGCGCGCATCCGCTGCACCTGATTTACGGCGTCTCCAACGATTTCGATCTGGTAGAGATGGACCGTCTCGAAGACTTCGCTGCGCGCATTCCGAACTTCACCTACAGCGCCTGCGTGTCCAGCTCCGACAGCCAGTACCCGCACAAGGGCTACGTGACCCAGCACATCGAACCCAAACACCTCAACGACGGCGAGGTGGACATCTACCTGTGCGGTCCGCCGCCCATGGTCGAGTCGGTCAACCAGTTCATTCGTGAGCAAGGCCTGCAGCCGGCCAACTTCTACTACGAGAAGTTCGCCGCCAGCGCCTGATCCACCGGTCGCAGGGTGGGCAACTGCGCCGCATTGCCCACCGAATCCTCGCCATTCCAGAGGTTTGGGTAGATGAACACACGATTTCAGAACAAGGTCGCGGTGATCACCGGCGCGGCCCAGGGCATCGGTCGCCGTGTCGCCGAGCGATTCGTCGAGGAAGGTGGCCGGCTGGTGGCCGTGGACCGTTCCGAACTGGTCCATGAACTGGCCGATCAACTGGGGCAGGGCGCCGAGGTACTGACCCTGACCGCCGATCTCGAGCAGTTCGCCGACTGCCATCGGGTGATGGATGCCGCGAAAGAGCGTTTCGGCCGTCTCGACATCCTCGTCAACAACGTCGGTGGAACCATCTGGGCCAAGCCCTTCGAGCATTACCAGGAACATGAGATCGAGGCCGAGGTGCGTCGCTCGCTGTTCCCCACGCTGTGGTGCTGCCACGCCGCGCTTCCGCACATGCTGGAGCAGGGCGGCGGGGCCATCGTCAATGTCTCATCGATCGCCACGCGCAGCCTCAACCGGGTGCCCTACGGTGCGGCCAAGGGTGGCGTCAATGCGCTGACCGCGTGCCTGGCCTTCGAGAACGCCCAGCGGGGCATCCGCGTCAACGCCACCGCACCCGGCGGTACCGAGGCGCCACCGCGGCGTATTCCACGCAACGCAGCCGAGCAGTGCGAGCAGGAAAAGATCTGGTACCAGCAGATCGTCGATCAGACGGTGGAATCCTCGTTGATGAAACGCTACGGAACCATCGACGAGCAGGCCGGCGCGATTCTTTTTCTCGCGTCCGATGAGGCCTCCTACATCACCGGCGTGACACTGCCGGTGGGTGGTGGCGATCTCGGTTGAGCAGTACCCGGGCCGGCTCGACCGGTCAAGGCCAAGGCACATCGGCGGCGCGGTGATCCATCGCTGCAGCCGATCCGCGACTAACAAAAACAATAGAGAGTCTTGCCATGCGAAAAGTAGACGTTCACGACATCATCGATAACGCACGCTTCAACCGCTTCCACTGGCTGGTGGTGTGCCTCTGCGCACTGCTGCTGATCTTCGACGGCTACGACCTGTTCATCTACGGCGTGGTGCTGCCGGTGATCATGAAGGAGTGGGGGCTGACCCCGCTGGAAGCGGGCGCACTGGGCAGTTATGCGCTGTTCGGCATGATGTTCGGCGCACTGGCGTTCGGCACCCTGGCCGACCGCATCGGCCGCAAGAAGGGCATCGCCATCTGTTTCGTGCTGTTCAGCAGCGCCACCGTGCTCAACGGCTTCGCCAGCACTCCTATCGAGTTCGGCATTTTCCGCTTCCTCGCCGGGCTCGGCTGCGGCGGGCTGATGCCCAACGTGGTGGCGCTGATGAACGAGTACGCGCCCAAGCGGCTACGCAGCACGCTGGTGGCCGTCATGTTCAGCGGCTATTCGCTGGGCGGCATGCTGTCGGCCGGCCTCGGGATCTACATGCTGCCTCGCTTCGGCTGGGAAGCCATGTTCTTCGCCGCCGCCGTGCCGCTGCTGCTGTTGCCGGTGATTCTCTGGTATCTGCCCGAGTCGGTCGGCTTCCTGGTGCGCCAGGGCCGAGGTGAGCAGGCGCGGGCGTTGCTGGCCAAGGTCGACCCGGGCCGCCAGCTGAGCGCTGCCGACGAGCTGGTGATGACCGATGTGAAGGGCAAGAGTGGCTCGGTGCTGGAGCTGTTCCGCGAAGGCCGTGGCGTGCGCACCTTCTCCCTGTGGCTGGCGTTCTTCTGTTGCCTGCTGATGGTTTACGCGCTGGGTTCCTGGTTGCCGAAGCTGATGGCCAACGCCGGATACAGCCTCGGTTCGAGTCTGTCGTTCCTGCTCGCGCTGAACTTCGGCGGCATGGCCGGCGCCATCCTCGGCGGCTGGCTGGGCGATCGATTCAACCTGTCGAAAGTGGTGGTGGTGTTCTTCGCCGTGTCGGTGGCCTCCATCAGCCTGCTGGGCTTCAAGACGCCGATGCCAGTGCTTTACACGCTGATCTTCATCGCCGGTGCCACCGTAATCGGCACGCAGATCCTGCTCTACGCGACCGCCGCGCAGTTCTATGGCTTGTCGATCCGCTCCACCGGTCTCGGCTGGGCCTCGGGCATCGGCCGCAACGGCGCCATCGTCGGCCCGCTGCTTGGCGGTGCGTTGCTGGGCATCAACCTGCCGCTGCAACTGAACTTCATCGCCTTCGCCGTGCCGGGTGTCATCGCCGCCCTGGCCATAGCCGTCTTCGCCATCTCCAGCAAGCGCAGCGGCACGCCCGCGCCGGTGGTGATGACGGCAGCGGCCAAGGCCTGATCACTGAACCTTCAACACGGATATCGCCATGAGCCCCATCCTGATCGAACGCATCCAGACGATCATCGTCGACCTGCCGACCATCCGCCCGCACAAGCTGGCGATGCACACCATGCAGCAACAGACGCTGGTGATCGTCCGTGTGCAGTGCAGCGACGGCATCGAAGGCATCGGCGAGGCCACCACCATCGGTGGCCTGGCCTACGGCAACGAGAGCCCGGAAAGCATCAAGCAGAACATCGACAGCCACCTCGGCCCGCTGCTAGTGGGCCAGGAGGCCGCCAACATCAACGCCGCCATGCTGCGCCTGGACAAGGCGGCGAAGGGCAACACCTTCGCCAAGTCCGGTGTCGAGAGCGCATTGCTCGATGCTCAGGGCAAGCGTCTTGGTCTACCGGTCAGCGAGCTGCTCGGCGGTCGGGTACGCGACAGTCTGGAAGTGGCCTGGACCCTGGCCAGCGGCAATACCGCTAAGGACATCGAAGAGGCCGAGCGCATGCTCGATATCCGCCGTCATCGCATCTTCAAGCTGAAGATCGGCGCCGGCGAGGTGAATGCCGACCTCAACCATGTCATCGCCATCAAGCAGGCCCTCGGCGAGCGCGCCAGCGTGCGCGTCGACGTCAATCAGGCCTGGGACGAGTCGGTGGCGCTGCGCGCCTGTCGCGTCCTCGGCGACAACGGCATCGACCTGATCGAACAGCCGATCTCGCGGATCAACCGCGGCGGGCAGGTGCGCCTGAATCAGCGCAGCCCGGCACCGATCATGGCCGACGAGTCCATCGAGAGCGTCGAGGATGCCTTCAGCCTGGCGGCCGACGGTGCGGCCAGCATCTTCGCGTTGAAGATCGCCAAGAACGGCGGCCCGCGTGCCGTGCTGCGCACCGCGCAGATCGCCGAAGCGGCAGGTGTCGCGCTGTATGGCGGCACCATGCTCGAAGGCGCCATCGGCACCCTGGCCTCGGCGCACGCCTTCGTCACCCTCAACAGGTTGACCTGGGGCACCGAGCTGTTCGGCCCGCTGCTGCTCACCGAGGAAATCGTCACTCAGGCGCCGGTCTACCGCGACTTCCAGCTGGAAGTGCCGCGCACGCCCGGTCTTGGCCTGAGCCTGGATGAAGAGCGCCTGGCGTTCTTCGCCCGTAAGTAAGAGGAGGACCCGAGATGCTCTTCCACGTGAAGATGATCGTGAAACTGCCGGTCGACATGGATCCGGCCCAGGCCGCCAAGCTCAAGGCCGACGAGAAGGAACTGGCGCAGAGCCTGATGCGTGAAGGCAAGTGGCGCCACCTCTGGCGCATTGCCGGCCAGTACGCCAACTACAGCGTGTTCGACGTCGCCAGCGTGCAGGAACTGCACGACACCCTGATGCAGCTGCCGCTGTTCCCCTACATGGAGATCGAGGTCAACGCGCTGTGCCGCCACCCGTCCTCGATTCGTGACGACGACCGCTGATCCCGTCCGAACTGGGGTCCGCACCGATCGCTGAACCCGTGCAACGACAATTACAAAACGAGGCCTGAGCCATGACTGTGAAAATCTCCCACACCAACGACGTGCAGCAGTTCTTCAAGGAAGCCAGCGGCTTCAACAACGACGCGGGTAGCAGCCGCCTGAAGACGGTGATCAACCGCGTCCTGGCGGACACCGCAAGGATCATCGAAGACCTGGAAATCACCCAGGACGAGTTCTGGAAGGCGGTGGACTACATCAACCGTCTCGGCGGTCGCCACGAAGCCGGCTTGCTGGTCGCCGGACTCGGACTGGAGCATTACCTCGACCTGCTGCAGGACGCCAAGGACGAACAGGAAGGACTGGTCGGCGGCACCCCGCGCACCATCGAAGGTCCGCTGTACGTCGCCGGCGCGCCAATCGCTCAGGGCATCGCGCGCATGGATGACGGTAGCGAAGACGATGTCGCCACTGTGATGTTCCTGCAAGGCCGTGTCCTCGATCCGACCGGCGAGCCGCTGGCCGGTGCGGTGGTCGATCTCTGGCACGCCAACACCAAGGGCAACTATTCCTACTTCGACAAGAGCCAGTCCGAGTACAACCTGCGCCGGCGGATCGTCACCGACGAGAACGGCTATTACCGCGCGCGCAGCATCGTGCCGTCCGGCTATGGCTGCTCGCCCGACGGGCCGACCCAGGAGGTGCTCGACATGCTCGGTCGTCACGGCCAGCGGCCGGCGCACATTCATTTCTTCATCTCCGCGCCTGGCCATCGTCACCTGACCACGCAGATCAACCTGGCTGGCGACAAATACCTCTGGGACGACTTCGCTTACGCCACGCGCGATGGTCTGGTCGGCGACATCCGCTTCATCGACGATGCCGAAGCCGCACAAGCACGGGGCGTGCAGGGGCGTTTTGCCGAAGTGGATTTCGACTTCCAGCTGCAGAAGGCGCCGGCCCCGCAAGCCGAGCAGCGCAGCAAGCGGCCACGGGCGCTACAGCAGGCCTGACGGTCCCCGCGGTGTCCGGACTCCCGGGCACCGCAGCGGCGCTGCACCGGTAATGCAGCCGCTTCATTCATAACAAGAGTGATCCGGGCGTCCGCCACGGATCGCCAGGCCTGCCTTGCGAGGCGACATGAAAGCTCTGATGAAAGACTTCTCGCTCTCCGCCGTGGTTGCCGGCTTTATCGCGACCGTGATTTCCTACGCCGGTCCGCTGGTGATCATCTTCCAGGCGGCTAAGGCCGCGAATTTGCCGCATGACGTGCTCTCGTCCTGGGTATGGACCATCTCCATCGGTAGCGGCGTGCTCGGCATTCTGCTCAGTGTGCGCTACCGGGTTCCCATCATCATCGCTTGGTCGGCACCGGGCTCGGCGCTGCTGGTAACCATGTTGCCGGATATCACGCTGAACGAGGCGGTCGGCGCCTATATCGCCACCAGCGTGGTGGTGCTGCTGGTAGGACTGTCCGGCGCGTTCGACCGGATCATCAATCGCCTGCCGGCCGCCATCGCCGCGGGCATGCTGGCCGGCATCCTGTTCCGTTTTGGCACCGGGCTGTTCGTCTCGGTCAAGGAACAACCCTGGCTGGTGCTGGCGATGTTCGGCACCTATCTGCTGTTCAAGCGTGCCTTGCCCCGTTACGCCGTGCTCGCCGTGCTGGTGGTCGGTGTGACGATCACCATCGCCTCGGGTGAGTTGCGCAGTGATGCACTGGTCATCGGGCTGGCGACGCCGGTATGGATCGCCCCGGAGTTCAGCTGGCAGGTCATCCTCAATATCGCCTTTCCGCTGGTGATGGTGGCGCTGACTGGACAGTTCGTGCCTGGCATGGCGGTGCTGCGCAACGACGGCTACGAGACGCCGGCCAGTCCGCTGATCAGCAGCAGCGCACTGGGTTCGCTGCTGCTGGCACCGTTCGGCTGTCACGGATTGAACCTGGCGGCGATCACGGCGGCGATCTGCACGGGCCGGGAGTCGCACGAGGATCCGTCCAAGCGTTACGTCGCAGGAGTGTCGGGTGGCGTCTTCTACCTGGTGCTGGGCATCTTCGGGGCGACGCTGGTTTCGATCTTCAGCGCATTCCCCGCCGCGTTGATCGCCGCGCTGGCCGGCCTGGCGCTGCTCGCGGCCATCGGTGGGGCATTGAGCGCGGCAATGGCCGTGCCCGCCGACCGTGAGGCGGCCTTGATCACCTTTCTGGTCACCGCATCGGGCATGTCCTTCCTCGGGCTGTCGGCGGCGTTCTGGGGCCTGATCTTCGGTATCGCCGCGCATCTGTTGCTGGGCCTGCGCAAACCAATCCCAGCGGTCGCGTCACCCCCGGCTGTTGGCCGCAAGGAACAGCCGGCTCGGTGACCGCCCCGGTAATCGAACCACTCACCCATGACGAGCTCGTCGCGCTCCCCGGCTGCTGCCGGGGGAGCGGCTGCGTGCACCCTGAAAACAACAACAAGAGAGTTAGATGATGCAGAAGGTATCCATTTCCCGACTCACCCTGGCTGCTGGCATGACGTCCATGATTTCTCCGGCGTTTGCCGCAGACGCCGGCTTCATCACGGACGCCAGGGCAACATTGCAGGCGCGTAACTACTATTTCAGCCGGGACTTCTCCGACATTGTCGGCCCCAATCAGCAATCGAAGGCGGAGGAGTGGGGGCAGGGGTTCATTCTCAACTTCAGGTCGGGCTATACCCCTGGAACTGTCGGCTTCGGCGCCGACGCCATCGGGCAGCTGGGAATCAAGCTCGACAGCAGCCGTGATCGCAGTGGTACCGGCCTGCTCCCGGTTGGGGGCGATGGCCGCGCGCCGGATGAGTACAGCCGCATGGGGGTGGCACTCAAGGCAAAGGTGTCGAAGACTGAACTGAAGGTAGGTGAGCTGCAACCCAATCTGCCAGTGCTGACCTTCAGTGATATTCGGCTGCTCCCGCCCACCTATCAGGGCGTCAGCATCGTCTCCAATGAAGTCGATGGGTTGACCCTGCAGGGCGGTCGTTTGCGCTCGACCAGCCTGCGTAACGAGGCCGGCGATGACCGGATGCGGGCCATGCTGGGCCGAACGCCTCAGGCAGCACTCAGCGATGCGTTCAACTACGCCGGCGGCGATTACGCATTCAATGGCAAGCGCACGTCTTTCGGCCTCTGGTATGCGCAGCTCGAGGACATCTATAACCAGAGCTACATCGGCCTGAAGCATAGCGAACCGCTCGGCGACTGGATTCTGGGCGCCAACCTCGGCTACTACGATTCGCAGGCCGACGGCGGCAAGCTGGCCGGCAATGTGGACAACCAGGCTATCTGCTCGCTGCTGTCGGCAAAGCGAGGCGGTCATACCTTCTATATCGGCTATCAGGCCATGTATGGCGACAGCGCTTTTCCCCGCGTCTTCGCGAACGTCTCGCCTCTGGGCAATGAGGTGCCCACCTATGAGTTCGCCGAGCGGGACGAGCGCTCCTGGCAGGCTCGCTACGACTACGATTTTGCCGCGATGGGCAGGCCTGGTCTTATCGCGACGGTGCGTTATATCACCAGCGATAATGTGAGCACGGGAATGGGGTTCGAAGGTACGGCGCAGGAGCGCGATCTGGACATCGGCTACACAGTGCAGAGCGGTCCGCTCAAGAATGTGGGTATCCGCCTGCGCAACGTGGCGGCGCGCTCGAATTACCGCAGCGATATCGACGAGAACCGTCTGATTCTCAGCTACACGCTCACCTTGTTTTGAGTAGGTTGCCTCGCATCCAGCTGCTCGCTCGGTGCGAGGCAAGGTGGGCTACACTAATTCCCGCATAACCGAAATAAACGGTTGACGGCTGTTTTCAGGTGCCTATAATGCGCACCACTTCCGGCGCAGTCCTCAAGCAAAACCTCTTGTAAATCAAAAGGTTAGCTAAATAAAAAGGGTTGCACTGGTGGCGGATTCGAGTAGAATGCGCCGCGCTGACAGGGTGGTGGTTGAGTCCTGTTGGTGGCTTCGGTCGGG